>DATJGU010000066.1:0-88418 GCA_035494615.1 Gemmatimonadaceae bacterium
CACCCTCGTCGCACTCGGGAACCATGTCATCCTCTCCACTTCCTCGCCGCGCGTGGCTCAAGTCGGCTGCCGCGATCGCCGGTGCGTCTGCCGTCGGCATCGGCGCCGATGCGTCCCTCGCTCCCGCGCAGGGCGCGCCGCCGAGGGAGCCGCCGCAGAAGCGCACGTCGGTGGCCACTCCCGATCGCGCCGTCGTCGAGACCACCGCGGGCAAGGTGCGCGGGTTCACGCGCGACGGCGTGTTCGTCTTCAAGGGCATCCCGTACGGCGACACCACCGGCGGCGAGAATCGCTTTCTCCCGCCGAAGCCGCCGACGCCGTGGGCCGACGTGAAGCCGGCGCTCGCGTGGGGGCCGGTGTCGCCGCACGGGCCGCGCAGCGGGTGGGTGAACCAGGAAGAGCAGTTCCTCTACGGGTGGGACGACGGCTTCGAGGGCGAGGACATGCTGCGCGTCAACGTGTGGACGCCGGCGGTGAACGACGCGCGCAAGCGCCCCGTGCTCGTCTGGCTGCACGGGGGCGGGTACGCGTCGGGCTCGAGCCAGGAGCTTCGCCCGTACGACGGCGAGCGGCTCGCGCGCGACCACGACGTCGTCCTCGTCTCGGCGAACCACCGGCTCAACGTGCTCGGCTTCCTCGACCTCTCGCAGGCCGGCGGCGAGCGCTATGCGCACTCCGGCAACGCTGGCATGCTCGACCTCGTCGCGGCGCTCGAGTGGGTGCGTGACAACGTCGCACGCTTCGGCGGCGATCCGGCGAACGTCACCATCTTCGGCCAGTCTGGCGGCGGCGGGAAGGTGACGACGTTGATGGCGATGCCGAGCGCGAAGGGGCTGTTCCACAAGGCGGTCGCGATGAGCGGCTCGCTGTTCACGTACGGCACTCCCGAATCGGCGGGAAAGCTCACCGACGCCGTGCTCGCCGAGCTCTCCATCGGCAAGGACCAGCTCGACCGCCTCCGGTCCATCCCCGCGAGCCAGCTCGTGACGGCGGCGTTCGCCGCGCAGCAGAAGGCGAGCCCGTTCACCTTCCCCAGGCCCGGGCAGTTGAAGTTCGACCTCGGCTGGCAGCCGCTCGTCGACGGCAAGGTGCTCACCGAGATCCCGTTCGACCCCGCCGCGCCCGCGGAGTCGGCCGGCATCCCGTTCCTCGTCGGCAACACCTTCCACGAGTTCTCGCCGGGAATCAACAACCCGCAGGCGCACCTGATGGACTGGGCAGCGCTCGCGAAGGCGCTCCAGCCGCGCATCGGTGCTCCGACGGACGCGGTGATCGCCGAGTACCGGCGCGTCTTTCCGCGCGCGAAGCCGTTCGAGATCCTCGGAATCGCGGGCGCGGACCTGTTCCGCCGCGGCGCCGTGCTGCAGGCGGAGCGCAAGGCGGCACAGGGCGCGGCGCCCGCATATCTGTACTGGTTCGGGTGGAAGACCCCCGTGCTCGACGGACGCCCGCTCGCCTTCCACTGTCAGGATCTCGCCTTCTGGTTCGACAACATCGACCTCTGCGCCCAGGCGACCGGCGGCGGCGCCGAGGCGCGCGCGCTGGCGACGAAGATGAGCGACGCGCTCGTCACCTTCGCGCGAACGGGCAACCCGAACCACCCCGGCCTCCCCGCCTGGCCCGTCTACTCGGCGGCGAAGCCGGCGAACATGATCCTCGACGACACGATCGAGGTGCGGATGGAGCCGGATAGGCAGGCGAGAGCGCTAATGGTGGGATGAGATCGGGCCGCAACGAGAACGAGAACGACAAGTAGGCAGTAGGGGGTAGCGGGTCCCTGGTAGCGAGAGAAGGGCACGGCCTCGGGATGCGGAAGCGTCCCGAGGCCGTGCCGTGTCCCGCTACCTCGTACTCGCTACCCGCTACTCCCTACTGGCCGTTGTAGTTGAACCATGTCTTACCGATCGCCCCCTTTTCGCCATATTGCCGCATGACCACCCCGTCCGCCCCCCTCCCCGACCGGTATCGCATCGAGCGGGAGATCGGGCGCGGGGGGATGGCGGTCGTCTACCTCGCCGACGACCTGCGCCATCATCGCAAGGTCGCGATCAAGTTCCTGCAGCCGGAGCTCGCGCAGGCGGTCGGACCGAAGCGCTTCCTGCGCGAGATCGAGATCGCCGCGCAGCTCACGCATCCGCACGTCGTCCCCCTGTACGACTCGGGGGAGATCGACGGGCGGCTGTTCTACGTCATGCCGTATCTCGCCGGCGAATCGCTGCGCGACCGGCTCGAGCGCGAGCGGCAGCTTCCCCTGTTCGACGCGCTCACGATCGGGCGCCAGGTGGCGTCCGCGCTCGAGTACGCGCACGCCCGCGGCGTCGTGCACCGCGACGTCAAGCCGGAGAACATCCTCCTCTACGAAGGGGAGGCGCTCGTGCTCGACTTCGGGATCGCGCGCGCGGTGAGCGCGGCGCAGTCGACGCGCATCACCGGCACGGGACTCGTCGTCGGCACGCCGGAGTACATGAGCCCCGAGCAGGCGCTCGACGAAGCGGTGGACGCGCGCAGCGACCAGTACTCGCTCGCGTGCGTCGTCTACGAGATGCTCGCCGGCGAGGCGCCGTACGGGGGATCCTCCCCACATTCGATCCTCGCCAAGCGGCTCGTCGATCCGGTGCCCTCGGTGCGCCGCCTGCGCGGCACGGTGCCGCCGGAGGTGGATCGCGCGCTCGCCCGTGCGCTCGCCAAAGCGCCCGCCGACCGGTTTCCTTCCGCCGCCGCGTTCGGCGCGGTGCTCGCCATCGCGATGGCGACACCGGCCGGCGGCACGGCCGCCGTCGAGCGGCAGCGCACGCCCTCCGTCGCCGTGCTCCCCTTCCGGAACATGAGCGCCGACCCGGAGAACGAGTACTTCGCCGACGGGATCACGGAGGACGTCATCGCGCATCTCTCGAAGATCCGCGCGCTGCGCGTCATCTCGCGCGGCTCGGTGATGCAGTTCAAGCAGCGCGCCACGAGCATGCGCGACATCGGCGCGACGCTCGGCGCCGCGACGCTGCTCGACGGCAGCGTGCGCCGCGCGGGCAATCGCGTGCGCATCGTCGCGCAGCTCGTCGACGGCGACTCGGACCGGCAGGTGTGGGCCGAGACCTACGATCGCCAGCTCACCGACATCTTCGAGATCCAGACCGACGTCGCGCTGCACATTGCGTCGGCGCTCCAGGCCGAGCTGTCGCCCGACGAGCAGCAGCGCGTCGAGCGGAAGCCGACCGACGACATCGTGGCGTACCAGCTCTTCCTGCAGGGGCGGCAGTGGATGAGCAAGTACACGAAGGAGTCGCTCGTCCGCGCCATCGACCTGTATCGCCGCGCGCTCGACCGCGATCCATCGTTCGGGCTCGCCGCGGCGAACGCGTCGCTGTCGTACGTGGAGATGGCGGAGCAGGGGTTCATGCCGCCGGACGACGCCTTCTCGCGCGCGGCGAGCTACGCCGAGCTCGCGCTCCGCACGTCGCCGGAGCTGAGCGCGTCGCACATGTGCGCGGCCTATCTCAAGGCGTCGCACGACTTCGATTTTCCCGCCGCGGAGGCCGAGTACCGGCACGCCCTCGAGCTGGCCCCGAACGACGCCGAGGCGTGCGATCTGCTCGGGCGGTTGTACGCCGGGATCGGCCGCTACGACGAGGCGCTCGACCTGCTGCGTCGCGCGCAGGAGCTCGATCCGCTCGCCCACCAGAACGACATCATCACGACGCTGCTCCGCGCCGGCCGCTACGAGGACGCCGCCGAGCGTGCGGCGACCACCGTCGAGCTCAATCCGACCAATCCGCGCACGCGCGCGACGCTCGCCTGGGCGGAGTTCCTGCGCGGCCGCGTGCGCGAGGGACTCGAAGCGATGGAGCACGCCGTGTCGCTCGCCCCGGAGAGCAGCCTCTGGCTCGGCCAGCTCGGCGAGATGTACGGCATGGCGGGGGACATGGAACGTGCGCACACGATCGCGCGCGATCTCGAGGAGCGCGCGCGCACCGGCTTCGTGTCACCGTATCATCTCGCGTACGTGTACACCGGCCTCGGGGAGCACGACCGCGCGATCGACCTGCTCGAGCACGCGATCGCGACGCGCACCGGCGCCACCTACGGGATCAAGGGGAGCTTCCTCTTCATCCCGCTTCGCACGCACGCGCGGTGGGGGGTGCTGCTGGCGAGGATGAACCTGGAGCCGTGAACCACACGAACGGCAACAGCCAGTAGGTAGTAGCGGGTAGTTGGTAGCGGGTAGCGGGTAACTGCATCCCGCCGTACTCGCTACCCTCTACCCGCTACTCGCTACCCCCTTACTTGCCGTTGTCGTTGCACTCGCGCCTCACATCGCCTTGCGAATCGCCGCATCCAGGTCCTGCGTCCCGCCGACCCCCGTGTACACCACCTTGCCCGCGCGGTCGAGCACGACGACGTACGACGTCGCCGGCACGTCCCACTTGCCGGTCGCGTCGCCCGTGGCGTCCCACACCTGCGCGCCCGGCACGCCGTGCTTGGCGACGTGGAGCTGCACCCGGCGCACGCTCTGGTTCACGCTCACCGAGACGCCGACGAACTTCACCTTCCCCTCATACTTCGCGGCGACCGACTTGAGCGTCGGGAGCAGGTGCTCACAGTTCTCGCACCACGTCGCCCAGAACTCCACCAGCGTTGGCTGCCCCTTGCCGATCACCGAGGCGAGGTCGACGGTCTTGCCGTCGAGCGTCTGCACCTTCGCGTTCGGCGCGACGGTGCCGAGCTCGAGTCCCCCGTCCTGCGCGTGCAGCGTGCCGACCGCGCCGCCCATCAGGGTCAGCGCGCCGGCCATCGCGAGCGTTCGAAGCGTTCGTCTCATATCAATAGTTGACCCATCTTGATCAGATAGTATTCCGCCGCGCCGAGCAGCACGAGCGCGAAGACCTTCTTCACCGTCACCATCCACGCGCCGGCGCGCGGCAGCCGCGCGAGCGCACCGCTCGACAGCCCGACGACGACGAGCAGCGTGCACATCCCGAGCGAGAACGTCAGCAGATACACGAACCCGAGGCCGGCGCTCTTCGTCGTCGTCACCCAGGTCAGCACGCCGGCCATCACCGGCGCCGAGCAGGGCGCGGCGACGAGCCCGGACATCGCGCCCATCGCGAACGCGCCCGAAAATCGGCCCGCCGTGCCCATCGTCGCCGCCCGCTGGGTGATACCCGCGGGAAGCCGAACCGGTACCACGTCGACCATGCCGAGCGCCGCGAGGATGAGCACGTTGGCCATGGCGAAGTAGAGCCACGGGTTCGTGCTCACGCTCCCGAACAGCGTCCCGGTGAGCCCGGCGAACACGCCGAGCGCCGAGTAAACCGTCGCGAGCCCGACGACGTAGGTGAGGGTGAGCAGCACCGGCCGCAGCCGCGAGGTCGGCCGGTCGGTCGTCGACTGGCCTCCGACGATCGCCGCCGTGATCGGGATCATCGGGTAGACGCACGGGGTCAGACTGGTGAGCACGCCCCCGGCGAACAGCGCCGGCAGCGCGAGCGCCGGGTTGCCGCTCAGGAGCTGCGCGATGGAGACGTCGAGCACGCCGAGCCGAGGATGAAAGGGTTAACGAGCGCGGCGGTGCGTCCGTCCACTCTCCGGAAGGTATCGACCGAACCAGGAGGCAGGATGCCGCCCTTCAACAACGCAGCGAGCGCGCCGAGCGTTCACGCGGGAGCCGTTCGGCGCTCGTCGGGCCGCGCCGCGCTGGCGGTGCTCGCCGCCCTCGCCGGCTTCGTGCTCGTGCTGGCGCTCCTCGGCGGTGCGCGCCGCGTCGAGGCGCGCGGCGCCGCGCCGCGCGCAGGGGACGATCCCGAGATGCTGCACATGCTGATGACGCCGAAGCGCGCCGTGGCGGCGGGAGACAGCGCGCGGGCGGCGGCCGTCGCGGCCACGCTGCGCGCGTCGATCGAGAAGTACCGCGACACGGCGGCTGCCGTGGCCGACGGCTTCCGCATGTTCGCACCGCAGGTGAAGACGCAGAAGGTCTACCACTTCACGCGCGGCCTGAACGCGGTGCGCGAGGCGTTCCGGTTCGACCCCGCGGAGCCGACGTCGCTCCTCTACGTGAAGGATGCCGACGGCACCTTCCGGCTGACCGGCGCGATGTACACGGCGCCGAAGCGGTTCGGCCTCGAGCAGCTCGACGCGCGGGTTCCGCTCTCGATCGCGCGCTGGCACAAGCACGTGAACTGGTGCGTGCCGAAGATGGGCGACGGGAAGCGCTGGCTCGAGCTGAAGGACGGCCACCCGGTGTTCGGCCCCCGGAGCCCGATCGCGACGAAGGAGGCGTGCGACGGGGTCGGCGGCCGCTTTCTCGCCTCGCCGCTCGGCTGGATGGTCCACGCGAACGTGATGACGTCGGACGATCCGGCGGTGATCTGGGGCGACGACCACGCACACGGTGGTGAGCACGAGTCGGGCACGATGATGGACATGGACCACTCGCGCATGTAGCTCGGAGCCTCGCGCTGGCGCGCGAGTCTCTTGCTACGCGCGATGCTCCTCCTCCACACCCCCGCACCCTCCCTACCCTCCCTCGCATCGATCGCGGCCGGGACACTTCGCCGCAGAACCGCCAACGCTTCACGACGAGGTCGACTCGGACCTTGACCTGGCGCGCGCGGGCGTCGATTGAACGATGCTGCCCGTCGCGTCGTTGCCGGCGACGTCAGTGCGGCGTGATCGTGCCCGGCTCTCGGCGCTGGACCGGCGCGGCCTGCGGGAGGCGCACCGCGACCGGATCGGCGGCGCGCTCGCTGAGCAGCTTCGTGGTGAATCGCTGCGCCTCGCCGATCCGTTCGACCTCGATCGCGATCGACTCGATCGCCTGTTCGATGCGCTGCAGGCGCGGGCTGGCGTCGATGTCGACGACGGACGCCTGTCGGCCGCTGCGCATCCAGATGCGCCGCGCGAACGCGAGCACGATCGGGAGCATGAGCAGGAAGCCGCCGACGGCGAAGTCGTTGAGCTGGCCGCGATCGAGCAGGGGCGGCGCGGGAGGCGGCTGGATCGTGATCGGGACCTGGGGCGCGAGGTCGGCAGGGATGGCCTGCGCCATGTCGCGCGCGTTCGTCTTCGCCACGAGTTGCTCGAGGTCGTGCTTCTGCTGCACGTCCGCGATCTGCCGTTTCACTTCATCGATCTGGATGAAAAGCGACGCGTGCTCGTGCTGGATGGAGGCCAACGGCGCGTCGAACTTCGCCCGCGCGGCAGGCGCGACGTTGGCGCGCTGGTCGGCCAACTGGTCCCGCCGAACCTCGAGATCGCTTGCCCGGAGCTTGAGGTCGCCGAGCCGGGCGTAGAGATCCTGCAGTCGGGCGGAGGTCTCGTCCGGCACGTGCGCGACGCCGACGCCTTGCAGCATGGCTCACTCTCCGGGGAAGGGGTCGAGTGTAGAAGCCTACGTCGGCCTCGGCAAGGAGGATTCGCCTCGAGGCGCGCCCCGTCGTAGGGGCGGAAACGCGCGCCATGCAGCCGAAGAGGCAGCGAGCCCGAGCAGACGCCGAACCAGCGGACCCGAGCGCGCACTCGGACCCCTCCCGCGTCGCGTGCGCGTGCGACATGTTTGCCTCCCCCGTCCCCATTTGTGAGAGGTGTCACATGATGTTGAAGGTCGTACCCGCCGTGCTCTTCGTCGGCGCTGCCGCGTTCCTGTCGTCGTCCAACGTGCGTGATGCACGCGCGAGCGCCGCGTTCAAGGTCCCCGTCGTCACGATCCACGCGAAGGAGTTCTCGTTCACCGCGCCGTCGACCATTCCCGCGGGGCAGGTCACGCTGCGTCTCGTGAACGACGGACAGCAGCTCCATCACGTGCAGGTCCTCCAGCTCACGCAAGGAAAGACGATGGCCGATCTCGAGGCGGCGATGAAGTCGAAGGGCCCGCCCCCCGCGTGGCTCGTCTCGGTCGGCGGTCCGAACGCCGCGGTTCCCGGCGCCACGATCGAGGCGACGTTGACGCTCGATCCGGGCAACTACGTCATCGCGTGTTTCATCCCGTCGCCCGGTGCGGATGCGACGCCGCACGCGATGAAGGGGATGATCAAGCCGCTCACCGTGTCGGCCGAGAAGGGCGTTACGCAGGCGGGCGCGGAGGTCGAGGCGACGCCGACCCCCGACATCCACCTCGAGCTCAAGGACTACGGCTTCGTCTTCTCCAAGCCGGTCACCGCGGGCAAGCACACGATCCACGTGATGAACGACGGCCCGCAGGAGCACGAGGCGGTGCTCTTCCGGCTCGCGCCGGGCAAGCACATCTCCGACGTCGACGCGTATGTCGAGGGCGGCATGCAGGGCCCGCCCCCGGGGAAGCCGATCGCCGGCATGGCCGCTCTCGGAAAGGGCCGCACCGGCATCTTCACCGACGACTTCACCCCCGGCACCTACGGCCTCACCTGCTTCGTCCCCGCGCCGGATGGGAAGGTGCACGCGGATCACGGGATGACGTTGGAGTTCGAGGTGAAGTAGCGATTGGCGGTGTGTTGGTGTGTTGGTGTGTTGGTGTGTTGGTGTGTTGGTGACGGCCTCGGGAGGCAGGAGCTTCCCGAGGCCGTGTCGTTACAACCACCAACACACCAACACCCCAACTACCGCTGTTCAGGCGGCTCCCCCTTCTCGTACACCACGTCCCTGATCGTCAGCGCCTGCGACGACGTCGTGCTCTGGGTGCTGCCGTAGCCGCCCGCGGTGCTGGTCGACGTCGTCCACCACGCGACGGTCGAGTCGGGACGGGCGATGTAGGGTGAGGGCGTCGCGAACACGGTGTAGCCCTCGAACCGGCGCGGGCCGGTCGGATCGTGCAGGTTCGTCAGCCGGAACTCGACTCGCCGAAGCACGCTCGCCGCCGAGTCGATCCACGCCGCGCCCTCCCACTCGGCGTCGCGGATGCCGAGCGCCGGCTGGAAGTCGAGCCGGATGACGCGATGTCCTTCGTGCGTCTCCATGCCTCGCGCGACGAAGCAATGGCGGTCCCAGAACGCCGAGTCGGCGAGCGCGGTGACGAAGAGCAGCGGCACGAACCAGCTCGACGAGCCCGTGCGCTGGATGACGCGCCCGGGGAAATACCGGTCGCCCCACTCGCGCGACGTCGTCTCCTCGGTGCTCGTCTCGGCGTGCGGACCGAAGCGGCCCGGCCCGCCCTTCTGCGTTCGTCGCTCGAGCGTGAGCCTGAACGGATATCGCTGCCGGAACGTTCCGTATTGCTCGGCGCCGAACCGGAGCAGCTCCATCGCCGCCTCCGAGCGGGCGCGCCGCGCCGAGTCGGGCTCCTCGCGACAGCGCGCTCGAGCGACCGTCACCAGCTGCGGCAGCGCGAAGGCCGCGCGTCCCATCGCGACGACGATCGTGTCTTCGGCCGACGTCGACGCCGGATCGCGCGTCAGCGTGCGCTCGACGTATCGAAAGCCGAGCTGGCGCACCCGGATCGCGACGCTCCCGCTCGCGGGCCACGCGACACGGAGCTCGCCCTTCGTGTCCGTGAGCCCGCGCCGGCCGTCCGCCGTCACTTCTGCGTTCACCACGGGCGCGCGCGACATCGAGTCCACGACCCGCAGCAGGAGCACCGACGCGACATTCGCCGCCGCACTCCGCGCTCCACCGAGCGCACCCGTCGCGACGAGCGACAGGACCGAGAGCACGAGCCACCCACCACGAAGGCGTCGCATGCGGGAAATCATACCAGCTTCGTGTGCCGGCTGCAGGAGCGCGTGGGACGTGCGACAGCGGGCGGGGACGCGGCCGACAGGTCCGGGCGACAGGGTGACACTGCAACTGCAACTGCCTCTAACGCGGATCGGGCGGATAACAGCACGGATCAGGCGGATCGCCAATACGGGTCTCGATGTTTCGGGCGCCGGCCCGAAAGAGCACTCTCACTCGTGCACGGAGCTCGGCACCGCGGTTCAAAGCAGCAAGGACTTTGAAGGTGTGGAGAGAAGCGGTGCCCGTGCGCCCACATCTCGACTCCGCAGCCATTAATGATTTTGGATTCTGGATGGAGGGGCGGTGCGCCCGCCCCGCGTCTCGACCCCGCAACCAACAAAGACTTTGAACTATGCATGGAGAGAGGCGCTTCGCGCCGGTGCACGGAGCGCGACCGCGCAGCCTCAAAGACTTTCAGTTCCGGAGGACAGGAACTCTGCCCTGGTGCACGGAACGCGACCCCGAGCGGAGCGATCCGCTTGATCCGTGCTGTTATCCGCCCGATCCGCTTAGAGGCAGTTGCGGTTGCAGCTCCGGCCCCGGCGCAGCGCAGTCGATGGTATGATCACGCAGGACGTACCACGCACCACGACTCTTGCCCACCCTCCTCGCCCTCGTCGGCGTCATCGCCGCCAGCATTGCCGCCGTCGCCGGATTCGGCATCGGCAGCCTGCTCACGCCAACCCTCGCGCTCGCGACGGGGACGAAGCTCGCCGTGGCGGCGGTCTCGATCCCGCACCTGATCGGCACGGCGCAGCGCTACTGGCTTCTGCGCGAGCACGTCGACCGGCGCGTGCTCCTCGGCTTCGGCATCGCGAGCGCGATCGGCGGGCTCGCCGGCGCGCTCGCGCATGTGTGGGTGACGAGCCGAGCGCTCGCCGTGGTGTTCGGCTTCGTCGTCGCGCTCGCGGGTGTCTCCGAGCTCTCGGGCTGGATGCGGCGCGTGCGATGGGGCCGACGCTCGGCGTGGAGCGCCGGCGCGTTGTCGGGGCTGCTCGGCGGGATGGTCGGCAACCAGGGCGGGATCCGCACCGCCGCGCTGCTCGGCTTCGACGTCCCGAAGGAGGCGTTCGTCGCGACGTCCACCGCGGTCGGCCTCTTCGTCGACGCGGCCCGCATGCCGGTCTACCTCGCCACGGAATGGCGCGCCATCGCGCACATCTGGCCCCTCGTCCTCGTGGCGACGCTCGGCGTCGTCGTCGGCACGTCGATCGGCACGCGCGTCCTCGGCCGCATCCCGCCGCAACGCTTCCGTCCGATCGTCGCGGGGCTACTCGTGGTGCTGGGGGTGTATGCGATGGTGGGGGGGAGGTGAGAACGACAACCGCAAGTATTTGGGTAGCGGGTAGCGAGCATCCAGTAGCGAGAGAACGGCAATGGCCTCGGGTGCTCCTGCGTCCCGAGGCCGTTGCGTCTCGCTACTGGCTACTCGCTACCCCCTACTTGCTACCGGCTGTCGTAGTCATCGCGACCCTCCACACGGAGTTCCCAACGTCATCCGCCACCAGCAGTCCCCCTCGCGCGTCGATCGCGAGGCCCACCGGACGGCCCATCGCGTCGCCTTCGTCGCGGAGGAAGCCGTCGAGCACCACCACCGGTGGTCCGGCCGGCCGGCCGTCGGTGAAGGGAACGAAGATCACACGGTAGCCGCTCCGCGGCGCGCGGTTCCACGAGCCGTGCTGTCCGACGAACATGCCATGGCGCAGTCGCGCCGGAAGCGCCGGCGCCGAATCGGGGGACCACGCGAGCCCGAGCGACGCGGTGTGCGGGCCGAGGGCGTAGTCGGGCACCACGGCCGACGCGACGAGATCGGGACGCTGCGGCTTCACGCGCTCGTCGACGTGGCGGCCGTAGTAGCTGTACGGCCATCCGTAGAACGCGCCCTCGCGCACCGCGGTCATGTAGTCGGGAACGAGATCGCTCCCGAGCTCGTCGCGCTCGTTCACCGACACCCACAGCGCGCCGCGATCGGGCTCCCACGCCATCCCGACCGGATTGCGCAGACCGGACGCGAACACGCGGTGGCTGCCCGTCGACGGATCGACTTCCCACACGGCCGCGCGCTCCGCTTCCGCCGCGATCCCGTTCTCGGCGGCGTTGCTGTTGGAGCCAACCGAGACATACAACCGCCGGCCGTCCCGAGACGCGACGACGTTCTTCGTCCAGTGATGGTTGATCCGTCCGCCCGGCAGCGCACACACGCGCTCCGCCGGCGCGGTGATGCGCACGTCGCCGCGCGCGTAGGGGAAGCGCACGAGCGCGTCCGCATTCGCGACGTAGAGCGTGTTCCCCACGAGCGCCATGCCGAATGGCGACGTCAGCCCCGAAAGCAGCACCGACCGCGTCTCGGCGATGCCGTCGCCGTCCGCGTCGCGGAGCAGGGTGATGCGATTCGCGCTCGGCACCGCGCCGCCGGCCTTCGCCTGGTACTTCTTGAAGAACCACCCCTTGATGCCCCGGTTGTCGTCGGGGCGCTTCGGCGCGTTCGTCTCCGCGACGAGCACGTCGCCGTTCGGGAGCACGTACAGCCAGCGCGGATGACTCAGCCCGCGTGCGAAGGCGCTGACGGCGAGCCCGTCGGCTGGCCGCGGCGTGGCGTTCGCCGGCCAGCCCTTCGCCGGCGCGACGTGCACCATCGGGATGAACGAGTGCTGCGGCGCGGGTAGCTCGGGGTTCGGCCCGGTCCCCGCCTCGACGGGAAGCCGCGCCGGCGTCGCACACGCCGCGAGTGTCACGGCGATCGCGATGAGAAGGGAGTGTCTGCTGCGTCGTTGCAGGACCATGGCGCCTCCGGATGAGCGGCTTGCGTGCCGCTGCTATCGGAGGACGTCGTGCGGGCGGGGAATCTTCCTTGGTGACTTGGTGACTTGGTGACTTGGTGACTTGGTCGGTGACCTGGTCGATGAGCTCGCCTCGGGACGCTGGATGCGTTCCGAGGCCGGCCGTTCACGGTTCACCGTTCACCGTTCACCGCTCTCACGAACTCCCCCAGCTCCCCCGCGTTCAGATCCGACACCACCCAGTGCTCCACACCACCGCGGCGCCAGTGCACGAGGTTGTAGCCGTGGCGCGAGTCCACGGGCGACACGTCCTCGTCGCCCGCGTCGGCCGGCCAGGAGTAGGCGTTGATCATGTGCTGCCGCCGCGCGTACACCACCGCCGCCACCGGCCGGCCGTGCAGGTAGTCGAGCCGTCCGCCGATCAACGGGAAGCCGATGCTGTCGAGCCGAGGGACGGTGGGTGAGAAGTCGAGCCGGCCGTTGAACCACGGCTTCACGTTGTGCTGGTCGTTCGAGCGGACGTCGACGAGATGGTCGGGCATGAGCGAGCGGATGTGGCTCGTCAGCACTTCCTCGCTCGCGATCGAGCGCGGAGCGACGTCGCGCCGCGCGACGGCGAGCGTGAGCCCGCTGCTCGCCACCGCGACCACCGCGGCCGCGGCGAGCGCGCGCCACGGCACGCCGGCGCGCTTGCGCGGCGCCTGCACGCGTGCAGGCGCTTCCTCTCGCAGCGCGGCGCGCACGCGCGCGCGCAGCACGTCCGGCGCGCGGTGGCGCACGAGTCCCTCCCTCAGCGTTCGCACCGTCTCGAGGACGGCGTCGTAGTCCCGCGCGCAGTCGGCGCACGTCGTCAGATGCTCGGCGACGGTCGCCGCCTCGTCGGGCGCGAGCTCACCGTCGACGTACGCGCCGAGCGCCTCGCGAGTGATCGGGCAGCTCATGCTAGCTCGCCTCCCTGGCGCCGATGCCGAGCGCCTCCTGCAGTCGCCGGCGTGCGCGCGCGAGCCGCGACATCACCGTGCCGATCGGCGCGCCGGTCACGCGCGCGATCTCCTTGTACGACAACCCCTCGAGCTCGCGCAACACGAGCGTCTCCCGATACTCCGGCTGCAGCCGGTCGAGCGCGAGCCGCAGCTCGGCGCGGTTGGAGTCGTGCAGTGCGCCGGCGTCGGCCGAGCTTCCGTGGTCGCCACCGCCGTGCTCCTCGTCGACGTACGACACCGCGTCGCGCGTCGCTTTCCCGGCGCTCCGCCACGTGTAGCAGCAGTTGCGCACGATCGTGAGCAGCCACGGCCGCGCGTCGCCGCCGCGGAAGCCCGCGTAGTGCCGCCACGCGCGCAGATACGCTTCCTGGACGACGTCCTGCGCGTCGTGCTCGTCGCGCACCAGATGGCGGGCGAGCGTGTAGGCGTCGTCCAGCAGCGGCACGATGCTCCGCTCGAACGACTCCAGCACGGTCTCCGGCGTGTTCGACTCGACCCGGGGTGACGGTCTCACGTGAACAATGACTCGGACCGCCTGGAATTAATTCCCGGCCCCCGGTCGGCGTCGAGGAGGGGCCCCCTGTCATTCCGAGCGAGCGCAGCTCCCCCCGTCATTCCGAGCGAGCGCAGCGAGTCGAGGAATCCCGCAGTTGCCGTTCCTGCGAACGGCGTTGGAGGTACGGCGGGAGATTCCTCGACTGCGCGCTTCGCGCTCCGCTCGGAATGACACGCGTCGAGCGCGCGGCGGGAATTTCCGCGCCACTCCGCCGGTCTCCTTCGCCCATGGGACGCGCGATCGCCGTGCGCCCGCCGCCGGCGGCCAGAGCGCCGGCACCGATGTCCGGACCTTCACGGAGCACCACGCATCATGTCTCACTCATCTCCTCGCCGCGCCTCCTCGATCCTCCTCGCGTTCTCGGTCGCCGCCCTCGCGGCCTGTGGCGGCGGTTACGGCACGACGTACCCCAGCGGCGGCGGCACCGGGGGTGGCGGCGGCGGGGGCGGCGGTCCGGTCGGCGCGGTCACGATCGGCCCCGGGCTCACCTTCACGAGCCGGCACAACGGCACGGCCAACGACGCGGTCGACACGGTCGCCGTCGGCGGGGCGGTCACGTGGACGTGGACCGGAACGGACGGACACAGCGTGCAGTCGGTCGGCACGACGTCGTTCGCGAGCAGCCCGGTGAAGAACAGCGGCACCTACGCGGTCACCTTCGCCACGGCGGGGACCTACCGCTACCAGTGCGCGGTGCACGGCGCGGCGATGACGGGGCGCGTCGTCGTGCTCCCCCCGAGCCAGTATTAGCCATCCGTTTCAGGCCTCGTGATGGCCGCGGGAATTTCTCGTCACGGGTCCCACTAGGTGGTCGACGTGCGGAAGCGCGAGCCGTTTGCCTGCCGCGCCGAGAGACGCGCGTCGCGTCTCCCGCTCATCGACTCCGGCGTCCGCCGCGAGCACACCAGTGGAGCACCACCCGTCATGATCCGTTTCATCCTCCCACGCTGCACCGCGCCGCTCGCCGGCGGCGCGGCGCTCGCCCTCCTCGCGCTCGGCGCGTGCACCGACACGACCGCGACGACGTTCGACGCCGCGCCGTCCGCCGCGGCCGACACGCGCCTCGCGGCCGCCGAGCGTGCGGGCGACGTCGGCGCCGTCTTCGTCACGACCAACGGCGCCGAGCACAACGCCGTCGTCGCGTTCGCCCGTGCGTCGAACGGCGCGCTCACCTATCGTGCCACCGTCGGCACCGGCGGGGCGGGGATCGGCGGCACGATCGACCCGCTCGCCTCGCAGTCCTCGCTCGCGCTGAGCCGCGACGCGCACCGGCTCTACGTCGTGAACGCGGGCAGCGGCTCCGTCACCACCTTCGCCGTCTCCGGCGCCGATCTCACCTGGCTCGGCACGACGCCGTCGGCGGGCGAGCAGCCCGTCTCCGTCGCGGTGCGCGGGCGCCGGCTGTTCGTGCTGAACGCGGGGAGCAACGCGATCGCCGAGTTCTCGCTGAACGACCGGGGCGTGCCCGCCGCGTCGCCGCTCGCCACCGCGCCGCTCGGCACGCCGGCGAGCGGTGCGTCGACGATCGGCATCGCTCCCGACGGCCGGCACGTCGTCGCGACCGAGCGCGCCGCGAACGCGGTCGACGTCTTCACCGTCGGCGAGGGCGGGTCGCTCTCGGCGCCGGTGACGACGGCGTCGAGCGGGAGCACCCCGTTCGGCTTCGCCTTCACGCCGCGCAACCAGCTCGTCGTCTCCGAGGCGGCCGGCGACGCGCCCAACGGCGCCGCCTCGTCGTACCGCTTCGGCGAGCAGGGCGCGCTCGCGCTGGTGTCGGGCTCGGTGTCCACCCACCAGGCGGCGACCTGCTGGCTCGTCGTCACCGAGAGCGGCCGGTTCGCCTTCGCCGTGAACTCGGCGAGCGCGTCCATCTCCGCCTACGCGGTGGGCGCCGACGCCTCGCTCCGGCTCGTCGACGAGAACGGCCGGACCGGCGATTCGGGCGCGGGCGCGGCCCCGATCGACCTGGGGCTCTCGCGCGGCGGCCGATTCCTGTACGTTCTGGAGGCCGGAACGGGAACGATCGGCGCGTTCGCCGTGAGCCACGACGGACAGCTCGCGCCGCTGCCCGACACGCCGGGGCTCACCGCGGCGTCGGGACTCCAAGGGCTCGCTGCCTACTGACGCACGATGCACACTCGCGACTTCGCCGGACGAGCCCCGTTTGCGCGCAGGCGTCGAACGTCGACGCTGACGCTCGCACTCGCGACGCTGGCCTCCTGTGCCGGCGACGGGACGGTCTCGCCCGGCGAAGCCGCGAAGCGTTCGGAGATCAGCGCGCTCGATCCGCGGAAGGACACCTTCGGCTCGAGCGCGTCGCCGTGGGACATCATCTCGTTCACGATGGGGCGGGATGGCGACGACGTCGTCATGCGCCTCGAGTTCACGACCGACGTCGTCCCGCCGATCGGCGGCGACGCGAGCGCGGTGGTCGCCTTCATCGACGTCGACCTCGATCAGAACGTCGCGACTGGGCGTCCGTCGGAGGTCGACCACTTCAGGATGGACGGGGGCGCCACGGCGCTCGGCGTCGAGCGGACGATCGACATCAGCGAGCTCGCGCCGGACGGCAGCGCCACGGTGTACGGCATCCGGGGCGACAGTCTCGGCCGCATTATGCCGGTGTACGCGGGCCGTACGCTCACGCTCCACCTCGGGCCGGAGCTGCTCGGCGGCGACGACGGCTACGTGAACGCCGCGGCGATCGTCGGCACGGTCGGCAGCGCGAGCGACGTCGCCCCCAACGGAGGGAACCTCGCGCTCACGCGGACGTCGAACGCGACGTCCGCACCACGCGTCACGGCAGTCCTCCGTGCACGTTCTCGCGATCTCCGGTAGCCTGCGCGCCGGCTCGTCCAACACCGCGGTGCTCGAGGCGGCGCGGCTGCTCGCTCCCGCCGGCGTGGCGGTGTCGCTCTACGACGGGCTCGCCGCGCTTCCCGCGTTCGATCCGGACGTCGAGGAATCGGGCGACCTGCCGCGCGCGGTGCGCGAGCTGCGCAGGCGCGTCGCCGAGTCCGACGCGCTGATGGTGTGCAGTCCGGAGTACGCGCACGGGTTTCCCGGGTCGCTCAAGAACCTGCTCGACTGGCTGGTCGGCAGCGTCGATTTTCCCGGCACGCCGGTGGCGCTCGTCGCCGCGTCGGAGCGGTCGGTGCACGCGCAGGCGCAGCTCGCCGAAGTGCTCCGCACGATGTCGGCGCGGCTCGTCCCCGCCGAAGCGGTCGTCGTCCCGCTCCCCGGACGCTCCACCGACGCCGCCGCGATTGCCGCCGACGCTCGGCTCGCCGGCGTGCTGCGCGACGTGCTCGCGGGACTGCGGCACGCGGCCGAGGAATGAGCGCGCGCTACGGCCAGGCGTCGTTCGCGAGCACGATCCGGTAGCCGTCGGGATCCTCGAACGTCGCGCCGCGCGCGTCCCAGTACGGGTTCACCGACGCCACCGAGCGCGCGCCTGCGTCGCGCAGCCGGCGCACCGCGGCCTCCCAGTGCGCGCGGTCGGGCAGATACAGCACGAGGAGATCCTCGGCGGTCGGCCGCGGCGCGATCGGATCGTCGCGACGCTGCGTGAGCTCGAGATGATACGGCCATCCCGCGCGGCCGAGCATCACGCCGTCGAACCCCGCGTGATCGAGGAACGACGCGAGTACGTCGAAGCCGAGCCCCTCCGTATAGAGCCTCGTCGCGGCGTGCAGATCTCGGCTCGGCCGCGCCACGCGAAGGTGCGGCGCCCCATTGCACAGCGGGGCTGGCATCAAGAACGAAGGCTGCATGCGGATCGAGCGGATCCGACGGATCGGGCGGATCGTTCGTACTGGCGCGAGAGAACGTCCGCCGAGACCACAAATGAATTGCTTTCTTGGGTCAGCATCGAGGCGCCCTCGCGCCACGCGGAGCGATCCGCATGATCCGCTCGATCCGCCCGAGCCGCATCACACCTCCATTCGTGATGCATCCTGGGACGGCCCGGTGCACTCATGGCTGGCGTCGCGCTCCAGATCGCGCCGCATGTGCAGCAGCGGGAACGGCCGTCCCGCGCCATCGTGCGGTGAGCGGCCGATGACGACGAAGCCGAGCTTCTCGTAGAACCGGCGCGCGCTCTCGTTCTGCTCGTTGACGTCCACGCGGAGCGGTCCGGTCGCGAGCCTCCGTGCGTGGGCCACGAGCAGGCTGCCCCCGCCGAGGCGGTGACTGTCCGGATCGACGAACAGCGCTTCGATCGTGTCGCCGTTGGTACCGAGGAAGCCGCGCGGCGTGTCGCGCGGGGAGACGAGCACCCACCACGCGGTCGCATCGCTCGCCAGCTCCTCGGCGACGAGCGGCCGCAGCGCGACGATGTCGGCCTCGGTGAGGAAGTCGTGCGTCGCGCGGACCGCGCGCTCCCAGAGGTGGACGAGCTGCGCGCGGTCGTCGGGAATGGCGCGTCGAACCCGCATGCACTGATAGATGGAGGGAGGCGTGACGAGCGCGCGGCTCGAGCGGCGCCGCATCACGACGCGCTTCGAAGGATCGAGGCCGCGCCTGGTCTCGTCGTCGACGACGGCGCGGAGCGCGGGGCTCAACGCATTCCGCGGCAGCTCCTCGAAGCCGAGCCGGGCGTAGAACGGCATGTTCCACGGCACGTCCCGGAACGTCGTGAGCGTGACGGAACGATGGCCCTCCTCGGCCGCCCAGCGACAGACGGCGTTCACGAGCCGGCGGCCGAGCCCGCGCCGGCCGTGCGCCGGGTGGACGTCGAGCTCCTCGAGGTGCGCTACGCCGGGCTCGAGCTGCTCGACGTGCGCGAATCCGACGGGACGGTTGCGCGCGAGCGCGACCCAGAGGCGGCCCTCGCGCTGCGCGCGGCGGAGCACCCCCTCGTCCGTCTGCTCGGCGAGCACCGACGCGGGCGCGTGCGCGGCGAGCAGCCACGCCGCGGCGAGCTCGATCGCCGGGAGCAGCGGCACGTCCGCCGGCCGCGCGGGCACGATCGTGTACGTCACTGCACCGCGATCGTGCCGGTCATCGTGGGATGCAGCGAGCAGAAGTACGCATAGCTCCCCGCGCGGTCGAACACGTGCTCGTGGCGCTCGCCGGTGTCGAGCACCTTCGACGGCGGGAAGGCGCGGTTCGCGCTCACGATCTGATGCGGCACGTCGTCGTGGTTGATCCAGGTCACGCGCTTGCCGGCGGCGATCGTCGCCAGCTTCGGCGCGAAGCTGAAGTTGTCGATCCCGATCTCACCGGTCGCCACCGCCATCGCACCCGATCCGCCCTGGTCCTGCTGCATCGCCGCGTCGGCGTGCACGTCGGACACCGCGACCGGCGCGCCGGAGAGGGTCGAGTCCACGAGCGCGAGCGTATGCTGCTTCGGCACGATCGTCACGCTCGTGAGCCCGAGGAAGTCGCGCAGCCGTTCGGCCGGCACCGTCTTCGGTCCGGGGGAGGGCGCGGTACCCGGCACCGGCTGCGGGAACGCCGTCGCCATCGCCGTGTGGAAGCGCACGTGCCCCTCGACCTTCTGCACGACCTGATGGATGTGACCGTTGAGCACCGTCACCGATCCGAACCGGCGCAGGTAGGCGAGTGCCTGCGCGCCGTCGTCCGTGCCCCAGCCCCACGCCGGATAGACGGTCCACAGCGGCACGTGCGCGAACACGACGATCGGCGTGCTGCTCGACAGATGCTTCACGTCGCGCTCGAGCCACTCGAGCTGATCGCGTCCGAGGTTGCCGAGGCCGCCCGGCTTGAGATCGAGCACGTTCACCAGCCCGATGAAGTGCACGCCCTGGTAGTCGAAGCTGTACCAGCCCGCGCCCTTCGCGTCCTTGCCGAACCGCTGCAGGTACGACTTCCCCGCGTCGCCGAGCACGTCGTGCTCGCCCGGCACGTAGAAGGTGTGGCCCGTCTTCGTCTTCGCCGAGCCGATCACCTGCTGGGCCGTGTCGAACTCGCCGGGCTTCGAGAGCTGCGTGATGTCGCCCGTGTGCAGCAGGAAGGCCGGCGGCTTCGGCAGCGCATTGACCCGATCGACCGCCTCGCGCAGCGTCGCCGTGACGTCGTGGTTCGCGGCCTTGTCGAAGCCGATGTGACTGTCGCTGATCTGCACGAAGAAGAGGTCGTTCGCGCCGACGTCGCCGCCGAGGGCGCCCGTTCGCCCGAGCGCGACCGAGCTCAGGATCCCGCTCTTGATCGTCCAGAGCATCCCCGTGCCCGCCCACGCCATGCACTCGAGAAATCCGCGGCGGTCGATGCCGTCGTCGCTGTGGTCTACGGTGATGAGCTTCGACATTGGTGCAGTTACTCCGACCGAAGGGTGGATACGGTGTGGCTGTGATTCACCCCGAGTACCGAGTCCGAACCGGCGATATTCCCTGTCGGTTGGTCGGTTGACGGTTCATCGGTTCAGGCCGGCCTCGGGAGGCTCTGACGCGTCTCACACCGCCGTCGCCCTTCCTGCCCGCTGACGTGAACCGTCAACCGAAAAACCGAAGCACTCGTTTACCCTCGGCCGTTCACCCTCGCTCCCCCGTCAACGCCTTCCTCACCCGCTCGCGCAGCGCCGCATCGGCGTCGCCTTCCGGCAGGGGCGGCGCCGACGCGGCGAGCGCGTCGCGCATCTCGTGCGCGAAGTCGAACCGGCGGAGGCACGCGGCGCACGTCTCGAGGTGCGCTTCCACCTCGTCACGCGCCATCGAGGGGAGGCGGCCGTCGACGTAGTCCCACAGCCGCCGCACCGCGTGCTCGCAATCGATCGGCGCGGGCGACGTCGGTCCCGTCGTGGTGGGCTCGCTCATTCTGCCTCCCCGGATGGTGCGGTGGTGCGCTCCCGCGACGCCGGTCGTGCGGCGATGAAGCCGGCGTCGCGCGCGTGCTCGAACAACAGGTCCTGCAACAGCCGGCGCGCGCGGAACAGCCGCGACCGCACCGTCCCCACCGGGATGCCGAGCACCGCCGCCGCCTCGTCGTAGCTCTGGCCTTCGACGTCCACGAGCACCACCGCGCCGCGGAAGTACGCCGGCAACTCTCCCAGCGCGCGTGAGATCGACTCGCCGAGATCCATCCGCTCGACGAGCTCCGTGAGCCCCGCCTGCTCGGCGTGCCAGTGCGCGTGCGCCGTCGCGAGCGACTCCAGCTCGGGGTCGTCCTCGGGCGCGTCGACGTACCGCGACTCCTGCTGCATCGATCGCAGGAACGCGTTGTGGCACACCTTGAACAGCCACGGCCGCGCGTCGGCGCCGGTGCGGAAGGTGTGCCACCCCCGCAGCGCCTGGAGATACGTCTCCTGCACGAGATCCTCCGCGCGCGCCGCGTCGCGCGTCAACGACCGTGCGAACCGCGCCACGTGCGCCAGGTGCGGCATCGTCATCCGCTCGAACGACTCGGCGTGCGCGGCGTTCGATGCCGTGCGACCGGTCTCGCTGGGGGAGCAGGCGTGCATGAGGAACCTCGGTTCGACCGCGGCGGCCGCCGCCATCGGATGAACTAGCCGGCTCTCGCCGAAGAGTTCCCGGCCGTGCCGACCGGGGTCGGCGGGAGGTCGATGTCGTCGCGCAAGCTCCGCCCGACCGCCCACTCCGCCACGGCGGGGATGCCGAACAGCCGGGTGACCAGGTTCCGCACGTGGAGGCCGAGCGTCGTGCGCGGCGCGAACGAGGCCGCGAACCCCGCGGCCGCGCGCTGCTTGCCCGCCAGGAACGGCATCATCCGTCGCTCGTACTCCGCGAACGCCGCCGCATGGTCGGACGCGGTCTCGAGCATCGCGGCCAGCACGTACGCCTCGGTCATCGCCAGTCCCGTTCCTTCCCCCGCCAGCAGGGAGACGCACGCCGCGGCGTCGCCCACCAGCGCGACGCGGCCGCGGCTCCAGCTCGGCATCCGGATCTGACTGACGCGGTCGAAGTACAGCGCCGGCGCGCCGTCGAGCGCGGGCAGAATCCGATCGCACTCCCACCCGAGGCCGTCGAAGATCTCGTGGAGCGCCGCGCGTCGCTCGGCATCGGTCACCGGACGACCGCGCGTCAGGTATTCGTCCCGGAACACGCAGAGGACGAGCGTGCGGTCGTCACGCATGGAGAAGCGTGAGATCTGCCGGCCGGCCACGCCGTAGGTGATGTAGACCAGCTCGTCGCGCGGACGATATCCCTCCAGCTCGAACGCGGCGACGTGATAGCCGAGCGGCACCTCGAAGTCCGCCTCCGCGCCGAAGGTGAGCGCGCGGACGCGCGAGTGCAGCCCATCGGCGCCGACGACGAGATCGAGCTCGCGCTCGCCGCCGTTCTCGAGCCGCACGTGGACGCATCCGCCCGAATCCTCGATCGCCGCGACCGAATCGCCGAAGATCGTCTCCACCCGATCGCCGAGCGCGCCCATGATCGTCGCCGAGAGCGCGGAGCGGCCGACGCTCGTGAACCGGTCGCCCGTGACGCGGCTGAACACGTCCACCATGAAGCCGCCCACCTTCCGGCCCGAACGGTTCACGAGCCGCACCTCGCGAACCTGATAGCCCAGCGCGCGAATCCGCGAGATCAACCCCATCCGCGTGGCGATCTCGTATCCCGTGCCCCAGAAGTCGATCACGTAGCCGCCCGTGCGCAGCGCCGGCGCCTGCTCGACGATCGTCACCGAATGGCCCGCGCGGCTCAGCCACCAGGCGAGCGTCGGACCGGCGACGCCGGCGCCGCTGATGAGCACTCTCATGCCGGACCCGGTCGCCTCGAGATGCGTCGAAGCGAACGGCGAAGGCCGCCCCGCCCGTTCAACGTCGCGTGGCGCTCTTCGTCGCCATCCTGTCCAGCGCCGCGCGCAGCCCGCGCGCCAACGTCGCCGCGTCGTCGTTCGCCCAGAAGTGCATGAAGTAGAGGCGCGGCTCCTCGCCGAGCATGTGGCTGTGCAGGGCCGTCGGCGCGATCCCGTGCTCGCGCAGCGCGCGAATCACCGGGCTCACCTCGCCGGCCGTCAGCACGAAGTCGCCCGTGATCGCCGCCTTGCCGCCGCCGGTCGGCTGAAAGTTGATCCCCGTCGCGACGCCCATCGACGGCGGGACGACGTGTCCCCCCATGTGGATGGTCTCGCGCCGCGGCACGCTCACCTGGTACACGCCGCCGTTCACCTTCCCGCTCGCACCGAGCGCGTGCGCGATCGCCGCCGTATCGAGATCGATCGCCGCCGCCGCGGCGGGCGACGCAGGCGCGCCGAGCGGCGTGTGCGTCGTCGCCAACGCATCGTGCACCGTCCGCGCGAGCGCCGCCGCGTCGCCGATCGCCGACACGTGCATGTACAGCACGTGCGGCGACTCCCCGAGCAGGTGGTTGTGCAGCGCGCTCTGCTCCACGCCTCCCCGCTGCAGCGCCTGCATGGCGGGCCCGACCTCGTCTTCCGTGAGCACGAGGTCGCCCATCAGCATCGCGCGTCCGCCATCCACCGGCTCGAACGCGACCCACGAGCCGAGCGCGAGCGCCGGCTTCACCTCCACCCCGCCGGCGGTGACGTGCAGATCGCTCCGCGGGAAGCCGTACTTCATGACGCCGGCCGGCTGTGCGGCACCCTTCCGGCCGAGCGCCTGATCGACCGCTGCCCAGTCGCCGGCGCGCGCCGTCTGCTGCGCTCCCGCGGCCGACGCGAGCCCCGCGAGCAGTGAGAAGAGGAGCGAGACGCGAACGGGGCGACGGACGGCGTGACGGGCGATACGGCCAGCGGCGTTCATGGTTGCCTCCGAGCGGGATGACGAGGCGCGAGTGCGGGAGCCGGATGATATACTCGATGGTCGTCCGCGCGGCGGAGCTGGCCGCATACATCGTGCACGTGCAGAGACCGGCTCGGCGAACCGCCGGGCCGTCCGACCCTCCCGCATGACCGACGTCAGCAGCCGGCGCGGCATCCGCTCGGCACAGCTCGCGATCCTCGTCAACACCTGCCTCGCGCTCACCAAGCTCGTCGCGGGGCTCGTCGGGCATACCTACGCCCTCGTCGCCGACGCCGTCGAGTCCACCGCCGACATCCTCTCCTCGGCGATCGTGTGGGGCGGGCTGCGCGTCGCGTCGCGCGACCCGGACGACGCCTACCCCTTCGGCTACGGCAAGGCCGAGCCCCTCGCCGCCGCCATCGTCGCCCTCATGCTGCTCGGCGCCGCCGTCGGCATCGCCGTCGTCGCCATGGGCGAGATCCGCACCCCGCATCTCACCCCCGCGCCGTGGACGCTCGGCGTGCTCGTCGCCGTCGTGGCCGTCAAGTGGACCCTGTCGCGCCGCGTGCGGGCCATCGGCGCCGAGATCGGAAGCACGGCGGTGAAGGCCGACGCGTGGCATCACATGAGCGACGCCCTCACCTCGGCGGCGGCGTTCGTCGGGATCTCCATCGCGCTCTGGGGCGGACCCGGCTGGGAATCCGCCGACGACTGGGCCGCCCTCTTCGCCGCGGGGATCATCGCCTTCAACGGCGCCGACATGCTGCGCCCCGCGCTGCACGACCTGATGGACCGCATGCCGGGCCCGGAGGTGATGGAGCCCGTGCGCCGCGCGGCGGAGGAAGTGCCCGGCGTGCTCGCCACCGAGAAGATCGCCGTGCGGCGGTCGGGGATGGGCTATCGCGTCACGCTCCACGTGCAGACCGACCCCGAGATGTCGCTCCGCGACGCGCACGTCCTGAGCGGCAAGGTCAAGGGCGCGATCAGAGCCGCGGTGCCGCGCGTGCAGTACGTGCTCGTCCACATCGAGCCCTTCGAAGGGGTCGGGGCGGAAGCGCGCGCCTGACGCCGGCGTCAGCGCGCGGCGGCCGCCATCGCGCTCGCCATCGCGCTCGCCATCGCGCTCGCCGGAAGCACCACGAGCTGCCCGGACATCATCGGCAGGTGCGCCTGCACCGCGCACACGAAGGGCTCGATCCCGGCGCGCTTCGCCACGTACGTCGCCTTCGTCGTCGTCTGCCCGGGCATCGAGACGGCGAGGTCGGGGAGCACGAAGGAATGCACGTCGTCCTCCGGATTGATCAGGACGAAGTGGATCGTGTCCCCCTCGACCACCGTGATCGTCGACGGCGAGAAGGCGTACACCTCCTTCCCCTCCAGCACGCCGCCCTTCGCGAAGTCCTCCTTCAGGAAGGGGAGCAGGTTCTGCTGCTCCTTCACGAGCAGCGGCACGGTGGTGACCGTGATCGTGCGCGAGACGGGAACGTAGGCGCGCGGGGCCGGGGTCGCGGCGCGATCGCCGGAACACGCGAGGGCCGTCGCGAACGCCGCGAGTGCGACGAGCGCCGATGCGGCGCGTGCGATCCAGGAAGCCGAGATCGTGAAGGAGCGCATGAGCGGAAAGCATGAGGGACCGCGCGACCACCCCGTGCCGCGTGACGTCGCCGCCAACCTCGCCCAGCCCTCGCCCCTCGGCAAGCGCTGGCGGGCGGGCGCAACGGCGCGCATCGTGATCCCGGCGCGAGCCGCGCAGCGTCCGCAGGAGCAGACCGATGCAGCACAAGTCCCACTGGGAGAACGTGTACGAGGCGAAGTCGCCGGAGGCCGTGAGCTGGTACCAGCGCCACGCCGCGCGCTCGCTCGCGCTCATCCGCGCCGTCGCCGACGATCCGCGTGGCCCGATCATCGACGTCGGCGGCGGTGCGTCCGTGCTCGTCGACGAGCTTCTCGACGCCGGCTACGAGGACGTCACCGTGCTCGACCTCGCGGGCGCCGCGCTCGCCATCGCCAGGGCGAGGCTCGGTGCCCGCGCGGACCGGGTCCGTTGGCTCGAGGCCGACGTGCGCACCGTCGCGCTGCCGGCGGCGCACTACGCGGTCTGGCACGATCGCGCCGTGTTTCACTTCCTCACCGATCCCGCCGACCGCGCCGCGTACGTGGCGCAGGTCGAGCGCAGCGTGCGCGCCGGCGGCTACGTGCTCGTCGCGACCTTCGCCGAAGACGGCCCGACCCACTGCAGCGGTCTCCCGGTCGAGCGCTATTCGTCGGGCTCCCTCCATCGCACCTTCGGCTCCGCGTTCGATCTCGTCTCGAGCGCGCGCGAGGACCACGTCACTCCCGCGGGCGCGCACCAGTCGTTCGTGTATTGCCTGTGCCGGTTGGGCACGTGAGCGCGCGCCGCCAACTCGCGATCGCCGCCATCCTCGTCGCGATCGTCTCGGCGCGACTCGCCGCGCAGGACACGGGCGCGATCGCCGGCCGCGTCGTCCTGCGCGCGGACACGGCCGCGCCCGCGCGCGGGGCCGTCGTCTCCATCGCGGGCACCGCGCTCGCCGACACGACGAACGCGGACGGCCGCTTCCTCCTCGCGCCGCTGGGGTCCGGTCAGCGCACCCTTCGCGTCCGCCTTCCCGGCTGGCGAACCGCGGAGCGCATCGTGCTCGTTCGCGCCGGCGACACGGCGCGCGTCGACGTCGTGCTCCGCCCCGACGTCCAGCTCCTCGAGACGGTCCGCACCAACGCGCGCTTCTTCGCCGACTCCGTCACCGACGCGCCCGCGCTCTCCACCCTGTCGCTCGACGCCGCCGCGATCGCCGGCGTGCCGGCGGTCGGCGAGCCCGACGTCGTGCGGCTCGTGCAGCTCCTGCCCGGCGTCGTCTCGCGCAACGACTTCAACACGGGGCTCATCGTGCGCGGCGGCGAGGCGGACCAGAACCTCGTCCTCCTCGACGGCTTTCCCCTCTACAATCCGTTTCACCTCGGCGGCCTCTTCTCCACGTTCATGGACGCCACGGTGGGCGGCCTCGAGCTGCTCACCGGTGCGTTCCCCGCGCGCTACGGCGACCGGCTCTCGAGCGTGCTCGCCGTGCGCTCCGCCGAGGAGCACCGGCCCGGCCTGCACACCACGGCGGATCTCTCCGCGCTCGGCGCCACCGCGCGCTTCGCCGGCGCGTTCGACGACGGTGCCGGCACGTGGAGCGTCGCGGGACGCCGCACCTACGCCGACGCCGCGCAGCGGATCTTCACGAACGACGTCTTCCCGTATCACTTCCACGATCTCCAGGCGCATGCGACGTACGCGCTGCGCGGCGGCGTGCGCCTCGCGCTCACCGCCTACGAGGGACGCGACGTCCTCGATGCCGACCTCGCCGCCTTCCAGAGCGACTCGGTGTTCTCCAAGTCGAGCCGCGGCCGATGGAAGTTCGACTGGGGCAACCAGCTCCTCGGCGTCGCCGCCACGAAGGACTTCGGCGACCGCGTCACCCTCGAGCAGCGTCTCTCCACGACCGCGTTCTCGACGAACCTGAACCTCGGCGACGGCGCCTTCGCGCAGCGGAGCGAAGTGCGCGAGCTGCGGGCATCCGGTTCACTGCGTCTCCGCGGCGACGTCCACGAGCCCTCGCTCGGCTACGAGCTCGCCGCGCAGCGGCTGCGCTACGCGTCCGGCTCGTCGGCGACGCAGACGACCGACGTCGACCTCGTGCAGCGTCCCGTCAGTGCCGCGCTCTGGCTCGACGACGTCTGGCACCTCACGCCGCGGTTGACCGTCGAGGGCGGGCTGCGGGGCGAGACCCAGAGCGCTCGCCACTGGGCCGCGCTCTCCCCGCGCGCGTCGCTCCGCGTCGAGGCCACGCCCCTCCTCGCGCTCACCGCCGGCGTCGGGCGTATCACGCAGACCATGCACTCGCTCGCCGGCGACGGCGCGCTCCGCTACTTCGACATCTGGCTGGCGAGCGACTCGTTCGTCCCCGTCGCCACGGCGTGGCACTACGTGGCCGGTGCCGAGCGGCGCGTGCGCAACGCGGGCCTCGTGCGCGTCGAGGGGTACGTCAAGCATTACGACCGTGTGCTCGAGGCGAATCTCTCCGACGATCCGCAGCGCCGCGGCGACGAGTTCCTCCCCGCCTCGGGGCTCTCGTACGGCGCCGACCTTCTCGCGCGCTGGCAGCCCGACTCGGGCGTGTCCGGCTGGGTCGCGTACTCGTACGGCGTGAGCGAGCGCACGCGCGACGGCACGACCTGGTCGCCGGGGAGCGATCGCCGCCACGATCTCGAGGTCGTCGCGCGCTGGCAGCTCGCGAAGTACCGCGTGGGTGCGCGCTTCGGCTTCGCCACCGGCACGCCGTACACGCCGATCGTCGGCGGCGTCACGCGCCGTGCGTACGATCCCTCCACCGATCGCTGGGGAACCGGCGATCCGGAGATCGTCATCGAGTCGCTCGGCGCCTCGTACAATTCGGCGCGCTTCCCGCCGAACCACCGGCTCGACCTCGACGTCTCGCGCGACTTCCTCGTGCGCGGCGCCACGGTCACGCCATACCTCGGTCTCGCCAACGCGTACAACGCGCACAACGTCTTCGTCTACCTCTACAGCTATTCCACCGACCTGCCGACGCGCCGCGCGATCTCGCAGTTCCCCATCCTCCCGAGCGCGGGGGTGCGCGTTGCGTTCTAGCGTCGCGCGACTGCTCGTCGTCGGCGCCGGCCTCGCGTTCGCCGCGGCGTGCGAGATCGAGAAGGCGGCCATCCCGCCGGGGCCGAAGTTCCTCGCGCTGCACGGCGTGTTGAGCGCGAGCGCCCCGACCCAGGCGATCCTGCTCGAGCGCACGCGCAACGGCTCGCTGCGCCCCGTGGCGCCGTCGTTCGAGCTCGAGAGCCCGCTCGGCAGCGACTCGGGGATCGCCGAGAGCGGCGCGACGATCAGCCTCGTCACGCCGGCGGGCGAGCGGCTGTTCGCGATCGAGGACAACATCGGCGGGGGGCCGCGCGGCGAGGGCGTGTACCGGTTCTACCTGCCCGGCGCATCGCTCGAGCGGAACCTCCCGTATCGGCTCGAGGTGCGCACGCGCGACGGGGAAGTCCTGAGCGCGGAGACGAGCGTCCCCGGCGGCGCGCCGGCCCTGGTCGCCGACTCGATGGGCTTCGATCGCTCGACCGACGCCCTCGTGATCACCTGGCCCCGGAGCCCCGGCGCGCGCAGCTACTTCGTGCGCGTCGAGTCCCCGCTCGGACCGCGTGCGTTCTTCACGAGCGACACGACCGTGCGGCTTCCCGGCGATCTCCGCAACGTCGACCTCGACGAGCTGCCGCACCTCTTCATCCCGGGCTTTCCGCAGGCGATCACCGTGTCGGCCGTCGACTCGAACTACTACGACTGGTTCCGTACCCACGCCGACCCGCTCTCCGGGCGTGGGCTGGTCGATCGCGTCGAGGGCGGGCTCGGCGTGTTCGGCTCGATCGTGCGGCTCCGGCTGTACGATCTCGACGTCACCGCGCCGCAGCCCGAGCCGATCGCCGGCACGTTCGATCTCGTCGGTCCGCCCGAAGACACCGAGATCCAGCGCTACACGCGACTCGATCTCTACGTCGAGTCGCACGCCGCGCGCAGCGATCAGCCCGACGCGCTGAGCGGCCGCGCGGTGCGGCGCGTGACGTTCTTCGATCCCGGCTGCCCGCTCTGCGGCGTGCTGGGCTCCGTGCACGACGGCAAGGTCGAGCTCCAGTTCCTCTCCGGCTGGTCGGCGAGCGACACCGCCGACACCTTCACCGGCGAGCTCCGCGGCGACACCATCGTCGGCAACTTCCAGATCGCGCGAGGGGTCGCGCATTTCCTGAAACGGCGGTGAGGTGCGGTGTGTTGGTGTGATGGTGTGTTGGTAGCGGCCAGGCCTCGGGAGGCAGGAGCTTCCCGAGGCCGGTCACCAGCACACTAACACACTAACACACCAACACACCGCCCTTCAGTAGTACGTGAACGTCGCCCCGATCACGAACTTCTTCCCCGCGTCGACGCCGTTGTCGATCGTCAGCGCGCCCGTCTTCGTCACCGGGCGCCCCTTCGCGTCGTACGCGTACGTGTAATCGACCGTGAACTCGAGCCCGTCCCCCGTGTGCGTCACCCGCGCCGGATTGCCGTGCTGCAGCACGACACCGGGGAGCAGGACGAGCTGGTCGAAGAACTCGGTGTGGAGCAGCGAGAAGCCGTCGACGTTGACGCCGTCGTCGTAGCTCTCGAACCGGTCCACGACCGTCGATTCGTCCTGTGAGCCGGCGATCGCCGGCCGGTGCTCGGTGATCGTCTCGACGTTGCCGTCGGGGTAGTACGACAGCGACGTCGTCTTGTCGATGATGAACCCGCCCTCGACCCGCTGCTGCCGCTCCACCTGCGTGAGCTTGCCCGCCGAGAAGGTGAGGATGAGCCGCGTGTACACCGAGTCGTTCGCGTTCACGACGTATTCGATCGCCACGACCTCCCCCGTCGCGGCGTAGACGTAGTGCAGCCGGTCGCGACCGCCGGGTCCGACGTTCCGCATCTCCGCGATCCGGTCGCCGTCGTACGTCACGTCGTACGTGCGCAGCCCGGACGCGAGCGACGCCCGCGTGACGTGCCCCGCGTCGTCGTACGCGAACGCGTAGTACGGCGACGGCAGGCTGGAGAGCACGACTTCCTTCAACAACACGCTCGGCGGCGGCGAGCCGGTCGGCGCCGTCGCCCGGTCGCTCCCGCACGCGCACACCGCCACGGCGAGCAGCAGGCGCGCCGCACTTCGGTAGTTCATGGTCACGTTCCTGATCGATGACGGTCGCGTCGGCGCTCTGTCCGCTTCGCCGACGCAACCGCAGAGCGCGCACGGCTCGATATTATTCCCTGCGGAGGATGTCGTCCCGAACCAGGAAGGTGCAGATCCCTCGACTCGCTTCGCTCGCTCGGGATGACGGCGAGCATGCCATCCCGAGCGAAGCGCCGAAGGCGCGCCTACGGTGTCATTCCGAGCGAAGCGCCGGAGGCGCGCCTACGGTGTCATTCCGAGCGAGGCGCCGAAGGCGCGCCCACGGTGTCATTCCGAGCGAGGCGCCGAAGGCGCGCCTACGGTGTCATTCCGAGCGAGGCGCCGAAGGCGCGGAGTCGAGGAATCGCGATCATCCCGATGAAGGGACCAGCTCTTTCCCATGAACTGAGAGACCGTCCCATGCACATCGTCGTACTCGGCGGCGGCTTCGGCGGCGTCCCGGCGACGCGCGAGCTCGAGCGCCTCGTCGGCTGGCGCTCCGACGTCGACATCACCCTCGTCAGCCGCGACAACTTCTTCGTCCTCACGCCCCTGCTGTTCGAGGCGTGCACCGGTACCCTCGAGCTGCGCCACTGCGCGCAGCCCATCCGCCCCGCGCTCCGCCGCGCACGCTTCGTCGAGGCGACGGTGGAAGACGTCGATGTCGACCAGCGGGTGGTCCACGCCGTCGCGGCCGAGGGCGCGACGTACGCCCTCCGCTACGACCACCTCGTCGTCGCCCTCGGCGCGACGACGAACGAGTCGCTCATCCCCGGCTCCGAGCACGCGTTCACCTTCAAGACGATGGCCGACGCGCTCGTACTGCGGAACCATCTCATCGAGCGCTTCGAGCGCGCCGACGCGGCCGCCGACGCGGCCCAGAGGAGCCGCCTGCTCACGGTCGTCATCATCGGCGGCGGGCTGGTCGGCGTCGAGCTCCTCGGCGAGCTCACCGCGTTCGCCGACGACGTGCTACGCTACTACCCGCGCATCCGCCGCGACGAGGTTCGCTTCCACCTGTTCGAGGCGGGGCCGCGCGTGCTCCCGGAGGTCGACGAGCAACTCGCACAGTCGGTGGCGCGCGTCCTCCGCCGGCGCGGCGCCGATCTTCGCGCGACGACCCCCGTGCGCGGCATCGCGCCCGAGCGCGTCACCCTCGCCGACGAGACGATCGACGCGGCCACCATCGTGCTCGCCGCCGGCATCGTGCCGAACGAGGTCGCCGCGCGCATGGCCGTCGCGCACGATCCGCGCGGCCGCATCTCCGTCGACGCCGCGATGCGCAGCACGAGCCACCCGAACGTGTGGGCACTCGGCGATTGCGCCGCGATCCCCGGACCGGACGGCAGGACCTATCCCGCTCTCGCGCAGCACGCGACGCGCGAAGCGACCCAGGTCGCGCGCAACGTCGTCGCCGTCGTGCGCGGCACCCACGCGCCGGCGCCCTTCGTCTTCCGCACCCTCGGCACCATGGCCTCGCTCGGCCACTCGCAGGCCGTCGCCGAGGTGATGGGCATGCGCTTCACCGGCTTCTTCGCCTGGTGGTTCCGGCGCACCTACTACCTGTTCCAGATGCCGCGCTGGGACCGCCGCCTGCGCATCGTGCTCGACTGGACCGTCGCGCTCTTCTTCCGCCCCGACATCACGAAGATCGACCTCGCCGTCGAGCGCGCCCAGTCCGCCCGCCACATCGCCGCCGGCACGTCCCTGCCCGCTCACCCGGTGACGGCGGCCGCCCCCATCGCGGCAGGCCCCGTCCGTTAGATTTCGACCTTCCAGTCCAAGTCACCAACTCACCAAGCCACCGCCCCCTTGGCTCCCCAGTTCATCTACGTCATGAAGGCCCTGCGGAAAGTCGTTCCGCCCGGCCGAGTGATCCTCGACGACATCTGGCTGTCGTTCTATCCCGGCGCGAAGATCGGCGTCCTGGGCGCCAACGGCGCGGGGAAGTCGTCGCTGCTGCGCATCATGGCAGGCGTCGACCAGGACTTTCAGGGCGAGGCGTGGGCCGCGAAGGGGACGAAGATCGGCTACCTCCCGCAGGAGCCCCAGCTCGACGCGACGAAGGACGTGCGTGGCAACGTCGAGGAAGCCGTCGCCGAGCAGCGCCGGATCCTCGCGCGGTTCGAGGAGATCAGCGCCGCGTTCGCCGAGCCGGACGCCGACTTCGAGAAGCTGATGGAAGAGCAGGCGCGCGTGCAGGAGCGGATCGACACGCTCGACCTCTGGAACCTCGACAACAAGATCCAGATCGCCATGGAGGCGCTGCGCTTGCCGCCCGACGATGCCGACGTGACGAAGCTGTCGGGCGGCGAGCGGCGCAGGGTCGCGTTGTGCCGCGTGCTCCTCGAGCAGCCCGACATGCTGCTGCTCGACGAGCCGACGAACCACCTCGACGCCGAGTCGGTCGAGTGGCTCGAGCGGTTCCTGTCGGAGTTCCCCGGCACCGTCGTCGCCATCACGCACGACCGGTACTTCCTCGACAACGTCGCGAAGTGGATCCTCGAGCTCGATCGCGGAAAGGGAATTCCCTGGGAGGGGAACTACTCGAGCTGGCTCGACCAGAAGAAGAACCGCCTCGCGCAGGAGGAGAAGACCGAGAGCGCTCGGCAGCGTGCGCTGCAGCGCGAGCTCGAGTGGGTGCGCATGGCCCCGCGCGCGCGGCAGGCCAAGTCCAAGTCGCGCATCCAGAAGTTCGAGGAGCTCGCGGCCGAGGACACCGGCGAGAAGGTGTTGCAGCAGGAGATCACCATCCCGCCGCCGCCGCGGCTGGGCAACGACGTCGTCATCGCGAAGGGCGTGAAGAAGGCGTACGGCGACAAGGTGCTGTTCGACGATCTGACGTTTTCATTGCCGCGCGGCGGCATCGTCGGCGTGATCGGGCCGAACGGGGCGGGGAAGACCACGCTGTTCCGGATGATCGTCGGTGAGGAGCGTCCCGATGGGGGCGAGCTCAAGGTCGGCGACACGGTGACGCTCGCGTACGTCGACCAGGCGCGCACGCTGGATGGGAGCAAGACCGCGTATCAGGAGGTGAGCGAGGGGCGCGACGAGATCCAGGTCGGCAACCGCGAGATCAACGCGCGCGCCTATCTCAGCCAGTTCAACTTCCGCGGCACCGACCAGCAGAAGAAGGTGGGCGATCTCTCGGGCGGCGAGAGAAACCGGCTGCACCTCGCGAAGCTGCTGAAGAGCGGCGGCAACGTGCTGCTCCTCGACGAGCCGACGAACGATCTCGACGTCGACACGCTGCGCGCGCTGGAGGAATCGTTGCTGCAGTTCGCCGGGTGCGCGGTGGTCATCAGCCACGATCGCTGGTTCCTCGACCGCATCGCGACGCACATCCTCGCGTTCGAGGGAAACAGCGAGGTGGTGTGGTTCGAGGGGAATTTCAAGGAGTACGACGCGGATCTGCGGCGGCGGAAGGGATCGGATGCCGACACGCCGCATCGGGTGACGTACAAGAAGCTGGTGCGCAGCTAGGCTGCACCGCCTGTCCTGCGAGCGGATCGGGCGCGAACGGCTCGCGCGTGGCGCCGTCATTCCGAGCGGAGCGAGCACGCCGGTGCTCGCGCAGTCGAGGAATCGCGCGCGTCCCGAGGGAGGTCCGCCGTGCCCGGCACGATCGCGATCCCTCGTGCGCCTGCTTCCTCGGCACCTGCGAGCCCGCGGCCGCGCTCCGGATGAAAGAATCGCTCATGGACCGCGGTGATCGGACTTCGTGGGCTCGGACGAGGGCCATCCCGAACCGACCGGGGGTAGCCTCCGGGCAAATCGCCGACGTGCTCGCGTGATCCTTCGATTGGCGAGCGAGCCGGAGACGCCGTTGGTCTCGTCCGTTCTGTGCGAGGCAGCGAGATGGCTGCGTGAGAGAGGAATGCCGCTCTGGAAAGAGCACGATCTCCAGGTCGAGGCATTGATTCCGGACGTGCGAGCAGGGCGGTACCATCTGGCCATGCTACGTGGCAGCGCGGCCGGAACGCTGAAACTGCAAGACAGCGATCTCTCGATCTGGCCCGATGCCGAGCCGGACGCCGCGCTCTACCTGCACCGGCTCGCCGTGCGCCGTCACTTCGCCGGCCGAGGAGTGTCCGTTGCGCTGCTCACCTACGCCGCCGATGTCGCGCGCGCGGCCGGACGTCGGTACCTTCGGCTCGACTGCGACGCGGCGCGCGTTCGTCTGGTCGAGTTGTACCTGTCCGCCGGCTTCCGTCATCACAGCGATCACATGGCCGGGGCGTACAGAGTCGCGCGCTTCGAGAAGGCACTGTCCTGAGAGCGTTCGGTCCTGGGCACTCGCACGCGATCTCCCCTTCTGCCAGGAGGAAGCGAGTGGTGGATGACCTGTCACAACTCAAAGCCGAATGCCGGCGGCTCGCGCGCGGCGTACGCCTCCTCGTGGCGACGAACCTCGCGCTCGCCGGCGTGCTCGCCGTTCTGCTGCTCGGCGGGTTCGCTCACTCGAACGCGCTTGGCGGCGCCGCGGACTCCCTGCGCGTCCGCGAGCTCGTCGTCGTCGACTCCAACGGAATCGCTCGCGTTCGCATCGGCGCGACGTGATCCCACCGATGAGCGCCGAGCGACAGCTTGAGGTGTGTCGGAAGCGCTCGCTGTCCGGCGGCAATGTTCTCCACATCCGTACGCCAGAAGCTTGATCGCCCATGCCGACCCCGGCTCATCGCGCATCCCTTCCGCAGGGCTGGAACATCGCCCGCGCCGCGGTCGTGGTGTGCGACATGTGGGACACGACGCACTGCATCGCAGCAGCGCACCGCGTCGACGAGCTCGCGCTCCGCATGAATGAAGTCCTGCACGCGCTGCGCTCGCGCGGATCACTCATCGTCCACGCGCCCGGCGACTGTATGGACTTCTACGACGGCACGCCGGCCCGCCTGCGCGCGATCAACGCGCCGTTCGCGCCTGTCCCGCATCGCATCGACTGGCACACTTGGGAACCCGATGAGCTGGCCGTGATGCCAGGGACCCTCACGAATCCGGGGTCATGCTCGTGCGATTCCTCCGAGCCGTGCGGTGACATGCCGTCGCACGGGATTCGGCAGACGCCCGCGATCGACATTACATCTGGCGATGTCGTGACTGACGACGGGCAGGAGTTCTACAATGTGCTCGAGGAGCGCAGCATCGCCGACGTCCTCCTGATGGGAGTGCATCTCAACATCTGCGTGCTCAGTCGCCCGTATGGCGTCCGTCAACTGGTGTACTGGGGCAAGCGTCCGGTGCTCTGCCGGGACCTGACCGACTCCTTCCACCGAGACCCGCGAGGCCACTTCTGGGGCACTGACCAGATCGTGGCGCACATCGAGCGTCGCTGGTGCCCGACGGTCACGAGCGACCAGCTTGTGGGGGGCGAGCCGTTCCGGTTCGCACACGACGAGAGACGCGTGACCCCTTCGCGCGCACGCTCTGGTCGCGGCCACCACCGATCACGTCCGGCATGAACCTGTGCTTCGCGACCCCACTCCGAATGAACGTCGGGTGAGATATGGCTCGTTGCGCTCCCATGCTCGAGGACGCGCGATCTGCGTTGCGCTCCTCGGAGCTGCGGCGTGCGTCGCACCGCATCGCCAAGTGTCGGCGACGCCTGCGCCGGCGATCATCTCTCGCTCCGATACCCTCCCATCGCGTGACGACAGATGGCGAGCCGATCTCCGGTTCATGAGCGAGCAGCTGCCCCTGCGTCACGTGAACATGTTCCGCTTCACGACGCCCGCGGCGTTCACGCGCGAGGCGGCGCGCCTCGATTCCGCCATCCCGCAGCTCTCCGACCTCCAGATCCGGCTGCGGTTCGTGCGACTCACGTCGATGGTGCGCGACGAACACACCGGGGTGGTAGCCCTGCCGCAGCCGACCGTGCGCCTTCCCTTCGACATTCTGTGGATGGACGATGGCCCCTACATCGTCGGTGCGACCGCGCGGTTCCACGAGCTGCTCGGCACCCGCATCGTCGCCATCGACGAGCACCCCATGTCGGCCATCGCCGACACGCTACGCGCCTACATCCCTCACGAGAGCGAGATCGGCTTTCGGCGCCAGGCGGAGCACGCGCTCGTGTTTCCTGAGGTCTTGCATGGACTCGGCTACGCGAGGGACACGGCGCGCGTGACACTGGAGGTCGCAGGTCCAAACGGCGTCCGTACGCAGGTCGAGACCCCCGCCGTTTCGCTGGCCGACTACACCCCCGAAGCGAGGCCCGCCGGTGAGCCTGCCTATCGACAGCGCCCAGGAGAGAAATACTGGTTCACGCTGCTTGCCGACGGGGTGCTCTTCATCAAGTACAACGAGTGCCGCGATGCCGTGGCCTTTCACACGATGAGCGACAGCATCGCGCGTGTGCTCGATACGTCGCGCGTGACGCACGTCGTCGTCGACCTGCGCGACAACGGCGGTGGCGACGACGACGTCATTGCGCCTCTGCTCGCCGTGCTCGAAGCACACGCCACCCTCGTCCGCACGAAGCGGGTCTTCGCGATCATCGGGCGGTCGACCGCCTCGTCGGGTCTCTCGGCCGCCCACGATCTCCGCGACCGCGCGGGCGCAACGCTCGTCGGCGAGGCTGCGGGACCCAACCGCTTCGGCAATGTGCGCACGTTCCGCCTGCCGTACTCCGGCATGCTCGTCAGGTACGCTACGAAAGAGCATCAGGCGGATGCAGGCCCCGCGCCGACACTTCAGCCCGACGTCGTGATCCCACCAACGCCTGACGAGGTGGTGGAAGGACGAGACGTGGCGCTCGAATGGATCCGTGCCAGACCGTGAGCTGGTCCGTGGCGGAGGTTCCGAGGGCGCGATGCCTCACGAGTGCCGGACATCCGGTCGCCCGCAGCGGACACGCCTCGTCGGGCGACGCATCGCTCGTGCGCGTATGCGGGCGCACGCCCCGAGCAGCCCGCGCGAAACTCAGCGCGGTCGCAGGAGCGACGCCGAGAGGATCTCGCGCAGCCAGCGCTGGTAGCGCGCCGCGCTCCAGCCGGCGAAGGTGAGCAGCATCTGGCGTACTTCGGGACTCGCGATCGCCCAGATCGTCCGCGCGGCCGCATCCTCCGACAGATGCGATCGCAGGGCCCCCAGCTCCGCGAGGCGCCGGGCCACCGTCGCCACGTTCGAGAAACGGTAGTCCTGCGCGCCGGCGAGGAATTCGGCGAGCTCGGGGTCCGTGCGCGCCGCGTGCGTGATCACCTGGTAGAGCGGGATGACGCTCTCCTGCACGCGCCCGAGGTCGGTGACGAAGCGCGCGATGACGCGACGCGGGTCTCGCGCCGCGACGACCGAACGGGCGCGCGCCGTCTCGACGAGCGGCGTGCCGTCGGGCATTCCCGAGACGAGCCGCTTCAGCAGCGCGTCCAGAACCCCCCGCTTCGACTGAAAGCCGGCGTACAGCGTCGGCGTCGCGATCCCGGCCCCTGCGGCGATCGCGTCCATCGTCGTCTCCGTATAGCCGCGTTCGGCGAACAGCCGGAGCGCCACCTTCAATACCTGCTCCCGGCGCTCCTGCGCGGCGAGCTGCCGGCGTGATGCGTCGTACGTCCGCGTCTTTCGCGCCTTCCTCATTCGATATAGTCTAGGTATATCCATTATGGTCGGCCAGGGAGCGTTCCGGGCCGGCGGCTGCACGTCTTCTTCCAGTATGGAGCGACGAGCATGGAGACCACGAGGACGAGGCGCGGAGCGGACGTGTTCCGTCGCGTCATCGACGAAGGGTTCAATCGCGGGAACTTCGACGCCTGGGACGACTGCTTCCCCGAGCACATCATCGAGCACCAGTACGGCCTGCCGTCGACGCTGGCCGAGTTCAAGCGCTCGATCGCGGGGCTGCGGCGGGCCTTTCCCGACCTGCACCTGGAGATCGACGAGCTGATCGCGCAGGGCGACAAGGTGTGGGCGCGAATGACGGCACGAGGCACCCACCAGGGCCCGTTCATGGGTGTCGCGCCGTCGGGCCGCTCCTTCACCATCACGGTGATCGACGTCTGCCGAATCGAGGACGGCCGGATCGTGGAACACTGGGGCGTACCCGACCGGTTCGCCCTGATGCACCAGATCGGCGCCCTTCCGCAGCTCGCGCCATCCGCGGCGCGATGACATCCACGCCCGGCGAATCGGGCGGCGGTACCACTACGCGATCGACGCGGGCTACGTCGCCACCGCCGCGATCCCCAGCCGCATCTGCATGTTGAACGCGATCCGGTGGCCGAGCGCCTTCATGTGCTCCGCCGCCGGACCCGCCGCGTGCGCGTCCACCGTCGCCTCCAGCGTCTCGAGCCACCGCGCGAAGTGCGCGGCGGTGAGGCCCGGCATGGCGAGGTGCGGCCGGAAGGCGTTCCCACTGTACCGCCCGGTGTGGAAGATCATGGTCGACCAGAAGTCGGCGATGCGCGGCATGTGCTCGGCCATGTCGACGGCGGCGAAGTACGGCGCGAGGAGCTCGTCCCGCTCCACGCGCGCGTAGAAGTCCGTCAACAGGCCCAGCAGGTCCTCGTCGCGGAGATCGCGCAGCTCGCTCACGCCGGTCTACTGGCCGGGCGGCCGCGCGACGGTGAGCAGGAAGACGCCTCCCGCCGGCGCGCGCACGTGGTGCACGATGCCGGCGTCGAGCGCGAAGAGGGAGCCGCTGGAGAGCGACCACGTCTTGCCGTTCGCCTCGAGCTCGATCGCGCCCTCGAGCACGTGCACCGTGATCGGGCCGTCGGCGGAATGCGACGCGAGCGTGCCGCCCGCGGCGAGCCCGACGAGCGTCGCGCGCAGCGAGCCGTTCTTCACCAGCGTCCGCGCCGAGCGCGACGTGGTCGCGAGCTGCTCGTGCACGGTCCGCAGCTCCGTGGCGAGGTCGACGACGAGCGCGGGACCGCTGACAGGATGCTGGACGGGCGACATGGGGAGAGCCTCGAAGCGACTGGTCCGGTACGGCGCGCGCTCGGTCGCACGCCCCCGTCTTCGAATGATAATTCGATGAGCCGATCGACGGACGCGCCGCGTTGGCACCTGAATCGCGGAGCGGGGTAGCCGGAATGCGCGCGACACGACACCTACCCGCCAGCTCGGACGATGCTCCCCCGACCTACCCGGCTCGGAGTCGCCGCCGGAGAGTTGCGTGAAGGAATCCGAGTCCGAATGACATCCTGTCGCTCCCGCGTCACCCTCGTCGCGCTCTGTGCTCTGACCGCCTGCAACGGCGCCGCCGCAAACGCCGACCAGAGGACTGGACAAACCGGCGCGGAGCAGTCGCGCCGTTCGGAAATCCAGACGTCGTCCTGCCGCGCCAGCCCGACCTCGCTGACTCCGGTGGAATGGCGGGCACCCGTGCCCAACGCGCCCGCCCATGCGCCGCGCGGCGCCTTGCGGCAAGTCGCCGACGTCCCGCTTCCCGGCCCGGCGAATCGCTTCGACTACCAGAGCGTCGATCCCGACAGGCGCCGGCTCTACGTCAGCCACATGAACGCCGGCAGCGTGGTGGTCTTCGACCTGGACTCGTCGCGCGTCGTGGCGGAAGTGCCCGGCACTCCGCGTGCGACCGGCGTATGGGCGGTTCCGGCGCATCACGCGGTGTACGTCTCCGCGGCGGGGCGGCACGAGGTCGTCGTGATCGACGACAGCACGCTCGGCATCACGGCGCGCGTGGGTGGCATCCGCTTCCCGGACGGGATCGCGTACGCGCCGGCAGAGCACAAGCTGTTCGTCTCCGACGAAGCTGGCGAGGCCGACGTCGTGATCGACGCTCGCACGAACACGAAGCGCGCGACGATCGCGCTCGGCGGCGAGGCGGGGAACACGCATTACGACTCGGTCTCGCACTGCGTTCTGGTCGCGGTGCAGACTCGCAACCAGCTCGTGGCGATCGATCCCGCGACCGAGCGCATCGTCCAGCGCTACGACCTGGCCGGATCCGATTCCCCGCACGGCTTCACGCTGGACGAGGTGGGACGCCTCGCCTTCGTGACCGGGGAGGGAAACGCGACGCTCCAGGTGGTCGACCTGCGCACGATGGGCGTGCTCGCGGCGCACCGCGTGGGCGATGACCCCGACGTCCTCGCGTGGGACCCGGGCTGGCGTCGCCTGTATGTCGCCTCCGAGTCCGGCGTGTTGAGCAGCTTCGCGGCGGACGGCGCCGAGCTCCGTCTCCTCGGCGAGCTCCGGCTCTCGCACGCACACTCGGTGGCGGTCGACCCGCGCACGCATCGCGTCTACCTCCCGCTCGAGGACCTGGGCGGACGCCCCGTGCTCCGGATCCTGAGCCCCGGTTCCTAGGACGACCGCTAGCGCCGCCGCGGCAGATGCATCGCCACCACCAGTGCGAGAACGCCCGCGATCGCCACGCCGGCTATCGAGAGCGCCGCGCGCGCGACGAGCTGCTGCGCCACGACGAGGTGCACCGCGATCGCGGCGACTACTATCGCCGGGACGATCCATCGCGGCGCCGGAAGCGCGGGGAGCGAACGGGGCGTCGCGATCGCGGCCGGCTGCGCGAGCGACTCACCTTCGCGCGTCGGCATGGCTCGCCGCGCGCGACGAGGAGCCGGATGACGCACCGCGCCGACATCGACCGACGCAGGCAGCGGACCCGCGACGCGCTGCACCACGCGCTCGCCTCGCTCGTTCACGAGAAGTCGTACGACGACGTCGTCGTGCGGGACATCCTCGGCCGCGCGCAGGTCGCACGCTCGACCTTCTACGCGCACTATCGCGACAAGGCGGACGTCGCCGTCGTCGCGCTGGTCGACCGCGTCCGACCGGCTCCTCCACTTCAGCCTCCCCTTCCTCGAGCACGTCGAGGGCTGGCGAGAGCAGGGGCTGCTCGCGATGACTCGCGCGACGCGGCCGCGGTCCACGATCACCTGCGACGAGTGCTCGAGCGCGAGCTCGCCCGCGAGCTGGGCGCCGAACGCCGTCGGCGCACGTTGGCGGGCGACACGCCATTCCCCGTCGATCTCCTCGCCCGCCACCTCGCGGCGACCTTCGTGCTCGTGCTCGACTGGTGGCTCGCGCACCCCGCGCACCCCGCGCTCCCCCGCGCGACGTCGACGCACGCTTCCGTGCGTTGGTTGCTTCCCCCCTGTGCGCCGCGCTCGGCACCTAGCGCATCACGCCCGCCGCTCGGGGTTCGTCACCAGCGCAACGTGATTCCGCGCAGAGCCGCGGCGTCGCGGATGGTTCATGTCGAGTCTTTGTTCTAGACAAAATCTTGCCACGTCGCTGGGCGCGGCCTATCTTCCGGCAGCCGGGCGGCGGCGGACCGGTCGTTCAGCTTTCTCATTTGGTCCGCGCTGGAGATCACATGTTACGATCGCCGATCGCTCCCTGATCGTGGCCGGCGCACTCTCGCTGGGCGCGTGCAATCCGTTCCGCGGTCCGCTGAAGCAGGATCCCGTCGCGCAGGGCACCACCCACGACGCGAACGTCGACTCACGCTGGCACGGAACGCTCACGTCGCCGTCGAACATCGCCGGCGCGGTGCAGGTGACCGGGCATCTCGATGTCATCAGGGAGCAGCGGCGGCAACACGAACGTCGCCTACTGGGCGAACCCGGAGACGATCGTCGTCTGCGGAAACCTCGCGGCGCCGACGCTGTGATCGCCCGATGCCGGTGCCGCTGAGGCGCTCCAGCTCGGTCCCCACGATGCCCGCGTCCACGACACCGTGCGAGCGGGCATCGTGCGCGCACGGACGCGAGTGAGGCACATGCCGCGGCATGAGCTCGGCGCGGCGGAGCGCCGCGCGCGGATGGTCGGCTGGCGCAGCGGCGACGTGCTGCGCGCCACCGCGCTCGTGACGAGCTATCTGCTCGCGCTGGCCCTCGCGTGGGTGGCGCGCGACATCGTCTTCACCGCGTTCCTCGGCGTCCTCTTCGGCCTCGCCGTCGGAGCCGGCGCCGATCGCCTCACGCTACTGCGTGTCCCACGCAGCATCGGTGCGCCGCTCGTAGTGATCGCCTTCCTCGGGTCATTGTTCGGGGTCGGCGCGGCGCTCGCCCCGACCGTGCGGACGCAGGCCGTCGAGCTTCGTACTCGCGTGCCAGAGGCGGTCGATCGCATCGAAGCGTGGGTGAATGCGCGCCCCGGAGTCGCGGGACTGTTCCTCGGCGGCCATGAAGCGGCGACCGCGCCTGCGCCCAGTGCGGAGGGGCGAACCCGCCCGAACGCCGCGACAGCTCCCGTCGCACGTAGGCCCACGCTGCGCGACCGGATCACCGACCAGCTGAGCGGCGCGGCGCGGTATCTCTTTCCCTTCCTGTCGTCGACCATCACCGTCGCGGCGGGGCTTTTCCTGATTCTCGTGCTCGCGATCTACGTCGGCGCGGATCCGGGACTGTATCACGCGGGTCTGATGCGTCTGTTCCCGCGCGGCGCGCGCGATCAGGCCGGGGTGGTGCTGACGCGGATCGCGACGGTGCTGCGCCGATGGCTGGTGACGCAACTCGTCGCGATGGTAGTGATCGGCGTCGTGAGCACCGTCACGCTCCTGCTCCTCGGCGTGAAGGCGGCCGTGGCGCTCGGCGTGATCGCGGGCTTGCTGGAGTTCGTACCGACGGTGGGACCGATTCTCGCCGCGGTGCCGGCGATCGCGATGGGCTTCCTCGACTCACCCGAGAAGGCACTCACCGTCGGCCTGGCCTACCTGGCGATTCAGCAGCTGGAGGGGCACGTACTCATCCCGATTCTGATGAAGGAAGGGATGGACCTGCCGCCTGCGCTGACGATCGTGACGCAGGCGGTAATGGCGATGCTGTTTGGGTTCATCGGGCTGATGGTCGCCGTTCCGCTGCTCGCGGTAGTCATCGTTCCCATCAAGTTGCTGTATATAGAGGGCGTGGTCGGGGTCGCCGCGGTGGACGAGGACATACCGGGCATCAACGGCAACGCCGCGCTACCGCTCCCTCCAGCACCTGCCGCAGGCAACGCGGAGGATGGCTGAGCCGTGAGCGGGCATGCCAATGCCACGCGATCCATCGTCCGCGTATCCTTGACCTCGCGAATTGCAAGCCGTGAGAGATGGCCGGTGGCGAGTCTCGTGACAAGCACTCCTGTCACGAACTTCTCTCGTGCCTGATTGGAACGACACGACGTGGCGGCGACCTCGCTTGTGGACAGGAGCGGAGCTAGTCAGCCGACCCAGCACGCGGTCCTCGCGAACCATCGTCACGTCTCTGCTGTGGCCGGGCTCGGGCGCCCGCGGTCCTCAGTCTGGTACGCTTCGACCGGTCTCCGGGCCGCTCTCTTCCCCCACGGCGGCGCCGTGGAGTCGCGCCGCGATCGTGGAGAGCAGGCCCCTGTAGCTCATCGGCTTGGCGATGTAGCCGTCGCATCCGGCGGCGCGGATGCGCTCCTCGTCGCCCTTCATCGCCAGCGCCGTCAGCGCAATGACCGGGATCGCCCGTGTCGCGGGATCCGCCTTGAGGTGCCCCGTGGCCTCCAGCCCGTCCATTCCTGGGAGCTGGATGTCCATCAGGATCAAGTCGGGCAGCGATGCGCGCGCGAGCGTCAGCCCCGCCTCTGCGTTGGCTGCCGGGAGCACGGTGTGCCCCGCCGACTCGAGCACGTACGCGGCGAGCCGCATGTTCGTGGGGTTGTCCTCCACGATGAGAATCGTAGCCATCTCACGGCGCCGCCGCGTTGCGCCCCGACAGTGCCCGTCGGACCTCCGCGCTGAAACGTGCCCGATCGAACTGGCCTTTCTCCATGATCGCCGTGACCGAGCCCCCCAGCCGCTCGTGATCCGCCTCTGAGATGCGCTTCGCGGTCACGACGATCACCGGGATGCGTGCCGTCTCGGGACGCTCGCGCAGCGCCTCGACGACGTCGAAGCCGTTCACCGTCGGCATCATCAGGTCGAGGACGATGAGCCCGGGCAGCTCGGCCCGCGCCAGGTCGATCGCTTCCTCACCGCCGTGCGCGCGCAGCACCGACGCCCCGATCGCCGCCAGCCGCACGGCGACCAGCTCCACGGCCTTGGGGTCGTCATCCACCACCAGCACCGTGAGCGTCTGCCCCTCGCTGGGAAGGAACAGCCCCAGCTGAGCGAGCGAGCCGTACAGCTCCTTGCGCGTGACCGGCTTCTGCATCACCGCGGCCGCGCCCAGGGCGAATCCCTTGGTGAAGTCCGCCAGGATCGAGATGATGACCACCGGTACGTGCCGGAGAGCCGGCACCTTCTTGATCCGGGTGAGAAAGTCCCACCCGTCCATTCTGGGCAGCGCGATGTCGAGCGTGATCAGCGTCAGCGGCTGCCGTGCCGCCAGCTGCAGCGCCGATTCGGCCGACAGTGCGTGCAGCACCGTGAACCCCTCCGCCTCGAGCTGGATCCGGATCAGATCGGCCGAGACGACGTCGTCGTCGACCACCATGGCCGTGCGAACGTCCGAGGCCGGTGATGGCGGCGGCACCGTCGCGCGCGGGACGGCGGGTGCCTTGCGCTCGAGCCGCCGAAGCGGCAACCAGACCGTGAATCGTGAGCCTGCGCCGACCTCGCTCTCGACGGCAACCGATCCCCCGTGCAGGTCGGCCAGGAGCTTGACCATCGCCAGCCCGAGCCCGGTTCCCTCGAACTTCCGCGCGAGCCCACTGTCGATCTGGCTGAACGGCTTGAAGAGATGCTCCAGGTCCTCCGCCGCGATCCCGATCCCGCTGTCGGTCACGCTGATCTCGAGGAACTCCGCGAACGTGTTCTCGCTCGGCATGAAGGTCCGACCCGGCTTGCCGTCGAGCTGCCCGACCCGCTCCCGTGCGACCTTCGCTGCGTGGAGGGTCACCCGCCCGGCGTCGCCGGTGAACTTCACCGCGTTCGAGAGGAGGTTGTAGACGATCTGCTTCACCTTGCGCGCGTCCACCAGGATCGTGCCGAGTCCGTCCTGCGCCTCGAGCGTCAGCTGGATCCGCCTCGACGCTGCCTTCTCGCGCACGATCGTCAGGCTGTTGACGAACAGCGACGACAGTTCCACGGGATCCAGATCCAGCAGCATCTTCCCCGCTTCGACCTTCGACAGGTCGAGAATGTCGTTGATGAGCGAGAGCAAGTGCTGGCCGCTCCGCAGGATGTCGCCGGTGAAATTGCGCTGCTGATCGCTCATCTCCCCGACCAGGCCGTCGCGCAGCACTTCGGAGAAGCCGATGATCGCGTTCAGCGGCGTGCGCAGCTCGTGGCTCATGTTCGCGAGGAACTCCGACTTCATCCGGCTCGCGGTCTCGAGCTCGGCGTTCGTCTGCTGCAGCGTGCGCTCGTAGCGCTTGAGCTCCGTCACGTCGCGCGCCGCCGCGAACACCCCCTGGAGGCGGCGGTCCCGATCGTGGAACGTCGTGGCGTTGTAGGAGACGACCGTCAGCTTGCCGTCACGCGCGCGGGCGGTGAGCTCGTAGTTCGTCACCTTGCCCTCGGCGAGCACGCGGTTGATCCCCGCCTCGGCGCGATCGGCGTCCGTGAAGTAGTTGCGGAAGGGCGCGCCGATCAGCTCGTCGCGCGTGCACCCCGTCAACGCCTCGGTCTGCTTGTTGACGTCGGTGATGATGCCGCGCGGATCCGTCGTCATCAACGCGTCGATGTTCGACTCGATGAGCGAGCGCGTGTAGAAGTGCTGATCGCGCAGCCGCTGGTCGAGCCGCATCCGCTCGTCCTCCACCTGCTTGCGCGCCGTGTTGTCGGTGCCGATCAGCAGGTAGCCGATGATGGCGTCCTGGGCGTCGCGCAGCGCCGTCACCGAGACCACGGCGGGGAACCGGCTGCCGTCCTTGCGGATGTAGGTCAGCTCGTAGATGTCCTCGATCCCGCGCGAGGCCTTGAAGACCAGGGCTTCGAACCCCGGGGTGATCGGCGTCCGCAGCTCCACGCTCAACGCCTTCGCGCGCGAGACGATCTCCTCCGAGTCGGAGATTGCCGCGGGGGTGATCTTGTTCACGACGTCGGCCGCCGCGTAGCCGAGCATGCGCTCCGCGCCGACGTTGAAGATCTGGATCACCCCGGCGGCGTCCGTCGCGATGCTCGAGAAGTTGGCGCTGTTGAAGATGGCGTTCTGCAGCGCGCCCGCCTTGAGAAGCGCGGCCTCGGCATGCTTGCGTGCGGTGTTGTCGGTGCCGATGAGCAGGTAGCCGATGATGGTCTCGGTCTCGTCGCGCAGCGCGGTGACCGAGACGACGGCTGGGAGCCGGCTCCCGTCCTTGCGGATGAAGGTCAGCTCGTAGATGTCTTCGATCGTGCGCGACGCCTTGAACGCGAGGGCCTCGAAGCCCGGCGCGATGGGCGTGCCGAACTCCAGGCTCAGCGCCGACGCGCGCGCGATGATCTCGCTCGGGTCGGAGATGTCGGCCGGCGTGTTCCGGTTCACGAGGTCCGCGGCAGCGTAGCCCAGCATGCGCTCGGCCCCGACGTTGAAGATCTGGATCACCCCCGCCGCGTCGGTGGCGATGCTCGAGAAATGGGCGCTGTTGAAGATCGCGGCCTGGAGCGCTCCCGCCCGCAGCAAGGCGCCGCTGGGGCGGACCTCGGATCTCGGGTCGGAGGCGTCCGTCTCGCGCGTCCGCAGGAAGGGTAGCTGAATCATCGCGCGGCGAAACTCGACGACGAGTGCTCCTCCGCCATCGCGCGATGCGATCCCCGCATGTCGGCCTCCGCCCACTCGTGCATCACGCCGATCACGTACGCCGAGTACGGCTCGCTCGTGACGATCAGCATGCGGTCGTGCCGCGCGCATGCTGCATGTTCGGCCACCGCTCGTGCGAGCGCCTGGCGAACTGCCGCCGGCTGCGCACCGACGGCTCCCATCTCGCGCGTCACCCGGCGCACCGCGGTACGGAGCGTGGGACGCCACGTGCCCTGCCGCGTGAACGCCCGCTCTACCTGATGGGCCAGGAAGGTCCAGGTTTCCGGCGAGAGCAGCCGAGGGCACGTCGTATCGGCGTGCGGCCGTGACGACCCGCGGGCCGTCGATCGAGGCGCCTGCGATCGGGCGGCCGCGCTCAATCGATCGACGCCGTCAGTTGCGCGACCGAGGCCGGCGCAGCGTAGTAGGACGCGAGGAACTCGCGCATCACGACGGCCTGGAGCCGTTCGCCGTGCCGCTCGTCGACCGCCGGAGAATCGCCGGGGCGCAGCACGCGCTTCATGGTCGCGAGCACGCGCTCGGGCGGCGCGCCGTCGGTCCGCTCCGCAAGGACGAACGCGCGCACGGCTCCCGCGAGCGCGTGGATGCTCTCCGGCACACGATCGACGGCCAGCCGGTCGAGGCCCCCGGCTTGCTCGCGCGCGCGATCGTACGCGCGCGCGAGCTCGGTTGCTTCGACGGTCGTGTCACTCGTGCCGGGTACTCTCCCAGACACGCTCTGGGCGGACATCGGGACGATCCACGGACCCGCTGACTTCATGACGACACCCGGGTTGGAGCCACCATTCCGCGCACCGGCTCGAGGGAGTCGAGCCGCGTGCGCAACGGTCGTCGGTGTGCGCCATGCACACCGACGGGGAACGGTCACTGCGTCGGTGACGCCAGGTTGCCGCAGGCCACGATCGTCTCCGCATTCGCGGCGGAGGCGCCGATGCTCACGAAGTACTGGCCGTCGTTCGGCATCATCAGCGGGACGGTGGCCGTGCTCGACGCGCGGCCGTCCTCGTCGACCTTGAGCGTCTTGTACGCGGCGGCCGAGCCGAACACGCCCTCGTCGCTTCCGCACTGCCCGCGATGCAGCTGCCATGGGTGCAGCCCGCCGGGCGACGCGTTCGCCAGGAGCACCACCACGTTCGTGTTGCCGCCGCTCGATCCGGGGGCCATCGACACCTGGCCGGTCATCTGGACGGCGCCGGCGAGACTCGACGGCGACGCGAGCGTGCCATGCCATCGCGAGTTGACGTTCGCGTCGTTCGTGGTCACCTGCACGACGGGATCCTGCTTGAGCGGGCTGCGGAACGGATTGCACGCGGCGAACGCGAGCGCACCAGCCGCGGTGACGGCGTAGAGCGACGATCGAATCATGAGACCTCCAGCGTGGACCCGAAGAGGAGCATTGAACGACTGGGCCCGACGCCGTCCATGAGCTTCAACGTAGCGCGCGGGAGCCAGCTTGTCAATCGTATGTCCTAGATTCATAATGGACAAACGGCCTCCCGCGCCTTAAGTTCCTTCCATGCCCAGTCGCGCGCCGGCGCCCGCCGCCATCCTCCACCCCATCCAGATCGTCACGCGTCGCACCGGCCTGAGCGCCGACGTGCTTCGCGTCTGGGAGAAGCGCTACGGCGTGGTCACGCCCCTACGCTCCACGAGCGGCCGGCGCCTCTACTCCGATGCCGACATCGAGCGGCTGCGGCTCCTCGTGCAGGCGACAGGTCGCGGCCGCGCCATCGGGCAGGTCGCCGCACTCTCGACTCCCGCGCTCGTCGCCCTTCTCGACGACGAAGCCCCGCCCGCCCGCCCCTCCCGTCGTGGACGCGACGACGGGACGCCACCCGCGACCCGGGAAGCGGACGATCTCCTCGAGGCGTCCATCGGTGCGATTCGCGACTTCGACGCCCTCGCCCTCGACCTGCTGCTTCGTCGCGCCGTCGTCGCACTGTCGGCCGACGACTTCCTCGACGCCGTCGTGCTGCCGCTCGTGGAGCATCTTCGCGTGCGCGTGCTCGACGGCTCGCTGCGGCGCTCGCACGCCCACCTCGGCCACGCCGGCCTGCGCCGCGTGCTCGATCACGTGGTGGCGACGGCTACCGCGCCCTTGGCGTCGTGCGACATCGTCGTCGCGGCACTCGGCGGGCACGTGCACGAGATCGACGCGCTCATCGTCGCCGCCACCGCGGCGTCGGATGGCTGGTCCGTCACGTACGTCGCACCAGGAGTGCCGGCGGACGACATCGCGGAGACCCTCGAGCACGTCGGTGCCCGCGTGCTCGCCCTCAGTCTGGGCGTGGCCTCCGGCAATCGCGTCGTCCCGCGCGAGCTGCGACGGCTTCGCGCGCTTCTTCGCTCGGACGTCGAGATCCTCGCCGTCGGAACGTCGGCCGACGTGCAGCGCGCGGCACTGGCCGAGACCGGGACCACGCCCATCGTCGGACTCGGTGCGCTGCGCGCACGCCTTCGCGATCTGCGCGGAGCCGCGTCGGACCGGCGGGACGGCCGCGGCTCGCGTCGTCCGCGAATCCGATCGCGCCGATCCTCCGGTGAGAAATGACGAACGCCTCCGACGCCCCGATCGCCGACGCCGAGCTCCGCGAGCTGCTCGATCGCGCTCGAGCGCACGACGACCCGCAGCTCGCTCGGCTGCTCACCAGCTACGTGACGCTGCGACGCGTCACCGCCGACGTGATCGCGGCAATCGAAGCGAAGGAGGGCGGCGCCGCGGTCGCCAGGAGTCCGCTCTTCCTGCGCGCGCGCGAGCTCTCCGGCGCGCTTCCCCGATAGCTCGCCCCGCACGCACACCGTTCATCCCGAGGTCCATCGTGCCGATTCGTCTGCCGACCACGCTGCTCGCGGCCGGCGCCCTGGCCTGTTACCTGAAGGTGCGCGCCGAGCGACGCCGCGTCGAACGGCTCGCGGCCGCGGCGCTCGAGTCGTTGCTCAACGCCATCGACGCCAACGATCGCACGACCGGCGAGCACGTGCGCCGCGTCGCCGCGCTCGCGCTGATCCTCGCCGACGCACACGCCCTGTCGGACGGCGAGCGGTCCAGCGTCGAGCGCGTCGCGCTGTTTCACGACGTGGGCAAGATCCACGAGGCGCTGTTCGACATCACCCACGACGACCACGCGCTCTCCCCCGCGGAGCGGGTCGAGATCGCCACCCATCCGCAGCGCGGCGCCGACGTGGTCGAACCGCTCACGCGGTTCTACCCCGACCTCGGTGCCGGCGTCCTCGCCCACCACGAGCGCTGGGACGGCACGGGGTATCCGCACGGGCTCCGTGGGACGGCGATTCCGCTCTCTGCGCGCATCGTGGCGCTCGCCGACACCTTCGACGCCATCGCGCATCACCGCCGCTACGACGCCGCGCGGGGCGCGCTCGCTGCCGTCGAAATCATCGCCGCCGAGCGGGGAAGGCAGTTCGATCCAGAGCTCACCGACCTGTTTCTCTCCCCGGCCGTGCAGTCGCGCGTGCACGCCTTCCTCGCGCCCGCCGCTGCCGCCACGCCACCGGCCAGCAAGCGCATGCTGGCGCCGGCGAGCGCCGACGTTCCCGACGTCGCCTTTCGCTGGCGCACCGCACCGGCCTGATCGCGGCGATCCGTCCGGCGCAACCTTCGCCTCGCCATGCCTTCGGCCCGCGCGCTAGATTGAAGAGTGCTGGCGGACGCCGGGTGCGACGCCCCTGGGCGCCCGCCGCGACGTCGCGCAGCGTGAGGGAGCTGTCCCCGAGTCGCGCGCCCCGCCCATTCAGGAGGCACCATGGATCGCTTCCCGCCCGCCCGCGCGGCGACGCGCACCCTCGCTCAGCATCACGACGCGCGCGATCTGCGGTCTGCCATCGTCGAAGCGCTCGCCGCCGTACCCGTCGACGAGCAGACGCTGCGAGACGCGGTCTGGACGTACGTGCGCAGCGAGCGCGAAGTCGGGGTGGCGCCCGGCGTCGTGATCCTGGCTCTCACCGACATGGTCGAGCGCGCGAAGATCGCCCCGGACGACGCCCGGGACGCCCGCACGCGCGAGGTGATCCTCTGGTGCGTCGAGGCCTACTTCGGCCAGCTCGGCGGTGCTGCGCTCGGCCTGGCGAGCGTTCCGTCGGTCGATGCGCCGGTGCAGGACCCGCCAGACCTGCCGCCAGCGAGGTGAACTTCACGGCGTACTCCTGCCGTCCTACCGGATCGAGCGCCACCCATTCGTGGAGCGACGTTCCGGTTGACGTCAGCTCGCCAACCGCCGCCCCGGCAGCAGCAGGTGCACGTCCCCGAACTCGTGCCACAGGTACTTGCCGCCGATCGCCGCCCGCAGTGGCGCGAGCCGTCGCGACGACGCCACCGCCGCGATCCCCACCGGATCCGCATGTTGAACGCGATGCGGTGGCCGAGGTTTTTCATGTGCTCCGCCGTCGGCGGAGATCGCGCAGCTCGCTCACGCCGGTCTACTGGCCAGGCGGCAGCGCGACGGTGAGCAGGAAGACGCCTCCCGCCGGCGCGCGCACGTCGTGCACGATGCCGGCGTCGAGCGCGAGGAGGGAGCCGCTGGAGAGCGACCACGTCTGCTCGTTCGCCTCGAGCTCGATCGCGCCCTCGAGCACGTGCACCGTGATCGGGCCGTCGGCGGAATGCGACGCGAGCGTCCCGCCCGCGGCGAGCCCGACGAGCGTCGCGCGCAGCGAGCCGTTCTTCACCAGCGTCCGCGCCGAGCGCGACGTGGTCGCGAGCTGCTCGTGCACGGTCCGCAGCCCCGTGGCGAGGTCGACGACGAGCGCGGGACCGCTGACAGGATGCTGGACGGGCGACATGGTCCACGGGAGTGGTGTCAACGTCGATGCCCTGGTCGATGGCACCTCGCTGACGCTCACGCGCGCCGATCTCGGTGTGCTGGTCTACCGGCGACCGTAGCACGGCGACGCGGCGCACCCATCAGCGCGAGCGGGGGAGGAGGCGGCGAGAAGCGGCTACGGCCGTAATGCGCATGGTGGACACCGCCGTCGTCGCCTAGATTCTCCCGCCATGCCGGATCACGATCGCTCGATCGCGGTCACGGCGTGAGGCGTGGCGACCTGCGCCGGCCCGAACCGTCGTTCACATCGAGCCCGCTCCATGGCTGCTTCCGACTCGCTCGCTTCGCTTCGCCGCATCGATGCCACCGACCCTGGCCGCGGCGCGTGGCGCGTGCTTCCGCGACCGGAACGTCGCTGCTTCCTCGTCGAGCATCGCCGCACCCGGTCGAGGATGACCGTCTTCTACGGCACCCGCACCGAGCGCACGATCGAGGATGCCGAGGCGCACGCCACAGCGATGTGCGCCGTCCTCAACGCCCTGAAGGCCAAGCGCGTCTGAGCGGCGGTTCCTCCCGGAGCACGGCGCCGCGTCGTGACCTCGACGTCGCGCAACCGCGCAGCCATGTCATTCCGAGCGGAGCGCCGCAGGCGCGCCGTCGAGGAATCGCGCGCTTCCCGAAAGCGGGACCGGAATCGCGCCGCCGCTAGCGCCGCCTCGGCAGGTGCATCGCGAGCCCCAGCGCGACGAGCCCCACGGTCGCCACGCCCACCCCCGAGCGCGCGACGCGCCCCACGATCCGCTGCGCGACCGCGAGATGCGCCGCGATCGCGATGACGACGATCGCCGGGACGATCCAACGCGGAGCCGGAAGCGCCGGGAGCGACCGCGACGCGACGACCGCGTCGGACCGCACGAGCGACTCCCCCGCGCGCGGCACCTCGGCGAGCACGTACTGCAGATCGCTCATCCCCACCGAGCCCCGCTCGACGATGTGGAACCCCGCGCCGCCGAGGAGCGCGACGATCGCGTCGGGCGGCACGCCGCCGTGCCGGTGCAGGCGGCTCAGCAGCCCGCCGTGCCGCGCCGACGGCGCCGCGAAGTCGACGACGAGCATCCGTCCGCCGGGCCGCAGCACGCGCAACGCCTCCCGCACACACTCGCGGCGGAGCGGCGCGGGCAGATGATGCAGCATGAGCGTGGAGAGCACCGCGTCGAACGTCGCGTCGGGGAAGGGCAGCCGCTCGGCGGCGGCGCTCCGGAAGCTCACGGATGCGCCGGCGCGCGACGCCTTCGCCGTCGCGAGCGCGATCATGTCCGCCGACGCGTCGACGCCGACGACCGAGCCCGCGTCCCCGACCGCGCGCTTCGCCGCGAGCGCGAGCGTGCCCGTGCCGCAGCCGACGTCGAGCACCGGCTCGCCCGGTGCGAGCCGCGCCAGCGCGGCGAACCGCTCGCGAAGCTGGCGGTCGCGCCCGAGCGTCAGCGCGGCGGCGAGCAGGTCGTACCAGCGCGCCTGCGCCCGCCGCAGCACCAGCCCCTTCGTCGCGATCGGGATCTCGTCGTCGTTCGTCATCGGCGCTCCGTCGTGTGGCCGGCGGGCGCTCCTGCACGCCACCCGGCTGGCGACTAGAATGTGGAGACGAGCGGAGCGGCGCGCCGGACACCCGGCGACGTCGTGTACGACATCGCGCGAGCGCGCGGCGCGTCGTCCCGCGCACGGCACGAACGAGGACTCGCATGGCACACCGCGCCGACATCGACCGACGCACGCAGCGGACCCGGGACGCGCTGCATGCCGCACTCGGCTCGCTCGTTCACGAGAAGCCGTACGACGACGTCGTCGTGCAGGAGATCCTCGGCCGCGCGTGCGTCGCGCGCTCGACCTTCTACACCCACTATCGCGACAAGGCCGATCTCCTCGAGCAGAGCATCCTCGATCTGCTCCGCATCGGGCGGCCGTCACCGCCGTCGCGCTGGTCGACCGCGTCCGATCGGCTCCTCCGATTCAGTCTGCCCTTTCTCGAGCACGTCGAGCGCTGGCGGGCGCAGGGGCTGACGGACCCGCGCGATGCCGGGACCGTCCACGATCACCTGCGGCGAGTGCTCGAGCGCGAGCTCGTCGTCGAGCTGCGCGCCGAGCGCCGCGGGCGAACGGTGGCGGGCGATGCGCAATTCCCCCTGGACCTCCTCGCCCGCCACCTCGCCGCCACCTTCGTGCTCACCCTCGAGTGGTGGCTCGCGCACCCCGCGCTCCACGCGCGTGACGTCGACGCGCGCTTCCGCGCACTGGTCGATCCCCCGCTGCGCGCCTCGCTCGGCACCTGAGGCACGCCCGCGTGACATGCGGGTCGCGCAGTGGATTCAGTCGGCGCGCCAGTGCAGCGCGTTCACCCTCGCGGCGACGCACCGCCCGAGCGACTGCCCGTCGAGATTGCCCGATCGAAAGTGAATGCCGGCGTAGAGGCGCGATATCCCGGCTTCTTCGGCCGCGGCGGACAGACGCTCGAACGGCCGCGGCGGCAGGCCGTCGGCGTCGTGCGAGTGATCCACGAACGCGACGCTCGGACCGAACAGGTATTCGAGCGAGGACATCGCGGCCGCCGATTGCCCCGAGTGCGCCGACACGTATTCCGGGAAGGGCGGCGTCGGGAGCATCGACGTGAACGCCGGGTCGATCACCTGCCGGATGTACGTGATGGGACGGATCAGGTTGTGGGCGTACTTCACCTGCCACAGAGCGGTCACCGCGTCGGCGTCGGCGATGCCGACACGCGCGTACGCTTGCGCGGCGACCGCGAGATCGGCGTGCTCCTGTATCAGGATCTGATCCGTGATCGCGAGCGAATGGCCGGGACCGGAGATGGTGCCGGGGCCGTCCGCCCAGAATCTCGCGATCGCGACCTGCTCCGGCGTCGCGTCGACGGCCAGGTCGTGCACTTCCAGCGCCTGCGCGTAGAACTCCGAGCCCGCCGCCTCGGAATAGGCCGGCGGTCCGTTCGGATTGCACTGCGAGGCACTCGCCAGCGCGAACGTCCGGACCGTCGCTCCCCAGAACGGCTGCATCGCGACCTGTCCGGGAAGAGGAACCCAGAGTCCCGGCCCCGTGGGCGGCGTGTACGTCGCCGGGAAGTTCTTCGCGTAGCCTTCGTCGCCGCCGTCGTCCCGGGAGGTGGCGAACACCGCGCCGCCCACCGCGTGTCCGAGCTCGATCGATCGCCTCGCGATCCCTGGGGGGATGTCGTCGTACCGCGAGACGAATTCCGCCTCGAGCGCATCGAGCGCGGCGACGTTCTCGGCAGCGCGATTCGTGCTTCCACCCCACAGGCCGCGCATCACCTCCGCGAGCGCGGCGTTGGCGACGAGCGGCCAGTGATACGGCCCGCCATGCGCGGTCGGCAGCGGACCGATGTCGTTGAGCTGGCTCGCGATGGACTGCTGCTCCGGCATGCCGCCGACGAGCGACTCGTAGAGCGCGATCCCCATGTAGGCATACGCGCGCGCCTGCACGGGTGGCGTGAACCCCGCCGTGCTCCTGCTGAAATCGAGCGAGAGCTGGTAGTACGCGAGCGGCACCTCCGATCCGTAGTCTCGAACGAGCCTTCCCCCGAGCGCCCTGGTCGCGGTCGCGCCCCGCTGCGCGTCGGTCGCTGACGACACCGATCGCCCCGCCGTGTCACAACCCGGGACGACGAGGGCGAACGTGAGAGCCCCGAGCAGCGCGGGGCGCCTCGTCCAAGGCGAGAAGTACGACTTCGAGCGCATCTCGATCTCCGGCCAGAGGTGAGTCTTCCGCGGTCACGGGACGGGCGACCGGCTCACCGTCGCGCGCTCCTCGTCCGCGATAGCCAGAGATCGCAAAGCTGCCGCGCGAACTGACACGAGCTCGCGACCCGTGCCACCGCCGAGCTCCTCGCTCGTGCTGTTCAGGAGGGGGAAAGGGTCGTATGCTGAAAGGCCCGACGGAGATACCGGAGATGGCGTGATGGATCGCGACCGCTGGCGGGACCTGGGGCCGCTCCTCGACCGGGCGCTCGAGCTCGCGGACGGCGATCGCGCCGCCTGGCTGGCCGAGCTGCGCGCGCGGTCGCCCGAGCTGGCCGCCGAGGTGACGGCGCTCCTCCGCGGAGAGGCCGCGGCGGACCGCGAAGGGTTTCTCGACGGCTCGCTCGACGACTCGCTTTCCCGCGTGCTCGGCGACGACGCCCGCGCGACGCCGCGCGCGGAATCGGACCTCGCCTCCTACCTGCAGGCGGCGCTCGGCGACAGCTACACGATCGAGCGCGAGCTCGGCGGCGGCGGAATGAGCCGCGTCTTCCTCGCGCACGAGCGCGCGCTCGGGCGCACGGTCGTGGTCAAGGTCCTGCTCCCCGTGCTCGCCGCGGGCATCAGAGCCGAGCGCTTCGCGCGCGAGGTGCGCGTCGTCGCCGCGCTGCAGCACCCGAACGTCGTCCCGCTCTTCACGGCCGGCGAGGCGGCCGGCCTCCCCTACTACGTGATGCCCTACGTGCGCGGCGAATCGCTGCGGGCGCGACTGACCCGCGACGGTCCGCTGCCGCTCGGCGACGCCCTCTCCGTCCTTCGCGACGTCGCGCGAGCCCTCGCGTTCGCGCACGAGCAAGGCGTCGTGCACCGCGACGTGAAGCCCGAGAACGTGCTGCTCTCCGGCGATCCGTCGGCGGGGTCGGGGCAGGTTGCCGCCGTCGTCACCGACTTCGGGATCGCCAAGGCGGTGGTCGCCGCCGCGGAGGGCGACGACCGATCCGCGCCGAGTGCGCGCGACGGCGGCGGGGACGATTCGAGAGACCTGCGCACGCTCAGCGCCGTCGGCTCGACGATCGGCACGCCCGCCTACATGTCGCCCGAGCAGGCGGCGGCCGACCCGGGGGTGGACCATCGTGCCGACGTCTACGCGTTCGGCGTCATGGCGTACGAGCTGCTCGCGGGCGTGCATCCCTACGCCGACCGCGCGACGCCGCGCGAGCTCCTCGCCGCCCATCTCGGCGAGACGCCCGCACCGCTCTCCAGCCGCGCGGAGATCTCACCCGCGCTGGCCCGTCTCGTGACGCGCTGTCTGGAAAAGGACCCCGCCCGCCGGCCGCAGCGGGCGCGCGAGATCCTCGACGCCCTCGCGACCGTCGCGACGCCGCCGGCCGACGGCGTCGTTTCCGTCCGGCGCCCGGACAGGCGCGGCCGGACGGTGCTGCTGCTGGGCGGTGCGCTCGTCGCGCTCGCGCTCGCGGCGTACGCCGCGGCGTCTCGTGGCGAGCATCGACGACCGGCGACGGCGCCCGCGCGCGCACCGACGCTCGCCGTTCTTCCCTTCGACGACGTCGGCGCGGACACCGCCGACGCATACCTCGGAGAGGGGATCGCCGACGAGATCGCGGCGGCGCTGAGCAAGGGCGGCGCCCTCCGCGTGGCGTCGCGCACGTCGGCCGCCGCGTTCCGCTCGAGCCACGACGTCGACGTGCGCGAGCTCGGCCGCCGGCTCGGCGTGAGCACCGTGCTCGAGGGCCGCGTCCGTCGCGCGGGAGACCGGATGCGCCTCACCCTGCAGCTCACGAGCGTCGACGACGGGCTGACCCTGTGGAGCGACGTGTACGAGCGGCAGGTGAAGGACGTCTTCGCCATGCAGGACGAGATCGCTCGATCGGTCGTCGGCGCGCTCCGCGCGAGGATGCCGGAGGCCGTGGGGCCGCAATACGGCCGGGCGGTTCCGTCGCCGGGAACGACGAATCTCGACGCCTATGACCTCTACCTGCGCGGGCACTATCTCATGGAGCGCAGGGGGAGCGGGGTGGAGAAGGCGGTCGAGTACTTCGAGCGCGCCATCGCCGAGGACAGCACCTTCGCGCGCGCGTACGCGGCGCTCGGCTATGCGCTCGTCATCTGGCCGAACTTCGGCGGTCCTCCGGCGCGCACGGTGGAGCGCCGCGCGATCGACGCCGCGCACCGCGCGCTCGCCCTCGACTCGACGCTGGCCGAGGCGTACGTCGCGCTCGCGGTGGCCAACGAGTATGCCCTGCGCTGGCCGGAGGCGCGCGACGCATTCCGCCGCGCCATCGCCGCCGACCCCGGCTTCGCGCCGGGACAGTACCTGTACGGACTCCATCTGCTCCTCACCGGCGAGATCGCCGGCGCCGAGGAGCCGTATCGGCGCGCGCGAATCGCCGACCCGCTGTCGGCGACGGGATCGGTCGGACTCGCGTACTGCCTCTCGCTGCTCGGGCGGTACGACGAGTCGTTGGCCGAGAGCCGCCGTGCGTACGAGCTCGATTCCTCGCTCTTCGCGGCGCATGCCCTTCTCGCGATCGCCGTCCTGAACGACGGGCGCCTGGGCGAAGCGCGTGCCCTCGCGCGCGCGGCGCTCCCGATCCCCTTCAACGGCATGGCCGCGTACGTGCTCGGCGCCACTGGCGATCGCGCCGGCGCCACCGCCGTCGTGCGCGAGCTGGATGCGCATCCTCGACGCGAGTGGCACGTCGCGCGGACGCTCTCCTATGGCTACCTCGGGCTCGGCGACACCGCCCGCGCCCTCTCGGCGCTCGAGGATGCGGCGAGCGCCGGCGAGGCTCCCCTCGTCCCGTTCTCGGATCCGATGTTCGACGCGGTACGGCGAAGTGCCCGCTTCGCGATGGTGGTGAGACGTCTCCGGCTCGACGAGCGCATGTTCACCGCTCCCACCGGCGGACGCCCGCGCTGAGCCGTCTTCGCTCGCCGCCGCCTGCTACGCCGACTCGTTCGGCGCGGGCGCATCGCCGGAGAGCAGCGTGTGATGGAGGACGATGCGTGCCTTCCGCCATTCGCGATACACCGTGCGCTCCGAGACCTCGCGAACCTCGGCGATCTCCTTGAACGAGAAGCCGCAGAAGAAATGCAGGTCCACCAGCTCGGCGAGCGGGGGGTCGATCTCCGCCAGCTCCTCGAGCGCGTCGCCGAGCCGCTCCAGCTCCGCCACCTTCCGCATCGCCTCGTGCGACGCCGGCGCTTGATCGTCGAGCGTGATCTCGAACTGGCGGCCACGCTTCCGGGCGCGGCGCCTGCGCACGTAGTCGATGACGAGGCCGCGCATCGCGCGGGAGGCGTACGCCAGAAAGCGCGGCCGGTCGAAGAATGCGACGTTCGCTCGTCCGGCGATGTTGAGATAGGCTTCGTGCAGCAGCGTCGTCGTGCCGAGCGTGAGCGACGAGCCGCCGCGCCTGAGCTGCCGCTCCGCGAGCCGATGCAGCTCGTCGTAGAGGAGCGCGAACAGCCTGTCGGCCGCCTCCTCGTCCGCCTGGTCGGCGCGTCGGATGAGTGCCTGGAAGTCCCGCTCCATGGCTCCTCCGTCAATCGGCTGGCCAACGTCGCCACCGAAATACGTGGCGGCGCATGACGACTCGCCCGAGCGTGCAGCTCGCTCTGCGCCGCTGCGTCGCGGCGGCCCGACGTACGTCTCTACGCGGTGTCGGGGGAGAAGGTAGCGATCGGCCCCCCTTCGCGTTTCGGTCCCTGGTGAGCCGGCCGCACTCCTATGGTTGAACTCGAACGGGTCGAGCTCATCGTTCGCACCTTTCGCCGCGCGCCCGGTACGATGTCGCGCTGCGCCGAGACCGCCCGAGCTCGCCGCGAAATTTCTCAAGGATTCCATGGTGTATCTCTTGCAGCGCCTCGTGGTTTCGTGCTGCCCCGTGGCCGCACTCCACCCGTACCGGAGGTCTCGAGCGATGCACTCCGCCCGTGTTGCTGCTCTCGCCGTCCTCACCGTCGCCGCCGCTGCCTGCGCCAAGAAGGAGAATGCCGCCGACACCGCCCGCGCCGACACCGGCATGGCCGCCGCGCCGGCCAACCCGGCCATGCCGTCGGGTGACACCACCGCGAACGCGTCCGCCGCCGGCGGTCTCACCGACGCGAACATCGTCTACATCCTCGACCAGGCCAACATGGCCGACAGCGCGCGCGGCAAGCTCGCCGAGACCAAGGCGACGAGCTCCGACGTCAAGGCGTTCGGCCGGCTCATGGCCGGCGAGCACCACAGCCTCCGCGCCCAGGGCCAGCAGCTCGCCAAGAAGCTGAACGTCACCCCGCAGGCCCCCGCCGGCGACCAGAGCGAGGCGCAGGCGAAGGCCGAGATGGACAGCCTCGACGCCATGGCCAAGGGCAAGTCGTGGGACAAGGCGTACATGGATTACGAGGTGACCTACCACCAGGCCGTCATCGAGACGGCGACCAAGGCACTCGGCGCCGCGCAGAACCAGGAGCTCAAAGCCCTGATTCAGAAAGCCGCGCCGATCCTCCAGCACCACCTCGATCGCGCCAAGGAGATCCAGGGCAAGCTCGGGAGCTGACTCGGAACGACGAAGGGGCGTCGCGGCGCGACGCCCCTTCGTCCGCTCACCGCACGCCTCCGTCGACGCCCGCTCGCCCCCGCGCTACGCCTCCCTGGCGCCGACAACCTGCGAGACGTACACTCACTCCCCCCGCTCGCCGACTCCGCGAGGAGTCCGACCAGCGCGGTCCGAGCCTGCACGTCCTGCACGCCCCTCTCTCCGGATCCGCCATGACCACGCACGCCTCGGTCACCACGGTGCGTGCGCGAGCAGTCGGCGCCACGCCGACGTCGACTCGGCCCCCGCGGGATCTCCTCCGTCGGCGAGTGCGCCGCTGCACCGCCATGCTGCTGCTCCCATGCCTCGGCGCCGGATGCCGGAGCTGGCACACGCATCCGCTTCCCGTCGTCGGTGGGCGGGACAGAGCGGTGCCCGGCCACGTGCGCGCGACACGCGCCGACGGCAGCCGGGTCGAGCTGAGCGGCACGAGCGTCGTGCGAGACACGCTGCGCGGTGAAGCGTGGCGCTCGCGAGAAACAGGACAGCCTCTCGCGCTGACGGTGCCGATCGACAGCCTGCGACGGCTGGAATCTCGAGGCGTGAGCGCGGGCCGCACGCTCGCGCTCGTGAGCGGTGGCGTGGTCGCGGTCCTCACGGTGATCGGCATCGTGGTATTCCAGGACCCGCTCGACTAGTCAGTGCTCGACGATCGGTAGGGCGCGCGTCGCGCCGTGAAGCGCTCGCGCCGCGCGGCCCTCAGGTCGTCGCGCGAGCGCGAGCCCGTCGCGCCGCGAGCCACGCGATCACGAGCACCACCGCCGCGATCGTCGCTTCCGCGAGATGGTGCTCGAGTCGCGCGAGGTCCTTGCCGAAGAACCACCCGAGCGCCGCGTAGCACGCCGACGCGACGATCGCTCCCGCCGCGTTCGCGGCCGAGAACCGCGCGAACGGCATGTGCGCCACGCCGGCGACCATCGGCACGAGGATCCGGATGAATCCGACGAACCGGCAGAGGAACACCGCCACGAGCCCGCGCCGCGCGAAGAACTTGCGCGCGCGCGCGAGCCGCTCCTCGTCGAGCCGCATCTTCGCGCCGTAGCGCCGGATCAGGCGTATGCCACCCTGCGCGCCGATCGCGTAGCCCGCCGATCCCCCGGCGATCCCGCCGAGCGCCGCGGCGATCGCCACCCACCAGATCGACATCGTGCCGCGCGCCGCCAGCGCGGACGCCGTCACGAGAATCGTCTCGGCGGGCACCGGGATGCCGCACCCCTCCGTGATCATCGCGACGCCGACGATCACCGCGCCGTAGTGCGCGAGGAGATGCATGAGGGAGTCGGGCATGCCGGCGACAGTGCAACTTCCGCCGCACTCCGTGGGACAGTTCGCCCCTATGGTGACCGCCCCCCGCGCCGGTCGTCGATTCACGATCGCCCCCTCGCCCGACTTGCGGAGGACCCCCCGCATCGTGCCGCCGGTGCCCACTTCGCTTCCCCCGCTGCCGCCCCCCGTCAGCCGCTCCGACGTGCTCCGGCCGCTCGCCCGCGCCTTCTGGAGCGGCGCGCTCGCGCTGGCCGCCGTCTCGGCGGTGCTCGGGACGCTCGCCCTCGTGCAGGGGAGCAGCGCCGAGCGCGTGCGCCACGGACGAGAGGTCGCGCGCGTGGCGCGTGAAGCGCGGGCCCTCGCCTTCGACGCCCAGAACGGACTTCGCGGCTTCCTCCTCTACGGGGACGCCCGCTCGTACGAGCAGGTCTACGTCGCCCGCCGCGCCCTCCCGAAGAAGCTCGACACCCTCGTCGAGCTCACGGACGACAACCCGCAACAGCAGCGCCGAGCGCATGCCATCGTGAGCGCGCTCGCGCAGTGGGATCACGACGTCGCCGATCCCGCGCTGCGTGCCGGCCGCGCGAGCCGCGAGGCGGGCGACTCGCTCGGGCGCCACGGCGAGTTCGCTCTGGTACTCAACAGCTTCACCGCCTTCCTCGACGCGGAGGACGCGCTCTACGATCGGCGCGTGGAACAGGAGCGCGGCGCTCGGCGCGGACTGGTCGTCGGCGGCGCCCTCGCCATCGCCGTGCTGCTGCTCGTCTTCCTCCGGCTCCGCGCGCAGGTCCTCGGGCAGGCGCGCGGCCTCCTCGAGCAGCAGGAGCTTCTCGAGAGCCAGGCGATGGAGCTCGAGCTGCAGACCGAGGAGCTCGAGGCGCAGACCACCGACCTCGCCGAGCAGACCCGCGCCGCGGAGCTCGCGATGGCCGAGACGGCGCAGCAGCGCCGCTTCCTCCGCGAGGTGATCGACACGATCCCCGCGTTCGTCTTCGCCAAGGATCGCGACGGACGCTTCACCCTCGCCAATCGCTCGCTCGCCGACGCGTACGGCACCACCGTCGACCAGCTCGTCGGCAAGACGGACGCCGACTTCACCGCCAGCCCCGACGAGATCGCGTTCTTCCGACGCGCCGAGCTCGAGGTGATGGAGTCCGGCCGCGATCTCGTCATCCCGGAGGAGGTGCTCCACGACGCGAGCGGCGCCGAACGCTGGCTCGAGACGGTGAAGCGGCCGCTCGTCGTCACCGATCACGACGGCGCGCAGCAGGTCCAGGTCCTCGGCGTGGCGACGGACATCACCGTGCGCCGCCACGCCGAGGTCGCGCTGCGCGAGACGGAGGAGCGGCTGCGCCAGGGCCAGCGCATGGAGGCGGTCGGCCGCCTCGCCGGCGGCATCGCGCACGACTTCAACAACGTGCTCACCGCGATCCGCAGCTACTCGGAGTTCCTGCTCGAGGACCTCGACGTGCGCGATCCGCACCGCGGCGACGTCGAGGAGATCAACAAAGCCGCGAACCGCGCCGCCGCGCTCACGCGCCAGCTCCTCGCCTTCAGCCGGCAGCAGGTGCTCCAGCCGCGCGCGCTCGACCTCAACGCCACCGTCGGCGAGCTCGCGCCGATGCTCGGCCGGCTGCTCGGCTCCAACATCCGGCTCGAGACCCGCCTCGCCTCGACGCTCGGCGTCGTGCTCGCCGATCCGGGGCAGCTCGAGCAGGTGCTCGTCAACCTCGCCGTGAACGCGCGCGACGCCATGCCCGGCGGCGGCGCGCTCACCGTCGAGACGGGGAACGTGATGCTCGACGCCAGCCACGCCGCCGGCGACGTCACGCTCACCCCCGGCCCCTACGTCATGCTCGCCGTGAGCGACACCGGCATCGGCATGGACCGCGAGACGAAGAGCCAGGTATTCGATCCCTTCTTCACCACGAAGGAAGTCGGCAAGGGCACGGGACTCGGTCTCGCCACCGTGTACGGCATCGTCAAGCAGTCGGGCGGCTACGTCTGGGTGTACAGCGAGGTCGGGCAGGGCACGACCTTCAAGATCTACCTCCCCCGCGTCGATACGGTCGCCGACGTCGAGAAGCCGGAAGGCGACGGCGCGGCGGCGCCCGATCTCGCGTGGAGCAACGCGACGATCCTCCTCGTCGAGGACGATACCGCCGTGCGCGCGGCGGCGCGCCGCGCGCTCATGCGTGCGGGATTCCTGCTGATCGAGGCGACCGACGGCGCCGAGGCGCTCACCCTCTGCCCGATCGAAGGCGGTCCCGCGATCGATCTCGTCGTCACCGACCTCGTGATGCCCGAGATCGGTGGGATCGAGCTCGCCGCCGCGCTGCGCGCGCGGCGCCCCGGTATCCGGGTGCTGTACATGTCCGGCTACACGCGCGACGCGCTGCGCCGCCAGAGCGTCCTCGAGCCGGGCGCCGTCTTCCTCGAGAAGCCCTTCACCCCCCAGGCGCTCGTGAACGGCGTCCGCACTGCGCTCGGCGGAACCTTCGTCGAAGACGCGACGGCGTAAACGCACCGACGGTCGGCTCGCGCCGGCAGGCGCCGCGGGGAGAGATCGAGAACAGAGCTTCGTACGGATGGGCGGACCTGGCGGATCGAGCGGATCGTTCCTCCAGGCGCGAGACACTGTCCTCCGAGACGACGAGAAGCCTTGCTTCCGGCGGCGCGCCGCGGGTTCCCCACACCGCCGTCGAGGCGCCATTGCAATTTCTCCCGCGTTGTCGCATGACTCAGGCGGCCTCGCCCCAGCGCGAGGGCCAGTGACCGTTCGGCGAGCCCCCACCCGATGATCGGCACACTTCCCGTCCTCGCGCTCTTCGTGGTCCAGGCGCAGCAGATCGCCGTGGCGCCCGCCGTCACGCGCGCGGTCCCCTTCGACACCGTGCTCGCCGCGGGCGCCTTCTCCCGCGTCGTGCTCGACGTCGCCTCCGGCGGCGGCGTCCACGTCACCGGCGGCGAGACGCAGAGCGTGCACGTGCGCGTGACGTTCGCGGGCAAGCCGTGCGACGACTGCACCGTCGCGCTCACCCCGATCAGCCGCGGCATCCACGTCCGCACGACGCGCCCGCGTGCTCGCGCGACGACGGCCGAGCTCGAGGTCGACGTCGAGGTCCCCGTGCAATCCGACGTCGCCCTCGTGTCCGCCGGAGGCAGCGTCGTGCTCGAGGGGATCGACGGCACCGTCTCCGGCCGCACCGAGTTCGGCTCGCTCGATCTGCAGCGACTGTCGGGCGCCGTCGCGCTCGAGACGAAGCGCGGCGACGTCACGCTCCGTCAATCGTACGTGAACGGCCGCGTGCACACGATGTCGGGTCGCGTGCTGCTGGAGGACGTCGCCGGCAACGTCGAAGGAACCTCCGACCGCGGCCGCGTCATCGAGCGCCGCGTGCAACACGTGCCCTCGTCGCCGTAGCGGCAGTCTGGAGATCGAGAGGTTGACCGGTCCGGATCAAGAACGAACTGCTCCATACGGATCGAGCGGATTGGGCGGATCGGGCGGATCGTTTCTCCTGGCGCGAGAGACTGTCCGCCGAGACCAAAAGAACGTGCTTTTGGATCTGCATCGACGCGCCCGCGCGCCACATGGAGCGATCCGTATGATCCGCTCGATCCGCATGATCCGCATCAACGCTCCGTTCTCGAGGCCAGTCGTCGCGGCGAGGGCGTCACACTCGAGAGTACCAGGGCGATTCCCAGAAGTGCCGCGAGCCATGCGAACGCGTCGCCGGTCCGCAGATACGGCGTCGAGCCGGTGCCCATCGGCACGTCGGCGATCACCGACGCGTACGTGGTGCCTCCGTTCGGCCTCGTCGCGAGCACCCGGCCACGGGCGTCGCTCACGGTGAGCACCCCGTTCGACGCCGCGCGTACGACCGCGTATCCGCCCTCGACCCCGCGCATGACCGCCATGCGTGCGTGCAGCCAGCCGTCGGCGTGGAAGTCCCACGCCGGCACGAGCATCAACCCGACCGAGCCTGCGTTCGCGTCGCTGCGCAACGTGCGCTGGAAGTCCATGTCCTTGCAGATCGCCACCGCTTCGCCCGCGCCGAGCAGACCGGGTCCGTCGCCGATCGTGTAGCCGCTCTCGAGCCCCGGGATGTGGTGGCGCTTGGTGTACCTCCGCACGCGCCCGTCCGCGCCGATCGTGTACGCCGCGTTCCGTCGCTCGGCGCCCGTCTCGTCGAAGCCCGCGACGATCGTGATCCCCGTCTCGCGTGCCGCGGCGACGAGCGGCGCGAGCACCTCGTCCCGCCGAGCGCGCGGCAGCAGCGCCGCCTTCTCGTCGAACACCACGACGCGCGCGCCGAGGGAAGCCAGCCGGCGCGCCTCCGCCGCTTCGGCGCGCGCGACCGCGTCGGGGAGTGCCGCGTCGTCGTGCTCGCGTGCCGCGGCGGCGACGCGGATCGTGTCGCCCTCCGGGGTGCTCGTGCGCCACGCGCCGAACGCGGCACATGCCAGCACGAGCGCCGTGCCGGGAACGAGCGGCGCGATCGCGCGACGCCGGAGCGCGAGCGCGATGCCGGCGGCGAACGACGCGATCGCGAAGCTCACGACCCAGAGCCCGAGCACCGACGCGCCCTGGATCAGCAGCGGTGTCGAGACCTGGCTGTAGGCCCACGCTCCGAAGGTCCCGTGCGGTGAGAGCGTCGATTCCAGCCATTCCCACCCCGTCCACAGGGCAGGGAACACCAGCACCGCGACGGGCGCCGGAAGCGTTCGCGCCGCGTGGAGCGCGGCGAGCGCGACGAGCGCGAACACGAGCGCCGGCCCGAGCGAGATCGCGAGCACGAGCGGTCCCATCGCGCCGAGGTACGGCCAGAGCATCCCGAGCTGGCCGAGCGTGTACGCGGCGACGCACGCGATCGCGCCGCGCGGCCACCCGTCGTCGCCGAACGCGAGCCAGAGCACCGGCACGGGCGCGACCCAGGCGAGCAACCCGAGGTCCGCCGTGCCGAGCGCGAGGAAGAACAGGAGCGCGCTCGCGAGGGCGCAGAGAAGCGCCGTCACGAGCGACGACCCCGCTCGCGCGAGGCGCGTACCGTTCCGCGCCGCGCCCGCCCGCCCCGCGAGACGAGCGCGGCGCGGCCCGCCTCGTCGCTCGTGTCGACGAACGATGCGAGACAGCGCCGGATCGACGACGCGTAGAACTCGCGAAAGTCGTCGGCGTCGCCGGCGAACCGGCCCGCGCGGTGGAGCGTGACGAGACCCTGCGCGAGGGCCCAGAGCGTGAACCCCACCTCGAGCGGATCCGCGCCGCGCGCGAGTCGGCCGGTTGCGCGCAGCTCCTCGAGCCGCGGCAGCCAGAGCCGGCCGGCCGGAGAGAGCCCCGCGGCGAAGTCGTCCGGAAAGCGGCGCGCGCGCGTCGACGGCACGAGGAACGCCGCCTCGAACCGGCTCGGCTCCTCGAGCGCGAAGTCGAGAAAGGCGTCGCCGGCGGCGACGAGCCACGCGAGCGGATCGTCGGGGGTGAGCGCCGCCACCCGGTCGCTCCACCGCTCGAGCGCGTCGAGCACGATCGCGTCGACGAGCGCGTCGCGGTCGGCGAAGTGCCGGTAGATCGCCATCGGCGTGATCCCGACCTTGGCGGCGATGCGGCGGACGGAGACCGCGTCGACGCCGCCGGCGTCGAAGAGCCGGCGCGCGGCAGCGAGGATGCGCTGGCGGGTCGGGAGGGGCGGCATGTATACGGTGTATACTGCCGTCGGCGCCCTCGCGCAATGGGCAGCCGGACCGCCTGGCGTGTCCGGCTTTGACCTCGGCGCTCACGACCAGCCCTTCACATCGATGCGCAGGGCCAGGATCGGGAACGAAAAGCTCCATACGGATCGAGCGGATCAGGCGGATCGGGCGGATCGTTCCTCCTGGCGCGAGAGGCTGTCCGCCCAGACCACAAAAAGCATTTGCTTTTGGGTCGGCATCGACGCGCCCTCGCGCCACACGGAGCGATCCGCATGATCCGCTCGATCCGCCCGATCCGCATGGAGTCGTTCGTTCTCGTAGCGTCCCGGCGAAGTCCCTTCTTCAGCCTCGCGCGACCCGGCTCACCGTCGCGCTCGCGCGGCCACGAGGATGGGGAGTGGATCGATCGGCTTCCCGCGCGACCAGTGCGTCACGTCGGCGCTGCGCGCGATCGCGAAGTGGAGGTGCGGCGCGTTCGGCGACGCGTTCCCCGTCGAGCCCACGAAGCCGATGACCTGGCCGCGCGCGAGGCGCGTGCCGTCGGTGAGGCCGGGCGCGTACCGGTCGAGGTGCGCGTACATCAGCACCCACCGCTCCGACGGGTCGGCGGCGTACACCATCAGGCCGCCGTCCCTGCTCGTGAACAGCTTCAGCACGCGTCCCGCCGCCGCCGAGTGGATCGGCGTGCCGCGCGGCGCCATGATGTCGAGCGCCTGATGCGTGCGGGTGCCACCGCCGCGCGCGTCGGCGAAGCTGCTGTGGAGCGCCGTGGGATCGATCCCGTCGAGCGGCATCGCGATCTCGCCCGTCAGCAATTCGACGTCGGCCGGCGTGACGGCCTCGGTGCCGGTCGGCGCCGGCGGTGCGACTTCGTCCGCGGCAGGTGTCTCGCGCGGAGGCGCGGAGTCGCGGAGCGTGGCGGCGGAGTCCAGTGCGACGGTGCCGGCCGACGAAGCCACCGCGCCGGCGGCGGGCGGAGCACCGCGCGTCTCGGCGATCGACGCGAGCGCGATCAGCGCGACCAGTGCGCACTGCACGTAGCTCAGCACCTCGATCCGGCCGACGTTCCGCGCGTCCACCTCGGCGCGTCCGCGCCACCAGCGCGCGAGCGTCGTCGCCGGCCAGATCTCCAGCGCGAGGACGATCACGAAGAGCGAGATCTTCACCGTGAACGCGGCGCTCGCCGCGTACGTCGACGTCCCGTGCCGCGCGGCCGAGACGAGCTCCCACGCGCCCGTCGCGAGCCACAGCACGAGCGCGATCCACCACCACGCGCCGCCCACGAGCGCGCGGCGGATCGCACGCGGGTCCTCGGGATGGCGCAGCGAGTCGTCGAGCGCGCGCGCCCGCGCCCATACTCCCGCGAGCCCCGCGGCGAAGGCGAGCAGATGCAGCCAGGTGACGACGATGCCCGTGATCACGCCGCCGCCCAATGCAGGAACCGGGCGCGAGCGGTCGAACGGCAGGCGTCGGCGAACGGCGGGGGATTCCTCGACGTCGGGCCTTCGGCCCTTCGCTCGGAATGACGGAGGAAAGGGCCTTCGGCCCTTCGCTCGGAATGACGGAGGAAAGGGCCTTCGGCCCGTCGCTCGGAATGACACCCCTCTCCGTCATTCCGAGCGGAGCGAGGAATCGCGCCCGTCCCGACCGAGGGCTTTCTCTACCGCGCCCCCGCCATGCGCTGCCTCAGCTCCGGCAGCCAGTTCGGGACGACCACGAGCTGGTAGTCGTTCCGGTTCGTGACCAGACCGAGGAAGCGGCCGTCGCGCGCGAGGTCGAGCGGTCTCGCCGGCCCGCTGCCGGGAAGCACGGGCGAGGTCGTGAACACAGTGTCGCGTGCGACGACGCGCAGGCGCGGAGTGGTCGCGAGCGTCGCCGAGAGCAGCGCGCTGCCGCCGACGCTGTAGTACACCCGGCTGCCGTCCGGCGACCACACGCCGTTCGCGCCGCCGCCGGCGGACACCTGAACGCGCGCCGTCCCATCCGGATACGAGCGGACGAACACCTCCGCGGCGCCCGAACCGTCCCCGCTCGTCACCATCACCCACTTGCCGTCGGGGGAGAACGCCGGCTGAGCCGGTCCGCTCGTGTGCGACACGAACCGGCTCGCGACCTTCGGCGAGTCGAGCGCGACGCGGAAGACCTGCCAATCGTTGTCCGCGTATCCGACGTAGAGCACCGAGCGGCCGTCCGGCGCAACGGTCGATTGCAGCGTGAAGCCGAGGGCGTCGAACAGCTTCTCCGGCGGAGAGCCGCCGTCGGCATTCTGCCGCCAGATGGCGTATCGCTTCTCGCTGCCGAGCGCCGTGTAGACGACGCTGTTCCCATCGGGCGACCACGACGGCGACGTCGCCGCCTCCGGCGACGAGAGTCGCGAGAAGGTGCTCGTGGCGATGTCGTAGATCCAGATCGCCGACTTGCCCGGCTCCCTGATCTCGACGGCGATCCTGCTCCCGTCGGGGGAGAGCCTCGGCGAGCCGAACTGGCGGGTCTCGGTGGACAGCGGCGTGACCTTGCCATCGCGCGCGATCCAGGCGAGGCGGGTGTTCGTCCCGCCGCGCGAGGTGAGCAGCGCACCGCCCTTGGAGACGAAGATCTCCGAGTTCCCGTTCAGCCCCTGGCGAACCTCGACCGGATCGAGGACCGGCGTCGGCGCCGTCGCCGCATGCCGCCCGGACCGGTCGAGCGTCACGGCCATGACGGCACCGTCGGACTGCACGTAGACGAGGATGCGGCCGATCACGGCGAGCGGTCGGACGCCGGGCAGGCCGAGTGGTACGACGTCGCCGTCGCGAATCGACGCCGTCGCCAGCTTCGCCGACGCAAGGCTTCCGCTCCAGATCGTGAACGCGACGGACTTCCCATCCGGGAACGCGATCGGCCACAGATGGTCGGTCTCGCCCTTCGACGTGTCGGGATGCGTGAACTCCTGCAGCGCGCCCCCGGAGGCACTCACGCGCGACAGTCCGTGAAAGTTCAGCTCCGCGCCGAACACGATCTCGTCGTTCGCCGTCCAGTCGGCGCCGTTCTGGCTGCCCGCGTCGGCGACGTTGATCGGCGCGCTGCCGTCGAGCCGCACCTTCTTCAACTTGCCGTCGAGCTCGAACGCCAGCCACTGCCCGTCCGGCGAGAAGACCGGTTGCGTCGCCGAGACCGTCCCCGGGATGACTCTGGCGTCGAGCTGGTCGGTGTGCTGCACGTAGAAGGTCCGCCCCTGCGGCGACTGCCCGAGGTACACGAGGGTGCGGCCGTCGGTGGAGATGGCGCCGGGCCACGGAATGCCGAGCATCGCTCTCGCGCTGTCGGGGGTCGAGAGCACGAACCTCACCGGCGGCGTCGGCTCGGCGCGGTCGCGCCCGCGCAGCGCCGCGACCGCGAGCAGCGCGGCCGAGAGCGCGGCGAGCGACAGCACGAGCGGATCCCGCAGCCGCGCCGGCCACGCGCTCGGCCGGCGCGCCGACGGCAGTCGCGTCGTCGCCGACAGGCTCGGCGCGGTACGCTCTCCGCGGCCCTGCAGTCCGTCGGCGTAGTCGCGCACGCTCGAGAACCGGTCGGCGGGCAGCTTCTCCAGCGCGCGCTGCACCGTCGTCTCCACGTACTCCGGCACCGCGGCGCGCGTCGTCCGGATCGGCCTCGGCTTCTCCGTCAGCATCCGCGCGATGACGGATTGCGAGGTGTTCCCCGTGTGCGGCGGCTCGCCGGTGAGCATCTCGTACGTCATCGCGCCGAGCGAGTAGATGTCGCTCCGCGCGTCGATGACGCGGTCGCCCGTCGCCTGCTCGGGGCTCATGTACGCGGGGGTGCCGAGCGAGAGTCCGGTCTGCGTGATCCGGTTGCCTCCCGCCTTGCTCACCGCGAGCGCGATCCCGAAGTCGGCGATCACCGGCTCGCGCGCCTGGAGGAGGATGTTCTCCGGCTTGAGGTCGCGGTGGATGACCCCGTGCGCGTGCGCGTACTCGAGCGCGCTCGCGATCGCGACCGACATCCGGATCGCCTCGTCGATCGGGAGCTGCTTCTCGCGGTCGAGGCGCGCGCGGAGCGACTCCCCCTCGACGAACGGCATCACGTAGTAGAGCAGCCCCTCCGCCTCCCCCGAATCGAAGAGCGGGAGGAGATGCGGGTGCTGGAGGTTGGCCGTGACCTTGATCTCGGAGAGGAACCGCTCGACGCCGAGCACTGCGCCGAGGTCCGGCTTGAGGACCTTGAGCGCGACGTTCCGGTCGTGCCGGAGGTCGTGCGCGAGGTAGACCGTGGCCATCCCGCCCGCGCCGATCTCGCGCTCGATCGCGTAGTGATCGGCGAGCGACGTACGCAGTTGCGTGAGGGGATCCATGCGGCTCCGTCGTCGGAGGGATGGAGCGGGTTCCAGGCGGGGCGCCGGGCGCGATCGAATATGACAGTCGCCGGCAGCGGCGCAACGAGCGGCCCGCTCGCATGCTTCCGCCCTCGGCGCGTCCGGCGAGACGGCGTCCGCGCCCCCCGACAGACGCGAGCCGGAGCTTGCTTGCCAGCCGACCGCGGCGCTGTACCTTCACCGCCCCGCAGGGTGCGCTCCTCGTGCGCAGCGCGGTGCAGGCAACCAGCCCGGCTCACGCGCCTACGTCGGCGGCGGAGCGCGAGCGAATCAGGGGCGCGGCGAGCGCCATCCCGATGGGCCACGGATCGGTCGCGCGGGTGGTGCGCGGCTCGCTGGCGGCGGGGCCGGCCGGGGCATGAAGTTCGACCCCGAGCTCTGGCGTCGCGCGAGACCACTCTTCGACGAGCTGGTCACGCTGGAGGACGAGCGCCGCCGTGCGCGTCTGGACGAGCTGAGCGCCACGGATCCGACGCTGGCCAGCGGCGTCGCGCGCCTGCTTCTCGCCGACTCCGCCGCGGACGCGGCGCTCGAGCGATACGACTTCTCCCCGCCGATCGAGCCGCGGACGGCGCGCACCGAATCTCCGGATCCGCTCGGCGTCGTCGGGCGCACGGTGTCGCACTTCGACGTGACGCGGTATCTCGCCGCCGGCGGGATGGGCGCGGTGTACGAGGCCGTCGACCTCCGCCTCGGCCGTGCGGTCGCGCTGAAGTTTCCGCTGCCGCGCCAGCAGCTGGACGAGTCGGCGAAGCAGCGCCTGCTGCAGGAGGCACGGTCGACCGCCGCGCTCGACCACCCGAACCTCTGCACCGTCCACGAGGTCGGCGAGAGCCCGTTCGGCGTGTTCATCGCCATGCCGCTGTACGCCGGCGAGACGCTGAAGGCCCGGCTCGAGCGCGAGCGCACGCTGCCGATCGGCGAGGCGATCCGCATCACGCGGGAAGTGGCCGTCGGCATCTCGTCGGCGCATGCGAGCGGGATCGTCCACCGCGACCTCAAGCCGGGCAACATCATGCTGCTGCCCGACCGATCGGTGAAGGTGCTCGACTTCGGGCTCGCCAAAGTGCGCGACGTCACGCTGAGCAGGTCGCAGGCGACGATCGGCACGATCGCCTACATGGCGCCGGACCAGATCAGGGGCGAGCGCGCCGACGGACGCGCCGACCTGTGGGCGCTCGGCGTCATGCTGCACCAGATGCTCGCCGGCGTGCTCCCCTTCCGGGCCGACAACGAGATCGCGGTCATCCACGCCGTGCTGCACGACGAGCCGCCGATGCCGTCGACGCTGCGTCCGGGCATCCCGCCCGAGTTGGACGACATCGTCCATCGACTGCTGCGGAAGAATCCCGCGAGGCGATATCAAACGGCGCCCGCGCTGCTCGAGGCGCTCGACGACGCCGGCGCCGGCGATCGCGCCGGCCTGCGACGCGCGTTCGCTGCGCGGCGGCGGCGGCTGCAGCGGCGCCTGCGCTCGAGGAGCGGGCTGGTCGCCGCGGGCGCGGTGCTCGTCGTCGCGGCCGCGGCCGCGATCGCCCGCGGTACGACGAACGTCGCGGTTGATCCGATTCGGCTCGCCGTCCTGCCCTTCGCCCCGATGCGGAACGCGTCGAGCGGCGGCTACCTCGCCGTCGGCATGTCCGACGCCGTCACGCGAGACCTCGCGCGCCTGCGCGGCGTCGTCGCGCCGAGCTCTCGGGCCATGGCGCGCTACCGCGGCGGCGGCGCGACGATCGCCCGGGTTGCGAGCGAGCAGCAGGCGACCGTCGTGCTTCGCGGAAGCATCGGTCGCGCCGGCGGGCGGGTGCGGGTCGACGCGGAGCTGCTCGACGGGCGCGCCGGCACGCGGCTGTGGAGTCGCCGGTTCGACCGGCCGTCGAACGATCTCGTCGGCCTGCAGCGCGACGTCGAGGACGCGGTCGTCGGCGCGCTCCGGATCCGCACGAGCCGCGCGGAACGCGACGCGCTCGGCCGCGCGCCGACCGCCGATGCGCGGGCGTACGACCTCTACCTGCAGGCGCGCGCGATCGAGCTGTCGGACTATCCGGAGAACACCGGCATGCCGGACGACAGCGTGCGGAAAGTGCTGTCGCTGTACTCGCAGGCGCGCTGGCTGGATCCGCGCTTCGCGAGTGCCCGGGCGCGCCTCGCGCAGGCGCACATGCTCGCGGCGGCGACGTACGACACGACGGCCGCGCGGCGCGACAACGCGCGGCTGGAAGCCGAGGCGGCGCTGCGGCTCCGCCCCGATCTGCCGGAGGTGCACGAGGCGCTCGCGTCGTACTGGAATGCACGCGAGCCGGCGCGCGGGAACTGGTCGCTCTGCCTCGTCCCGCGCTGGTGCGGCACGGGCTCCGCCGACGACCAGAGCCGGGCGATCCGCGAGCTGCGGCTGGCGATCGAACGCTCTCCGCACGATCCCGAGCTCCATCTCGCCGTCGGCGCCGTGTTCGAGACGGCCGGCCGGCGGGACGAAGCGACGGCGGAGTACGAGCAGGCCGCGCGCCTCGACGCGGGCAACCCGGACGTGTTCCTGCTCCTGGGTCTCGATTACAGCTTCGTCCGTCGACACGAGGAGGCCGTTCGCGCGTTCAGCCGGGTCGTCGCGCTCGCCCCCGAGCGTCACGACGTGAAGATCCTCAAGGGGTTCAAGTACCTGCGCTGGACCGGGTCGACGGATACGCTCGCCGCGGTCATGCGCACGGTGCCGGCGGCTTGGGATCCCGACGGGCTGGGCACCTACGCACGCTTCACCGCCCTCTGGGTCCAGCGGCGGTACGCGGACGGGCTCGCGATGCTCGCGCGATCGACGAGCACGTTCAGTCGCGATGGACTGTTGTGCGAGCCGACCTCGCTCATGCGCGCGCGGCTGCACGAGGCATTGGGACATCGCGCGGAGGCGCGCGCGGCCTACGATACCGCGCGATCGATCCTCGAGGACAGCGCGCGCGCTCGCCCCGACGATCCGAGCATCCACGTATCGCTCGGCGTCGCGCTCGCGGGCCTCGGTCGCGCCGACGACGCCGTTCGCGAGGCCAAGCGCGCGATGGAGCTGGCGCCGATGGGCCGCGGCGACGGCGCGGCGCCCATCAGCGCCGGCGCCGTGCAGGTGTTCGCGAAGGCGGGCCGCATCGACGCGGCGCTCGAGCTGCTCGAGCTCCTGTTCACGATGCCGGCGGGGCGGGACGTCACGGTTCCCTTCGTCCGCGCGTGGCCCGCCTTCGATCCGCTGCGAGGCGATCCCGGATTCGAGCGGCTGCTCGTGCGCTACGGCGCGCAGCGGGGATGACGCTGCGCGCGGGAGCGTTGCCGGCGCTCGCCACGTCGCTGACGATCCTCGCCTTCGCGGGGGCGCTCGGTGCGCAGGGCACCCTCCGGGGACGCGTGCTGCGCTCCGACGGGCTGGGACCGATCGCGGACGCGCAGGTCGTCCTGAGTCCGTCCGGCGCGAGCGCGCGGAGCGCGGAGAACGGGCGCTTCGTGATCGGACGCGTCGAGCCGGGATGGGTGCGGCTCACCGCGCGGCGTCCCGGCTTCGTCGCGGCGACGCTCACGGTTCGCGTGAGCCCGCTCGACACGGAGGAGGTGCAGCTGCGCCTGCGCCCCGCGGCCACGGCGCTCGATCCGATCGTGACGTCGGCCACGCGCGATCCTCGGCGGCTCTCCGACGTCGGCTGGGCCGTCTCCGTCGCGGATTCGGCGGCGATCGCGCGCACCGGTACGATCGGCCTGCACGAGGCGCTTCGCGCGATGCCCGGCGTTCAGGCGGCGTCGCGGTGGGGAACCGAGGACGTCAACATCGGCATCCGCGGGTCCGCGGCGCGCGCCTCCGCGACGCCGGGAGTGCGAGGGGTGGCCGTGCTGCTCGACGGCATCTCGCTCACCGAGCCGGACGGCCTCGCCCGGCTCGACATGATCGAGCTCGCGGACGTGCGGCAGGTGGACGTCGTGCGCGGACCCGCATCGGTGATGTACGCCGGCGCCTCGGGCGGCGTCGTCGACCTCGTGTCCGTGACTGGACGCGACAGCCCCGGCGTCACGCTGCGCACCGGCGCCGGCGCGTTCGGGCTCCGCAAGTACGCCGCGCGTGCCGGCGGCGCGCTCGCGGACGGCCGCGCGAGCGGTCTCGCCGCGCTCTCGTCCACGTCGCTGGACGGATATCGCGCCCACAGCGACGGGAGCGCGCTCCGCGCACACGCCGCCGCCGACTACGAGTGGACGGACACGCGTGTCGGCGTCGAGGTGGCCGGCTCGCGGATCGAGTCGCGCTTTCCCGGCTCGCTCGATCAGGCGGAGATCGATCTCGATCCTCGTGCGGCCGCTCCCGTCGCGACGCTGTTCGGCGTGGGCCGGCGCGATCACCGCTACCGCGCCGGAGTCCGGATGGACCGGCGACTCGGCGGCGGCGCCGTCGACGGGAACGTCTTCGTCGGCGAGCGCACGCTCTCCCTCCCGAGCCCGGCCGGCGTGCTGGATCTCGATCTGCACCGGCGGCAGGGCGGCGTCCGGCTGCGATCGCCGCCGACGACTCGTCTCGCGCCTCGCGTCGTCGCGGGCGTCGACTACGACGAGCAGCACGGGCCGGAGCGGATCTGGGAGAACGACGCCGGCAGCCGCGGATCCCGGTTGCTCGACGACGGCAGCCTCGCCGAGCGCTTGATCGCCGGCTACGCGCAGCTCGAGTGGGCAACCGCTTCCGGCATTTCCGTCACGACAGGCGCTCGCTACGACCGGCTCACCTATCGCTTCGCGAGCGCGACTCCGGGCGCCGTGCCGCGGCAACGTCAGGCGTTCGATCAGCTCTCGCCGCGCGTCGGCGTGGCGTGGCGCCCCGATTCGGAGACGTCGACGTACGCGTCGATCGGGCGCGGCGTCGAGTTCCCCGTCATCGGCGAGATCTCCGACTACGCCGGCGCGCCGTTGGGGAAGGCGCGACCGAAGTCGCTGTGGAACTACGAGCTCGGCGCGCGGCGACGGATCGGCGCGCGTCTGCGCGCCGAAGCCGCGGCGTTCGTCAGCCGGGTGCGTGGGGAGTTCGTCCCGATCACGATCGACGGCATCGAGCTGGTGGAGAACGCCAGCCGCTCGCGCAACCGCGGGATCGAGCTCGGACTCTCGGGGGTCGCGTCACGATGGCTCGACGTGGAGAGCAGCTACGCGCTGCTCGACATGCGGCTGCAGGACTACACGACGGCCCGCGTCGATTCCACGGGAGCGTCGAGGGCGATCAGTCTCTCGGGCCGCCGCATGCCCGCCGTGCCCCGGCAGCGATTCACCGTCGGCGCGCAGGTGCGCCCGCTGTCGGGGCTCGAGCTCCACGTGACGGTCGAGTGGCAGGACGTCGTGTACGTCGAGACGAGCGACGCGCGCGAGGGAGTCTGGTACGTGCAGGCGCAGCCCGGTGCGCCCGTGCAGCGCGTGCCCTTCCGCGCGCTGCCCGCGCACGCCGTGACCCACCTCGGCGCGGCGTACCGGTTCGGCGCCGCGACGATCTTCGGCGGCGTCGAGAACGTCATGAATCAGCGCTACGCCGGCAACGTGGCGGCGAACGACACCTTCGGACGCTTCTACTTCCCGGCCTCGCCGAGATCGGCGTCGCTCGGGGTGAGCGTCACCGCGGCACCTCCGTCGGCGCGCTGACCCGGATCATCCCGGCGCGCTCCCCAGCTCGGCGGCGAGCCAGGCGCGCGCCGAGCGCAGGTCGCGCTTGACCGTCGCGAGGGAGACATCCATCGCACGGGCGATCTCCTCCAGCGTCAGGCCGCCGAAGTACCGCTGCTCGACCATGCGCGCCTGGCGCTCGTCGAGCGCCTCGAGTCGGGTGAGCGCCTCGTCGAGCTCCGGCACGCGGTCGATGTCCACCTGGGCGATCCAGCTATCCTCGTGCAGCTCGAGGAGCGGCGCGCCGCCGCCGCGCTTCACCGCGACGCGCGCGCGGGCGTGGTCCACGAGCACGCCGCGCATCACGCGCGACACGAGGGCGAGGAAGTGCTCGCGGCTGTCGCTCGACACGCCGGCGGCCTCCACGAAGCGGAGATACGCCTCGTGCACGAGGCCGGTCGTGTTCAGGGAGTGCTCGTTGGGCGCACGACGCAGCCGCTCGTGCGCGAGCGACCGGAGCGGCTCGTAGAGCAGCGGGACGAGCTCGTCGAGCGCGTCCCGGTCGCCGGCGCGCCAGCGCTGCAGGAGCTCCCTCACGTCGCGCTGGTGCATGCCGCTCTCCGCGGTGGCTGCGGCGAGCCGTGAGCCGGTGCGCCGGGGAATTCCGGGAATGGGAGGAGCGCGACCTCGCGACGGGCCCCCGCGTTGGGATGAGACTGCCGCCGGTCGTGGAAATTGTCAAACGCTCCGTTCGCTCCCACCCATCACTCGCCGGAGAGAGTCGCATGACGCGCGCGTTCCACTGTATCCTCGCCATCGGCGCGGTGCTCACGCTGTCAGTAGCATGCACCGAGCGCGATCCCGTCCGTCCTCCGCGGAGCAACCCGCCCCAATCGCCTGGAACGCCGTCGACGCCGCAGTCGACCGGCACCGAATCCGACGAGCGGACGGTCCGGCTCCTCCGGGTCGGCGACTCGACCCCGATCGTCCTCACCGACGGCTCCGGACCCGTCTGGTCACCGGACGGAGCGAGAATCGCCTTCGTCAGCGCGCGCAGCGGGTTCTCGGAGATCTACGTGATGAACCGCGACGGGAGCGGCATCACGCAGTTGACGAGCGATACGAACCTGCACGCTCAGCTCAGCTGGTCGCCGGACGGTGGGCGGATCGCCTGGATCGACGATCTGCGCATGAAGGTGATGAACAGCGACGGAAGCGATCCGAGGCTGCTGGCCACAGGGCAGACGGGCATGTACTCCGAATGGGACTGGATGCTGGTCGGTGCCTGGTCGCCCGACGGCCAGTGGCTGGCATACGCCGGCAGCCGCGACGGGAAGATCTACCTCGCCCGCGCGGACGGAGCGGTGGTGAGGACGCTCACGGACTCCTCCGCGCCATTTGCCGATGCGGGAACCCCCACCTGGTCGCCCGACGGCAGTCGCGTCGCCTACGCGTCGTGGGGGACGATCGAGGTGGTGAACGTGCAGGATGGAGCGCTGACGCAGGTGCTGAGCGACTCGACGCGATCGGCTGGGTATCCGGCGTGGTCGCCCGATGGGAACAGCATCGCCTTCCTCGACCGTCCCGACGATGCCTGTCCGCCCGCGTCGTGCGGCGGCGCGCAGCCGTTCGACGTGCTGCACGTCATGAACGCCGATGGCAGCGCGCGGCGGCAGTTCACGACCGGTCCCACCGGAGTGCCGAGGTGGTCGGCCGACGGGCGCACCGTGCTCGTGCGGATCAGCGGGGGCCTCGTCGCGGTCCCGATCGACGGCAGCGCGGCGCAACTGCTGTCTCGCGTCGCCGCCGACGGCGCCCTGTCGCCGGACGGGCAGTGGATCGCGTACGACGAGCGGCGCTGAGGGCGGGAGATGAGCCGCGGATCACGAGTCGAGCACAGAATGAAGGATTCCACCCTTTGCGGATCTCACATGTTCAGACGATCGCATCTCGTCCTTGCCCTGTGTGCTGCCTTCGCGACCGCGTGCGGAAGCGATGCCGGCGTGGCACCCGAACGCCAGCCGCCGTCCCGCCTGCTCGCCAGGGTCACGGTCACGCCGGACGGAACCCTTCTCACCCCCGGAGGCACCGCGCAGTTGGTGGTCGAGGCGTGGGATGGGAACGACCTCAGGATCGTCGACGTCGGCGACTGGTCGGAGCGCGCCACGTACGTCAGCAGTGATCCGGGAATCGCCGAGGTGAGCATCAGCGGACGCGTCACGGCGATCACACCGGGAATCGCCAAGATCACGGCGTCGCTCACCATCGGCGATCGGACGAGGTCCAACACGGCGACCGTAAAGGTGGATTCGGGGTCGGTCGGGGACGTCTTGCTGACGATGGATCGGATGGGCGGCTGGTCGCCGACCCGGGTGAGCGTGAAGGCGGGAAGCACGGTGACGTGGGTGATTCCCGACGACGTGCAGAACGCCCTCATCTTTCTCGACGTGTGGAACGCCGACGCGGAGAAGTTGGAGTTTCTCGATGGCGTCGCCACGCGCACGTTCTCCACGCCCGGCGACTATTACTACGGTTCGGGCGGTGGCCTGTTCTGGTACGAGGAGGGCGGGTTGATCACGGTATACTGACGCACGCGTGAGCCGTTCCGCGCGCGGAATACGGATTACAGGGCGACTCCATCATCGAGATGCCCTCATGCGATCACCGATCCATCCGACGCTCTGGCGCACCACCGCTCGACTCACCGTCACTACCTTGCTCCTCGCCGTCGCTGCGAGCTGCGCCAGCGAAGCGCGAACCCCGACGGAACCTCGAGCGCGCCCGGCGAGCGCGAAGGACCAGCAGACGGTCGCCGCCGGTGCGCCGATCGTCGTCGCCAGCTCGGCCGAGCTCGTGGCGGCGCTCGCGAGCGACGCCGCCGGCCGGCGCATCCTGATCCGCGCCGGCTCGTACGAGATCGACCAGGCGCTCGTCGTCCCCGACGGCGTCACCCTCGAGGGGGAAGGCGTCATGCAGCTCGACGAGAGCCGGCTGCCGGTCGGATTCGAGGCGGGCACGCGCACGACGCTCGTCATGGCTGCCGACGTTCCGGGCGCCGTGCTGACCCTCGGCGACGGCGTCGTGCTTCGCCGGCTCGCGATCGAGGACCTGACCGGACGACCGGGCGTCGCGGTCGGCGTCGTGTCGCGCGGCAGCGGCGACCGCGTCGCCGCGACGATCGAGGACGTCGAGATCGTGAACCCGAATCCGACCGGCGTGGCGCCCCAGGGCCCGACGGGCTGCGGGATCGCCGTCCTCACGCTCAACCCGAACATGGGGAACGCGCCGGCACCGCACGAGGGCGCCGTCGTCGGCGCGCGGATCTCGCGGTCGATCATCAGATCTCCCGCCGCCGGCCCCGGCTGCGGCCTGTTCGCCTTCAACTTCGCGCCGCGGGCCGAGGTCTCGGTGACGGTGTCGGACGCCGTCGTCGGCGGAGGGATCATCGCCAGCGGGGGCGTGAGCCGGCCGGACGCGGTGCACGATTCGAGGACCGTCATCTCCTCGCGCCGCACGCTCTACCGCGACGACACGCCGGACGCCTGCGCGTCGAGCCGGGTGGGGTGGCTGCTGCAGGGCGGGACCGGCGTGCCGGTGCCGCTCCCGGTCGCGGCGACCGAGCGGAACTCGTTGCGCCTCCACTCCGAGGACGATCGCGTCGAGGGCTTCGCGAACGCGGTCGTCGCGGTGGGAGGCCGCCGCTTCTTCGCCAAGCCGCTCGCCGGCGTGTCGGCGCACAACTCGGTCGACCTGCAGCTCCTCCGGACGCGCATCGTGACCCCCGCATGCGAGGGAACCGACGTCGCGGACTTCCAGCTCGCCGGCGGGTTCTCGGCCGACGCGTCGGTGGCTCCGGGGGACGGCAATACCCTGCGGGCGCTCCTCCGCGGCGTGACCGGCAGCGGCGCGCGCGCGAACGTGTACGCCGATCTGCTCGGGCCCGGCGGTCCGCTGCCCGCGGGGACCTCGGGCAACCGGCTCGAGATCGTCGGCAACCCGCGCGAGTTCACTCGGACCAACTACGGCATCGATCCGTCGCCGGACGTCCAGTTCTTCAGCGCCGCGAGCCGGTAGCCCATCGCGCCGGCCGTCACCTCGGTGGAACGCGGAGCCGCTCTCTCGGAGCGGCCCGGCGTTCCACTGCGCGCGACCGGGCCGCGACTCATGGATGCCCGAATCCCGCCTTCACGTTCTGCAGCCAGTTCGCCACCACGACCACGTATTCCGGCTGCTCCGTCGGCTCGCGAACGGCGAGGAACCGCGAGCCGTCCGGGGTGACGTCGAAGGTGCGACGCTCGCCGGAACCCATCATCGCCGTGTCGAAGAGCCGCACCGGGCGCGACACGATGCCCGTCGCCGGATCGACCGTGGCGGACATCATCGAGGTCGGCCCGAGGAAGAGCAGCTCGCGGCCGCCCTTCGTCCAGCGCGGCGTGCGGCCGCCACCCGACGACACCTGGCGGCGCACGCGACCGAGGTCGGGGAAGGAGCGGAGGTAGACCTCGGACTCTCCCGATTCCACCGACGCGTACGCGATCCAGCGTCCGTCGGGCGAGACCGCCGCCTGCCCCGCGCGCTCGGCGAGGCCGATGCTCTTCGGCGCGCCGCCCTGCGCGACGTCGATCGTCGAGAGCTGGACATCGATCGAGTCGCCCGACTCCTCGACGACGAGCGAGCGGCCGTCGGGAGTGATCCCGTCGAGCAGCTTGTCGTTCGCCGTCGCCGACAGGAGCCGCTCCGGCCCCGCCGCGTCCGACGAGCGGCGGAACACGTCGTAGACCGGCGTCTCGACGTCGTAGAACAGCTCGCGTCCGTCGGGCGACCAGACGAGCGACGAGATGTCCGCCTCGTGCCGGCTGAACGGCGTGAGGATGCCGCGCTCGATCTCGTAGATCCAGAGCGAGGTGAACCCATGCTCCGTCAACAGCACGCCGATGCGCTTCCCGTCCGGGGAGAGCCTCGGCGCGAAGTACGGGCCCGGCCTCGCGCCGACCGGCGTGACGTGGCCCGCGCGGTCCACCCATACCAGGTCGCGCGGCGGCATGTGCACGGACTCGGGGAGGTACGCGAGCGTCCCCGTGCCGGCGACGGAATACGCCGCGACGCCGGCCGACATGTTCAGGCCGATGCCGTCCTGCACCGGCTGCGCCGGCTTCGTCGCCCGCAGCGTGCGCGGATCGAACGGCACCGCCTGCAACGCTCCGCCGCTCACGTAGAGCAGCACGTCGCCGACGACGCGCGCGAACGCGCCGCCGCGCACCACCGTCGTGCGCGACCTGCTCGCGAGATCGAGCACGTCGACGTGCGCGTCGGAGAGCGGCGTCGTGTAGCTCGAGAAGAGCAGGTGCGCGCCGTCGGGGAGGAGCTGCGGCCACCAGTGCCCGAGCTCGCGGTTCGCGCGGTCGGGGGTCGTGAGCGTCGCCGGCGTCGCGCCCGGCGACGCCGCCGAGTGAAGCCCACCGTTGAAGCCGGGGGTGAAATAGAGCGTGCCGTCCGTCGCGAGCTCGCTCGACCAGCGCCCCGACGCGAGCTCCGTCGGCGTGCCTCCCTCGAGCGGGACGCGCACGAACTTGCTCGACGGCCGGACGTTCGTGACGAGGTAGCGTCCGTCGTCGGAGAACCCTGCGCCGCTCGCGCCCTCGCTGCCGGCCACCGGCTTCCATTCGAGCCCGTCGAGCGCGCGCACGAAGATGCGCGACGTGTCCTCCTTCACCGCGCGGAGCGCCAGCGTGCGGCCGTCGGGTGAGATCGCGACGGGGGAGATCCCGAAGGCGATCCGTCCGACGTGCCACCCGGCGGGAAAGGGGATCGTGAACCGGATCGCCGGCGGCGGCGCGCTCGACGCCAGCGCCGTGCCCGCGCTCCGCGCACGCACCGTCGTCCACCCCAGCGCGCCGAGCAGCACCGCGGCGATCGCCCACGGCACCCACCTCGCGGCGCCCGCCGGTGTCGGTCGCAGCTCGACGGTCCGCGCGACCGGCGGCGCGTACGCGGGCATCGCCACGGACGCCGTCGTCGACGGCGTGACGACGACGTGCTCGAGCTCCCGGAGAATCGCGTGCGCGTCGCGCGGCCGGTCGGCCGGCCGCTTCTCCAGGCACTGCATCACGAGCGCGCCGAGCGCCGCGGGCACGTTCGGCCGGCGTCGCTGCACCGGCTCCGGCGCCTCGGCCACGTGCGCCGCGAGCTGTGCCGAAGCGGGGCGCCCGGCGAACGGCGTCGCGCCGGCGAGCATCTCGTACGCCATGCACCCGAAGGCGTAGAGGTCGGCGCGCGAGTCGACCGTCGGATCGGCCGCCGCCTGCTCGGGCGCCATGTAGGCCGGCGTGCCGAGGGCGACGCCGAGCTGGGTGAGCGTCGTCGAGTCGCCGTGCGACGCGGAGGCGCTCACCGCCTTGGCGACGCCGAAGTCCGTGACGAGCGCCGCCCCGCCGGAGAGCATCACGTTGTCCGGCTTGATGTCGCGGTGCACGATGCCGTGGTCGTGCGCGTAGACGAGCGCGCGTGCGACTTCCTTGAGGATCCCGACCGCCTCGCCGATCGGGAGCTCCCCCTCGCGCTGGAGCCGCTGGCGCAGGCTCTCTCCCTCGACGAACGGCATCGTATAGAAGGGGAGGCCGTCGTTCGTCGTGCCCGCGGACAGCACCGGCACGATGTGCGGATGCTGGAGCCGCGCGGCCATGGCGATCTCGCGCTTGAAGCGGTCGCCGGAGAGGGCGCTCCCCGCGTCGGAGGGGAGGACCTTCACCACCACCTCGCGGTCGAACGCGGTATCGCGGGCGACGAAGACGCGCGACATGCCGCCTCCGCCCAGCTCGCGATCGATCAGCAGGGCGTCGCCGAGTGACGCCTGCAGCTGGTCGCGGAGAGTGGGAGAAGCGGAGGACATCTCGCCGGCGCGGGGAGGAGGCGGCCGAATATACCGGAGTCGGGGTGCGCGCGCGAAGTCGCTGCTCGGCTGTCATTCCGAGCGGAGCGCGTGCGGCGCACGCGCGCCCCTTGCCATCCCCTCCCGGGTGTATTCGCTTTGCGGCACGCTGGGCACCGCACTCGAGTCGGATCTCGCGTCGACGCGGATCGTCGAGGCGCGGCGCCGCGGGTACGAGCGTTTCCATGACGACAAAGCTGACGATCACGTTCTCGCGCGAGGCGTTCGACGCACTCGTCGCGGGAGCGGACAGCGCCTCCGTCGTTCCTGCCCGGCTCGTCGTCGAGGTCAGCTACACCGAGAACGCGCCGGCACCAGCATCGGCGCCCTCCGCCGCCGGTGACGGCGCCGCGCCCGAGCGGCTCCCCCGCTCGCTGCGGGTCGAGCGGGCAACGCCGGGCGACGTCGTGCTCGATCTCGGGTCGCCCCTCGACGGCACGGCCACGCTGGCGGTGCTCAGAGGCGACGGCAGCACGGCGATCGCGCACGAGCTCACGCTCGGCGGAGACGCGCCGACCTACGCGATCACGGCCGAGGACGCGCAGGCGCTGATCGACGCGGAGCCGGAACCGGTCGCCACGACGGTGGCGCACTCCGTCAGGGATGCGCAGCTCGTCCCGATCGGCACGACGCGTCCCGACTTCAAGCGCTCGAAGCTCGTCTACCGCGCCGTGAACGACGCCGCGGAGCTCGCCGCCGAGACGCCGCTCGGCGCGGCGGGATTCTCGGCCGACCGCTCGTCGGCGGTGCAGGTGCTCCCCGATATGGTCGAGGGGCTCACGGGGTTGAGCTGGAATCAGGTGAACATCGGCGTCGACGGACGCTTCCGCGCCGTGTTCGACCAGCCCGTGGACGTCGCCACCGGCGAGGTGACGCCGAGCCTCGGGTGGGCGTGGTGGCTGAACGGCGAGCGGTCCGCGATGGGGTTCGTCAAGGACGACGTCCGCGAGCCGAGCCGCACCGTCACGGTGATCCCGCTCCCCGCGCTGCTCGATTCGTCCCCCGCTGGGACTGCGTCCGACGGTGCCGGGTACGACGGTCTCGTCGTGCCGGCGAACGTGACCGAGCTCGAGCTCGTGAGCAACCCGGGCGTCTACACGGAGGATCCCGGGACCTTCTGCCGGCCCTTCTCGAATCCCGAGCGCGTCATCAGCGAGAAGGCGTTCGCCGTGATCGCGCGCGTGCAGCAGCCGGACATCAGTCCACTCCCGTCGGCGCGCCTCAAGAGCCAGCAGCTGCTCGACCTCGATCCCGTCTCCCCGCCTCCGACCGCTCCCGGCGATCCGCGGCGCAACATCGCGGACCTGCGGCTCTCCGGCCGCGAGCTGGCCGCCGCCGCGCTGCTCACCGCGCGCCCGCCGCGCCGCGTCCCCGAGCCCCCCGAAACGCTCGTCGAGACGCAGCAGATGCCGAGCGGCCGCGTCGAGATGTCGGCCGAGCTGCCGATCCAGTGGGAGGACAACATTGCGCAGTACCAGGCGGCGACGGTGGCCCTCGGCCACATCCTGGAGTTCCGCGTCCGCACGCGGGCCAACGGATACTCCCTCGGGAACGTCGCGAGCACGCTCACCCTGGCGCCGCGCCAGACGAAGCGGATCCAGAAGATCGAGTTCGAGCGCTTCGAGCGGGCCGAGCGCGACGAGCTCACCCAGCAGGTCGACGTCGTCAACGACGCGACGACGCGCGAGCGCGACTACAACGACACCGTCGCCGCGTATCTCGACGAGTGGGCCACCGGCAGCAGCCGCTCCGGCTCCGCCGCGGCCGCGGGAGGGATCGGCTTCGCGGTGCCACCCATCGTCGGCGGCGTGGGCGGTGGCGCGAGCACCGCATGGAGCTCGTCCACGCAGCAGGGGACGCGCAACACCGGCGCGAGCGAGCAGCAGCGCCTGCGCGACGCCATCCGGCGGCACGGCGACGCCCTCCGCCGGCTGCAGAGCACCGTGGTCACGGAAGTGACCCAGAGCGAGACCGTCACCGGGACCACGGAGACCCTGCGCAACCCGAACTACGGGCACTCGCTGACGGTGATCTACTATCAGATCCTCCGTCATCTCGCCGTGTCCACCGAGTTCGCCGGCGTGCGGGAGTGCCTGTTCGTCCCGTTCGCGATCAAGCCGTTCACGCTGCAGCGCGCGTACCGGTGGCGCGAGGCGATCCAGCGCTATCTGCGGACGCCGCGCTACGCGTCGGCGCTCCAGCACCTGCGCGACGTCATCACCCAGTTCCAGTTCTCCACCCTGCTCCCGGGCACGCGCGCGCAGCAGAAGCTGACGTATCTCCGCGGCTCGGTGTTCATCACGCTCGCCGTCGAGCGGCCGAAGGACGCCGCCGACGGCAAGTTCGACGCGCTCCGCTGGACGCCGATCTCCCCCTTCCTCGGCTCGCCGGCGCTCGGGATCTGGGCGAAGCTCGCGCAGCAGGTCGAGGCCCAGCGCGACCTGATCTTCCAGCGCGACCACGCGCCCACGATCGCGGCGAAGTGGGTGAACTCGCTGCAGCTCGGCGCGCGCGGCGCCGACGTGCACGCCGACTTCACCCTCGCGTCCCGCTACGGGTTCAACCAGAGCGTGCGCGTCGACTTCGTCGTGCCGGCGTCGGAAGCGACGAAGCTCGATCGCGAGCGGCTCGACACCATCCAGGTGAAGGCGACGTCGGCGCTCCCCGAAGGATCCGTCGCCACCGTCACGCGCGTCAGCCTCCGGTACGGCACCGCGAGCTTCGAGCGCAGCGTCGAAGGGGTCGCCGGCGCGGACGATCTGATCGAGCCGGGAACCGCCGTGCCCGATCCCGGCGCGGAGATCCCCTTTCCGCTCGACGCGTGGGACGAGGTCGACGAGCGCGCCACGATCGAGCACGGCGTCACCGAGTTCCTCGAGCACCTGAACGAGCACGTCGAGTTCTACCACAAGGCGATCTGGTGGAGCATGGACCGCGACCGGCTCCTCATGATGCTCGACGGCTTCTACGTGCCCGGCCTCAATCAGGTGAGCCTCGCCTCCGTGGTGGACCGTGAGCCGGTGGCGATCATCGGCAACAGCCTCGTCTACCGCGTCGGCGGCGGCACCTTCATCGGCTACGGCAAGATCACCACGCCGGCCAAGCTCTACGCGCAGTACGCGGGGCGCGAGCCGGTGCAGGATCCGCTGCTCGTCAGCCTGCCGACGGACGGGCTCTACGCGCAGACCATCATGGACGAATGCCTCGCGCTCGAGGAGCACGAGGGGAGCATCGACTGGGTGATGAACGACGCCGAGCCCGATCTCGGCACGATCGACCCGTCGCTCATGACGTCGCGCCGCGCCGATGCCGGGGCGGGGCTCGCGCCGACGACGATGCCGGCGACGATCATCAACCTCCAGAACGCGCCCGAGGCGCCCGCGCCCAGCGGACTGCAGGGCGCGCTCGGCGCGGTCACGACGCCGAACGCGTTCAGGGACATGGCGGGGCTCGCCGGAACGCAGGCGAATGCCGCCGCCGCGCTTCAGACCGCCGCCAGCCTCGCGACGAACTTCGGCAACCAGGCGGCTGCGTTGAAGCTGGCCGACCTCGCCGGCAAGGAGAAGGCGCGCGAGAAGGCGAACCAGCAGATCGCCGCGGTGAAGGGCGCGCAGAACAAGGGGCTCATCACGGACGAGGAAGCGTCGGCGCACGCCAACAAGATCCTCGAGCAGATGCACACGTCGGCGCCGAGCACGGCGCCGCATCAGGATCCCACGATCAACGAGGCGATCAAGTCCGTCGGCGAAACGGGGGGCACCGTCGAGGCGAGCACCGCGGAGGGCGCGGTGCGCGTGCAGTTCGGGGCCGACTCGTCGACCATCACGCCGGACACCGAGCGCGAGGATCTCCTCGGCTCGGCAGGCGAGGACACCCCGAGCGGCGACACGGAGGAGGTGCATCCGGAGGAGCGCTGGGTCGTGCTCGTCGCCGGCTTCAACTATCCGTACCCGTCGGTGGGGACGAAGACCTACGCCACGTACGCGAGAAACCGCGCGGCACTCGTCTATGCGGCCCAGGCGGCGAAGAGCGTGAGCGCGCTGCGGTTCCTGCTCGTCAACGTGGGGGAGGGTATCGCGTACGTCGACGATGCGAGCAAGGGGACGCTCGACAAGAGCACGAGCTGGAGGCCAGTCGACCAGCTCACCTTCGCCGGCTCGGCGGAGACGATCCCGCTTCGATTCCGCCGGATCGACGCGACGAAGGACTATCCGCTGGCACAGTTCAGGTACCCCATCGAGGTGCAGAATGGGCTGGTGACCCCCCCGGGGTGGGAGGATCGGCCGGTGTTCTCCATCGTGCACTGGTACGAGATCCTCGAGACGTTCGGGCGTGCCGCGCCCGGCAGCATCGTCGAGGCGAGCATCCTCAGCCACGGGTACAGCTGGGGGCCG
>DATJGU010000067.1:0-80874 GCA_035494615.1 Gemmatimonadaceae bacterium
TCGGGCCGTAGCGAGGCAGCTTCGCCACGCGGCCGTCACGCGCCGCGGCCTCGAGCGACTCGATGGAGTCGACGCCGAGCGCCTCGTGGAGCTTGTGGATCTTCGCCGTGCCGAGTCCCGGGATGCGCAGCAGATCGAGCAGTCCCGACGGCGTCGTGGCGCGGAGCTGTTCCAGGTACGAAGACTCCCCCGTCTCGATCAGATCGCGCACCACCGACAGCGTGGCGGGGCCGAGTCCGCGGGTGCCGGCGAGCCGGCCGCTGCGGTAGAGCGGCGCGAGGTCGTCGGTGTCGACGCCGAGCAGCGCAGTGGCCGCCTGCTCGTATGCCCGCGACTTGAAGGTGCTCTCGCCGCGCAGCTCGAGGTGCGCCGCGATCTGCGCGAGCACGTGCGCGGCGGTGCGGGGATCCATGCCGAAAGATCGGCGCGGTCCCTGCGCCGGCGCTATCCCTCGATGCCGGCGAAGACCTTGAGCTTCTCGACGATGTCGTGAAGCTGGCGCTCGGTGAGCTCGATCTCGGAGGCGGCGCCATCCGCGTCGAGCAGGCCGGCGCGCATGGAGATCGCGACCTGATTGAGGTAGCGGATCTTCTCGAGGATGTCCTCGGTGGCCTTGCGCAGCCCGGTGAAGCGGCGCTTTTCGGCGAGCGCACGCCGGTAGCGGAGCATCAGCTCCTGCGGCGTGAGGCGGCGGGCGAGCGTGAGCGCTTCCTCGCGCGTGCGGCCCGGGAGCGAGCCGCGATCGGGGACGCCGCTATCGTCCCACGCCTCGTCGGCGAACCAGAGATGGCCCACGTACTCGATGCCGTCGAACACGACCTTGCACGTCACGTTGAAGCGGCGGCCGTCGTACTCGAGAGTCGCGATGTGGGGCTGAACGCTGTCGTCTCGCACGATGGGGGACGTCACGACGCTGCGGGATGTGTTGGCGCGGACTCGCGAAGGAATCCGCGCAGGAGCGCGAAGAGCCGATCGGGCTGCTCGACGTACGGCACGTGTCCGGCGTTGTCAATGACGACGCACGTCGTACCGAGGGCACGTGCCGCCGCCTCGGACGACGCGAGCGGGATCGGATCCTGCCGGCCGTGGACGACGAGCGCCGGCACGCGCACCCGCGTGAGCGCGTCGGTGAGATCGTAGTCGCCGAGCGAATCCCAGACGGACTGCTGCACGCGTCCCATGACGCGGAACGGGGTGAGATCGCTGGCCCGCGCCGGATCGGCGAAGTAGCCGGCGACGCTCAGCTCGAACGCGCGCTGGCGGTACGCCTCGACGTCGCGCTCGCGGAGCCCCGAGGTCTGGAGCTCGGCGCGCGCCGCCGCGATCGCGGGACTCGCCTGACGCTTCGCGAGCTCGCGCTCGAACTCGATGCGCGCCGCGCGCGTGATCGGCGCGGGGTCGATGAGCGCGAGCCTGGCGGGCGGCGGCGCCACCCGGCCGTCGGCCGCCTCGGTGGCGTAGAGCATTGCGAGAAGCCCGCCCCACGAATAGCCGACGATGACGAGCGGCTCGACGCGCAGCTCGGCTGCCACCAGCGCGACGTCGGCCACCTGATCGCGCCACCCGATGACGGCGCGATCGTCGTCGTGCCGCGAGCGGCCGCCGCCGCGCTGGTCGTAGGTGACGAGGCGATGCTCCTCGGCGAGCGCGAGCATCTGCGGCAGCAGGTACTCGTGGCTCGCCGCGGGCCCACCGTGCAGGAGGAGGAGGGGCGGCGCGGCGGGGTCGCCGTACTCCACCCAGTAGAGCGGCACGGGGGTGCTGCTCGTGACGCCGTGCGCGCGCGGTGGCGGAATCGGTGGAGGAGCCATCGCGTCGCATTGTGTGCCGCGACGCGGCCGCGGGGAAGGGGCGGGCGCTCAGCGCCCGAGCCAGTAGTTGACCTTGACGAGAAAGACGTTGTCCGGATGCGCGGCGAAGAGCGCACCGCGATCACGAGCGAAGTCGAGCGTGCCGACGTACGCGAGCTGATCGCTGCGCGACTGCGTCCAGACGAGGAAGAGCGTCGAGCCGGGCCGGTACTCCCACCGGTACACCACGTTGCCGACGAGGGAGCGCGCGTCGAAGTTCGGGTTGTCGAAGGTGAAGGTCGCGGCGGGGCCCGCGCCGTCGGGATCGACGGCGTAGCTCGTGATCGTTCCCGCCGCGTCGCGGCTCGGCGTGATCGTGCCGGCCTCGCGGCCGTAGACGAGCTTCCGCCGTACGCGCGGCGCGGCGAACTCCTTGAAGTCGAAGTAATCGCCCGTGGCGATGAACGGTTGCGCGTAGAGCTCGAGGGTCGACGTCGGGGTGAAGGTGACGGCGAGCCGCGTGTCCATCGAGAGCGTCTTCTGCAGCAGCGAGGAGAAGAGGTACCGGCTGCCGTAGAACGCCGAGCTCGTCGCGTCGTCCACGGTGGTGACGTACTGCTGCACGGCGCGGTTGAGGGTGTACGACGGCGCGAAGGTGACCGCGACGTTCGACGCCGGCTTCCACCGCGCGGACACGTTCATGGCGGACTGGAAGCCCCCTTCGTCGTTCCGCTGGAAGCGCGGGTTGAGGCCGAGCACCACGCGCCGGCGCGAGTCGCTCGTGAGGTTGCCCGCGATCGTCTGGCCCCCCGGATTCACCGCGACGGGGCCACCGCGGAGCGCCCGATCGTCGTACGCCTGAAAGACACGCCCCGTCCACACGTTCCAGCGCCAGTACTGCGGCGTCTGCCCGCCGAGGAAGACGTGCACGTCCCGGAAGGTGAGATCGCCGTCGAAGTTCTGCGACTGCTGGCCGCCGAAGAGGAACGAGAGGTCGCGATACCACGTCGTCGGCGTGGTCCAGTTGTAGCCGAGGTTGCCGACGACCTGCACGTAGTCGGCGCGCGGGAGGAAGCTGATGTCGTTGACCTCGAAGCCGGGCGTGCGGAGGTTGACCTGGCCCTCCCAGTTGAACGCGCCGCCGTCCTTCGCGAGACGCAGATACGACGCGAGGCCGCGCATGCTCGTCGCGCCCGGCCGGTAGAAGCCGTCGAAGAAGCGGCCGCCGAACGGCCCGCGCCGGCGGAACTCCCGATCGGGGCGCTGGAAGTACCGCGCGCTCGACTGCTGCACGCGCAGCATCGCCGCCGAGTCGCCCGCGACGTTCGAGAGCTCGGCGCTCGCGTTGAGCGCGTACCGCTTCCCGTCCCAGGTGAACTGGAGGTCGGCGCCGAGCGCTTCGGCGTGCGACGTGAGCCGGTCGCGCACCGCCTGGTCGTCGAGCCGGCGCAGCACCGACGTCGCGATGCCGCCGACGACGAGGTTGCCGTCGAGATAGTCTTTCGTGGCGCGGCCGACGAGGTAGTTCGTCAGCGGCTCCACCGCCTGCGAGCGGCGTGCGCCGCCGTCGTCGACGATGCGCGCCGTCTCGCGCCTCGTCACCGCGTCGAGCAGGCCGACGGTGACGCCGCCGCTCGTCCGCCCGGTGATCTTCGCGGCGCCGAGGATCGTCGAAGCGTCGGGCACGTCGACGTGGGTGCCGAGATCGGAGGCGTAGCCCGCGAGCTGCGGCGCGCGGCCGATGCGCCGCGAGTAGAACGACTCGATCGAGCTGAAGTTGCTGCAGAAGTAGCAGTTCGCGTTGCCGAAGTTGAAGATCCCCGCGCCCGCGACGAAGAACGGGCGCTTCTCCTCGAAGAACGTCTCGAACGCGGTGAGGTTGACCGTGGCCGGGTCCACCTCCACCTGGCCGAAGTCGGGATTGATCGTCGCGTCGAGCGTGAGGTTCGAGGTGAGCAGTGCCTTCACGTCGCCGCCGGCGCGCACGTCCTGCCGGCTGCCGTCGTTGAACGGATCGCCCGGCGACGACGGCCGGATGTGCCGCGAGCGCGTCACGAGGTACGGCAGCAGCTCGAGGTGCTTCGGCACGTCGGGGATGCGCAGGCCGGCGAGGTGCCCGAACCTGGACGGCCCGCCGATCTCCGTCTTGCGCCAGAACGACCACGTGACGAACTCCTGCGAGCGTTGCATGAACCGCCGGAGCTGCAGCCCCCACGTCTGCTCCGGACGTCGCGAGAAGCGCAGCTGCGAGTACGGGATGCGCAGCTCCGCCGTCCAGCCGAGGGAGTCGATGGACGTCGCCACCTCCCAGATCGCGTCCCACGAGGCGTCCGGCTGCGAGGTGCCGACGCCGAGCGCGTCGAACTTCGACCCCGACGGATTGACGTCGAAGAAGGCACGGCCGAGGTGATCGTGATAGGCGTCGATCACGATCTCGAACCAGTCCGATTCCATGTCGGCATCGCGTCGGACGAGGCGCGTGACGACGTCCTTCGCGCCATTGCGCTCGAACATCCGCGCGCCGACCCAGAGCGCGTCGTCGTCGTAGAGGAGACGCACTTCCGTGCGCTGCGTCGCCGGTTTTCCCTCGTCGGGATCGACCTGGGTGAACTCGGTCACCGGCGTGGCCGCGGACCACGCCTCGTCGCTCAGCCGGCCGTCGAGATCGATCCGGCCGCTCCGGTGCGCCGCGACCGCCGTCGGCACCGGCACTGCGTGGACCATCCGCGGATCGGACGCGACGGGCCGCTGCGCGCGCCCGGGTGTGCCGAGCAGCGGGACCGCGAGCGCGAGCGCGCCGAACACCGTGCGACGCGGGCGCGAAAAGGGGAGGCGGAGCACGAAGGCTGGCGGTGTGGGTGCGCGACGAATACCCGGTGAGACCGGCGCCGCCCCGAAAGGGTTTCTCGAAGGCGGCCTCTTCCAACAACCGTGACGTTGCGCGCCCCGGTCACCGCGCGCGGAAGCTGGTGCTCCGCCGGCGCGCGCCGCTTGATCGATCCTGCGCCGCTCACGAGGACGCATGCCGCGCGGCGACGCGCACCGTGCGCAGGTGCGCGTGCACGGTGTCCTCGATGCGTCGTCCGTAGCCGCCGCCGATCGTGACGGCGACGGGGATGCCGACCTCGCGGCAGGCGTCGAGCACCATCGCGTCGCGGCGCGCGAGCCCGTCGAAGGTGAGCGCGAGCCGGCCCAGCCGGTCGCGTTCGTGCGGGTCGGCGCCGGCGATGTACACCACCAGATCGGGCGCCGCCGCGGTGAGCACGCGCGGCAGCGCCTCGGCGAGCAGCGCCAGATACTCCTCGTCGCCCGTGCCGTCCGCCAGCTCGACGTCGAGCGTGCCGGCCACCTTGTGGAAGGGATAGTTCCGGCCGCCGTGCATGCTGAAGGTGAACACGTCCGGATCGCCGGCGAAGATCGCGTGCGTGCCGTTCCCCTGGTGCACGTCGAGATCGATCACCGCGGCGCGACGCAGGCGGCCCTCGTCCCGGAGCAGCCTGATGGCGACGGCGACGTCGTTGAACACGCAGAACCCCTCGCCATGATCGGGGAAGGCGTGGTGCGTGCCCCCGGCGAGGTTCATCGCCACGCCGGTGGCGAGCGCGTGGCGCGCCGCCGCGATCGTCCCGCCCACGGCGCGATACGATCGCTCGACGAGCGCCTCGGACCAGGGAAAGCCGAGCAGCCGCAGCTCGGCGGCGTCGAGCGCGCCCTCGCGAAAGCGGCGCAGATAGTCGCGCGTGTGCACGAGCGCGAGCGCCTCCTCGCCGGCGCGGTCGGGATCGTGCACGCGTTCCGCCGGCACGATCTCCTCCGCGATCACCGCCTCTCGCAGCAGCGCGTACTTCGCCACCGGGAAGCGATGTCCCTCGGGGAGCGGAAAGACGTACCGCGCCGAGGACCAGACGCTCAGCGCCATCCCGACTCGCCCGCGCGTGCGACGCCCGCCGTTCCGCGCAGCCGCGGGCCTACATATCCTTCACCCCACACCCACGGAGCGCGACGCCAATCCGGATCGGGATCGACCTCGGCGGCACCAAGATCGAAGCGCTGGCGCTCGCCGGCGGCGCCGAGCGCTTCCGTCACCGCGTGACCACGCCGCGCGAGTACGAGGCGTCCATCGACGCGATCGCCGACATCGTGGCGCTCGTCGAGCGCACGGTCGGGGAGCGCGGCACGGTGGGGATCGGCATTCCGGGAACGATCTCGCCGCGCACCGGGATCGTGAAGAACGCGAACTCCACCTGGCTGATCGGGAAGCCGCTCGGCCACGCGCTCGAGGAGCGGCTCGGCCGCCCGGTGCGGCTCATGAACGACGCCAACTGCTTCGTGCTCTCCGAAGCCACCGACGGCGCGGGCGCGGGATTCGATGCCGTGTTCGGCGTCATCCTCGGCACCGGCGTCGGCGGCGGCATGACCTTCGGGCGACGCGTGCACGTGGGCGCGAACCTGATCGCCGGCGAGTGGGGCCACAATCCGCTCCCGTGGCCCGAGCGCGCGGAGCTTCCCGGCCCGCCGTGCTACTGCGGGCGGCGCGGGTGCATCGAGACCTTCCTCTCCGGACCGGGGATGGAGCACGATCACCGCGAGCACACGGGGGAGGTGCGCTCGACGCACGACATCGTGCGTGCCGCCGCCGCCGGCGACGCGAACGCCACGGCGACGATCGCGCGCTACCACGACCGGCTCGGCCGCGGGCTCGCGTCCGTCGTCAACGTCGTCGACCCGGACGTGATCGTGCTCGGCGGCGGGATGTCCAACCTTCCTGGCCTCGACGACGCGGCCGAGCGCGCGATGCGGCCGTACGTCTTCTCGGACACGGTGGAGACGGTGGTGCGGCGGAACGTGCACGGCGACTCGAGCGGCGTCCGCGGCGCGGCCTGGCTCTGGCCCGAAGACTGATGCCGTGCGCGGCGCGGCGCGATCACTGCGCGCGCACCCCCAGCGTCACGGTCGTGGAGTGGCGCGTGCCGGCGCGGAGGTAGACCACCTCCACCACGTCGCCCGGCTGGTGGGCGTACAGGGCGTCGCTGTAGCCGTAGAGGTCCTTCACTTCGCGGCCGCCGAAGAGCACGATCACGTCGCCCGCGGCGAGGCCTCCGCGATCGGCCGGGCTGCCCGCACGAACGCCGACGAGCCGCAGGCCGTCCACGCCGCTCGCCGCCATGTCGGGGATGGTGCCGAGGTAGACGTTGCTCCCGGCGCGAGTGGCGGCGAGCGTCGGCTTCGCGGGCGCGCGGATCGGCGTGAGGCCGGCGGGCCGGTCGGCGATCGCCCGCACCATCCGCTCCGCCAGCGCGACGACGCGCGCCTCGCCCGCCGCGTCGATCTTCTCGACGTCGTCCGTGGCGCGGTGGTAGTCCGCGTGCAGGTCGGTGAAGAAGTGCAGCACGGGGATGCCCTTCGCGTAGAAGGAGCTCTGGTCGGAGGGGCCGTACCCGTCGGGCATGGTGACGAGCTTCAGCTGCGTCCACGCGTTGACGCTGTCGAGCAGCGCGGGGAGCTCGCGCGCGGTGCCGGTGCCGTAGACCAGGAGGCGATCGCGGCGCAGCCGGCCCACCATGTCGAAGTTCACCATGGCCACGACGCTGTCGAGCGGCACCGGCGGGTGGTCGACGAACCACTGCGAGCCGAGGAGCCCGAGCTCCTCCGCCGAGAAGTGCACGATCACCAGCGGCCGGCGCGCCGGGTGCTCGGCGAAGCGGCGGGCGATCTCGAGCACGGCGGCGGTGCCGGAGGCGTTGTCGTCGGCGCCGTTGCGGATGGCGTTCTTCGCCTCCGGGTCGAGCGCGTCGGCCGGCGAGCGGCCGAGGTGGTCGAAGTGCGCGCCGACGACGACGTACTCGCCGGCGAGGGAGCGGTCGCTGCCCGGTACGAGGGCGACGACGTTCTGGGTGGCGAGTCCAGGTGCTCCCGTGTGCGCCTGTTCCGCGCCGCGGGCGACGAAATGCTGGAGGTAGCCGCCGCATCCGCGCGGCGCATCGCGGAGCCGGCATTCGGCGCGCGTGGTGTCCACGAGCAGCGGATGCAGGCCGAGCTCGGCATGCCGGCGGGCGAGCCACGCCGCCGCGCTGTCGTTGCCCGCGGTGCCCGTGCCGCGGCCCTCGAGCCGATCGTCAGCGAGATAGGCGATGTCGCTCCTGATCCGCGTGGCGACCGCGCCGTCGACGCTCGTGCGCGGCTCGGCCGTCCGGCACGCCGCCGCCGGAAGGGACGCGAGGAGCGCGAGCGAGAGGACACGCGCGCCACGGGCGCGCGCCGAACGGAACGTCGGCTGGGACATCGAGCGGGGCGGAGGGAGACGGTCCCCGAATCCTAATCGCGGCGCGACGGGGCGGTGAAGCACGGTCGCGCGGGACGGAACCGTCACGCGCCGATACTCGAGTCGTCTACCACCTGCTGGCCGATGCCGGCTGGGATTCGCGTCACATGGATCATTCGGTCACCTTCGCCCGACACTACGCCAGGCTCCTCTGGCTGCTGCTGCACGAGCCGACCAACGTCGACGAGCAGAAGGCCTCGCTGCGCGCGCTCGTGACCGTGGTGCGCGACGGAGCGGTGACGATCGCGGCCGACGGCACCGAGATCTCGGCGAACGGGACGCCGGTACCGGGTGTCCTGTCCGGCGTGAGCGATCTCGCGGCCCGGATGGCGGCGCACGGCGTGGCGGAGGTGGCCTTCGACACCGCGGCCGCCCCCGCGGGGATGCTCGGCTCGGCGCGGATCCTCGTCGGGGCGCCGGCGGCCGCAGGAGGAGCGGCGTCGGTCGCGGCGCTCGAGGCGCTCGGCGCAGCGGGGACGCGGTTCGTGGCGCGGGCCGTGGCGCCGGCGGCGTCGATCCCTGCACCAGCAGCGCCCGAGCCGGTCGCGGTCCCCGCCTCGCCACCGCCGCCGCCCCCGGTCATGGCGCCCGCCGCCGGACTCGCCGAGCCCGGCACCCTTCCCGACTTCGGGCTGAGCGACGTCGACGTCCTCGACGAGCAGGCGATGCAGGAGAAGCTCCGGCCGACGCCCCGCGCCAGCGTCGCCATCCCGTCCACGCCGGAGCGCGGCGCGGAAAGTGGCGGCGGCGGGATGTTCGAGCAGTTCGCGGCGAGCCGCGCGCCGACCGCGTCGCACACCGAGCTGCTCGCGCAGCTCGACCAGACCGAGGGCGCCGGGGTGCTCACCCGCGTGCTCGACGATCTCGTGGCGATCGCGGAAGCGGCGGCACGCGACGCGCGGCCGGCACTCGTGTGCGAGATCCTCTGCCGCGTGACGCGGCGCGAGCCGCAGGTACAGGACTTCGAGGCCAAGCGCGCGTTCGTGATGGCGCAGCGCCGGCTCGCCAAGCCGGCGCTCCTCCGTGCGCTCACCCAGGAGCTGCCGCACGCCGGCGATCAGCGCGACGCCTTCATCGCCGTGCTGACGCGTGCGGGTGAGGACGGCGCGGACGCGCTGATCGAGCAGATCGCGGCGATCTCCGGGCAGAGCGAGCGCCGCGTCTACTTCGACGCGCTGCTCCAGCTCCAGTCCGGGATCCCGACGCTCATCCACATGCTCGGCGACGCGCGCTGGTTCGTGGCGCGCAACGCGGCCGAGCTGCTCGGCGAGATGCAGGCGCGCGAGGCGGAGCCGCAGCTCACGGAGCTGCTGCGGCACGGCGACGACCGCGTGCGCCGCGCGGCGACGAGCGCGCTGATGCGGCTCGGCACGGCGCGCGCGATGCAGGCGATCCAGGACGCGCTGAAGGACGGCGCGCCGGCGATGCGGATGCAGGCCGCGGCGGCGCTCGTGACGCGCAAGGACGTGAAGACCGCCGCGACGCTCGTGCGCGCGCTGGAGGAGGAGAAGGACGACGAGGTCCAGGCGGCGTTCCTGCTCGCGCTGGGCAAGCTCGCGACGCCGGACGCGGTGCAGCGGCTCCTCAAGGCGGCGGAGCCGGAGCGCGGGCTGTTCAAGAAGAAGTCGACGGCGTACCGCGTGGCCGCGGTGCAGGGGCTCGGCGAGGCGCGCTCGGCGGAGGCCGTCGAGGCGCTGAAGGGGTTGCAGTCCGACAAGGACGAGGAGATCCGCGAAGCGGCGACGTTCGCCCTCGTGCGGATCGCGCGTCAGGCCGCGCCGCCGGCGTCGCCGAAGGCGTAGCGCGCGCTCGGCCCGCCCGGGTCAGCGCGCGGTCAGGTCCGTCTCCGTCGTGACGGCGCGGCAGAACTCGGCGATCAGCGTGGCGGCGTTGTCGACGTCCACCAGCGAGACCATCTCGTTCGGGGAGTGCATGTAGCGGTTCGGGATCGAGACGAGGCCCGTCGCGACACCCTCGCGCGCGATGTGGATCGCGTCGGCGTTCGTCGACGTGTCGCGGCCGACCGCGTGGACGACGTGCGCGATCTCGTGCGTGCGCGCCGTGTCGCGGAGGAGGGTGAGCACCACCGGCGAGATCAGCGCGCCGCGGCTGAGGATCGGGCCGCCGCCCATCTTGTGCTCGCCGATCTCCTTCTTCTCGATGTTCGGGTGGTCGGTCGCGAAGGTGACGTCGACGACGATCGCGATCTTCGGGTCGATCCCCTGCGCGCAGATCGCCGCGCCGCCGCCGTGCCACGCGATCTCTTCCTGGGTTGTCGCCGCGGCGACGACGCGCGCGGCGCCGGGCTTCTGCGCGTAGCGGCGCAGTGCCTCGAGCACGGTGAACGCGCCGATGCGGTCGTCGATCGAGCGGGAGACGATGCGATCGTTCGGGAAGTCGAGGGTGCGCGAGTCGAGCACCCCCGCGTCGCCGACGGAGAGGCGCGCCTCGGCCTCGGCGCGGCTCGCGGCGCCGATGTCGACCCAGAGATCGGTGAACTTGCTCGCGCGCTCCCGGTCCTCCTGCTTCATCAGGTGAATCGGCTTCTTGCCGACGACGCCGAGCACGTCGCCCGTGGTGCCGAGGAAGCGGATGCGCTGCCCGACGAGCACCTGCGGGTCCCAGCCGCCGATCGGCGAGATGAACAGGTAGCCATCGTCATCGATGTACTGGACGATGACGCCGATCTCGTCGATGTGCCCGTCGAGCATGATCGTCGGCGAGCCGCCGGCATTCACTTCCGCCATGCTGTTGCCGGCGACGTCCGTCGTCACTTTCTCGGCGAAGGTGCTGGCCTCGGTACGCCACACGCGTGCGGCCGCGGTCTCGAACCCCGATGGGGCCGGCGCGTCGAGCAGGCGTTTGAGGAAGGCGATCGAGGATGGGCTCAGCATCGGTCGAGGGTTGCGAGGGGGCGACGATCGGGAGCCGAATGCTAGCCCGCGTGCTGCCACGAAGGAAGCGCGCGGCGCGCGCACGAATTGTGTGCAGGAATGTCGCCGCGTGCGCACGGCGACGCGTCATCATGCCGTTGCGGCGCGGTGCTCGATTCGTCACCATGCACGCATGACGCAATCCCGCCGCGACGAGCCGGTCCGCGCCCACGCGTGCGACACCGGTCGCGCGTCCGCGCCATGACCGGCCGAACGCGATGAGCCTGGCGCTGCTGGCCCTCCTCGTCGCCGCCGGGTCCTTCGGCGCGGGACTGCTCGGCGCGGTGACGGGCCTGGGCGGGGGCATCGTGGTCGTGCCGATGCTCACGATCCTCTTCCACGTCGACATTCGCTACGCGATCGGCGCGTCGCTCGTGTCCGTGATCGCGACGTCGAGCGGCGCCGCGGCGGCGTACGTGCGCGAAGGCTTCACGAACGTGCGCGTCGGGATCTTCCTCGAGGTCGCGACCACGGCCGGCGCGCTGCTCGGCGCCGCGCTGGCGAACGTCGTGCCGACGAGCGCGCTCGCCGTGCTGTTCGGGATCGTGCTGCTCTACTCGGCGTACCGCTCGCTGCGCGGCGACTCCGCGACGGCCGACCTGCCGCCCCCCGATCCGCTCGGCGAAACGCTTCGGCTCAACGGCAGCTATCCGGATTCGGTCGGCCGCGTGCCGTACGTCGTGCATCGCGTGCCGATGGGGTTCGCGCTCATGCTGCTCGCCGGCACGCTGTCGGCCCTGCTCGGCATCGGCTCGGGCGTCGTGAAGGTGTTGGCGATGGATCGCGCGATGCGGCTCCCGTTCAAGGTCTCGACGACGACGAGCAACTTCATGATCGGGGTGACGGCGGCGGCGAGCGCGGGGGTGTACCTGCATCGGGGCTACGTCGAGCCGGCGATCGCGTTCCCCGTGATGCTCGGCGTGCTCGCCGGCGCGGTGCTCGGCGCGCGGATGCTCGCGGGCGCGGAGGTGAAGTGGCTGCGCCGCATCTTCACCGCGGTGGTGTGCGTGCTCGCGCTGGAGATGCTGTACAAGGGTCTGACGGGGGGCGTATGACGACGCCGCCGATGCGTCCCTCCACGCCGCAGCGCCCTTCGAGCGCCGAGGTCGGCCGGCGCCGTGTCTGGAGCGACCACGACGTCGAGCAGGTGATCGGGCGGTTGCTCCAGGCGGGCGTCGTGATCGCGAGCATCGTGGTGATCGTCGGCGGCGCGATGCTGCTCGTGCGGCACGGCGCGGAGCGGCCGGCCTTCTCGGTGTTCCGCGGCGAGTCGTCGCACCTTCGGTCCATCGGCGCGACGCTGCGCGGCGTGCTGGCCGGCGATGCCCGAGCGATCGTGCAGCTCGGGCTCGTGCTGCTGATCGCCACGCCGGTGGCGCGGGTGGCGCTCACGCTCGCCGCGTTCGCGGCGCAGCGGGACCGGTTGTACGTCGCGATGACGGCGGTGGTGCTGGTGCTCTTGCTGGTGGGGCTGGTATCGTAGGCGAGAGTCACCGGCCGGCTCGCGCCCGTCGCGGGAGGTGAGTGGCTCCGAGCGCACGATCTCATGGACCATCCCGTCACGATCGCCGGCATCCCTCTTCCATCGAGCGCGCCGTGGTTCCTCGCCGTCATCGCACTGCATGTCGGCGCGGGAATCGTGGCGGCGGTCGGTGGCGTGGTCGCGATGCTGAGCCCCAAGACCGCCGGTCGTCATCCGAGAGCGGGGCGTACCTACTACCGTGCACTCGTGATCGTCTGTCTGACCATGGGCGTGATCGTCGTCGTCCGATGGCCGGTGGACAATGGGCTCGGACTCCTCGGGGCGATCGCACTCGGCGCGGCAGGCTTCGGGCGCCGCGCGCGCCGCCGCGCGCGGCCCGGGTGGCGGTGCGTTCACATCCCGTGCATGGGCGTGTCCTACGTAGCGCTCCTGACGGCGTTTTACGTGGACAACGGTCCACATCTGCCGCTCTGGAACCGGCTCCCGCCGCTCGCGCTGTGGCTGGTGCCGAGCGCGATCGGATTTCCGCTGCTCGCCGCCGCGTGGTGGAAGCGGTGCCCGCCGACGCGTCGCCGCGACGTCGTGCTCGACGCACCATGAGCCCGAGAAGCGAGGCATCGTCATGAAAGCATCCGTCTTCGTCGGCGCCAGCGTCGACGGCTTCATCGCCCGCACCGACGGCACGCTCGATTTCCTCGACCACGCCGGCAGCGAGCCGCACGGCTACGACGAGTTCATCGCGACGGTCGACGCGATCGTCATGGGCCGCAACACGCTCGAGATCGTGCTCGGCTTCAAGATGTGGCCCTTCAAGAAGCCCGTGTTCGTCCTGAGCACGCACCCCCTCCCGGCGCTGCCGAGCGGTGCCTCCGCCGAACGGCTGGAGGGCGAGCCCGCCGACGTCGTCGCGCAGCTCGAGGCGCGAGGCTTCGGCTCCATCTACGTCGACGGCGGGATCACGATCCAGCGCTTTCTCGACGCCGGTCTGATCGATCGGCTCATCGTCTCGCGCGTGCCGGTGCTGGTCGGATCCGGGATCCCGCTCTTCGGCCCGTTGACGCACGACGTCGTGCTCCGGCACGTCGCCACGCGGCAGTTCGCGAGCGGACTGGTGCAGACCGAGTACGCCATCGCCAAGCCGACGACCGCGCGCCCCTGACGAATCGACATCGATCCCCTGACCTTCGAGCGTCGCCATGCCCAGTGTCCAGGTCCGCTACATCGTCCGCGACGTCGACGCCGCGATCGTCTTCTACGTGAACCAACTCGGCTTTCATCTCGACATGCACCCCGCGCCGCCGTTCGCGATGCTCTCGCGCGGCGACCTGCGTCTCGCGTTGAGCGCGCCGAATCCAGCAAGCGGCGGCGGGCGCGCGATGCCCGATGGAACCGAGCAGGAGCCCGGCGGCTGGAACCGCTTCTCCCTCGAGGTGAACGATCTGCCCGCCACGGTCGAGCGCCTCCGCGCGGCGGGCGTGCACTTCCGCAACGACATCGTGACGGGCGTTGGCGGCCGGCAGGTGATCGTCGACGACCCGTCCGGCAACCCGGTCGAGCTGTTCGAGCCGACGATCGCCGACGCTCGGCTCGATCGGCCGAGATGAGCGGCGGATTGCCCTCCGATTCTCGACGTGTTCCACTGAGTGAAGCTCCCTCGAAGGTCGCTACCCTTCCCGCACCGTCCGATTAACGGCTCGGAGCCCATGTCGATATCCATCGCTGCACGCCAGGCCGTCATTCTTCTCGTCGCGCTCGTGGCCGGCCCTTTCCGGGCGCGAGCGCAGACGCCGCGCTCGGTGACGGTGTATGCTGCCGACTACGCCTTCACCGCGCCCGACAGCGTCCCCGCCGGCGCGACGACCTTCACGCTCGTCAACCGGGGACCGTCCACGCACCACCTCGTCGTGTTCGCGCTTCCCGCGGGGATGACGCTCGCCCGGTTCGACCATCTCATGCGCGCCGACAGCACCGACGGCTCGGGGTCCGACGGCATGGGGATCATCAAGGTGGGCGGGATGGACCTCGCGGCCGGCAGCGACAGCGCTTCGGCGGTGCTCGATCTCGCGCCGGGCACCTACGTGCTCACCTGCCTGCTTCCACTCCCCGACGGATCGGGCACCCATCGCATGCGCGGGATGTTTCGCGCGCTCACGGTCGGGCCGTCGCCGCGATCGCAGATCGCAATGCCTCCCGCCGACGTGGTGGTGCACATGACCGACTACGCGTTCGATGCGCCGGCGACGCTCGAGGCCGGGCGCCGGCTCGTTCGATTCGAGAACGCGGGAAAGCATCCGCACATGGCGATCGTGCGGCGCCTCGCCCCGGGAAAGACGCTGGCGGACGAAGTGGCGTGGGCGACGCGGCCGGCTGGTCCCGAACCGAGCATCGCGGCGGGCGGTGCGACCGATCTCGCACCCGGCCGCGCGAGCGTGAATCTGCTCGATCTCGAGCCGGGACAGTACTTCATCGTGTGCGCGGCGACGGAAGGGACCGCCCCGAAGATGCATTTCCAGGTAGGCATGTTCCGCGAGTTCACCGTCACGCCATAGGCGGACGACCGCGCGGCGGCGAGCCGTCGACGACCCGCCTCGCGTACGCGTCGTCCGGCGCATCGAACAGCGCCGGCGCGAAGATCGCCGCCATCGTCTCCACCGCGTCCACGAGCCGCGGGCCCGGACGACTGGTGAGCGCGTTGCCGTCGAGCGCCCACACCTCGCACGCCCGCGCCCACCGCCACTCCGCGCGCCCGAGCAGCGCCGCTCCCTCACGCTCGGCACGCGTGACGCCGAACCCGCACGGCGCGAGCAGCAGCACGTCGGGCGCCGCGGCGCGCACCGCGTCGACGTCGACGACGACCGAGTGCGCGCCCGGCTGCGCGAGGGCGTCGACGCCCCCCGCGCGCCGCACGAGCTCCGGCACCCAGTGTCCCGCCGCGAACGGCGGGTCGAGCCACTCGAGCACCACCACGCGCGGGCGCGGCGCGCGCGCCGCCTTCAGCAGCTCGTGCACGCGTCGCAGCCGCGCGGCCGACGCCTCCACGAGCGCCTCCGCCTCCGCGCCGCGCCCGATCGCCTCGCCCACGCGGCGGACGTCGAGCCACACGCCGTCGAGCGTCGTCCCGTCGAGCGTCACCGACCTCGGTGCCGCCGGGAGCGAGGCGATCGCGCGATGCACCACGCCCGCCGGCAGCGCGCACACGTCGCACAGCGTCTGCGTCAGCACGACGTCCGGCTCGAGCGACGCGAGCAGCGCGGCATCGAGGGTGAACGCGGGCGTCCCGCTCGCCGCGAGCTCGCGCACGTCCGCATCGATCGTCGCCGAGGGCCCGTCGCGGTCGACCGCGCTCGCCGTGACGCGCGGCAGGCTCGCGACGCCCTCGGGATGATCGCACTCGTGCGTCACGCCGACGAGCTGGCCGAGCGCGCCGAGCGCGGCGACGATCTCGGTGGCGGCGGGGAGCAGCGAGACGACGCGCGGCGCCGCGGCGCTCACCTCACTCGCCACGCCGGATCGGGAAGGCGAAGAAGGTCACGACGAGCAGCGCGAGCCCCGCGGCGTACCAGCGCGCGTCTTCCGTTACGCCATAGTAGATGATCCCGAAGCAGGCGAGCATCTGCCCGAACAGCCACGCGATCACGCTCTCCGGAATGCCCGACGCCGCGCGCCGCCGCTCGGCGATCCGGCTGTGCCAGAACCGCATGTCGGCGATCTGCACGAGCGCGTACAGCCACGTCATCACGCCGACGACGCGCAGCTTCGACGCGAGCGGCTCGGAGCGAGGCTGCGGGCCGAGCGAGTGCCACACCCACACCACGAGCCCCGCGAACAGCGCGATCCCGATCAGGATCGTGCGCACCTGCGCCTGCCGGTCGGGAGTGAGCCACGGGTAGCGCGGCAGCTCGTCCGGGGCGCGGGGCTCGACCCCCGCGTCCGGCGGTGACTGGGCCGTCACGGCGCTATCCCGGGAGCCGCGTCCAGACGACGACGGTGCCGCACGTGCGGTCCCGCGTCGCGAACTGTGGCGGCGTCGTCGCCGGGCTCGCGTACAGCTCGACCGCCTCCACGTTGTCCGGGCTGAACTCCTCGGCCGATCCGCCCTCGAGCGGCACGCCGTCGACCCAGTACTGCGGCCGGCAGTCGCGGAACATCGAGCCCACCGCGCCGCGGAACCGGATGTCGCGCCGCCCGCGATAACTCTGGATCGACACGCCCGGCACGGCGCGCATCAGCTCCACGAACTCGCTCGTGCCGCGCTGCTCGATGTCGTCGCGCGTCACGAACCTGCCGAAGCCGCGCGCGCGCCGCTCCCAGAAACCGGCCAGCACGGCGTGCGACAGCGAATCGTGATACTCCTGCACCGTGAGCGCCGGCAGCTCGTGCGCGATCTGCGCCAGCGTCACCTGCACCGAATCGGTCGCGCCGTCGCTCGGCATGATGCGCACGCGCGCGGGCGCGAAGCCGAGCCGGCGCACGAACACGCCTCGCGCTCCTTCCGGCATCTGCGCCACGCGGAACCGGCCGGAGTCGTCGCTCTGCGCCACGACGACGTTGCCGCGCGCACGCACCTCCGCGCCGGCAATCCCTCGCCCGCTCGAGTCGCGCACGAGGCCGACCAGCGCGCGTGACTGTGCGCCGCTCACCATGGGAACGAGGAGGAGTGCGGCGGCGAGCGAGTACCCGGAACGGACGGCGGCGGCCATGGGTCCTCCGGCGCTGGATGCCACCGGGAATATACGGCTCCCCGCCGTCCCGCGGCTACACCTTCGACACGCCCGGCGGCGTGCCGCCACCGAGCACCCGCCGTGCGATCGCCAGGCCGGCCAGCGCGAGCGCACCCAGCGGAACGAGGATCCCCAGCGAGGCGATGCACCACGCCACCACCGCGACGAACCGCGTCCAGGCCTCGGCGAACGCTTCGGCGATCGGGCCGTGGCCGCGCGGAGTGTCGAGGAGGGGGACCTTCTCGTGAATCGAGACGTCGAGCGAGCTGAGCGACACCCGGCGCTCCAGCCAGTGGATGCGCGCATCGTAGCGCTCCGCCTCCTGGCGCACCCGGGCCAGCTCCTGCTCCACCGTCAGGACGTCGGACAGCTTTCCGGTGCGCGTCGCGAGCAGCTCGACGAGTCGCGCCTCCACGCGCCGCGCGTTCGCCAGCCGCGCCCCGAGATCGACGTACTCCTCCGCCACGTCTTCGGCGTTCACGCTCACCGACTCGACCTTCCCGAGCTGCCCGAGCGCGCCGACCATGGCGTCGAACTGCGCCGACGGAACTCGGAGCTCGAGCGTCGCGGAGCGCTGCTCGTCCTTCCCGCTGCGGATCGCCGTGTTGGCGACGAACCCGCCGTACTGGCCGGCCGCCTGCCGGATGCGCGCGACCGCGTCGTCGAGCGTCTTCACCTCGACCGACGCGACGCCATGGCGCACGAGCATCGCTCCCGCGGGATCGACGGTGGAGATGGGAACGCCCACGGATGGATCCATCGCCGAGGCGGAGCCGGTCGCGTTCGCCGGGGGTGTCGAGCTGCTCTGGAGAGCGGCGCGCTGGCTGGCGACCTCGCGGGCGGGCGCGGCGGCGGCGCCGACCTTCGCTTCGTCGCGCGCGACGCCGCCGAGGCCGAAGGAATTGCCCGGTGCGGTCGCGGTACTCGGGATTCCGATCGCGGCGCCGTCGGACGCGTCGGGGCCGCCGCTCGACTTCGAGCATGCCGCGAGCGCGAGCAGAACGCACGCGCCTCGGACGATCCTGCGCTGGGAGATTGGGCTGGGCTTACGCATGGGTGCCGCTCCGGATAAGGTCCGTGGTGTCCGTCAGGTGGCCGGCGTCGGCCCCGAGAGGAGACGCCGCCGGCCGCTCCACTCACACACGTCCCCCATGCGATCCCCATTCGCCGCCGCCGCGGCGCTCCTCGCGTCGCTGTCCTTCGCGCCGCCCCTCGCCGCTCAGCGCATTCCGACCGGCACGCCGCAGCTCTCGCCCGCCGAGCCGCAGGACGCGACACCGCTCCGCTCGGCGCCGATCTCGGCGGTGCGCTACGAGGTGACGGCGGACCGGGCGGCGCTCGGCGAGCACCGGCTGCACGTCGTCACCACCTTCGGCGTATCGGGAACGGCGCCGGTGGCGCTGTCGCTCCCCGACTGGACGCCGGGCGCGTACGAGATCGTGAACTTCGCGCGGACGGTGAGCGGGTTCGCCGCGGTGCAGGGGAGCGACAGCCTCGATTGGGACAAGGCGGACTACGATACGTGGCGCGTGACGCCGAAGCGGGCGGGCGAGGTATCGGTCGCCTTCGACGTCACCGCCGACACGCTCGACAACGGCATGTCGTGGACGCGCCCCGACTTCGCGCTGTTCAACGGCACCAACGTCTTCCTCTATCCCGAGGGGCGCTCGACCGACTTTCCGGCCACGGTGACGATCCGGACCGAGCCCGACTTCCTCATCGCGACCGGGATGACGCGGGCCGCGGCGTCGCGGACCTTCAGCGCGGGGAACTATCACGAGCTGGTGGACATGCCCTTCTTCGTCGGCCGGTTCGATCTCGACAGCGCGGTCGTGTCCGGGAAGACGATGCGGTTCGCGACGTATCCGGTCGGGTCGTTCAGCGGGCCGGCGCGCGCGACGGCGTGGGAGCAGATCAAGCGCTCGGTGCCGCCGGAGGTGCTCGTGTTCGGCACGGTGCCGTGGGACAGCTACACGGTCATGTGGATCACCGATTCCGTGGGCGGTGGGATGAGTGGGCTCGAGCACTCGAACTCGCACGTCGACGTGAGCGTACCGGCGGGGATCGGCAGCCAGTTTCAGCCGAGGCTGTTCGCGCACGAGATCTTCCACGCCTGGAACGTCAAGCGGCTCCGACCGGCGGACCTCGTGCCGTACCGGTACGATCGTGCGCAGCCCACACCGTGGCTCTGGATGAGCGAGGGAGTGACCGACTACTACGCCGACCTCGCGCTCGTGCGCGGCGGCGTGGTGGACGCGCGCGGATTCTACGACATGGTGTCGGAGAACATGGCGCAGATCGCCGACGCGCCCGCGTTCGCGGTCGAGGACGCGTCGCTCAACGCGTGGATCAAGGTGCGCGACGGCACCGACGCCCTGTATTACCCGAAGGGATCGCTCGCCGGGCTCGCGCTCGACATCATGATCCGCGACGCGAGCGACGACCGCAGCTCGCTCGACCACGTGATGCGCGACCTGTACCGCGCGACCTACGAGCAGGGGCGCGGCTTCACCGCCGACGACTGGTGGGGCGCCATCCGGCGGGCGTCGAATGGCCGTTCGTACGACGACTTCGCGCGTCGGTACATCGACGGCCGCGAGCCGTATCCGTGGGCGGAGCTGCTGAAGGTGGTCGGGCTCCGGATGCAGCCCGACAGCGTGCCGCGCATGGGGATCGCGCTCCAGGTCGAGCCGGCGGGCGGGGTGAAGGTCACCCAGGTCGTGCCGAACGGCGCGGCGGCCACGGCGGGGATGCAGGCGAACGACGTGGTCGTCGCCGTGGACGGCCGGCCCTCGCTCGAGGTGTTCTTCGGTGGCGGCTTCCGGACCATGTACGGCGAGAAGCCGGCCGGCACCCTGATTCCCGTGTCGGTGAAGCGCGGCGACCAGACGCTCACGCTCCAGGTGCCGCTCCGCTTCGGCGCGGCGGCGGCGAAGGTGGTCGAGGATCCGGCGGCGCCGCCGCGCGCGATTCGCCTGCGTGACGGGCTGCTGCGCGGGACGACGGACCGCTGACGCGGGGAAAGCGCGAGGAGCGCCGACGCGCGGAGTGAGGACGTACGACGGGCCGCGAGCGATGCTCGCGGCCCGTCGTGCATTCGGTGCTGTGACGCTGCCGTCAGTAGTTCGCCACGTTGTCCATCCACGTGTTCGGCAACACGGTATACCGCGCCTGCGATTGCGTGGCCTTCTTCACCGAGCAGGAGTTGTAGAGGTAGGCCTTCTGCCCGTTGAGGGTGGCGTCGTTCACGGGAAGCGCGGTTCCCCCGGTGAGCCGATCGAGTCCCGACATGACCGTGCCCGACGTCACGTTGTTCCCGTTCGAGATGAGCTGTCCGCCGACGAGCACCACGCCGTCCCACTGGTTGCTCCCGTTGATCGACAGGCCGCCGTCGACGATGAGGAATCCTCGCCCTCGATTCGGCAGCGTCCAGATGTTGGTCGACGCATTCGTCACGTGGATGACGGGCCAGTAGTTGGTGTCCGAGTCGAAGGTCCCGGTGCTCGGGAAGGCGTCGCTGCCGATCACGAGGTCGGCCTGAATCCCCGATCCGTTCTTGATGTTGGCCCAGTCGAGCTTCGAGTTCGACGAATCCTGGCTGAACGTCTTCAGCGTGTCGTAGGGCGGGTTCCCCGTGGGCGTGAAGCTTCCGTTCACGTCGACCGTCTCCTCGGCCGGCACGGTGATCCCGGCCACGTTCGTGTCCGCGCCGCACTGATCGACGCCGCTGATCTGGCCCGTTCCGTTCTTGACGATGCCGGAGAAGCTGACCAGCGAGCCGAGCACGTTGAGCGTCGTCCTGTTCCATGTCACGAACACGCCCACCGTGCGCGTGGCCTTGCTGGTCTTCCCCTTGCCCGCGCCGGCCGCGCTGTTGTTGTCCGTGCCGGTGGAGGTGACGAAGTACGTGCCCCTCCCCTTGGCGATGTCGAGCCAGACGGGATACGCCCGGATCACGGCATTGCCCCCGGTGAAGGCCACGTACGTCGTCTCCTTCTTCGTCGGCAGGGTGTCCAGGTTGGCCTTCACGCTGCCGTTCGACGCCGACTTGTTCACGAGCCAGCAGTGCGTGCAGAAGGTGTCCGGCTGGCCCGCGCTGTTGAGCACCTGCTTGCGGCGCGTGAGGAACTGCTCGAGGCCCATCTGCGCGAAGCTGTACGCCCGCGACTGGGCCCGCTGCGACGACGCGGTGCTCATCTCGCTCGTGCTCGCGGCGAACCCGGCGACGAGGCCCATGGTGAGCAGCGCGAGCACCATGATCGCCAGCGGCAGCGCGAAACCGTCACGGCGCGGCGTGCCCGTTTCCGGCTCGGAATCGGCAAACGCGGCAGCCGGCGCCGTCGAGCGGCGACGAAGAGTCCGGATCATCAATTGGCCCTCGTGTTCTTGAAGAAGACCGCGGTGGTGGTGTACGCGTGCTGCGGAGCGGTATGGCCCGGCACGGTGTCCGAGCTCTCGGCGGGCAGATAGATCTGGAAGCCGCGAATGGTGTTCATGTTCGTCGGCGCGGTGGTCGACGACGTGTCGTGGTAGTTGGCCGGGTTCACGAAGTACCTGAACCGGGCCGTCGACGAGAAGGGCGCGATGAGCTCCTCCTTCAGCGAATCCGTATTCGCGCGCCCGCTGATCTTGCGGTACAGCCCGTAGCGGTTGCTGTAGATCCCCGACGGGGCGAACTCGTAGCGCACGCGCTGGTAGACGAAGGCAGGCGCACCGACCGCCGCGCCCGCCGGCGGGGCGGGCGTCACCTTCACGACCGAGCCCGTGCGGCCGCCGAGGCTCGCCGTGTCGGAGTAGTAGCCCGGACCGTGGCACTTCGAGACGTCCGCGATGGTCACGGTGTCGGCGTTGCCCGCCGGCGAGTAGTTGTAGGTGCCCCCCGACGTGCGGACGGCATAGCCGCCGTACTTCGAGCTCGCGATCTGAAACGAATCCACCGCGACGAGGGCGACGTACGCCGAGCTGCCGGTGAGCTCGCACACGACCCCGAACGCGATCGGCGCCTTCAGGTCCACCCACCGGTTGTTCGTGGCGTCGATCGAGTCGAGCCCGCCGATGTCCTGCACCATACGCATGTCGGTGAGCATGATGTTCATCGCGCTGCGCGGCACCGCGCGCGCGCGGCGTCCCGCGTTCTCGAACTGGAAGGAGCGCGTCTGCATCACCACCATCTTCGTCATCGCGACGCCGATGATGCCGAGGATCGTGAGCGCCGTGATGATCTCGACGAGCGAGAAGCCGTGCCGGCCGCGTGAATGCGTACGCATCAGATCCCCGTGTTGAGCGCGCTGGTGAACGGCGACTTCGAGCGCCGGATCGTGGTCGACACCTTGGCCGTGGCATCCAGGCGCGGCGTCACCGTGAGGGTGACGTCACGGTACGGCAGGATTCCGGACACGTTCGTGTTCTGCTCGCTCCCGACGCTGTACGACCAGACGTAGTAGCCCTGGCCCGACTTCACCGAGTCGGTCTGGAGGAAGCGCGCGTTCGTGAGCGAGTCGTACGGCAGCGCCACGAGGCGGTTCACCTCCTGGAGGTAGATCGCGGTCCGCTGCTCGATGATCGCGTTGGAGCGCGTGCGCTGCCCCATGCGCAGCGCGACACCCGTGAGTCCGGTCAGGGTGATCGCGAGGAGCGAACATGCCACGACGACCTCGATGAGCGTCATCCCCGATCGCGCGCGCATTCCCTTGCTCGCCGGCGACGCCGGTCCCACGCGCCGGCGGCTCATCGGTTTCCGACCCGCACCAGCCCGCCACGCGTGGCGCGCAGCGAGGTGCTGTACGTGGTGCCGCCGTTGGAGAAGATCCCGAGCGTCAGTCGCAGCGTGTCCGCCGCGAGCCCGTTCGGCATGATGTCGAGCGTATTGCGATTGACGGAGATGTAGTCGAGCTGCATGTCGCTGGTGTTGCTGAAGGTCCGCGTGCGGAACTTGAACGTCGTGTCCGAGCGGAGCGCGACCGAGAAGGTCTTCTTCGCGCTGTCGAACAGGAGCCGGACGGGGGCCCGCTGCCGCGCGGCGATCGCGAAGGCCTGCTCGACGTCGGCGCTCAGCACGGCCGCCGTCTTGCGCACACGGTCGCGCCGCAGCGTGTCGCCGACGGAGCGGATCGAGATCATCGCCGCGAGGCCGAACACGATGAACACGATGAGCATCTCGATCATCGTGAAGCCGGCGCGCCGGCCCGATGCCCGCACGGAAGGGTGGTATCGCATGCGACAGGACCATGGCAGTCGGCGGGCCAGGGGAGGCGGCCACCCGAAGTGCCGGCAGGACAACGGGTTGGCATTCCGCACGCCATCGCGTTCGAGGCCCCGGCTATGCAAAGAGGTGCGGGTCCTGCACTCTTTTCCGGACCCGCCGATCGCGCGGCTCCCGCCGTTCCGCTCCACCCGTACGTCTCCAGTCATGCGAATCGCCAAGCTCGGCGTCGTCGGCGCCGGCACCATGGGAAGCGGCATCGCCGCCCTCGCCGCCTCCGCCGGCATCCCGGTCGTCCTCCTCGACATTCCCGGTCCCGACGGCGACCGGAACGCACCCGCCCGCGCCGGCCTCGATCGCGCGCGCAAGGCGCGCCCCGCCGCCTTCATGGATCCCGCGCGCGCCGCGCTCCTCGCCATCGGCAACCTCGACGACTCGCTCGATCTGCTTCGCGACTGCGACCTGATCCTCGAGGCGATCATCGAGCAGCCGGCGTCGAAGCAGGCGCTCTACGCGCGCCTCGAGCCGCTCCTCCGCGACCGTGCCATCGTCGCGAGCAACACGTCGGGCATCCCGATGCGCATCCTCACCGAAGGACGCTCCGAGCGCTTCCGCCGGCACTTCCTCGGCATGCACTTCTTCAACCCGCCGAGGTATCTGCACCTCCTCGAGCTCATCCCCACCGCCGACACCGATCCGGAGGCGCTCGACGCCGCGCGCCGCTTCAGCGAGACCGTGCTCGGGAAGGGGATCGTGCTCGCGAAGGACGTCCCCGGATTCGTCGCCAACCGGCTCGGCGTGTACGGCATGGTCGCGGCGATGCAGGGGCTCATGGAATCCGGGCTCGGCATCGACGAGGTCGACGCGCTCACCGGCCCGCTCCTCGGCCGCGCGAAGAGCGCCACCTTCCGCACCGCCGACATCACGGGGCTCGACGTCCTCCTCCACGTCTCGAAGGGCCTCTCCGCGAGCACGGGCGAGAACTTCGCCATGCCCGAGTGGGTCGAGCGGCTCGCGGCGAGCGGACGCCTCGGCGAGAAGACGGGCGCGGGCTTCTACAAGAAGGTCGGCAAGGAGATCACGACGCTCGACTGGAAATCGCTCGAGTACGGGCCGCAGAAGAGCGTCGCCGATCCGGCGCTCGGCGCTCTGCTCAAGCAGCCGCTCGACGAACGGTTGCGCGGCGCGACGAAGCTCCCCGATCCGTACGGCGAGTTCGTGCGCAGATACCTGCTGCGCATGTCGCACTACGTGTTGAAGACGACGCCGGCGATCGCGTACGACATCGTCTCCGTCGACCGCGCGCTCGAGTGGGGCTACGCATGGGAAGAGGGCGCCTTCCGCCAGATGGACGCGCTCGGCCACGACTTCCTGCGCGAGGGCTTCGCGCGGCTCGGGCTCGACGTCCCGCCGTTGCTCGGCCAGGCGAAGGACGGCGCGTTCTTTCATCGCGGCGCCTCCGGATGGACGCACCTCACCATCACCGGCGACTACGCGCCCGTACCTCCGGTGCCCGGCCAGATCTCGCTCGACGAGGTGCGGGCGCGGCCGAGCGCCGTCGTCGCGCAGTCGCGCGACGCGAACGTGCTCGATCTCGGCGACGGCGTGCTCCTCCTCGAGCCGCGCACCAAGATGAACACGATGGGTGCCGGCGTGATCGAGACGTTGCGCACCGCCATCGATCGCGTGGCGAGCGGCCGCTACGCCGGGCTCGTGATCGGCAGCGACGACCCGCGTGCATACAGCGCCGGTGCGGACCTCTCGCTCGTCGTGCGGCAGGTCGAAGCGGGCGACTGGCCGGGCCTCGAGACGATGGTGCGCGACTTCCAGAACGGTGCGCAGCTCGTGCGCCGAGCGCCCTTCCCGATCGTCTCCGCCGCCTTCGGGCTCACCCTCGGCGGCGGGTGCGAGTACGCGCTGCACTGCGACCGCATCCAGGCGCACGCCGAGCTGTACATGGGGCTCGTCGAGACCGGCGTCGGGCTCATTCCCGCCGGCGGCGGAACGAAGGAGCTGCTCTTCCGATTCACCGAAGCGCTGGCGCCGTACGACGAGGCCGACCCGTTCGAGGGCGTGAAGCGCGCGTTCAAGCTCATCGCCATGGCGACGACGAGCACGAGCGCGCTCGAGGCGCGATCGCTCGGGCTTCTGCGTCCCGTCGCCGACCGGATCACGATGAACCGCGACCGGCTCATCGCCGACGCCAAGGCGCGCGTGCTCGACCTCGCGCCCGACTACGTGCCGCCGGTGCCGCGCACGATCACCGCGCTCGGCAACCAGGGGTTCGGCAACCTGCTCTACGCCGGTTGGGCGATGCGCGAGGGCGGGGCGATCACCGAGCACGAGAAGCGGATCGCGCGCGAGCTGGCGTACGTGCTCTGCGGCGGCGACGGTCCGCCGCGCACGGTGACGGAGCAGGACATTCTCGACCTCGAGCGCGAAGCGTTCCTCCGCCTGCTGGGTACGAAGGAGACGCAGGAGCGCATCGCGTACACGCTCAAGACGGGCAAGCCGCTCCGCAACTAGAGGGTATCATGCCGGATCCGAATGAGGTCGTGATCGTATCGGCCGTGCGCAGCGCGGTCGGCAAGGGAAAGAAGGACGGGTCGCTCGCGACGACGCATCCCATCGAGCTGTCGGCCCTGATGATGCGCTCGGCGCTCGACCGCGCCGGCGTCGACGGAGCGCTCGTCGACGATGTCGCATGGGGCTGTGCCATGCCCGAGGCGTCGCAGGGACTCAACGTCGCGCGGCTCTCGTCGCTGCGCGCCGGACTTCCCGTCGAGGTGCCGGCACAGACGATCAACCGCTTCTGCTCCTCGGGCCTCCAGACGATCGCCAACGGCGCCATGGAGATCATGAGCGGGATGGCCGACGTCGTGCTCGCCGGCGGCGTCGAGATGATGAGCCAGGTCCCGATGTCGGGCTACCACGCGCGGCTCGATCCGCAGTCGCTCGAGTCGTACATCGGCATGGGCTTCACCGCCGAGCGCGTCGCGGAGCGGTGGAAGGTGAGTCGCGACGACCAGGATGCGTGGGCGCTCGGCAGCCAGCGGAAAGCGGCGAAGGCTCTCGCGGACGGCGCCTTCGACGATCAGGTCGTGCCCGTGCCCGTGGAGCACGTGCGCTGGAGCGGCGCCGACAAGCAGGTCGACACCGTCCCGTTCGCGCGCGACGAGCTCGTGCGCGCCGACACCACGGCAGAAGGACTCGCGAAGCTCAAGCCCGCGTTCAAGGCGAACGGCACGGTCACCGCCGGCAACGCGAGCCCCTACTCCGACGGCTCCGCGGCGGTGCTGCTCATGCGCCGCTCCAGGGCCGAGGAACGCGGGATCGAGCCTCTCGCCCGGTTCGTGAGCTACGGCGTGGCCGGGGTCGAGCCCGACGTGATGGGGATCGGCCCGATCCGCGCCGTGCCGAAGGCGCTCGAGCGCGCGGGGCTCGCGATGGCCGACCTCGACCTCATCGAGTTCAACGAAGCATTCGCCGCGCAAGTCGTCGCCGTGGTGCGCGAGCTCGGCATGCCGGAGGATCGCGTCAACGTGAACGGCGGCGCGATCGCGCTCGGCCATCCGCTCGGCGCGACCGGCTCGAAGCTCACCACGCAGCTCGTGCACGAGCTCCGTCGCCGCGGCGGCGGAATGGGGCTCGTGACGATGTGCATCGGGGGCGGGATGGGGGCGGCGGGGGTGTTCGAAGTTTACGGCAACTGAGGCGAAGGGGCTCCGCCGCACGGAGCCGAAGGGCGCCACAACCACCAGCGTGAGTCGAGCGCGATCGCGCGCGCGGCGCTGACGTCCTCACGGCGCTCCCCGACGATGCCGGCGAGTGCCGTGCCGCGCGAGCACGATTCGCGGGCGATCGTCGCGAGCTCCTCTTCGCCAACGGGCTCGCTGCGGCCATTCACGTCGGTGACGACTACCAGTCGTACGCGGGCCTGGTGAGCCCAGTAGTGACCGTACGGCGCCCCGACGATCCCGAGTGCGCTCCCGGGCGCCATCCCGCTGGCACGGAGTGCCGGCACCAGCACAGCCGCACGCTCGTGCGCGGTGCCGAGTGGCACGCGCTTCGCCGTGCGGCCCAGGGCGACCACCGCCAGCGCGACCAGCGCCGCGCATTCGACGACGACGCTCGCGCGCTCCACGACAGTGGAGAGCGAGGCACCAGCACTCCTCGATGGCTCGCCGCCGACCGGGCGCGACATCGGAAGCAGGAACATCGTGAGCACCACCACGATCGGAGCGGCGGCGAGCCGCCCCTCCACGTGAGTCAGCGCGTACAACGTCATCATCGCGAACGCGGGCACGGCGGGCGCCAGGAACGTGGGCGACGGTCTCCGCCGAACGAGCGACGCCGCGAACGCGATCATGGCGAACAGCAGGAACGTGCCACCGACGACGCGGAACCAGTGCGCGTTGTACGCCACCCGGCGCCACTGCGCGCCGAGCGAGAACGCGAGTGGCTCGTGGGTCTCGAAGCGCGACGGGTCGCTCCAGTACGGGAAGCTGCCCGGCACGTCACCATGAAAGAGAACGGTGCCGGGCGCTCCGGTCAGCGCCACGACCCTCGGCGAGGGATCCGTGCGCGTGCGCGCTTCCGTCTCGATGCGCGGAGGAGCGTGTGGTGCGCCGCTCACGTACCACCGATAGTTGAGCGCGCCCGTCTCGCCGAAGCTGAGTCGTCTCTGCGAAACCGATTGCACCGCCACGAGCGGTACGATCAGGACGAGCGCCGGCACGACGACGCGAACGAGGTGGACGCGGCGTGCCCGGGCGCCCGCCACCCATCGAAGGGAGAGCAGGAGATACGCCGCCGCGGCGACCGGCGCCACGGGAAAGGACACGGCCTTCGTCCAGTAGGCGGCGCCGAGCACGATCGAGAATCGGATGGTCGCGCGGGCCGACGGCGGCGCGATCGCGGCCTCGACGAGATCCGCGGTGACGAGAAAGAGCCACGTCGAGAGCAGCGCGTCGGGGGTGACGGACGTTGCGGCGACCATCCGGATGGCGCACCACGCGAGCAGCGCCGCGGCGGCGAGCAGGCGGCACGCGAGCACGCCGGTCGAGCGCGGCATCGACGCGCGCACCAGAACGAGCAGCAACCGCCCGAATGCGAGCGCGGCGGAGGCGAGCACCAGCACGTTCGAGACGAACACCACCCGCATCTCCGAAGAGGACGCCGCGGCGGCGCCGTCGAGTCCCGCGAGGCGCAGCGCGCCTCCGAGCAGCATCGGGTAGAGCGGACTCCAGTACCCATTCGCGACCGCGGCGAGATCGCCGTTCGCGTAGCGCGCCGCCAGATCCAGGTAGCTCACGCCGTCGCCGTTCACCGTGCCGTCCCACCCGTGGCACTGCATCACGGAGAGGGCGAGGATGACGCTCGCGAGGAACGGCGGAAGCAGGGCGCGCCAGCGCATCGGAACGCGGGAGATCGCGGAAGACTGTGGGTGGTGGCGTCGGCCGCGCACGCGGTGGGATACTTGTACCCATGGACGACTCGCATCGGATCGGAGCCACATCGGTCGCCCCCGTCGACCGCGTGGAGTTCGTGGCGATTCTCGCCATCACGGTGCTGGCCGCCGCGTGCCGCGTCGCCGCGCTCCGCCAACCGATGCGCTACGACGAGGCGGTCGCGTGGGCGGAGTTCATCGGGCGCTCGTGGTGGACCATCCTGAGCGAGTACCCCAACCCGAACAATCACGTCTTCTTCTCGCTGCTCGCGAAGGGGACGTCGTCGATCGCCCCATTTCACCCATGGGCGATCCGGCTGCCGGCGGTGATCCCGGGCATCGCGATCGTGCCGGCCACGTGGCTCGTCGGGCGGCGGCTCGCCGATCGGAGCACCGCGCTGCTCGGCGCCGCGCTCGCCGCCGGGTCCATGTCGCTGGTCCTCTTCTCGGCCAACGCACGAGGCCATTCGCTCGTGGTGCTCGGCGGACTCGCCCTCGTGCTCCTCGGCGATCGGCTGCGCGTCCATCCGGCGCGAACCGCCGACTGGGTCTGGTTCGTACTCGTCTCGGCGTTCGGACTCTGGACGGCGCCGCTGATGGTCTATCCCATCGGTGCCGTCTCGCTCTGGCTGCTCATGGGGGCCGTACGGCGCCACCCGGCGAGTGAGGGCGCGCCGAGCCGGTGGGCATTCGATCGCGCGCTGGTCTCGCGACTCGTCGTGGCCGACGTCGCCGCGCTCGCGCTCGCGTGGCTGCTCTATCTCCCGATCATCGCCAACGTCGGACTCGCCGCCATCACCAGCAACAAGCTCGTGCTGCCGGTGCCGTGGCCGGAGTTCGCACGCCTGCTTCCGCCATTCCTCTTCGAGCTCATCACCACCTGGACCGCGCCTCTTCCGCCCCTCTTCGCCCTGCCGATGTTCGCGCTCGCGCTCGCGGGCGCGATGCCGGCCAGACGCGGCGCTCCGTCGTTCGCGTCGGCGGCGATCGTCTCGTGCCTCGCGCTCTTCCTCACGTCGCACGCCAAGCCGTTCGTGCGGGTGTGGCTGTTCTTTCTCCCCTTCTTCGTATTGGCGGTCGGCCGCGGTGTGATGCTGCTCGTGGCCCGCCTGCGCCTGCGCGCGCGCGTCGACGCCGCCTTGGGCGCGGTGATGCTCGCCGCCGCCGTGTCGGCGGTCGCGATGGCGACGCACGCTGCGGAAGGAACCGACGAGACCGGGCGGTTCGCTGCCGCGCCCGAGGTGACGACGCTGCTCGCGCCCGTGCTCCGGCCGGGCGATCGGGTGCTCGCGGTGATCCCGCTCAACGGTCCGCTGCTCTACTATTTCGGCGCGCAGGGCGTCGACACGGCGTTGCTCAACACGCCGCGGGAGTCCATGGCGCGGGCCTTCATCGTGCTCGACACCGAGCGAGGCCACACGCTCGGCGCCGCGCTCGGCGCGGGCTTCATCGACACCGTGCTCTTCACGCCGCCCAGTCTCGTCGGTCGGATCCCGGGCGCCGAAGTGTGGCGGTCGGACCGCCGTCCCTCGGCGGATGCTCGCGCGCCGCGGTCAGGGACGCCCGTATCGCTCCACCAGCCCCGCATCCCGCTTCGCCGGGCCGGCGTAGCTGCCGCGCATCGCGGCTTCCACCTCGTCGATCTCGCGCGGCGCGCGGGAGATCCACTCCACGCCCTGCTCGGTGGCGAGGTAGTCGTCCTCGATGCGCACGCCGATGTCGCGGTAGCGCTGGACCGCGCCGCGCAGCGTCGCCGCGATCTCGCGGTTGCGCGGTGAGTCGGGCATCTCCTCGAGCACGTGCTCGCGCACGTAGATGCCCGGCTCGATCGTGAACGCGCTCCCCGGTGCGATGACGCCCGTGCGATAGTACTGATCCGGGTCGTGCACCTCGAGCCCGATCCCGTGTCCCAGCCCGTGCATGTAGTAGAGCCGGTACTGCGGGCACTTCCGGCTCGGATCGTTGGCGACGCAGTCGTACGTCGCCGTGGGCGACTCGATCAGCCCGAGCCGCGCGAGGCCGGCCGCGAGCACCGCGCTCGACGAATCCGTCATCAGCCGCGCGCTCGCGCCGAGCTTCGCCTGACGCTCCGCCGCCGCCTGCGCGGCGCGGACGATCCCGTACACCGCGCGCTGCTCGGGCGAGAAGGTGCCGCTCGCCGGCACGGTGCGCGTCACGTCCGCCGCGTAGCCCTTGTACGACGCGCCGATGTCCATCACGATCACGTCGCCCGGCTGGATGGAGCGATCGTCGAGGCTGTAGTGGAGCGTCGTCGAGTTCGGTCCCGAGCCGACGATCGTCGAGAACGACGGTCGGTCCGCGCCGTTCCGCCGAAAGGTGTACTCGATCAGCGCCTGGATCTCGAATTCGTTCATGGACGGCTCGATCGCCGCCATCGCCTCGCGCTGGGCCATCACCGTGATGTCCACCGCCTGGCGGATGAATGCCTGCTCGGCCGGGCTCTTCTTCCCGCGCAGCGCTTCCACCGCTTCGTTCACCGGGATCACCTGAAGCCCGGCGTGTGCCGCCTTCAGATGATCGAAGATCTGCTCGTCGGGGCTGCGCGTCGCGAGCAGCGGTGGCCCCGCCGCGGCGGTGCCGAAGTCGCCGACGACCGAGAGCCGCGCGCCGGCGCCGGCGAGCGAGTCGAGCACCTTCGCGAGGTCGGCGACGCTGCGCCCCTGCATGCCGGTGAGCCGGCCGATCCCTTCGACCCCGAGTCGGGCTCCCGTCCACACCTCCCGGCTCGGAAGCCGCGGCTGCACGAACATCGTCGACGACGTGACGTGGCCGCCCTGCTTCACGACGACGAGCGCGGCGTCCGGCTCCTTGAAGCCCGTGAGATAGTAGAACGACGGCGATTGCACGAACGTGAGATAGTCCTGCGGCGGCTCGTGCGCGCCGAGGGCGATCAGCGCGCCGTCGGGGAGTCCGGCGAGAAGCGCGGCGCGACGCGCGCCGAACTCCTGCTGTGACTGCGCGGAGAGCAGCGCCGGAGCGAGAAGCACGAACGCAGCGAGAGCCGCGAGCGTGCGCGGACGACGGATCATGACTCCTCCCGAATGGATCGAATAACGCTCAGCCGAGGAACACGGTGACGAGGTAGAGCAGGAGCCCCACCAGCCCGCCGACGAGCGTGCCGTTGATGCGGATGAACTGGAGGTCGCGCCCGATCTGCACCTCGATCTTGCGCGACGCGTCGGTCGCGTCCCACCCCTCGACGGTGCGCGCGATCAGCGCCGCGACCTCCGGACGATACTGGTCGACGATGCCGAGGACCAGCCGCTCGAGCGCGTCGTCGATGTCGGCGAGCAGCGCATCGTTCGTCAGCGCGCGCTCGGCGATGCCGGCCAGGGCGCGCTGCAGCGGCTCGGGCGAGGGCGCGTCGGGCCCCGCGTAGCGCGCGAGCGACTGGCGCGCCGCGTTGAGGAGTGCCCCCGACAGCTCGGCGACGGCCGGATGGTCGAGCAGCCGCTCCTTCATCGACTCGGCGCGCGCGATCGTCTCCGGCGAGTGCTGGAGCTTGTCGGTGAAGTCGCGCAGCGCGTGATCGAACTGCGCGCGCAGGGGATGTGCGTCGTTCGCCGCCACCTCCTCGAGCGTGTGCTCGATGCCGGCGACGATCTTCTCGTACAGCTTCTCGTCGATCGCGCTCGGCACCCACCACGGGCTCTCTTCGGCGATGCGCACGCGGATGAGCTCCTTGTTGTCGTGCACGACGCGGCTCACGAGCGCCACGAGCCGGTCGAGCATCTCCTGATGCCGGTCGTCCGTGGTGGCGAGGGTGAGCAGGTCGCCGAGCAGCGGTGCGACGTGCGCCTTGCGCAGCTGGGTCACGAGGGTCTCGTGGACGCTCTCGCGCAATTCGTCGTCCGGCATCGACTCGGCGGCGCGGGCCACGCCGGCGGCGATCGCGCGGGAGACACGCTCCTGGTGCACGGGATCGGCCAGCCACCAGGCCGCGCGCTCGCCGATCCGCATCCCCGCGAGCTGCCGCGCGATCACGTCGCGCGCGAGGAAGTTGTTCCCGACGAAGTTGCCGAGGCTGCGTCCGATCCGGTCCTTCCGCTGCGCGACGATCGCCGTGTGCGGGATCGGGATGCCGAGCGGATGCCGGAAGAGCGCCGTCACGGCGAACCAGTCGGCAAGTCCGCCGACCATCGCCGCCTCGGCCGTCGCGCGTACGAGTCGCACCCAGAACGGCGCGACGTCGGGCCGCAGGTGTACGAGCGCCGACATCGCGACGAACAGCAGCGCGAACCCCGCGAGCAGCCCGGTCGCACGCCGGCGCATGATCGCGTACGCGCGAGCTTTGTCCGCATCTTCCTTGACGACGATCATGGGCGAAAGTTAGTCGGCGGCGGAGAGATCACGTACGAACCGTCGCCGGTCGAGGCGTCGTCGCGTCCCACGACGATCCGTCTCTCCTCTCGCGGCGAGCGGCGCTCCGTAACTCCGAACGAGCGCGCCGCCTCTGTCAGTCCGAGCGAGCGCAGCCCATGCTGTCATTGCGAGCGAGCGCAGCGAGTCGAGGAATCGCGCTCCTCCCGACAGAGGGACCGTGCTCCCCTGGCTCACAATCGAGCGCTTCGCGCCCGCACTCCGTTCTCCGCGGCCGTCAGCCGTTCTCCACCAATCGCACGACGTACGTCCGCTCTTCCTCCCCGAACCACGGCGGCGTCCCCGCCGCGGCGTTCTCCCGCATCCGCTCCGGCCTCGTCGTCGCCGGGATCACGCACGACACGCGCTCGTCGCTCAGGATGAACTTGAGCAGCGCCTGCGCCCACGTCCGCACGCCGAACGGCGCCAGCGGAGCGAGCGCCTCGCCGGACGGTGCGCGGCGTACGAGCTCACCCACGCCGAGCGGCTGCATCACGATCACGCCGACGCCGTGGTCCGCCGCCGCGGAGAGGAGCTCGCGCTCGGCGAGCCGCTCGCGCGCGTTGTAGGGAATCTGGATCTGCTGCACCGCGCCCGAGCGCACGAGCGCGAGGAGCTCGGGAAACGCGGACGTCTGGTAGTGCGTCGCGCCGATCACGCGCGCGCGGCCTTCGTCGCGGAGCCGCCGCAGGAGCGCCAGCCGCTTCGGCGCGCCCACCAGATTGTGCACCTGGTACACGTCGACGTGCCCGCCGTACCAGCCCAGCGCGCGCTCCGCCTGGCGCTCCGCTTCGGCGTCGTCCGTCGTCCACAGCTTGTCGGCGACGAGCGCATCGCCGCGCCGTTCGCCCATCGTCTCCGCGAGCACGCGCTCGGCATCGCCGTACATCGGAGACGTATCGAAGAGCGTCGCGCCCGCGGCGTACGCCTCGTCGAGCACGGCTCGGCAGCGCGCGACGTCGCGCACGCCCCTCACGTCGAAGGTGCGCCACGTTCCCATGCCCACGGCCGGGACGTCCACGCCCGAGGCGCCGAGCGGCCGGCGCTCCATCATGACGCTCGCCTCAGGCCTGCCCGTCCCCGTTCTCGAGGGAGCGCCACAGATACCAGCTCGCCACCGACGCGTACGGATGCCACTTCTCGCCGATCGCGAGCACGTCCTTCGGCGACGGACGCTTCGCGAGCCCGTACGCGCGCTGGATCGCGTTCTGCACACCGAGATCGAGCTCGGGGAGCACGTCCGGCCGGCCGAGCCGGAAGATGAGGAACATCTGCACGGTCCACCGGCCGATCCCCTTCACCTGTACCAGATGCTCGATGATCGCGTCGTCCGGGAGCCGGCCGAGATGCGCGAGCGGCAGGGAGCGGTCGGCGACGCGAGCCGAGAGATCGCGCAGATAGCCGATCTTCTGGCGCGACAGTCCGGCGCCGCGCATCGCGCGATCTTTCGTCTTCAGCACGTGCTCGGCGCGTGGCCGCTTCTTCGGGTACAGCTCGCAAAACCGGCGGTGAATCGTGCTGGCGGCCTTGCCGGACAGCTGCTGGAACACGATCGATCGCACGAGCGCGTCATAGTGCGTCCCCGGGCGATGCGCCTCGAGGCGGCACGCGCCGACGCGATCGATGATCCGGGCGAGCACCGGGTCGACGCGGCGAAGATGTGCGACGGCGGGGGCGTGAGATGCAGGAGCCATGCGCTCAAAGCTGCCACCGGAGCGGCGGGTACTCTAGTGCCTCGCCTCCGGTGGCAGCCATGCGCGCCGACTCACTGCTTGTTGCGAAGCTCCGGCGCGTAGGCCATGTCGAGCACCTTGCCCAGCAGGCCACCCATGTGATGTCCCTGCGCCTTCGCCTGCTCGGCGGCATGTGCCGCGTCCTGGCGGAGCACGTCGTTCAACTGATCGGGATTCTCGTGTGCGTCGCCGTGATTCATCGCGCGCCGCGCCAGCGCCGCGACGACGATCGGTGCGAGGATCATCAGCAGCTTCTTCGTCTGGTCCGAGCCCAGGCCGCTCGCCTGCTGCACGCCCTGCTGAACGTCGTCCTGATGATGGCCGAGGATCTGGCCGAGGATCCCGCCGTCGGCCGCGCCACCCGCGCCGATCAACGAGCCGAGGCTCCCGAGAATCCCACCGTGCGAGCCGAGCAACTGCTGGATTCCGCTGGCACCGCCCGGCTGCTGCGCCGTGCTCGCCATGCCGCCGACCATCGCGGGGAGCGCCACGTTCACCGCCTGCTGCGTCTGCGCCGGATCGGTGCCGAGCTGCTGGCTGATCTGCTGCAGCTCCTGCGGGCCGAGGTGCTGCTGCACGAGTTCGAGGATGGACGCCATGACGAGCTCCGGGCTGGAGAGCGCGCGTCACACGGCGTGACGCGCGAGATATCGGGCGACCTTCTTCAGGTCGTCGACGAACGCCGCCTCCGCGTCGCCGCGCAGCTCACGGGGTGAACGGAGCACGGCACTCGGATGTACGGTCGCGAACCCTGCCTCGGCAAGAGGTGTGCGCAGCGTCCTCCCGCGCTGCACGGTCACCCGGATCGCCGGCCCGAACACCGCCTTCGCCGCCGTCGCGCCGAGCGCCACGATGATCCTCGGCTTCACCACCGCGATCTCGGCCTCGAGCCACGGATGGCAGGCGCGTACCTCGGACGACGACGGCGTCTTGTGGATGCGGCGCTTGCCGCTTCCGTCGGGCACCCACTTGAAGTGCTTGACGGCGTTGGTGACGTATGCGTCCCCGCGGTCGAGGCCGGCGCGCTCCAGCGCGGAATCGAGCAGGCGGCCCGACGGTCCCACGAAGGGGTGACCGGCGAGATCCTCCTGATCGCCCGGCTGCTCGCCGACGAACATCAGCGGCGCGTCGCGCGAGCCCTCGCCGAACACGGTCTGCGTTCCCACCCGCCAGAGGTGACACCCCTGACATCCCGCCGCCGCGCGGCGGAGCGCGGGCAGCGTGTGCCGCCCCGGAAGGAAGTCGGCGGCGCTGCCGGTCCCGCCTGCCGCCTTCGCCGATTTCGTCATCCACCTCGTTCGGGGCAATCGCCGGGCCAGATCGGCCCTGCGCCTCTCCGCCGTGCGCGTCTCCGCCGTGCGCGTCTCCGCGAGCGGCGCTAGCATTCGGCGTCGGCCGTCGGCACTCCTCATCGAGATCACCATGCTCGCCGCGTACCCGTTCTCCCGTGTCGTGCCGGCCGCGCTCGTCGGCGCGTTCGTCGTGGCCTCGACGAGCGCCGGCTGCTCGCGGCCGTCGTCCACCCTTGCCACGCCGGAGCCGGTCACGACCACGCTTCTCACGAGGCTCGGAACGGACACCGTCTCGATCGAGGAGTACTCGCGCACGGCGACGCACATCGAAGGCACCGTGCTCTCCCGCATGCCGTCGACTCGGCTCGCCTCGTATTCGGTCCAGCTCGGCGCCGGCGGCGCGCCGATCAGCGCGAATCTCACCGTCCGCAGCGCCGGCGGCACGCCGATGACCGGCGGACTGCAGTCCCTCTCCGCGCGGTTCGACCGCGACACCGTGCGCATCGTCGGGCATCGAAGCACGGGCGACACCGCCGTCGCCGTCCCCGTGCGCGGCGCGGCGATGCCGATGATCGACGGCTCGTCCGCGCTGTACGAGCTCGCGTTCGCGCGACTCGGCGCGACGGGGCGGGACAGCATGTCGTTCGCCGCCGTGCCGCTCACGCTCGCCGGCACGCAGGCGATTCCGATCTCCGTGAGCGTGGTGGGGCCGGATTCGGCCCGCATCCGGTTGTTCGGCATGCCCTTCTACGCGAAGCACGACGCACGTGGCGCGCTCGTCGGCCTCGACGGCAGCCGGACGACGTTGAAGGTGCGCGTGGAGCGCGTGCCGACGGTCGACCTCCACGCGGTCGCGCAGGAGTGGGCGTCGCGCGATCGGTCCAGTGGAGCGGCGGGAATTCCGTCGCCGCGCGATACGGTCCGTGCCGACGTCGGCGCCGCGCACCTGTGGATCGACTACGGGCGCCCGGCGCTGCGCGGTCGCGACGTGTGGCAGCGCGGCGTCCTCGGCGACACCCTCTGGCGCACGGGCGCCAACGCGGCGACCCAGCTGCACACCGACGCGGATCTGCTCATCGGCGGTGCGGCGGTGCCGGCGGGCACCTACACGCTCTGGACGGCGACGTCGGGGGGAAGCTACCGCCTCGTCGTCAACCGGCAGTTCGGCCAGTGGGGCACCGTGTACGACGCGGCGCGCGATCTCGTGCGCGTCCCGCTTCGCGAGAGCGTGACGACGACGCCCGCCGAGCGGTTCACGATCGACGTCGCGCCGCAGGGCGCCGGCAGCGCGACGCTCGAGCTCACCTGGGGGACGAAGCGTCTGAGCGTCCCGATCGCGGCGAAGTGAATCGATGGCTCGACTGCTCAACTACTTCCTGAAAGGGGTCGTTCTCCTCGCCCCGCTCGCGTTCACGCTCTACGTCTGCGTGCGCGTGTTCACGACGATCGACGGCTGGCTCGGCCTTCCGATCCCGGGTGCCGGCTTCGTGGCGACGGTCGCGCTGATCACCCTGTTCGGCTTTCTCGCGTCGAGCTTCCTCACGCGCGGGATGCTGACGATGGTCGAGGGGGTCCTCGAGCGGCTCCCCTTCGTGCGCCTTCTCTACAGCTCCACGCGCGACCTGCTCAACGCGTTCGTCGGCGAGAAGCGCCGGTTCGACAAGCCGGTGATGGTCGCCCCCTTCGCCGGCGGCGAGGCGCGCGCACTCGGCTTCGTGACCCAGGAGACGCTCGACTCGATGGGGATGCTCGAGCACGTCGCGGTGTACCTGCCGCAGTCGTACAACTTCGCGGGCTCGCTGCTCATCTTCCCCGCGAGCGCCGTGACCCCCGTCGACGCCGACAGCGCCGACGTGATGGCATTCATCGTCTCCGGCGGCGTGACGATCCCTCCCGCTCCCCGCCGCTCGGGCGCCGTCCCTCGCCAGACCCCCTCCACGCCCGCGCCCGAGCAGATTCCCGGGCCCTGATCCGGTACGCACGGGAGATCTGAACGACGGAACGCGGATCTGCGAACGGCGATCACGAGGAAGAGGCAGGATCATCGCCGTCGCCGTTTTCCGCCCTCGGCACCCCTCCGCGTCTCCGCGTGATGCTGTCTGCTCGGACGCGCCCCGGAAGGCGTCTACGGCACGCCGGGAGCTCGCTCCGGCACCTCCGGCGCCGGGGGTAACGCCGACAATCGTGCCTTGAACCGCCGATATGCCGCATCGTCGCGGCGCAGTCCTTCCAGCCGCGCCGGATCGAGCGCGGCGATCTCGCGCTGCGTGGCCTCGATACGGTCTTCCTCCAGTGGGTGCGACGCGAAGAAGGCCTCGATTCGCAACGGCGACGTCCGTCGTTCCTCGAGCAGCCGTTCGAACAGCGAAGGGATGCCGCGCGGATCGATCCCGGCCCGCACGACGTTCACCACCGCCTCCGAATCCGCCTCGGCCTCGTCCTGCCGGCTGTACCGCGCGAACAGCGCCGCCCCGCCGACCTGGATCGCCGTGCGCGCGACGTCGCCCTCGCACAGCCGCGTGAGCGTGCACCCCAGCGCCACCGCCACGTTCGTGCCTCGCTGCTTCTCCAACTGGTGCACCGAGTGCCGGCGCACCACGTGGCCGATCTCGTGGCCGAGCGCACCGGCCAGCTCGTCGAGCTGCTCGGCGCGCTCGATCAGCCCGCGATTCACGTAGACGAACCCGCCCGGCAGGGCGAACGCGTTCACCTCCGGGCTGTTCACGACGAAGAACCGCCACTCCAGGTCGGCGCGCGACGTCGTGCGCGCGATCGCCTTGCCGAGCGAGTCGACGTACGACGTCACCGCCGCGTCGTGCACGAGCGGAAGATGCGCGTTGATCTGCTCGGCGTTTCGCCGCCCGAGCTCCACCTCCTGATCCTCGCTCACGCTGCACGCGGCCGACGCGAGCAGCAGCGCCGCCCCGAGCACGCACCGCGAGGCCGTCGCGGTGACCGGCGCGAAAGCCGACGGGCCGGGGCGGGAGCGTGAGACGACGCGCACGGGCAGGAGGAGCCGGGCGGCCTACGGCTGCGGCGGGCCGGCGAGCAGCGCGTCCGACACGCGCTCGCGCTGCTGATCGTTCCTGCTGTACAACAGCGCCAGCAGGTTGTCGTTCTCGATCAACGTCGCCGTCGTGAGCATCGTGAGCGGCTGCGACGCCGGCACGAACTTGACCGTGTCCAGCGCCGCGGCGGCGCGCCGCCGCGCCGCGGAGTCGGCGAACAGATAGATCGCGATCCCGCCTCGACCCAGCCGGAACACGGCCGGCGAGACGCCCGTCTTCGGCAGGTCGTCGATGGTCGTGTCGCGAAGCACGAGTCCGGCGCGCTGCAATCGCTCGCGCACCTGGCAGGGAATCCAATGCCCCGTCCGCTCGCACGGCGGCCGTGCGCCGGCCGGCGCGGCCGCCGTCCCGGGCGACGCGCCGCTGCTCGATGCCGTCGCGGCCGGACGTTCGCTCGCGGGCCGGGACTCCGGGCCGCCGCATGCGGTCGCGAGCAGCGTCGCCAGCATCAGCATCGCGGCCGACGCCGGCGCGCCCCGCGCGTGTGCCGTGCGTGCGCCCACCGGCGGACGCTCGCGCGGCACGCTCAGCTCCAGCCCTCGCGCTCGCGCAGCGCCGTCACGTGCGCGGTGTGATGCCGGCCGTGCCAGGAGTACGTGCTCACGAGCGCATCGATCGTCATCGGGCCGTTCTCCGGATGCTGCACCGCTCGCGAGAAGGCGGATGCCGGCGTCGCGCGAAGGAGGTGGACGAGCCGCTCGTGCAATGCGTCGAGCAGACGGAGCGACACCTCCACCGGCATGTGCCGCATGTCCGGCAGCTCGGCCCACGCCTTCTCGTCGTACGGCTTGATCGTCGGGGTGTCCTCCGTGAGCCCGAGCCGGAAGCGCGTGAAGGCGTTGATGTGACTGTCGGCGACGTGATGAACGAGCTGGCGAATCGTCCATCCGCCGGGACGGTACGGGGTGTCGAGCTGCGCGTCGGAGAGTCCCGCCACTGCCTGGCGCAGTTGCGCCGGCGCGGCGGCGATCGCATCGATCCGCTGCGCTCGCTCTCCCGCGGTGAGTGACGCCGTCGCGTCGTTGCGGCCGATGGGGTAGCGCAGATCCTGTTCGGGTGTGGCGGAAGGGGCGGGCATTGCACGGGTCTCGTGAGGGTCGATGCGAACGTTCTCAAGCTATGCAGGGCCACCGGCGGCACGCGAGGGCGAGCGTGCCGGACCTCCCGTGCCCGTTGAACCGGGCATACGTTACAATGCGTTCATGAGGATGCTCGCCGCATGACCGACAAGAAGCGCCGACCGCCCAAGAAGCGCACCGCGCCGAGGTCACCCTACTTCCTCCAGCCGGGAAAGCAGGGCGCGGTCACGGTGTACCGGCGTCCCGCCGGCAACCGGATCGACGCGAAGCTCTGCGGCGTCATGCCGAGCCGCGCGATGGCGCTCGCGCTCGTGAAGCAGCTCGAGAAGGCGGAGTCGGTCGTGCACGACCTCTTTCTCGAAGCCACCGACGACGGTATCGAAGCGCTCGAGGCCGTGCTGGAGGCGTGCCGCGAGTCGGTCATGCGGCGCGCGCCGAACATCGAGGCCGGCGTCACCGCGCCTCGGCCGCCAGGCGCGCGCAAGCGCGGACGGGGACGCCGCCGCGGTCCGCCGCGTCGCGGTGGCGGCCCCGGCGACGACGCGCCCGCCGAGCCGGCGGGCGGCGCCGCCGACCCGAGCGCCGCCTGACGCTCCTTCCGCTCTCCCGCGGCTTCGCCGCGCGCGACGGCGCGCCGATCGTCCGGCGCGTGGACGACGCGATCTTCGTCCGTCGCTACTTCGGCGACTGCATGCGCTGCCACTTCTGCCGCGACGCGTGCTGCACCCACGGCGTCGACGTCGCCGTCGTGGAGCGGGATCGCATCCTCGCGCGCGCAGGCGATCTCGAGCCGCTCGTCGGCGTGCCGCGCGAGCGCTGGTTTCTCCCGGCGGTCGTCGACGACGCCGATTTTCCCGGCGGCCAGTCCACCCGCACGGCGATCCTCGGCGGGGCGTGCGTCTTTCACCGGCGTGGCGCGCGCGGGTGCCTCCTGCACGCCGTCATGCTCGACGCGGGTGAGGACTACCACGCGCTCAAGCCGATGGTGAGCGCGCTCTTCCCCGTGACCTTCGACGACGGCGCGCTCCTCTGCTCGAACGAGTTGCGGGACGGCTCGCTCGTGTGCGCGGGTGAGGGGCCGTCGGCGTACGAGATGGCGCGCGGAGAGCTCGGCTACTACTTCGGTGCCGCGCTGGTCGACGAGCTGGACGCCGCGGCGGTTCGAACGGCCCGTGCGCATCGCTCGCGCAGCGAGTGACGATCAGGCGCCTGCCGCGGAGAGCGCGTCGCCGTCGTCGGTTCGCGTGGTGGCCTGCTGCTCGTGCCGCACTCGGCTGAGGAATGCCGCGGGGCCGGCGCCGTCGGGAAGGGAGCGAAGGATGCGGAGCGCGTCGTCGCGATGGACGCCGATGCCGGCGGGGAAGCTGTCGAGGTCGACCCCGACGCGCTTGAACTCCGACAGCAGCTCCTCGAATCGTCGCTCGTCGGTCATGCCTCCCCTCGCCGAGCCTTCGCCGCGACACCGACCCCGCGCTTTCGCGACGACGGCGCCTGGCTGACGTGCTGATGTCGAACCGTTCTCGGTGATCGCAAACGGTAGAGCATGCGAGCTCGGCTGCCGGGTACGTTTCGCGACTGAATGGAGCGATCGCCGCCGACGACCCGCTCCCCCTGCACGAGTACACCCTGCAAAGTAGCAATCAGGGCAAAAATGCTGCCAAGCAGGCTGGTGCAGCGATGGGCGGCCACCCTGCGCCGCCCATCTCCCTTCACTCCTCGTCAGTGCACTGCGTCACCGCTCACCTGCCGTCACGTGCGTGGCGGCGTGCCTGGCGACGCGCCCCAGTGGTTGTTCGCGCGATTCACGTCGACGAGCCGGTTGTCCGGATCGAGATCGATCCGGCTCACCGTCTTCCCCTTGAACGTGTACTCACGGATGTAGCGCGTGGTGTTCGTGCTCCACACCTCGGCGGGATAGTCGTAGTTCTCCACCGACCCGTCGCTGAAGGTGAACCGAGCATGGATCGGCAGCACGCCGCGCGCACGGTTGCCGTACGCCACGAGCACGGCCTCGCTGTCACCCTGGTTCTTCGTCAGCACCGTGTCGATGGCCTGATCGAAGTGCGGGTTCTCCTTGAACCACTCGCGCCAGAACCAGTCGAGCCGCTTGCCGCCCACGTCTTCCATCGTGCGGTAGAAGTCGGTCGGCGTGGGGTGCTTGTACGCCCACCGCTGGATGTACGTGCGGAAGGCGTCGTCGAACGCGTCGGGGCCCATGATCTCCTGCCGCAGCAGCTGCAGCCCGACGCTCGGCTTCACGTACGCCGCCTGGCCGAGCATCCGCGGATCGATCCGGTCCGGATTGATGTCGATCGGCTTGTCCGCGTTCGCCGCCATCGCCGCTTCCACGCTCTGGCGCTCGCCGAGCGCGCGCGCCATCTGATCGCCCTTCTCGGGGTAACGCCGCCCCTCGCTGAAGGTGTTGATGAATGTGTTGAATCCCTCGTCCTGCCACATGTACACGCGCTCGTTGGAGCCCACGATCATCGGGAACCAGTTGTGCCCGATCTCGTGCGTCACGACGTTGTACAGGTCGTATTTGTCGTCGCTGTGCGCTTCCATCACGAGCATCGGGTACTCCATCCCGCTGATCGGTCCCTCGACCGCGCTCATCTGCGGCCAGCGATACTTGAACCAGCGCGTCGAGTACTCCTCGATCGACATCCGGGTCTGGTCCGCTGCGTCCTGCCACGGATCGATCGCGCTCGGCCGGTAGAACGCCTGCGCCAGGATGCCGTTCCACGAGCTCGCGTCCCAGATGTATTCGGGCGACGCGGCCCACGCGACGTCGCGCACGTTCTTCGCCGCGAACTTCCACGTCAGCGTGGCGCCGCTCGACCTTGGTCGAGCAGCTCCCGATCGAAGCTCGTCGAGCGTGACGATGTTCACCGGCGTCGCCGACGTCTTCGCCCGCGCCAGCCGGCTGATCTGCGTCGGCGTGAGCACCTGCGTCGGGTTCGTGAGCGTCCCGGTGCTGGCCACGATGTAGCCCGACGGCACGGTGATCTCCACCGTGTAGTCGCCGTACTCGAGGTAGAACTCGCCCTGGCCGAGGTACGGCTCGGTGTTCCAGCCGCGCACGTCGTCGTAGACGTTCACGCGCGGGTACCACTGCGCGAGCTCGTACAGCGAGCCGTCGCGCCCCATGCGGTCGGCGCCGTGCTCGGGGATGAGGAAGTGCCACGCGACGTCGAACGTCGCCGACCGGCCCGGCGCGAGCGGCTCGGCCAGATCGACCTTCATCACCGTCTCGTTCGGGCGCCGCTTCACCGCCGCGTGCCGCCCGCCCGGGAGAATCTGGTCGAAGCGGTCGATCACGTCGCCGCCCTCGAAGCCCCGCGCGCCGAAGCGCGAGGCCTGCGGGAAGATGTACGAGTTGAGCGACTTGTCCTTGAACGCGTTCTGCTCCACCTGCATCCAGATGAAGCGCAGCGTGTCGGGCGAGTTGTTCGTGTAGCGCATCCGGAGCGAGCCGGACAGCGTCTTCGACGTCGTGTCGAGCGACGCCTTGATGTCGTAGTCGGCGCGGTTCTGCCAGTACTTCGGTCCGGGCGCGCCGGAGCCGGCGCGGTAGACGTTCGCCGCCGGCAGATCGAGCGGCGCGAAGATCGACGTGTCGCCCACGCCGGTGCGGTCGTAGACGATGCTCGCGAAGGGAGAGGTCGCGGGGCGAGCGCCCCCGCTCGTCGCCGGCGGCGACGCGGGCGCACCCTGCGCGCCGACGAGCGAGCCGGCGGTCGCAAGCGCCGCGAGGACGAGCGACCATGGCTTGAAGGTCATCGGAATCGATCTCGACGGAAAATGTGAGACGGCGCGCGCGATGGGCGCGCTCTCAAGCTACTACCCGAGCGCGCGAACCGCGGTCCGGACGCGTCTCCCTGCCTCCGCCCGCAGGCGAGCCACGCGGGTCCTCCCCCGCTTCGTTGCACGATCCTGCTATTACGGAAAAAGCAGTTGACAGGCCTGCGGTCGGGCCATATGCTACGGAAGAACCCGTAGACGGAGGCCCGATGAACGACATCTACTTCCCGCCCCGTGAGCTCGAGGTCATGAGCATCCTCTGGCGACTCGGCTCGGCCACCGTCGCCGACGTGCGCGACGCCCTCGACGAGGAGCTCGCGTATACCTCCGTCCTCTCCGCGCTCCAGACGCTCGAGGAGAAGGGCTACGTGCGGCACGAGCCCGAGGGGCGCGCGTACCGGTACTTCCCCACCGTCGGCGCCGATCGCGCGGGCGGCAGCGCGCTCGCCCGCATCCGCGATGCGATCTTCCATGGCTCGGCCGAGCGCATGTTCGCCCAGTTCGTCGCCGACCGGAAGCTCGGCCGCGAGGAGCTCGAGCGCATGCGGCGGCTGCTCGCCGAGCGGTTGAAGGAGGAATCGTGAGCGCCGCGTGGTTGGCGTATCTCGTCGTCGTCGGGACGCTGCTCGCGGTAGCCGCCCGCGCCGCGGCGAGCGCCGCGAGCGGAGCAGGGTACCCGACGCGCTGGGCGTGGACGACCGCGCTCGTCGGCGTCGTCGCGCTCGCCGCGATCGCTCCGCGCGAGTCGACGCCGCGACGCCTGGTGGGCGGCGTCGCGACGACGACGATCGCGCGACCCGTCGAGAGGACCGCTGCACGACCGACCGTGGGCGTGATGATCGACGCGTCGCGCGAGGCGATTCGGCGCGCGAGTCTCGCCTCGCTCGGATGGGTCGAGCGGCGACTCCCCCGCGCGAGCGCGCGCCTGGCGCTGACGGCTTGGGCGACGTCGAGCGCGGTCCTGCTCGCGCTGTTCGTCGCGGTGAATCGCCGCCTCGCGCGCGCACGGCGGCGATGGCCCACGTGCACGCTCCGCGGCCACGTCGTGCGCGTCGCACCGGGGACGGGGCCGGCCGTGCTCGGGCTGCTGCGTCCCGAGATCGTCGTGCCGCGATCGCTGCTCGCGCTCGGCGACGCCGAGCAACGGCTGATCCTCGCGCACGAGCGAGAGCACCTGCAGGCGCGCGATCACCTGCTGCTCGCGGCGGCATGGCTCGTGGCGATCGCGTTCCCGTGGCATCCCGCGGTCTGGTACCTGGTCGCGCGGCTGCGGCTCGCGATCGAGCTCGATTGCGACGCGCGCGTGCTGCGCGCAGGTGCGCCGCGGCAGTCGTACGGCTCGCTGCTCATCGACATGGCGGCGCGGCGCGAAGGGTACCGCATCGGCGCGCTCGGGCTGGCGGACGGCCCATCACATCTCGAACGGAGGATTCTGGCGATGAACGGCTCGGGGAAGCGTCATGCGGCCGCGCGAGGCGCGGCGTTCGGCACGGTGAGCGCGCTGCTCGTCCTCGCGGCGTGCGAGGCGAAGGTGCCCACCGCCTCGGAGATCGCGACGATGGACGTCGCGAGCGCGCAGCACGGCGCGGCGGAGGCCGGGTTCCTGCGCACGCCGGCGAACGATCGGACGGACTTCTTCATCGACGGTGCGAGGGTCAGCGCGGAACGGGCGCGCGCGCTCGAGGCGAAGGAGATCGGCAGCATCGAAGTGGTGAGGAGCGAGCGTCCCACCGGCCGCGATACGATCATCGTCACGACGACGGCGCGGATGCCGAAGTCGGTCCTCAGCCTGCGGGCGAGCGACGGTCCCGACCCCCTCGAGGTAGGCGAGACGACGTTCGAGCGGAAGGTCGGCGGTCCCGACTCGAGCGAGCACATGGTCGCGCACGTCGAGGACGAGCTCGCGCGGTCGCGCACCAGGGTGGAGCGCGACGGCCTTGCTCCGCGCAGCACGTGGAGAGCCCTTCCCGAACGAACGAACGAGGCGGGAACGAACGTGCGCGGCGGGCCGCTTCTGCTCATCGACGGCCGGAAGTCCACCGAGGCGGGGCTCGCAGCCCTGCAACCGGACCGGATCACCAGCATCCAGGTCTACAAGGAGAATGGCGTAAAGCTGTTCGATGATCCCGCGGCGGCCAACGGCGTGATCGTGGTGACGACGAAGGCCGCGAAGAAGTAGCGTCGAAGTGGCATGAAACGGGGCGCCGGCTCGGTCGAGCCGGCGCCCCGTGGCGCATCGCGAGCGGGCCCGAGCGGCTCAGCTCTTCGTGATCGTCACCGAGCCGTTCGTCGTCGTGACGCGGATCGGTGCGCCACCCGCACCGAGCGGCAGGGTGAGATCTCGCGAGATGCGGCCCTGCACCGTGATCGGGAAGTCGGTGCGCAGGGAGCCGTTCACCGTGTGCGTCTCGAGCCGCGCCGAGTAGTCGTCGGGGATGCGCAGGCGCACGGAGCCGTTGTGCGTCTCGGCATCGAGGCCCGCGCCATCCCAGCGCTTTCCGGAGAGCTGCACGTTGAGCGAGCCGTTCTGCGTGTGGGCGCGTACGTCGCCGCCGACGCCGGAGAGCGCCACGGAACCGTTCGTCGCGTGGAGCTCGATCGTGCCGGATACGCCCGTGACGCCGAGGCTGCCGTTCCGCGATTCGAGATCGAGGTCGAACCGCCGCGGAACCTCGAGTACGTAGCTCACCGACCAGCCGTCGTCGTCTCCACCGCGTGGCGGCCCTTCCGCGCGAACGCTTCGTCCGTCCGCCACGACGCGGATCTGCGCGAGACGCGACTGCGCGTCGGCATCGGTGCGGCCGTCGGCCTGGATGCGCGCCGTCGCCTTCACGGCATCGCCATCGCGGCCGAAGACGCGCACGGAGCCGTTCGGCGCTCCGCTCACCGCGACCGAGCGCCCGGCGAGCTTCACCGGAACGTCGCGCACCTCGCACGCGCGCCCCCGATCGTCGCCATCGTGCCAGCGCTGCTCGCGGCAATGCTCCAGCCACTCGGCGTCGGAGTCGAACGCGCCCCGCTGCGCGCGGGCGAGACCGGAGGGGACCAGCAGGGCGAGGGTGGCGACGGCGAGAAGTGGGCGCATGCTCGGCGGGGTGGTGGATGCCCCGTGGGACACCCCGGGCGCAGAAAGGGTTGAAGACGCACGAGCGGCAGTCGTGACGCGACTTCCTCTCACGGATGCGTCCGTGCATTCTGGGGAGCAGTATGCCAGGCTCGGTACCGGGTACGCCGTCGTACTCGGTACTGCCGCCGGCAGTTCAACGACGGTACCGGTTACGCCGTCGTACTCGGTACCGCGGTTGGCAGCTCGTCCCACACACTCCCCATCCCCATGCCCGATCCGCTCGTCACCCACATGTACACCGCCGATCCTCGAGCGCACGTCTTCGAGGGGCGCATCTACGTCTACCCGTCGCACGACATCGAAGCGGGAGTGCCGGAGAACGACGAAGGCGACCACTTCGACATGCGCGACTGCCACGTCCTCTCGATGGAGCGCGTGGGCGGACCGGTGACCGACCATGGCGTCGCGCTGCGGATCGAGGACATCCCATGGGCGGGCCGGCAGCTCTGGTCGAACGACGCGGCGTACAAGGACGGCACCTACTACCTCTACTTCCCGCTCAAGGACCGGAACGACGTCTTCCGCATCGGCGTGGCGACGAGCGCTTCACCGGCCGGACCGTTCGTCGCCGAGCCGGAGCCGATTCCCGGGACCTTCAGCATCGATCCGTGCGTGTTCCGCGACGGCGACGGCAGGCACTACATGTACTTCGGCGGCCTCTGGGGCGGACAGCTCCAGCGGTGGCGTGCGGGCAGGTACGACGCGAGCGTGCCGCGCGACCCGGCCGACACCGGGCCGGCGATCGGCCCGCGCGTCGTCCGTCTCGCCGACGACATGAAGCATTTCGCCGAGCCGGTGCGCGAGATCCGCATCCTCGACGAGAAGGGGAACCCACTCGGCCAGCAGGATCGCGAGCGCCGATTCTTCGAGGCGAGCTGGATGCACGAGTTCCGCGGCACGTACTACTTCTCGTACTCCACCGGCGACACGCACCGCCTCGTCTACGCGACCGGCGACAACCCGTACGGCCCCTTCACGTATCGCGGCGTGATCCTGACGCCGGTGCTCGGCTGGACGACCCACCACTCGATCGTCGAGCACGAGGGGAAATGGTGGCTCTTCTACCACGACTCGTCGCTGTCCGGCGGCAAGACCCATCTGCGCAGCGTGAAGGTCCGCGAGCTGCGCTACCGGCCGGATGGGACGATCGAGATGATGGAGGGGAGGGAGTGAATGACTGCCACCTGCTGTAGCGAGTACGACTGCGTACTCGGTACAGCCGTTGGCCGTTCTACTTGAGCAACCCCTTCGCGATCGTCTGCAGCTGCATGTTCGACGTCCCCTCGTAGATCGTGCCGATCTTCGCGTCGCGGTAGAACTTCTCGGCGGGGTAGTCCTTCGTGTAGCCGTAGCCGCCGAACAGCTCGAGGGAGAGCGACGTCACGCGCTCGGCCACCTGGCTCGAGAACAGCTTCGCCATCGCGCCTTCGTTCGCGATGTCGTGGCCGGCGTCCTTGAGGCGCGCGGCGTTGTACACCATGAGGCGCGCCGCCTCGAGCTCGGTGCGCGCCTGGGCGAGCTGGAACTGGATCCCCTGGAACTCGGCCAGCGCCTTCCCGAACTGGTGCCGCTCCTTCACGTACGCCGTCGCCGCGGCGAGCGCGCCGGTCGCGATGCCGATCATCTGGGCGCCGATGCCGATCCGCCCCTCGTTCAGCGTCTCGATCGCGATCTTGTAGCCCTGGCCCACGGGGCCGAGCACGTTCTCCGGGGGCACCTCCACGCCGTCGAGGATCAGCTCCGTCGTGCTCGAGGCGCGGATGCCGAGCTTGTCCTCCTTCTTCCCGACCGAGAACCCCGCGCGGTCGCGGTCGACGACGAACGCCGTGATCCCGCGATAGCCCTGGCTCGGATCGGCGTTCGCGAACACGACGTAGACCCCGGCCTCGGCGCCGTTCGTGATCCACAGCTTGCGGCCGGTGAGCACCCATGCGTCGCCTCGTCGCTCGGCGCGCGTCGTCATGCCGAAGGCGTCGGAGCCCGATGACGGCTCGCTCAGCGCGTACGCCCCGATCGTGTCGCGCGTGAGCCTCGGGAGATACCGTGCCCGCTGAGACTCGCTCCCGTACCGCGCGATCGGATAGTTCACGAGCGTGTTCTGGACGTCGATCATGATCGCCGCGGCCGCGTCGACCTTGCTGACCTCCTCGACCGCGAGCGCGACCATCATGAGCGAGCCGGCGGAGCCGCCGTACGCCTCGGGCACCTCGATCCCCATCAGCCCGAGCTCGAAGTACTGCGCCGCGAGCGCCGGGTCGATCCGCCCGGCCTGCTCCATCTCCCGGACCCGCGGCTTCACTTCTTCGGCGGCGAACGTCGCCACGGCGTCGCGGAACGCGAGCTCGTCGTCGGAGAGGACCGTGAGCGGCGGCCGCGGCTCGGTGCTGGTCTCGCTCGACACTGACGCGCCGCTCTCGATCAGCGTGAGGCGGTGACGCGGCCGGCGGCGACCGTCTCGCTCACCGGATGGCACCGGCAGGCGTCGCCGCACGCGGTGCCGTTGCGCGTCGAATGCCAGCAGTGCGCGGCCTCGTCGCTCGTGAGCGGATTCGCGATCGCGATCCCCGCGCGGCCGAGGATCACCTCGGCGAGCTTCTCGTGCACGCCGAACGCGCTCGTCACCCTGACCGTGAGCCCCGGATGCGGCTCGGCCGCTTCGGCCACGAGGCGCGGAATGTCGCCCGTGGAGTGCTTCCCCGGCGAGAGCATGTACGGAAAGACGATGAGCTCCGTCGCCCCGGCGTCCGCGCACTGGCGCACCCCCGCGGCGATCGACGGCTCGGCGAGCTCCATGTGCGCGTAGCGCACCACGACGCTCGGGCCGGCCATCGCCTGCACGAGGTTGGCCATGCAGTTCATCATCTCGTTGGCTTCGTCGCGGCGCGAACCGTGGTCGATCAGCAGGATGGCCTTCATGCTCTCCTCGCGGTGGGGCCGAGTCGGAAGTTATCGGCCGTGCGGACGGGGCGCACGCGCTGACGGCGCGAAACCCGGCCCGATTCCGGGGCGTAGGCTGAGGCGCCCTCACGTCCACCGCCATGCGCTCACTTCTCCGCCTTCTCCTCGTGGCGGCGCTGCCGTTGCTCGCCGCCTCGCCCGTGCTCGCCCAGGGGCTCGACCTCACCGTGAATCACGTCGGGATCGCCATCGGCGACGTCCCGCGGGTGATCGGTCTCCGGCTGAACTACCGCGACCGCAACCTCGAGCGCGTGGACGGCATCAACGCTACCATATGGTCGCCGTACGGGGATGGCGGTTCCGGCGAGGTGAAGGGGCTCGCGCTCGGTCTCCCCGTCACCGGCGCGGCGCGCATCGACGGCATCGGGGCGGGCATCCTCGGCGTCGGCGCTCGCGAGCGGCTGCGGGGGATCGGTGTCGGCGCGGCGGGAGTGGGGGCGAACGCGCTCCAGGGCATCATGATCGGCGGCCTCGGTGTCGGCGCGGGCCGCGACGTCGAAGGCATCGCCGTCGGCGGGCTCGGCGTCGGGAGTGGTGGCTCGCTGCACGGAGCGTTCGCCGGCGGGCTCGGCGTCGGGAGCAGTGGCGACGTGGTGGGGATCGCCGTCGGCGGACTCGGTGCGGGCGCGGGCGGGAATCTCCGCGGCATCATGGTCGGGGGGCTCGGCGCGGGAGCGAGCGGCGACGTGACCGGCCTCGCGGCGGGCGGCCTCGGTGTCGGCGCGGGCGGCTCGGCGCGCGGGATCCTCGCCGGCGGCCTCGGTGTGGGCGCATCGAAGGACGTACACGGCATCGCGGTGGGCGGGCTCGGCGTGGGCGCCGGCGGCGACGTCGTCGGGCTGGCGATCGGCGGCATCGGCGTCGGAGCCGGCGGCACGATTCGCGGCATCGCGATCGGCGGACTCGGCGCCGGCGCGCAGGAGGTGCACGGTCTGGCGATCGCGGGGTTCGGCGCCGGGGCGGAGAACGTGCGTGGTGCGCTCGTCGCCGGCGGATGGACGCGACTCGAGCACGGCAGGCTCGATGGTGCCGCGATCGGCGCGTTCAACCAGCTCAAGGGAGTACAGCACGGCCTCGCGATCGGCATCGTGAACTACGCCCGCGAGCTGCACGGCGTGCAGATCGGGCTCGTCAACATCGCGCGCAACAATCGGCCGGGACTGCGCGTGCTGCCGGTCGTGAACGTGCACCGCGGCGACTGATCCCGGGTCGCGCCGGTCGTCGTGCCGGCCCGCGCTCTACCAGTTCCCGAGCACCATCGGCGATCTTACGCGCTCGCCCGTTGGCGTCACGCCCAGGAACAGGAGAGTTCGCGATGAAGCAGCGCACGTTCGGCCGCACCGGATGGCCGGTCGGCGAGATCGGCTACGGCATGTGGGGGATGGCCGGCTGGACCGGCTCCGACGACGCCGAGTCTCTCGAATCGCTCCAGCTCTCGGTCGACCTCGGGTGCAACTTCTTCGACACGGCGTGGGCGTACGGCGATGGACACAGCGAGCGCCTGCTCGGCCGGCTGATCAGGCAGAATCCCGATCGCACCCTCTACGCGGCGACGAAGATCCCGCCGAAGAACCGGCAATGGCCGACGCGACGCAGCTCGACGCTCGACGAGGTCTTCCCTCCGGACTACATCCGCGAGTACGCCGAGCGAAGCCTGAAGAATCTCGACCGGCCGTACATCGACCTGCTCCAGTTCCACGTGTGGGAAGACTCGTGGGCCGACGACGACCGCTGGCAGCGCGCCATGGACGACCTCCGGCGCGAGGGGCTGGTCCACGCCGTGGGCGTGAGCATCAATCGCTGGGAGCCGTGGAACGCGTTGCGCACGCTGCGCACGGGGCTCGTCGACGCGGTGCAGGTGATCTACAACATCTTCGATCAGGCGCCGGAAGACGAGCTGTTCCCGCTCTGCCGCGAGCTCGGCATCGGCGTGATCGCGCGCGTGCCGTTCGACGAAGGCTCGCTCACCGGCACGTTGACGAAGGACACGCGCTTCCCGAAGGGCGATTGGCGCGGCACCTACTTCGTGCCCGAAAATCTGATTCCCACCGTGGAGCGCGCCGACGCCCTGAAGCCGCTCGTGCCGAGCGGATCGTCGATGCCGGACATGGCGCTCCGCTTCATCCTCGCGAATCCCGACGTGAGCGTCGTGATCCCCGGCATGCGCAAGCCGGCGCACGTCAGATCGAACGTCGCGGCGAGCGACGCGGCTCCCCTCGCGCCGGCGCTGCTGGCCGAGCTGAAGAAGCGCCGGTGGGATCGGGAGCCGTCCGAGTGGTCGCAGTAGGACGTCCGACCTGACCGGGGCCCGATGCCGATGACGGTCTTCCTCCAGGCTGCCCTGAATGGCGACCGCGTCCATCCGGCCGCGCCGCGCGCGCCGAGCGCCATCGCGGAATCGGCTCGTGCGGCGGTGGACGCGGGCGCGCAATCAGTGCACGTCCATGCGTTCGACGACGCTGGCCGCGAGACGCTGGACGGAGCCGCGTGCGCCCGAGTCCTGCGAGCGATCCGCGCGACGTGTCCCGGGATTCCGATCTCCCTGACCACATCGGCGGCGATCGTGCCGAACCCTGAGGAGCGTTTCAGGATCGTCGAGGCGTGGACGGCGATGCCCGATCTGATCACGGCGAATCAGGGCGAGCCTGACATCGTCGAGCTCTGTGAGCTGCTGCTCTCGCGCGGGGTCGGCGTCGAGGCCGGATTGCTCGGCATCGACGACGCGCGAGCGTTCGTGCGCTCCGGCCTCGCGGCACGGTGCCGTCGCGTGCTCGTCGAGCCGCTCGACGACGATCCCGACGTCGCCGTTCGGCACGCCGCGGCGATGGAAGACATCGTGACGTCCGCCGGGATCGCGCTCGAGCAGGTGCATCACGGTTATGGCATCGCATGCTGGGACGTCAACCGGCGTGCACTCGAGAGAGGCCACGGGATCCGCACCGGGCTGGAGGACGTCACGCTCCTCCCCGACGGGACGGAGGCGAGGGACAACGCCGACCTCGTCGCGGGCGCCGTGCGCTTGATCCGTGCGCACGGGCGGCGCGGCGGTCAGGAGGAATCCGCGGCCGTCTGATTCGCGGCGAATGCGAGCGCTCGGAGCGCCGTCAGGGCGAGGAGCACGGTCGTGCCGAACAGGATGAACGCGACGGAGAACGAGCCGGTGGCCTGCTCCACGTGGCCGAGCAGCATCGGAATCGCGAAGCCTCCGAGCCCGCCCGTGGCACCGACGACCCCCGTCGCGACGCCGATCCGCCGCCGGAAGCATTGCGGCACGATCTGGAAGACGGCTCCGTTTCCGAGCCCGAGGCAGATCATCGTCGCCACGAGCACGATCGACATCCAGCGGAACGGCGGCGCGGCCGCGGCCGCGAAGTACAGAGCGCCGATGCATCCGAGCAGCACGGAGAGGAGCCGCACGCCGCCGACGCGGTCGGCGATCCACCCGCCGAGCGGTCTCGCCGCGCTTCCCGCGAACGCCGCGAGCGCGGCGACGTAACCGGCCGTCACCCCCGGCAGCCCGTACTGATCGCGCAGCAGAAGCGGCATGAAGCTGCCGAGGCCGACGTAGCCGCCGAAGGTGATGGCGTAGAACAGGCAGAGCCATCGCAGCTCGCGCGTTCGCAGCACCGCCACATAGCTGGACGCGGACGCCGGCGCCGCGGCGTATGGACTGTCCTTCGCGAGACTCGCGAAGGCGACGAGCACGATGCCGAGCGGCAGCATCGCCAGCGCGAGGACGGCGTGCCAGCCCGCGCTCGCGGCGATCCGCGGCGCGACGAGGTTCGCCACGACGGTGCCGCTGTTCCCCGCCGCCGCGATGCCCATCACGAGTCCCTGACGCTCGGCGGGATACCACCGGCTCGCCAGCGGAAGCGCGACGGCGAACGACGCCCCCGCGACGCCGAGCAGCAGTCCCACACCGATCAGAATCGGGAGCGATGTTCCCGCGCGCCATCCGACGAGCAGCGGCACGAACAGCGCGATCAGCATGCCCATCCCGGTGCGTCGTCCGCCGAACCGGTCGCTCAGCACGCCGAGCGGAACGCGCATCAGCGAGCCGCTCAGAATCGGCACGGCGACGAGCAGCCCTTTCTCGGCCGGCGTGAGCCCGAGGGTGTCGCTGATCGAGACGCCGAGCGCGCCCAGCAGCACCCAGAGCATGAAGCTGACGTCGAAGTGCAGGAACGCGGCGACCAGCGTGGGCGGATGGCCCCCCGCGGCCGCGCCGCCCGCACGGCGCGCACCCATCGGTGCGCTCACGAGGTGGCGGAGAGGCCGGAGCGACCACGGTGCTCGGCGAGATGCTCGGCGATCGCCGTCACCAGCGGCCGCATCTTCGGCGGCGAGGCGACGACGTGCGGCGGCACGCCGAGCTCCTCGAGCGCCCGGGAGCACGTCGGCCCGATGGAGGCGGTCACGGAACGGTGTCGCAGCGCGTAGCGCAGCGCGGCGCTGCGGCTCGATTGGCCGGCGACGTCGAACAGGTGGCGCACCTGGACCTGGCTCGTGAACGCGACCGCGTCGATGCGCCCCTCGATCACTTCGCCGACGAGCGCCTCCATCGGCGCGCGGTCGTCGGGGATGCGCCATTCGTACGAGCGAAGCTCGGTGAGTCGTGCGCCGCGCGCGCGCAACGCGTCGGCGAGCGCTGCGTCTCCACCGCCGTCGTGCACGAGCGCGATTCCCCGATCGCGGACGAGCGTTTCGGGCAGCACCTCGAGCAGCTCGGCCGCCGTGTACGGAGCGCGCACGTTCACCCGCACGGGGATGCCGTGCGCGCGCAGCGCGGCGGCCGGCTTCGGACCTCGGCACACGGTCGTCGCCCCGCGCAGTGCATCGGCGAGCCGCTCGCGAGCGCCGATCTCCTCGGCCTGAGCGAGCACGCCCGTCACGCCCACCCCCGTGAGGCACACGACCAGCCCGATCCGCTTGCTCCCGAGATCCTCGATCAGGGAAGGGAGCAGCGCGGTGACGTCGACGCGCCCTTCCGCCACCGCGGGAGCGCACACCGGCTCCCCTCCCTCGCGGCGCACGAGCGCGGCGAGCTCGCTCGAGAGCCGCGCCTCGAGCAGGCCGATACGCGCGCCGCCGAGCGTCACCTCAGGCCACCTCGCTGCGGCTGCCCCGCGGCACCCACACCAGCACGCGCCGATCCGTCGTGAGCTCGACGGGAAAGGTGTGCAGCGCGGCGCACGCGTTTCCCACGGGCGCGCCGCTCGCGAGCTCGAACCGGTAGCCGTGCAGCGGGCAGATCACGCGGCCGTCGCCCACGATCCCGTCCGCGAGCAGTCCCGCACGGTGGGGACAGCGCGCCTGCGTCGCGTGCACGACGTCGTCGCGCGAGCGGAACACGGCGATCTCGCGACCCTCCACGAGGAAGGTCTGCCCTTCACCGGGCGGGACCCGCTCGATCGAGCCGAGATCGATCCGCACCACGCCGCGTGCGGCGTCACGCGCGCTGGTGCTCATCGGTTCTCCCACGCGGCGGCCGGCGCGGGCCCGATCGGCTCGAGCAGGTCGGCGAACTGCGACGGATGCACCGGCGCCGTCGCCTCCTCCCACGGATCGACGTACGCCTCCGCCGCGGCGTCGATCGCCGCGTCGAGCTCCGCACAGATCTTCTCCACGTCGTCCACGAGCACCGCGCGCAGCCGGTCGATTCCCATGCGCTCGACGAAGTCGAAGGTCCGCTCGAGATACTTCGCGTGCTCCCGATAGTACTGCATGAAGCGTCCCATGTAACGGAGCACCGCGTCGTGCGAGTCGACGACGACGAGCAGGTCGCCCTTTCGCACGCGCGTGCCCGCCGCGCCGCCGACGTAGATCTCCCACTGTCCGCCCTCGATCGCCACCGCGCCGACGTCCTTCGTCGTCGCCTCGGAGCAGTTTCGCGGGCAGCCGGCGGTCGCGAGCTTGAGCTTGTGCGGCGTCTCCACGCCCTGGTACCGCCGCTCGATCTGCACGCCGAGCGTCGTGCTGTCGCCGACGCCGTACCGGCAGAACTCGGAGCCGATGCACGTCTTGCACGTGCGAAACGCCTTCGTGTACGCATGGCCCGATGGCATCCCGAGGTCGCGCCACATGTCGGGCAGCCGCTCCTTCGACACCCCGAGGAGGTCGATGCGCTGGCCGCCGGTGATCTTCACCATCGGCACGGCGTACTTCTCCGCGACGTCGGCGATGCGGCGCAGCTCGGCCGCCGTCGTCACGCCGCCGAAGATCCGCGGGATCACGCTGAAGGTCCCGTCCTTCTGCACGTTGGCGTGGACGCGGTCGTTGATGAACCGCGCATCGCGCTCGTCGTCGTAGTCCTTGCCCCAGATCGTGCGCAGCAACGAGGCGAGGCCCGCCTTGCTCCCCGCGTCCTCGCGACCGCCGGCGAGCCGCGCGAACACGGCCGAGACGCTGCGCAGGTCGTGCTCGCGCACGGCCCGCACGAGCTCCGCTTTGGTGAGCGGGACGCCGGGCACGTACCAGTGCACGGAGGGATCATCGCGCACCGCGTCCCCCGCCGCGAGCTCCAGCACCTGCTGCACCTGCGGCTTGCACGCACCGCAGCCGAGGCCGGCGCGCGTCGCCTCGCACAGCGAGCGAAGCGTGCAATGCCCACCGCGCACCGCCGCCACGAGATCGCCCTTCGACACGCCGTTGCAGTTGCAGATCTGCGCCGAGTCCGCGAGCTCCGCCACGCCGGCCGCGCGCTCGGCGGCGGCGAGCTGGAACAGCAGCTCGGCGCGATTCTCCGGCAGCGCGGTCCCGCGATCGAACGCCTGCAGCAGCATCGGCGCGGCGCCCGCATCGCCGAGGAGGATGGCGCCGCCGAGCCGCCCGTCGCGCACGACGAGCTTCTTGTACACGCCGCGCGAGGGCTCGCTGTACGTCACCACCTCGTCGGTCGTGCTGGCCGGCTCCTGGTCGCCCATCACGGCCAGCTCCACGCCGGCGACCTTGAGCTTGGTCGACACCCGCGAGCCCGTGTACACCGCGTCCGGCACGCGGCCCGACAGCCGCTCCGCGAGCACGCGTGCCTGCTCCCAGAGCGGCGCCACGAGGCCGTAGAGCTGTCCGCGATGCTGCGCGCATTCGCCGATCGCGAACACCGCCGGATCGCCGGGGCACCGCAGCTCGTCGGTGACGACGATCCCGCGATCCACCACGAGCCCGCAGTCGATCGCGAGCGAGACGTTCGGCCGGATCCCGGCCGAGACGACGACCATGTCGCACGCCAGCGTGCGGCCGTCGGCGAAGGCGAGCCCCTCGACGCGCTGCGCGCCCAACAGCGCCGACGTTTCCGTGTCGACGTGGACCGTCACCCCCATCGCCTCGAGCGTCGCGCGGAGCAGCTCGCCGGCGGGGGGGTCGAGCTGCATCTCCATCAGGTGCGAGCGCAGGTGCACCACGTGCACGTCGAGCCCGCGCTCGAGCAGCCCGCGCGCCGCCTCGAGCCCGAGCAGCCCCCCGCCGATCACCGCCGCCGTGCGCGCCGTCGGCGCGTGGGCGAGCATGCGTGCGCAGTCGTCGAGCGTGCGGAAGGCGAACAGGCCCTCCTTCGTCTCGGTGCCGTGACCGCTCATGTTGCGGAGCGGAGGCACGAACGGGCTGCTCCCCGTGGCGAAGACGAGCACGTCGTACGGCTCGAGCACCCCGGTGTCGCCCCGCACGAGCCGGCTCTCGCGATCCACCGACCCGACCCGCACCCCCGCATGCAACGTGACGCCGTGCGTCGCGTACCACTCGAGGGGATTGATGAAGATGTCCTCCGGCGCATGGCTGCCGGCGAGGATCCCCGAGAGCAGGATGCGATTGTAGTTGCCCGTGGGCTCGTCGCCGAACATCACGATCTCGTACCGTTCGCCGCCGCCGCGCGCGAGCAGCTCGTCGACGAACCTCGCCCCGACCATTCCGTTCCCGATCACCACGAGCCGCTGCCGCTCGCCGTCGGCGATCGGGCCACCGTTCGCGCTCGTCATGCGACCTCCGCGCGCCGCGCGGGTACGTGCGGCTCGACGCGGACGGCGCACACCTTGAACTCCGGCATGCGGCTGATCGGATCGAGCGCGGGGTTGGTCAGCCTGTTGATCGACTCCATGCCTCCCCAGTGGAACGGGACGAAGACGGTATCCTCCCGGATGTCGCGCGTGATCCGCGCGCGCGCGACGGCTTCGCCGCGGCGAGACACGAGTGTGACGAGCGATCCGTCCGCGACGCCGGCGCGCCGCGCGACGAGCGGATGCAGCTCCGCCGTCGGCTCGGGAGCGATCCGCGTCAGTCGCTCCACGCGCCGCGTCTGCGTACCCGACTGGTACTGCGCGAGCACGCGGCCGGTGGTGAGATGGTACGGGAACGCCGCGTCGGGCTGCTCCGCCGGCTCGCCGTGGCGCACGGCGTGGAACCGCGCGCGCCCGCTCGGCGTCGCGAACCGCTCGGCGAACAGCCGCGGCGTGCCGGGATGCCCGAGCGACGGACACGGCCAGAACACCGCCTCACCGCGCTCGAGCCGGTCGTACGTGATCCCCGAGTAGTCGGCGACGCCGCCCGCCGTCGCGCGACGCAGCTCGTCGAAGACGTCGCGCGGCTCCGCCGAGACGAACCATTCTCCGCGCCCGAGCCGCTCGGCGATCGCGGTGATGATCTCGAGGTCGGTGCGCACGCCGTCCGGCGGCGCGACCGCGCGCCGGCGAAGAACGACGCGGCCCTCGAGGTTGGTCGTCGTCCCCTCCTCCTCCGCCCACTGGGCGCTCGGGAGCACGACGTCGGCCATGCGCGCCGTCTCGGAAAGGAAGAAGTCGGCGACGACGAGCAGGTCGAGCGCGCGCAGCCGCTCCGCCACGTGGAGCGCGCGCGGCGCGGAGACGACGGGATTGGAGCCGATCACGAGCAGCGCGCGAACGCCATCGGGATGGCCGATGCCGTCGAGCATCTCGTACGCCGAGCGGCCGGCGCCTGGGATCTCGTGTGCCGCGACCCGCCAGACGTCCGCCATGTGCGCGCGCGCCGACGCGTCGTCGATGCGGCGGTAGCCGGGAAGCTGATCGGCCTTCTGCCCGTGCTCGCGGCCGCCCTGGCCGTTCCCCTGTCCGGTGATCGTGCCGAACGCGGCGAACGATTCGCGGCGTCGCCCGAGCGCGAGCGCGAGGTTCACGAACGCGAGCACGTTCGACACCCCTTGCGCCTGCTGCTCGGCGCCACGCGCCGTGAGCACCATCGGCCGGCGGGCCGTGCCGAGCAGGCGCGCGGCGCGCGCGAGGTCTCCCTCGGCGACGCCGGTGATGCGCTCCGTGCGCTCCGGCCAGTACGTCGCCACCGTGCCGCGCACCGCGTCGAAGCCCTCGGTGCGCTCGTCGACGAACTCGCGATCGATCAGTCCGTCGCGCACCAGCACGTGCAGCAGGCCGTTCGCGAGTGCCGCGTCGGTGCCGGGCGCGAGGCGCAGATGCAGCGTCGCGCTCTGCGCGGTGAGCGTGCGCCGCGGGTCCGCGACGACCAGCGCGCCGCCGCTCGCCCGTGCTTCCTGGACGTACTGCATGAGCGGCGGCATCGTCTCCGCCGGATTGGCGCCGACGAGGAGGATCGCGTCGGCGCGCGCGATCTCCTCGACGGGGAAGGGCAGGCCTCGGTCGACGCCGAGCGCCATGATCGCCGCGCTCGCCGCGCTCGACATGCAGAAGCGCCCGTTGTAGTCGACGTGCTTGGTGCGGAGCCCGACCCGCGCCAGCTTGCCGAGGAGGTACGCCTTCTCGTTGGTGAGCGATCCGCCGCCGAAGACGCCGACCGCGTCGCGGCCGTGGCGCTCCTGCGTCGTGCGAACGCCGGACGCGATGCGCTCGAGTGCCTCGTCCCACGCCGCGGGCACGAGCTCGCCACGCGCGTCGCGTACGAGCGGCGCGCGGAGGCGTTCGGGGTGGTCGAGCGTTTCGGCCGCGGTGAACCCCTTGATGCAGAGCGCGCCGCGGTTGACCGGGAACTCCGGGTTGCCGGCTACGCGCGGGGCGCCGTCCGCGACGTCCAGCCTGATGCCGCACTGGAGGGCGCAGTACGGGCAGTGGGTCGCGACGTCCGTCGCTGGTGGCGCGAAGGTGGACACGGTTTCCGGGGGGTTCGAAGATCGAGCTCCTGCCCGCCAGCATAGGTTGCTGATTGCCCACTGTCAACGGATGCGTGCAAAAAACGCAAAATATTTCCCTAAAATCCGCAAAGATCGTGGCATAATGTGCCAAATGTCACTCTAACTCTGCATTTGCTGCACTATCTGACGAATTCACTCATCGTCATTCGGAGCGAGCGCAGCGCATCGAGGAAGCGGTCGTCGCGGGAGAGGGCCGCGCTCGGAACGACACCGCGGCGCGCCCTCGCTGGTACCGTCCTCGGGCGTCCGATACCTTCGCTCACATGACCCATCACGAGGAGCTCGGCCCCGGCGAGACCGATCTGGTCGGTGGCTGGGACCGCTCCGGCGCCGAGCCGAGGCTCGACGCCGTCGACCGGCGGATCTTCTGGCTGGTGACGAAGCGGCTGGTACCGCGCGGGACCGCGAGCGGCGGATGGGAGCAGCTCTACATGGATCCGCGCGACGGCCGCTACTGGGAGCTCACCTTCCCGGAGGGTTCGCTCCACGGCGGTGGACCGCGGCGGCTCACCTGGGTGAGCGAATCCGCGGCGCGTGCGAAGTACGACGCGGGGCGGGGCGAGAGGGGCTAGGCCGGCACGGGAGCGGACGCGCTCGGAGCCGCGCCGGCGGGGGCGAGCGTGTCGCCGAACACCTCGAGTGCCAGCTCGACCTTCCCGAACGGGGCCGACACCTGGACGCCCTGCACGCCGCCGCGCACACGGTCGAGCATCTCACGCGCGATCGCGATGCCTTCCGCCACCGCGTGTTCCTTCGACTTCTCGCTCGCGCGTCGCATCCGCTCGATCACGCTCGCCGGCACGCTCACGCCGGGCACCTCGTTCGCGAGGAATTCCGCATTGCGCACGCTGACGAGCGGCCAGATCCCCGCGACGATCGGTGGCCGCGCGCCCTCCGTCCGCCGCAGGAACCGCTCGAGCTGCACGGCATCGAACACCGGCTGGGTGACGGCGAACTCCGCGCCCGCCTCCACCTTCCACGCGAAGCGCTTCAGCTCGTGCTCGAGATCGATCGACGCCGGGTTCACCCCGACCCCGATGACGAACCGCGTCGGCGCACCGATGGCGTTGTCGCCGGGATCGCGGCCGTGATTGAGGTTGCGCACGAGGTTCGTGAGCCCGATCGCGTCGATGTCGAACACCGCGGTCGCGCTCGGATACGGCCCCATCTTCGGCGGATCGCCGGTGATGAGCAGCAGATTGCGAAGGCCGATGGCCGACGCGCCCAGCAGATCGCTCAGCATGCCGAGCAGGTTGCGGTCGCGGCAGGCGTAGTGCGTCACCGTCTCGATCCCGACCTGCTGCTCGATGAGGAGCGACGTGAGCAGCGCGCCCATGCGGCTCTGCGCGCGAGGTCCGTCGGGGACGTTCACCGCGTCGACGTTCGCCGCCTTCAGCTTGCGCACGTCGGTGAGCATCCGCGAGGCGTCGACGCCGCGCGGCGGCACGATCTCCACGGACGTGACGAACGCGCCCGCGGCGAGCTTCGCCCCCCAACGCGACCGTTCGGCGAGCGGCACGGCGGCGACGTCGGCGGCGCGGTGCGCGACGTCGCGGAGCACGGGTGCCGCCGCCGCGGTCGACACGCCGCCGCTCGGCTGTGCGAAGCGCGGGCTCAGCGGGCGGACGAACTCGCACATCGCGCGGATGTGCTCGGGCGTGGTGCCGCAACACCCGCCGACCACCTTCGCCCCCGCCTGCACGAGATGGCGCGCGTACTCCGCCATGTACTCGGCGCTCGCCATGTACATGCTGCGCCCGCCGACGTCGCGCGGCATGCCGGCGTTCGGCTGCGCGCTGAGCTTCTTCCGGGTCAGCGGCGCCATCTTCTCGATCGCCTCGAGGATCGTCTGCGGGCCGACCGAGCAGTTCAACCCGATCACGTCCGCGCCGAACCGGTCGAGCGCGTGTACGACGTCCTCCGGGGTCGCCCCGTACGGCGTCCGTCCGTCCGCGCCGATCGTCATCTGCGCGATCACCGGCATCGTCGGGTCGACGTCGCGCGCCGCGGCGATCGCCTGGCCGAGCTCCTCGATGTCGCCGAAGGTCTCGAGGATGAAGCAGTCGGCGCCGCCGGCCTTCAGGCCCTCGAGCTGCTCGCGGAAGTATGCGCGCGCTTCGTCGCGCGAGGTCGGACCGTACGGCTCGATCCGGATGCCGAGCGGCCCGACGGCGCCGGCGACGAGCACGTCGCGTCCCTGGTCGGCCGCCTCGCGCGCGATTTCCGCCGCGCGCCGATTGAGCTCGTGCACATCGTCGGCCAGCCCGAACTGCGCGAGCTTGACGCGGTTCGCGCCGAAGCTGTTCGTCTCGAGCACCTCGGCGCCCGCCTTCACGTAGGCGCGGTGTACGTCGCGCACGAGATCGGGCGCACGCACGTTCAGCTCGTCGTAGCACTGGTTGATGAACACGCCCTTCGCGTAGAGCATCGTCCCCATCGCGCCGTCGAACAGCACGAGCGCGGCGGGATCGACGAGTCTGGCCAGGGCGGGCGTGGACATGCGGATCTCCGGTGAGCGTGCGGCGCGCGGCTAGACGCCCGCGCCCTCGGCCGCGGTGCGCACGGCGTAGTACTTCGCCTGCGGATGGTGCACGATCACGGCGGCCGTGCTCTGCTCGGGCACGAGCTGGCAGGCCGTCGTGAGCTCCATCCCGAGCGCCTCGGCCGCGGGGAGGAGCTTGAACAGCTGCTGGTGATCCTCGAGATCGGGGCAGGCGCCGTAGCCCCACGAGTAGCGCTTGCCGCGCCCGCCGGGGATGCCGAGCTCCCGCTTGATGCGGCGGTGCATCCACTCGGCGACCGCTTCCGCCGCCTCCACCGAGAGGCCATGCGAGTAGAACGCCTCGCCGTACTCGCCCGCCGCCTGGAGCCGATCGAAGCGACGCGTCGCCTCGTCGCCGACGGTCACCACCTGGAACGCCGCGACGTCGACGTCGGCGCCGCCCGCCGGACGGAAGTAGTCGGCGAGGCAGAGCCGCTCACGTCCTTCCTGGCGCGGGAAGTGGAAGCGCGTCTTCTCGACGAGCGTGCCGTCGCGCACGTACGGCTCCGGCTCGTACACCACGAGGTCGTTGCCGCTCGCCTGCGCGGGAAAGTAGCCGTACACCGCGCGCGGCGTGATCCATCCTCCCTCGTGTGCCTCGCCGCGCAGCCGGGCGAGCACCGGCTCGAACTCCTCGTGCACCATGCGCTGGAACTCGGGGCCCGAGCCGCGGCCTCCCCACTGCAGCCGATAGAGCTCGTCGAGGTCGAGCAGGTCCAGCACCTCGTCGAGGGGGATGTCCTCGAGGACGCGCGTTCCGAAGAAGGGGGCGGTCGGAATCGGGTGGTCCTGCGCGACGTCGCTCCGCTGGCCCCCCTGGATCCCCTGCGCCTTGTCCTTCCCGACGTTGCCGTGCAGGAAGGTGTCGTTGCGCGCGTCGTCGATCAGCGTGGCGATCGCCTGCTCGCGCCGCGCCGCGTCGCCCTGGAGGGTGTCCATCGTCTCCAGCCCCTCGAAGGCATCCTTGCAGTAGAACACGCCGGACTCGTACGCGCGCTCCGGCTCGACGAACAGCGCGCGCCGCCCGAACCGGCGGTTGATCGCCGCGCCGCCGATCAGCACCGGGATCCGGATGCCGCGCTTGTCGAGCTCCTGCACGCAGAGGGGCATCTGCTTGCTCGTGCTCACGAGCAGCGCCGACAGCCCGATCGCATCGGCCTCGAACTCCTGCGCCTTCTCGATGATCGTGTTCACCGGCACCTGCTTGCCGAGGTCGAACACGGTGTAGCCGTTGTTGCTGAGGATCGTGTTGACGAGCGACTTCCCGATGTCGTGCACGTCGCCGTACACGGTGGCCAGCACGACCTTCCCCTTCGTGTAGCCCTCCGCCTTCTCGAGGAACTGCTCGAGGTGCTTCACGGCGCGCTTCATTACCTCGGCGCTCTGGAGCACGAACGGGAGGATCAGCTCGCCCGCGCCGAACTTGTCGCCGACGTCCTTCATCGCGGGGAGGAGCACGTCGTTGAGCACGCGCACCGGCTCCTCGCGCACGCCGGCGGCGTCGAGCGCCGCCTCGATGCCCTCCTTCTTCCGGTGCAGGACCATCCAGTGGACGCGCTCGTCCGGTGCCAGATCCGCGCTCGGATCCGCCTGTGCACTGGCGGCTGCCGCGTCGCCGTCCTTCGACTTCGCCGCCTCGTAGTATTCGATGAAGCGCTGCAGCGCGTCGGGCCGGCGGTTGAACACGAGATCGTCCGCGAGCGCGCGCTCTTCCGCGCTGATCTCCGCGTACGGACGGATGTGCGCCGGATTCACGATCGCGGCGTCGAGGCCCGCGCTCACGCAATGGTGCAGGAACACCGAGTTGAGCACGTGCCGGGCGGCGGCGTCGAGCCCGAAGCTCACGTTCGAGACGCCGAGGATCGTGAAGACGCCCGGCAGCTCGCGCTTGATCAGCCGGATCCCCTCGATCGTCTCCTTCGCGCTGTCGATCCACTCCGCGTCGCCGGTGGCGAGCGTGAAGGTGAGCGCGTCGAAGATGAGATCTTCGGACGCGAGCCCGTACTCGCCGACGACGATGTCGTGGATCGCGCGGGCGACCTCGAGCTTCCGCTCGCGGGTCTTCGCCATCCCGACGGGATCGATCGTGAGCGCGACGAGCGCCGCGCCGTGCTTCTTCGCGAGGGGCACGACCGCGTCGATGCGCTTGCGGCCGTTCTCCATGTTGATGGAGTTGATGATCGCGCGACCCGGGATGTGCTCGAGCGCGCGCTCGATCACGTTCGCCTCGGTGGAGTCGATCATGATCGGCGTCTCGACGCCCATCGAGAGCAGCTTGACGACCTTCGCCATCTGCTCCGCCTCGTCGGCGCGCTCCGTGAGCGCGACGCACACGTCGAGCACGTGCGCACCGGACTCCTGCTGCTCGCGCGCGACGTCGAGGATCCCCTCGTAATCGTCGGCGAGGAGCAGGCGCTTCACCTTGCGCGAGCCCTGCGCGTTCACGCGCTCGCCGACGAGGAGCGGGGCCGGCTCCTGATGGAGCGCGGTGGCGCGCATCGCGCTCGCGACCTGCGCCTCCCGCTGGTGCGCCGGCCGCGAGGCGGGGTCGGCGGCGCGCACCGCGCCGACGATCGCCTCGAGGTGCTCCGGCGTCGTCCCGCAGCACCCGCCGACGATCCGCACGCCGAAGCCCTCGACGAACTCGCGCAGCATCCCCGCCATCGGCGCCGGCTCGAGCGGGTAGACCGCCTCGCCCGTCCCGGTGTTGAGCGGCAGGCCGGCGTTCGGGATGACCGAGATCGGCCGTGACGCATGCTCGGTGAGAAAGCGCACCGGCTCGCGCATGTGCTCCGGCCCCGTCGAGCAGTTCAACCCGATCACGTCGACCCGCATCGCCTCGAGCGTGGTGAGCGCGCTCGCGATGTCGGTGCCGAGCAGCATGCGGCCGCTCGTGTCGAGCGTCACCTGCGCCTGCACCGGGACGCGGTGTCCCAGCTCGGCGAACAGGCGCTCGAACCCGGCGAGCGCCGCCTTCACCTCGAGGATGTCCTGCGCCGTCTCCACGAGCAGCAGGTCGACGCCGCCCTCGACGAGGTACTTCGCCTGCAGGTAGTACGTCTCGGCGAGCGCCTCGAAGGTGATGTTCGACAACGTGGGATCGCTGCTCGACGGCAGCATCCCGGTGGGGCCGATCGAGCCGGCGACGAACCGCGGCCGGTCGGGCGTGGCGTACTTCTCACAGGCCGCCCGCGCGATCCGTGCCGCCTGTACGTTCATCTCGCGCGTCTTCTCTTCCAGTCCCCACTCGCGCAGCCGGTGCGGCGTGCTCTGGAAGGTGCAGGTCTCCACGACGTCGCATCCCACGGCGAGGAACGACTCGTGGATCGACTGGACGATGTCCGGCCGCGTGAGCACCAGATGGTCGTTGCACCCCTCGAGCGCCTTCCCGCCGAAATCCTCGGCCGTGGGCTCGTGCCGCTGGATGTTCGTCCCCATCGCCCCGTCGTACACGAGCACACGCTCCGAGAGGGCGCGGAGGTACGGTGACGAGGCGGGCGGCGGAACGGGATGAGCCATGTGGGGGCACCAACGAAAACGAGCCCAGACGCGATCGGCGTGTGGGCTCGCGCTTTAGCAGGGGATTAACGTGGCCGCAATTTGCCGGAAATCGCCACGAGGGTCAGTTTGTCGTGCTCTCGATAGATACCATCGGTGCGCGGCCCGGGCAAGCCATCCGGTGCTGCCGGGGCTCGCTGCAATCCGACGGCCGAGCGGACGACACTGAAGAGTAGGTGACCGCGACGAGGAGTGGGTGACCGCGACTTTCGACGTGCCCGACAGGCCGGCCACGGATGCGCCGCTCCCACCAGAGCTCGTGCTGGTGGAGGGGCTGCGTGACGCCCTCCTCCTGCTCACGTCGGACTGGCGGATCTCGTTCCTGAATGCGCGCGCGCGCCGCGCGGTGGAGGCGGTCGGCCTGGACCCGCGAGCGCTGGTCGGGCGCGAGCTGTGGGAGAGCTTCCCGGACTTTCGCGACTCGCCGGCCGCCGCAGCGCTGCACCGTGCCCGCGCGGGCGAAGGACCGGTCCACTTCGACCATCACGACGCAGCGCGCGATCGCTGGTTCGAGATCGACGCGATGGCCGCCGGCTCGGGCGTGGCGGTCTACTGGCGCGACGTCACGCAGGCGCGCCGCGCCGACGAGGCGCGTGCCGCCTCGGAGGCCGAGCTGCGCGCCGCGCACCGCCGTCTCGAGGAGCTCGTCGCGGGTGCGCCGCTCGCCATCGTGGTGATCGACAACGACGGCAACGTGCTGATGTGGAATCCGGCGGCCGAAGCGATGTTCGGGTGGACCGCGGCCGAGCTGGTCGGCCAGCCGCTGCCGATCGTACCACCGGAGGAGCGCGCGAGCTTCGAAGCGATGCGCGCGAGCGAGCGATCCGGCGGCTCGACGCGGGCTCATTCCACGCGCCGGCTCCGGAAGGACGGCGTGCTCCTCGACGTGCAGGTCTCCACCGCGCCGCTGCGCGATCGAGACGGCGTGATCGTCGGCGCGATCGGCATGCTCGCCGACGTCAGCGAGCATCGGCGCCTCGAGGCGCAGCTCCGGGCGGCGCAGAAGATGGAGGCCGTCGGGCTCCTCGCCGGCGGCGTGGCGCACGACTTCAACAACCTGCTCACCGCGATCAAGGGGTTCGCCTCGCTCCTGCAGATGGTGATCGCCCCCGGCGACGAGGCGCTCGAGTTCGTCGACGAGATCGCGAAGGCGTCCGACCGCGCCGCCTCGCTCACGGCGCAGCTGCTCGCATTCGGGCGGCGCCAGCTCCTGCGTCCGGAGCCGACCGACCTGAATGGCCGCGTGCGTGATCTCGAGCGCATGCTCGCGCTGCTCGTGAGCGAGGGCGGCGAGCTGCGGCTCGAGCTCGATCCCGCACTCGGTCTCGTCCACGCGGATCCCGGTCAGGTGGAGCAGCTCATTCTCAATCTCGCCGTGAACGCGCGTGACGCGATCGCGGGCCGCGCCGGCGGACGCATCACGATCGCGACGAGCAATGCCACGCTGCGCGACGAGTTCGCGGCGTGGCGCGTCGCGCCCGCGCCGGGCGAGTACGTGCGGCTCGAGGTGCGCGACAACGGCATCGGCATGGATGCCGCGACGCAGGCCCGCATCTTCGATCCGTTCTTCACGACGAAGCCCGTGGGGCACGGGACCGGTCTCGGGCTCGCGACGGTGTACGGCATCGCGAAGCAGAGCCACGGCTACGTCTGGGTCACGAGCGCGCCAGGCGAAGGGGCGACCTTCACCGTGTATCTGCCGCGCGCCGTGGAGCGCGCCGCCGTCGCGGACGCGGAGGTCGCCCGCGGCCCCGGCGCGACGATCGTGCTGCTCGTGGAGGACGAGGACGGCGTGCGGCGCGTCGCGTGCCGCGCACTCGAGCTGCACGGTTTCCGCGTGATCGAGGCGTCGAACGGCACCCAGGCGCTGGAGCTCGCGGCCCGCGAACCGGCGATCGCGCTCGTGCTCACCGACGTCATGATGCCGGAGATGCTCGGACCGGCCCTCGCGGCCGAGCTGCGCGAGCTTCGCCGCGATCTCCCCGTGCTCTACATGTCGGGCCACGCCGAGGAAGTGGCGCGCGCCGGACTCCTCGATCCCTCCGTCCCCTTCCTCGCCAAGCCGTTCACCCCCGCGCAGCTCGTCGCCAAGGTGCGCCAGGTGCTGCAGAGCTCCGCGTCGCGCTGAGCGCCGCGTGCGGCGCCGCGTGGCTCAGGGAGCGTGGCTGTCGGAGGGCGTCGGGCGAGGGATCCGTCCCGTCGCCTGTGCGCGGTCGCGGAGCGACTGCACGAGCGCCGCGAGCCGATGGCGCTCGAGCGGCAGCGTGAGATCGGCGAGCACGGCGCGCTGGAGGGCGGGCAGCAGCGGCGCGAGCGGGACGGTCGCGGTCCGGTAGAGCAGGCGCGCGCCCCCGGCGGTGAGCGGGATGGCGAGGAGATCCGCCCCCGCGTTGCTCGCGAGCGAGCGGTTCACCACGAGCACGAGCGGCGGCTGGGACATCGCGAGCTCGCGCGCCTCGCCGAGGCTCGTCGCGACCGACGGGATGTTCCCCAGCGCCGCGAGCGATTGCGCGAGCCCTTCGAGGAGGGCGACGTCTCCACCGACCAGCAGAACGTGCGTCATCAGGCATTTCCTCCTGGTGTTGCGCCGTGCGCGACCAGCGCGCGCACCGCCTCTTCCGTCGTACCGTCGATCTCGACCGTCTTCGCGCGCGACGCGGCTCCAGCGACCACCCGCACCGCGCGCCGCGCCACCCCGAGCCGCTCGGCGAGCAACGCCACGAGCGCGTCGTTCGCCGCGCCCTCCACCGGCGGCGCCTGCAGCCGCACTTTCAGGGCCGTCCCATGCAACCCCACGATCTCGCTCCGCGACGCGCGCGGCTGCACGTGCACCGCGACCCGGACCGCGCCGCCCTTCCTGTCGATTCGAAGCACGCGACTCAGCGCGGGGCGCCGAGCAATATAGTGTCGGCGAGAAGCTGCACGAGCCAAAGCGCGAAGTATGCCACGATCGGTGTGATGTCGATCACCCCGAACGACGGCAGCAGATTGCGAAGCGGGCGCAGCATCCAGTCCGTCGCGCCATACGACCAGCGGATCCATCGGCTCGTGGAGATCCGCGGGATCCACGACGCGATCACGCGCACGATCAGCGCGAGCTGGAGGATGCCGATCGTCCAGTGCACGACGAGTCGCACGAGGCCGAGTCCGCCCAGCGACGTGGCCAGCTCGAGCTGATAGACGAGCGCAGCAATCGTGTTCAGGACGTAGAGCACGAGCAGCGCTGCGACGATGTAGAGCAACAGCGCCCACCAGGGCGTCGTGCTCGGACGTCCGCCCGCGCGCAGCACCTGGCGCTCCACGCCGACGAGCCGCGGATCGACGCGCGCGCGGAGGAAGCGCGCGACGCCGCCGAACGGATTGAGCCGGCGCGTGCGTACCGCCCAATCGGCCGCGGCGACGGCCGCGAGCGCAACGCCGGCGACCAGGAATACGCTCCTCAGAACCTGCGAGAGCGCCGCGAGGGCGAGGAGCGCGTCGGTCATGGGCCAAAGGTGCCGGCCGTGCAGCGCGCCTTCAAGGGCGCGCCCGACTCGCTACATTGTGCGCGCCACCGTCCTCCACGACCCTCCATCGGATCACGCGAATGCCCGCCGCGCCGCGCGCCCGCCGCTACTGGCTCGTGAAGTCAGAGCCCGAGTCCTTCTCCTTCGACGACCTGCTCGCCAGCCCGCGCCGCACCACCGGCTGGGACGGCGTGCGCAACTACCAGGCGCGCAACTTCATGCGCGACGAGATGAAGAAGGGCGACGGCGTCCTCTTCTACCACTCGAGCACCGATCCCGCCGCGGTCGTCGGCATCGCCGAGGTCGTACGTGAGGGGTATCCCGACCACACCGCCTTCGACCCGGCCGATCCGCACTACGATCCGAAGAGCCGCGAGGACGCGCCGACCTGGATCATGGTCGACATCCGGGCGCGCGAACCGCTGCGCGAGCCGCTCACCCTCGCGCGGCTGCGCGGCATCGAGGGGCTCGAGAAGATGGTGCTGCTCCAGAAGGGGAGCCGATTGAGCGTGCAGCCCGTCACACCCCGCGAGTGGGAGATCGTGTGTCGAGCAGGGGGCGTCACGCCCTAGCCGCCCGCGTACATCCGCCCGAGCAGCCACAAGCCGCTCAACACGCCCACCGCCGCGACCGCCCCCCGCACGACCTCCTGCGAGACGCGCTGCGCCGCGCGCGCGCCCACGTAGCCACCCGTCACCGAGCCGAGCGCCATCGCGAGCGCGACGGGCCATCGCACGATGTCGCTCGCGGCGAAGGTGAGCGCGGCGACGAGGTTCATGCAGAAGCCGCCCCAATTCTTCAGGCCGTTCATGCGGTGGATGTTGGTGAACCCCATCAGACCGAGCGCGGCGAGCATCAGGATGCCGATCCCCGCACCGAAATAGCCCCCGTACACCCCCACGACGAACTGTCCGCCGAGCAGCGCCGCGGAGGGCGTGGTCGACGCGAGCGCCGCGTCGCTCACCGGAACGTGCGCGCCGCGCACGACGCGCAGCAGCGGGCGCTGGGCGAGAAAGAGCGCCGTCGCGCCGAGCACGAGCCAGGGCACGACGTGGTCGAAGGCATCGCTCGGCGTATGCAGGAGGAGGAGGGCGCCCACCGTGCCGCCGATGAGGCTCGGCACCGCGAAGAGCGTCGCCCAGCGGCGCACTCCGGTGAGCTCGTCGCGGTAGCCGAGCATGCTGCTCAGCGCGCCCGGCAGCAGTGCCACCGTGCTCGTGGCGTTGGCGACGAGCGGCGACAGCCCCGCGGCGACGAGGGCGGGGAAGGTCAGCAGCGTCCCGCCGCCCGCGATCGCGTTGACGAAGCCGGCGAGCAGCGCCGCGCCGGCCCCCGCGAGCAGGGGGGCCGGCGCGATCGGTAGCGACGTCGCGGTGGAGACGAGCAGGAGCGGGCGGACGCGGGTGAGACGGGCGCCGCGAGGGCGCGCGGCGCGAGGAAGGATACGACGCGGCGCACCCGCGCGCCGCGCTTCGCCAATGCCGGATTGCCGGCAACGCCGATTAGATTTCCCGCTCGGCCGAGCGGGCGCTCGCCGACACGCAGCACATCTCTCCAGGGAGACGTGGACATGAGCAAGACGGAATCGAACGTGGCGACCGCGACCGCCCCGGGCTCGACGGCGGGCCCGGCGCTCGAGATCAGGGATACGCGCACCGGGACCGGCTACACCGTACCCATCCTCGAGAAGGGCACCGAGGGCGACACGGCGATCCGGGCCACCGATCTGCGCCGCATCAAGGAGCAGCCCGACGAGTTCGGCATGATGACCTACGACCCGGCGTTCATGAACACCGCGTCGTGCAAGAGCGCCATCACCTACATCGACGGCGACAACGGGATCCTGCGCTACCGCGGGTATCCGATCGAGCAGCTCGCCGAGGGCGCGAGCTTCCTCGAGGTCGCGTGGCTGCTGCGGAACGGCGAGCTCCCGCTGCAGTCCGAGTACGACGACTGGGTCCACCAGATCACGTACCACACGTACGTCCACGAGAACATCAAGACCTTCCTGCAGGGGTTCCGCTACGACGCGCACCCCATGTCGATGCTGTGCAGCGCCGTCGCCGCGCTCTCCAGCTTCTACCCGGACGCGAAGAACATCCACGACCCGGCGGAGCGGCACATCAGCATCGTACGGCTGCTCGCCAAGATTCCCACGCTCGCCGCGTTCTGCTTCCGCCACGTGAAGGGGCTGCCCTTCATCTATCCCGAGAACGACCTGGGCTACGTCGAGAACTTCCTCTCGATGGTGGCCCGGATGTCGGAGGCGAAGTACGAGGCGAACCCCGTGTTCGTGAAGGCGCTCGAGGTGCTGTTCATCCTCCACGCGGATCACGAGCAGAACTGCTCGACGAGCGCCGTGCGCGCGGTCGGCAGCTCGCAGGTCGATCCCTTCTCGGCGATCGCGGCCGGAGTCGCCGCGCTCTACGGCCCGCTCCACGGCGGCGCCAACGAACAGGTGCTGCACATGATCGCGCAGATCGGGAACAAGAAGAACATCCCCGCGTTCATCGAGGGGGTGAAGAGCGGAAAGGGGCAGAAGCTGATGGGCTTCGGCCACCGCGTGTACAAGAGCTACGATCCGCGCGCGCGCATCGTGAAGAAGCTCGCCGACGACGTCTTCGCGCAGATCGGCGTCGACAAGGACCTCGAGATCGCGCTCGAGCTCGAGCGGATCGCGCTCTCCGACGACTACTTCATCTCGCGGAAGCTCTACCCGAACGTGGACTTCTACACGGGGCTCATCTACCGCTCGATGGCGTTCCCGACGGACTTCTTCACCGTGCTGTTCGCCGTCGCGCGCACCGCGGGGTGGCTCGCGCAGTGGGAGGAGATGCTCACCGATCCCGAGCAGAAGATCGCCCGCCCCCGCCAGATCTACGTCGGCTACCCCGAGCGGACCTACGAGTCGACGCTCGACTACTCGCACAAGCTCAGGGCGAAGGACGCGGTGAGGCGGTGACTTGGTGACTTGGTGACTTGGTGACTTGGTCGGTGACTCCGGTTGAACGGAAGACGGCCTCGGGAGAGCGGTTGGCTCCCGAGGCCGTCGCCTTTCTACTCGCTACCGCCTCCCCGCGACGCGCTACCGCCTACCGACGTTGTCGTCGAGTACGTGCGCCCGTCGCACACACCCGTCTCACCGGGCACTCTCCGCATCTCGCCACGCGCGCCGTGCACAGGAGCGCGCCGAGCTCCATCAGGGCCTGGTTGTGCGTCCACACGGTCGGGCCGCTGCGGGGGAGGAGATCCCGGGCGAGCTGCCAGACGAGCTTCTGGCCGCGCCCCGACTTCAGGTCGACGTCGGGCGCGAAGACGCGCTTCAACACGCGGGCGACGTTCGTGTCGACGAGCGCGGCGCGGCGCTCGTAGGCGAACGAGCTCACCGCGCCGGCCGTGTAGGCACCGATCCCCGGCAGGGCGCGCAGCGATTCGGCGTCGGCCGGCAGCACGGCATCGCGGTCGCGACCACGATCGGTGACCTCGCGCGCGAGGGCGTGGAGGTTGCGCGCCCGCGCATAGTAGCCGAGCCCCGCCCAGGCCTCGAGCACGCGCCGCGGCCGAGCACGGGCCACCGCGTGCAGCGTCGGGAACTCGGCGAGGAACTCGTCGTAGCGCGTCACCACCCGCGAGACCTGCGTCTGCTGGAGCATCAGCTCGGAGACGAGGATCCGGTACGGGTCGCGGGTGCGGCGCCATGGAAGGTCGCGGCCGTGCGCGCGGAACCACCGTCGCAGCAGACCGCCGAACCGCCGCGCGACCGCCGGCTCGACCGACGCGTGCGAGCGTCGTCCGCCGCGCGGCGCGTCGGTGGCGCGCGAGCGGCCCCGTGCCGGCGCTACCGCGCCACCCACGACGGCGCGGCGGTGAACAGTCCGTCGACGAAACCGATCCGGTGCACGAGCAGCAGCCCGAACCCGATGCTCGCCACCCCCGAGGCGATGCGCAGCGTTCGATGCATCCCGGAGAACCGCCGCACGGCGAGCAGCGAGGGCGCCGCGACGGAGACCGTGATGAGCATCATCCCGGCGATCGTCCCGACGCCGAACACCGCGAGATAGCCGAGCGCCCAGCGCGCGTCCGGAATCAGCGCGACCTGCGGCAGCGTCGCCACCGCCGCGGACCCCGCGAGGCCGTGAACGAAGCCGACGGTCACGGGGCGCGCCGTACTGTCGGCCACCCGGCGATCGTTCCCGGCGAGGGTGAGCAGGCCGAGCACGATCAGCATCACCGCCACCGCGAGCTCGAGGGAAAGCCCGAGGCGTGCCGGAATGTCCGTGAGCTGCAGCCGGAGTCCGACGATCGCTCCACCGACCAGCAGGATCGTGGCGCTGTGTCCCATCCCCCACAGCACTCCCGTCCGCGCGGCGCGCGCGAGCGACCGTTGGTGCGTGACGATCGTCGTCACCGCCACGACGTGGTCCGGGTCGGTGGCGTGGCGCATCCCGAGCAGGAAGCCGAGCACCAGCACCGTGACGAGCGCGGTCAGCACGGCGTGCTCTCCCCGCGTCCGCTCACGAGGCGCCGCGCTCTTCGGCGCCGTGCGGGCGGTACACGATCACGTTCGCGCGCTCGAGCGTGATCAAGCCGCCGCCGATCATCCCGTCGAGCTCGGGGAGGATGGCGTCGATCCGCTCGGCCGTCTCGATACATTCGACGATGATGGGGAGGTCGAGCGAGAGCACCTCCAGGCGGTCCGTGTGCACGGTGGAGCTCGCGCCGAATCCCATGATCCCGCGGTACACCGTCGCGCCCGCGTAGCCGCGCGCGCGGAGCAATTCCACGATGGCCGCGTAGAGCGGCTTCCCGTGATGTTTGTCGCGCTCGCCGATGTGGACGCGCATCAGCACGCGCTCGCCCCTCAGGCCGTGCATCGGGTCCCTCCCGCGTAATGCGCGCGCGTGCCGGTGTGCGAGGTCACAGCCGCTCCCGCAGCGCAATCGCCTCGCGGGCCAGCGCGAATCCGGCGATCGTGCCGGCCAGCGCGAGCAGCACGCTCGCGACGGCATACAGGCCGGCGCGCGAGTACTGCCCGTCCTCGAGCAACGCGGCCGTCTCGTAGCTGTACGTGGAGAAGGTCGTGTAGCCGCCGCAGAACCCGGTGGTGAGCAGCGCGCGCATCTCGACGCTCAACGACGGCGTGGCCAGCGCGTAGCGAAGGAGAAAACCGAGCAGCAGGCTGCCGCTCACGTTCACGACGAAGGTCCCCCACGGGAAGGCCGTCCCCGCGCGCTGCTGGATCGCCGAGGCGAGCAGGTAGCGCGACACCCCGCCGACACCCGCGCCCAGCGCGACCGCCCAGAATGTCTTCACCCCTGCACCTCGTGCGATGGTCGTGGGCCGAGCCCGGGTCCGGCAACCGGTGCGGAATCTAACGCGCCCGCTCGGTCACGCACCACGCACCACGCAGCAGCACCCGCCGGTCAGCTCACCGTGCGCGTCTTCCGCTTCAGGAAGTCCATCAGGATGAACTGCCCCAGCGTCATCGTCGTGGTGAAGTAGGCCTTGCCTCGGCTGATCTCGCTCACGCGCTTCACGAACTCCACCAGCGCGCGGTCGCGGGCGAGCATGAAGGTGTTGATCATGATCCCCGACTTCCGGCACGCCGCCACCTCCTCCAGCGTGCGCTGGATGACGGTGACGTCGAGCCCGAAGGAGTTCTTGTAGATCTGCCCGTCCGGCATCGTCAGGGCGCTGGGCTTGCCGTCGGTGATCATGATGATCTGCCGCATGTCCTTCTTCTGCGCGAGCAGCAGCCGGCGCGCGAGCTTCAGCCCCTCCGCGGTGTTCGTGTGGTACGGCCCGACCTGCGCCCCCGCGAGCGTGGCCAGCGGAATCTCTTCCGCGCTGTCGTGGAACAGGATCACCTTCAGCGAGTCTCCCGGGAACTGCGTCCGGATCAGGTGCGTCAACGCGAGCGCCACCTTCTTCGCCGGCGTGAACCGGTCCTCGCCGTAGAGGATCATCGAGTGCGAGCAGTCGAGCATCAGCACCGTCGCGCAGCTCGAACGATACTCGGCCTGCCGCACCATGAGATCGCCGTAGTCCAGATCCATCGGAACGGTGATCTCCCCGGTGCGCATCATCGAGTTCTTCAGCGTCTCGTTCACGTCGATGTTGAGCACGTCGCCGAACTCGTACTGCTTGCTCCACCCGTCCGCCTCGATCCCCGTGGCGAGATACGGCGTGTCGTGGCTCCCGAAGCTCGACTTGCCGAGTGAGCCGAGCAATCCGCGCAGCGTCTTGTACCCGAGGAAGTCGATCCCCTTCTCGGTGAGGTTGAAGTTCACGTCGCGCGCCGCCGCCTGCGCGATCGAGCCTTTCCCTTCCACCGGCTGGTGCGCTCCCGGCATCTGCGGCGGCGTGTCGAGGTTGAGGTAGCCCTCGTCGATCAGCCGCTGCACGAGATCGTCGAGCAGCTTCGCGAGCTTCGCCTCCGCTTCCTCGTCGCCGTCGCCGCGCAGCGCCTCGAGCATCTCGGGGGTGAACTGGCCGCTCTCCATCAGCGCGTCGAGGATCGCCTGGCGCAGCGCGTCGAGCGAGCGGTCGCCCGGCTCGTCGAACCCCATGCCGTAGTACGAGTGCCCCTGGCCGCCGGCAAAGCCGGACTGGAGCAGGAAGTCCGCGAGCTTGTCGAGCAGCGACTGCAGGTCGACCGCGTCGGCCAGCTCCGGCGAGAACTTGCTGTACGTGTGAAAGCGCATGGCCACCCCCTCCTTCACTAATACCGCCGCGCACGCGGGAGTGCCATCGGCGTGCGGTCTATATTTCGGCCGTGTCCGCCCCAGCCTCGATCAATCCGTTCCGCATCGTCGTCAAGCACCGGAACTTCCGGCTCTTCCTGATGGGGCAGACGCTCTCCCTCATCGGCTCGTGGATGCAGACGATGGCCGAGGGCTGGCTCGCGCTCCAGCTGACGAACAGCGCCTTCCTCGTCGGCCTCGTCGCCACCGCGGCGTCGGTGCCGATCCTCGTCTTCACGATGCCCGCCGGCGCGATCGTCGACCGCTCGGACAAGCTCCGCATCGTGCGGATCGCGCAGTTCGCCTTCCTCTGCCAGGCGTCCGCGCTCTGGCTGCTCACCGTCACCGACCGGATGACGATCGGCCACCTGCTCATCCTCGCCTTCACCGGTGGGCTCATCGCGTCGATCGAGATCCCGGCGCGCCAGGCGATGATGATCGACCTCGTGGGCCGCGAGGACCTCCCCGACGCGATCGCGCTCAACTCGAGCGGCTTCAACCTCGCACGCGTCGTCGGGCCGGCCATCGCCGCCGCGGTCATCGCGCGGCTCGGCATCGCGTGGTGCTTCTTTCTGAACGCGGCGAGCTTCGTCGCCGTGCTCGCGGGCCTCTTCATGATGCAGCTTCCGCCCTGGACCGCGAACCGTCATCGCACGAGCCCCTGGCAAGGGGTGGTGCAGGTGCTGCGCTACATCCGGAAGACGCCGTCGGTGCGTGCGTTGATGCTCATGGTGACCGTCTACTCCATCCTCGGCGCGCCGATGCTCGCCCTCATGCCGGTCGTCGCGCGGGAGATGTTCGGGCTCGGTGCGGGCGGGTACGGGCTGCTGCTGTCGTTTCTCGGCGTCGGCGGGCTGTGCGGCGCGCTCGGCCTCGCCGCGCTCGGCGGGCGCGTCTCGCGCATCCGGCTCCTCACCATCGCGTCCATGGTGTGGCCCGCGCTGCTCATGGTGTTCTCGCTCACCCGCACCCCGCTCGCCGGCTACCTCCTGCTGCTCGCCGTCGGCTTCGTCATGATCCTCAACGGCGCGATCTCGAACGGGCTCCTCCAGGGGATCGTCCCCGATGCATTCCGCGGACGGATCATGGCTGCGTACGGACTCGTCGTCGTCGGTCTGGCCCAGGTCGTCGGCGCGTTCAGCGGCGGGCTCGTGGCGCACTTCATCGGCGTGGCCGACGCGCTCTTCGCCGCCGGTCTCCTCATGGCCGCGTACGGCGTGTGGGCCTTTCTTCGTCGGCCGGAACTGCGCGAGCTCCGTCCCCGTACGATGTGACATGTATCGCGCCTGCCTGTTCTGCAACGCCGACCTCGGCCGCAACGAGGCGGTCGAGCACTTCCCGGTCGGACGTCGGCTCGCGTTCGACGCGTCGCGCGGCCGGCTCTGGGTGGTGTGCCGCAGGTGCGAGCGCTGGAACCTCACGCCGCTCGAGGAGCGGTGGGAAGCGATCGAGGAGTGCGAGCGCGCTTTTCGAGGCACTCGCCTCCGTGTGTCCACGGACGAGATCGGCCTCGCGCGTCTGCGCGAAGGGCTCGAGCTGGTGCGGATCGGAGAGCCGCAGCGTCCCGAGCTCGCGGCGTGGCGCTACGGGGACCAGTTCGGCCGCCGGCGGCGGCGGCAGTTTCTCATCGGCGGCGGCGTCGCAGCGCTGGCCGGGGCGGTGCTGATCGTCGGACCGGGGCTCGGGCTCATCGGCGCCGGCGCGGTCAGCCCGTTGGTGAACCTCGGCAATGCGCTGGTGCAGGGATACCGGTCGAAGAAGCTCATCGCGGTGCCCGCGCCCGGCGGCGGTGTGCTCCGGACGCGTCTGGCCGATCTGGATCGCGTCAAGCTCGAGCTCGCGGGCGGTGCGGCGCGACTCGACGACGTGCGACTCACCCTTCCCGTCGTGTCGGCGAATCCGGCACGAACGGGCTGGCGCCGGCATCGCGAGCGCGAGACGCGCGTCCTCGACGGCGACGCGGCGCTCCGCGCGGCGGGCGCGCTCCTGCCGCTGATCAACCGCTCGGGCGGCAGCACGTCGGACGTGCAGCGTGCCGTCTCGATCGTCGAGGACGCGGGATCGGCGGAGCGATTGTTCGCGTCCACGGCTCTGGAGCTCCAGTCGCGCGTGAACACCGGCGTTCGCGCCGGACGCCGGCCTTCGTCTCTCAAGCGCGTGCCGCACGTCACCCGCCTCGCGCTCGAGATGGCCGCGCACGAGGAGAGCGAGCGCCGCGCGCTCGAGGGCGAGCTGTATCTGCTGGAGGAGGCGTGGCGCGAGGCGGAGGACGTCGCCGCGATCGCCGACGACATGTTCCTCCCCGCGTCGATCGAGGCCGATCTCGCGCGGTTGCGCGCGAGTGCCGCGGCGGCGCGAGCCGACGCGCGCTAGCGCAGTCGCTCCCGCGCGAGCCGCACGAGCAGATCGGCCGCGCCATCGAGGCCGAGCCACGCGGTGTTCACGCACACGTGATAGTTGGCCGGATCGCGCCAGTCGCGCTTCCAGTGCCGCTTCACGTACTGCTCCCGCTGCTGGTTGCGCTCGACCACCACGCGGCGTGCGTCCTCCGCCGGTACGCCGACGTTGGCGACGACGTAGCTCGCGAGCGCCTCCACGGGCGCGTAGCAATACGCATGCAGCGCGTCGGTGCGCGCGGCGAGCATGCACTGCGCGCCGCGACCCACGAGCACGGACGGCCCGGCGTGCACCGCCTCCTCGATCACGCGCTGCGTCACCGCGACGATGCGCTCCTCGCTCGGCTGCGCGGCGAGGTCGGCCACGGTGGGCATCACCTCGGGCATGCCGAGCGCCAGCGCCGAGGCGATGCGCTCGCTGAGGGACGGCACGCGCTCCTCGCGTGCCGATACCTCGTCCGTGCTCATGCCGAGCCGCCGCGCCACCTCGTCCACGAGCGCATTGTCCCAGAGCTGCCAGCCGAGTGCGCGCGCCACGCGCTCCGCCACCTCCGACCCTCCTGAGCCGTACTGGCGCGAGACGGTGACGAGCGGCATCAGCGCGCCGAGGAGAACGACCGGAGTCGCACCTGCTCCACGATCGCGAAGCCCAGCGCGTCCCACGCACGCTCCGCGTCGGTGCTGCCGGCCACGTTGTGCAATCGCATCTGGTCGAGCCCTCGCGCGCGGCTCCAGCGCTCCGCGTCCGCGAGCAGCGCACGGAGGACGCCGCGCCGCCGCGCTTCCGGTCTCACGTACACCGAGGAGACGTACGCATAGCGCGCCGGCTCGAGCAGCGGGGAGCCGATCGTCTCGGCGCAGCGGAGGATGCCCACCACGGAGCCGTCGAGCTCCGCCAGCAGGATGGTTTCCGTGCGCGCGCGGAGCTGCGACGCGAACAGGTCCCGCGCGCGCCGGTCCGCGGAGGGACGCAACCGCCCGTAGATGGGGTGCGTCGGATGCTCGCGCAGCAGCGCGAGGCGGAGCGCGATCACCTCGTCGAGGTCGCGCACCGTGGCGGCGCGCACGCGCAGGACGGCCGCGGCGGCGATCGCGGGAATGGCGCGCTCGGCGAGCCGGCCGCCCGTCATCGGCTACGCGGAGAGGCCGTCGCCGAAGAAGTCCTGCTTCGGGCGCCGGCGCCGCTCCGGCTCGGCGCGTCCGTACACGCCGCCGTCGGAGCGGGAGATCTTCTTCCGCGCCACGAGCGCCTCGAGCACCAGCTCGCACGCGGCCACCGTCTGCGGCGCGTCGCCCGCTGGTGCGAGTCCGACGCGGTGCACCAGGTCGATCAATCCCGGCACCACCTCGAAGCCCGCCGCGACCGCGTCGGAGCGCTCGTCGTCCGTCACCTGCAGCGCGCCCCCCTCGTCGAACCAGATCACGACGTCGTCCGTGTTCGAGCCCCCGGCGCGCTCCTGGAACGTCGCCTCGGCCGCGCGGCGGATCAGCTCACGCGCGATCGCGTGCCCGCCGACGAGCTCCCCCTCGTATTCCAGCTCGATCTTGCCGGTGATCGCCGGCTGCGCCGCGTAGACGTCCGAGATGCGCGGAACCACCTCGCGCTCTTCGGTGACGATCGCGCGCCGCTCCGCGTTGGAGACGACGTTCTCCATCACGGTGATC
>DATJGU010000068.1:0-34834 GCA_035494615.1 Gemmatimonadaceae bacterium
TTGGCCACGGCGCCGAGACCGGCGCGAGCGAGAGAGTGCTCGTTCGGGCCGGCGCGAGCGGGTTCCAGGCCAGTAGTGGCGATCCGCCTGATCCGTGCAGTCATCCGCCCGATCCGCTTAGAGGCAGTTGCAGTTCCGGCCACGGCGCACGAAGCCCTCCCCCGATCGGACCCGCTACCCGCTACCCGCTACCAACTACTCACTACCACCTACCGGTAGTTGCCGTTCGACGACCCCTTCCCCCGGCGCACGGAGGCCGTCCCCACGCCCCATCCCGTGTCTGCTTCCCATCCGGAATTTCGTATGTCATGATGGGCGGTCCGTCGGCGGACCGCCGGACAGCCCTCCACTCCCCCACGGGCCTCCCGTCGGAGAAGACCCATGTGCTCGAAGCGCTCCCTCCTCCCCTTCGCCACCCTCCTCGTCGCGGCGGCAGTCGTCGCGTGCGGCGAGGCGACGCCACCGGATCGCGCCGGGATCACGGCGCCGCCGAGCAGGCCGGCGGCGAGTACGACGCCGTTGCCGCAGGTCGTCCGTGAGCTGGCCGCGGCGCGCGGGGTCGTCCCGCTTCGGCGTCCGCCGACCGTGCGGCCCGCGCTCGTGCGCCTCGGCCAGGCCCTCGCGTTCGACAGGATCCTGAGCGGCAACAAGGACATCGCCTGTACCACCTGCCATCTGCCGGCGTTCGCCACCGGCGACGGCCGCAGCCTGTCCGTCGGGGAGGGAGCGACGGGTCTCGGGCCGGCGCGCGTGCATCCGAACGGCACGTTCATCCCGCGCAACGCGCCGCCGCTGTTCAATCTCGGGGCGATGCGTCACCTGTTCTGGGACGGACGCGTCCAGCTCGACGACCAGGGGAAGGTCGTCACCCCCGCCGGCGCGCAGGTCACGCCGGCGATGCAGCGCGTGTTCGAGTTCGGCCCCGTCTCCGCGCTCGCGATGTTCCCCGTCACCAGCCGGATCGAGATGCGCTCGGGGACGGGGAACGAGCTCGCGGCGATCGCCGACGACGACTTCCAGGGGATCTGGTCCGCGCTCATGAAGCGGCTCGGCGCCATCGGCGAGTATCGCGGTCTCTTCGAGGCGGCGTACCCGGGCACGAGGTTCGACGACATGACGTTCGCGCACGCGTCGAACGCGATCGGCGGATTCATCGTGTCGACGTACTCGTTCGGCGACACGCCGTGGGACCGCTTTCTCGCCGGCAGCGACCGCGCGCTGACCATGCGCCAGCTCGAGGGGGCGCAGACGTTCCTCACGCTGAAGTGCTCCGAGTGCCACACGGGCGCGACGTTCAGCGACGAGAAGTTCCACAACGTCGCGGTCGCGCAGCTCGGGCCCGGCGAGGGGAACGGCGTCGACGGACGCGATGACTTCGGACGCATGAACGTCACCGGACTGGAGGAAGACCGCTACCGCTTCCGCACCACGCCGCTGCGCAACGTCGAGCTCACGGGCCCGTACGGTCACGACGGCGCGGTCGGCTCGCTGCGTGCCTTCGTGGAGCATTACAGCGAGTCCGACGCGAAGCTGCTGGCGTTCGATCCGACGACGCTCGAGCCGCCGCTCCGTCTGACGGTGCTCGCGAACGCGCCGGACATCCTGCAGCGGCGCGACACGTTGCTCGACGGCGTCGTCCTCAGCCCCGAGCTGGTGGACAAGCTGATGGACTACATGAGCGCCCTCACCGACGACGCGGCGCGGGATCTCTCGCGCACGGTCCCCGTGCGCGTGCCGAGCAAGCTGCCCGTCGACCGACCCTGAGCGCGCGCGGCTCGATCAGGGCCCGTGGCGCGCGACCATCCGCGCGCCTTCGAATCACCAAACTCGGTGCCCGGATGACTCGGTGACGTCACCGCGTCACCGCGTCACGGCAGTTCCCTCACCCAGATGTTCCGAAAGCTGATCGGCGGGCTCGGATCGCCGTGCGCCTGCAGCTTGATCGGCGACGGGCCGTGGGCGACGTAGTGCGGCTGGCCGATGTACTGCGTCGGGCCCTTGAGCGCGAAGTGGTCCTGGATCAGCACGCCGTTGTGGAACGCCGTGACGTACGCGGGCGTCTTCACCGAGCTGTCGGTGTTGAACGTCGGCGCGGTCCACACGACGTCGTAGACGTTCCACTCGCCCGGCTTCCGCATCGCGTTCACGAGGGGCGGCGACTGCTTGTAGATGCTGCCCGCCTGGCCGTTCACGTACGTCTTGTTGTCGTACGAGTCGAGCACCTGCAGCTCGTAGCCGGCGTCGCCCGGTCCGATCGACGCGAGGAAGACCCCGCTGTTGCCGCGCGCCTGGCCGCTCCCGGTGATCCCCTCGGGAATGCGCCACTCGATGTGCAGCTGGTAATTCGTGAACGAGCGCTTCGTCTCGATCCCGCCCGCCGCCTTGTTCACGGTCATGATTCCGTCCGCCACCGGCCACGTCGCGGGCGACTTGTCCTTGATCAGCACCCAGTCGTCGAGGTTCCTGCCGCCGAAGAGCACGATCGCGTCGGACGGCGCCGAGCCGTTCGTGCCGGGCGTGACGACCGGAGGAACCGGGGCCCACACCTCGGTATCCTCGGGCTTGGGCTGCGCGCCGGAAGAGCTCGCGGGGGCGTTCTGCGCCGCCGCGGTCCGTGGCGAGAGACCGGCGAGCGCGAGCGCGCCCAGCACCGGCAGCGAGAGCATGGAAAGTCGGGTACGCATCGAGAGCGGATCGTGTGAGTGAGTCGGGCCGGCCAGCAGGCAGAGTGTGTCCGCCGGGCGACCCGGGTGTCAAGCAGCCCCGGGAGAGAGGCCGTCGCCCGCGTCTGGCGCCGGCGAGCCGGTCCCGCTACAATCGCGATCCTACTCGACAGGAGCGCTCCATGGCCGTCGTCCGCGACCTCATCGCCCGCAAGGGCTCCGACGTCGTCTCCATCGCGCCATCCGCGACCGTGCTCGACGCGGCGAAGCTCATGAACGATCGCGGCGTCGGCGGCGTGGTCGTCGTCGATGCGAACGGGGCGCTGCTCGGCATCTTCACCGAGCGCGACATCCTGCGCCGCGTCGTCGCGGCCGGCCGCGCCCCCGACACGACCCGCGTGAGCGACGTGTTCACCCGCGACATCGTGACCTGCGGTCCCGAGACGCAGGTCGACGAATGCGCCTCGATCATGTCGACGCGCCGCGTACGCCACCTCCCCGTGATCGACGCAGGCGGACTCCACGGCCTCGTGACCATCGGCGACGTCCTCGCCCACCGGCTGTCCGATCAGGAGTCCACGATCCAGCATCTGCACAGCTACGTGTACGACGTGCGGTAGGACGGTTTCACGAGAGACGGTGAACGGTTGACGGTGAACGGTGAACGGTTCATCGGTTGACGGTTCACGTCAGCCGGCAGGAACGGCGACGGCGGGAGGTGAGGCGTGAGAAGCGTCCCGGGGCCGGCCGTCAACCGAAAAACCGTGAACCGAAAAACCGTTCCCGCTCACCGTTCATCGTTCACTGCGTCACCGCCCCCTCACCGCCTGCAGCTCCTCCTCGGTCCACGGCTTCGTCCGCCCCTGCGTCTCGGCGCGGATGTCGTGCACCAGCATCGGAGGGATCGCCGAGGCGGTGTTGCCCCACGAGCGGCGAATGTAGGTGAGCACGCTCGCGAGCTGATCGTCGGTGAGCGAGCTGCCGATGGGCGGCATGAGCATCGCGCCCTCCTTCCCCTGCAGCACGATCCGGATCAGCCGCGCGGGACTGCCGAGCACCCACTGCGATCCGACGAGCGGCTTCGCGGCGCCCGGCAGGCCGGTGCCGCGCGCCTGGTGACATCCCGAGCACGTCGCGAGGTACTGCTTCTGTCCCGCGGCGTAGCGCGCCCGCTCCTCCGGCGTGAGCGGCGCGACGGCCGGCGCGCGCCGCGCGAGGCCCGGCCAGGTGAGCCGCGCGGCGACGCGTTCGGCCTGGCCGCGCACGACGCTGTCACGGCTCGCCAGCAGCGCGACGAGCCCGCGCGGCACGGCGCCGAGCGCGATCGGCGCCGTGCGCCGGCGACGGAAGCCGCCGCCCTCCGGCGCGGCGAACCCGCCGTCGCCACCGTCGGCCCGCGGCTCGCCGGTGTAGCCGAGCAGGGCCAGCCGCTGCCACCGTGCGCGCGCCGGCCCGAGCAGGGCGAGCAGTCGGCCGACGCGCACCGAATCGCGCGATGCCAGCAACGCGGCCGACAGTGAGCGCACCACGGGCGCGTCGTGCGCCTCGCTCGCGCCGCGCGCGTCGAGCATCCGCTCGAGGAACGCCAGCTCGCGTCCCGCGAGGCCGGTCACCACCATGTCCGCGACGACCGGATCGTCGCCGCTCGCCGCGATCACGCGGAGCAGCGCGTCGTCGCGCTCCCCCACCGGAAGCTCGCCCAGCGACGCGGCGAGCTGGCGTCGCACGAGCGGCGCCCGATCGGCGGCGAGGGCCATCACGCGATCGCGCATCGAGACGTCTCCCCGCGCGAGCCAGGGCTCGGCGATCCGGAGCGCCGCCGCGCGCACGGGTGCCGACGAATCGGCGAGCGCGGCGCGCACCGTCGCCTCGTCGACCGCGCCGAGCCCGTCGAGCGTCCACAACGCGTGCAGCCGCGCGCGGTCGTCGGCGCTCGCGCGCAGGAGCTCGCGCACCGCCGGCGCCACCGACCGATCCCCGCGCTCGACGAGCAGCTGCTGCGCCTCGAACCGCCACCACCCGTTCGGATGCGCCAGCAGCGGCACCAGCTCGGCCGGCGTCTTCCCGGAGAGGCGCGGCCGCTCGCCGCGCTGGGTCGTCGTGTGCACGACGCGCCAGATGCGTCCCAGGCCGATCGGCTGCTCCATCCCGCGGTCCCTGATCTGCTTCGCCAGATAGTCGGTGATGAATACGCGGTGCTGGATGATGCCGCGGTACATGTCGACGACGTACAGCGTCCCGTCGGGCGCGTTGGCCAGGTTGACGGGCCTGAACCGCTGGTCGCTGTTCGTGATGAACTCCGCGTGATCGTACGCCGAGCGCGCCGTCGGGAAGCCGGTCGTGTCCTCGTCGACGACGAAGCGGCCGACCATGTTGCCCGCCGACTCGGTGACGAACACGCTGCGGTGCAGCTCGGCCGGCAGCCTGTCGCCGACGTACGCGGTGGGGCTTCCCGCCGAGGTGTAGTGCGCGAGCGTGCTGTCGCCCGGACGGAGCGTCTCGGCGCGGTAGCCGCGGTTGACCGCGGGCGTCTTGTGGCCCGGCCAGACGGGGACGTTCTGCGTGAGCTGCTCGTAGATCCCGCGCGGCGCGGGGAGCAGCGGATTGCGCGCGGCGTAGCGCGAGGGCACGAGGTCGGCCCGCAGCGGATCCTCGTTGCTGTTGCGATAGAGCCGCCCGTGCGCGTCGCTCGACACGCCCCACTGGCCCTCGTCCTCGGCGCGGCGGAAGTCGAACGTGCCGTCGGCCCGCAGCCGGAACTCTCCGCCGTAGTTCGCGTTGTGGATCCAGTTGTCGAGGCCCCAGAACAGGCCGTTCGCGTTGTGCTCCGGGTTCGACGACTTCGTGCCGTAGTCGTCGCGCACGAGCACCTTCGTGTCGGCGCGCAGGTCGCCCGTGGTATCGCGCGCGAACCAGAGGTGCGGCGTCTCGGCCACGAGCACGCCGTGCGCCAGCACCTTCACCGCGCGTGGGAGCACGAGGCTGTCGAGGAAGATCGTGCGCCGGTCCATGCGCCCGTCGTCGTTCGTGTCTTCGAGCACGACGATCCGTCCCACCGGGCGGTCCTCGCCCGTGCCCTCGAGGTTGGGCATGTACGCGCGCATCTCGACGACGTACATCCGCCCGTCGGCATCGAAGTCGATCGCGACCGGATCCTGGACCAGGGGTTCGGCCGCGACGAGCTCGAGCCGGTAGCCGGCGGCGGTGGTGAACCTCGCGTGCTCCTCGTCGGGGGTGTAGACGGGCGTCACGTCCGACCCACCGCGCGGGCGTGCGCTGTCCGCCGTCGCGAGCTCGCCGCCGTTCAGGGGGATCGAGGGCGTCGCGTCGTTCGGCCTGGCGCTCGGTCTCGGGCGCTCCGCGGCGGTCTGCGTTTCGGGCGACGGCGACGGAGTCGGCGGCGTCGACCGACAGCCGACGAGGAGCGCGAGGACGACGGAAGCGCGAGCGAGGCGAGTCGAGACCATGATCCGGGAGGGCTGGGCGGGGTCTGCTGTGTAGCGCGCGGGGGAGGGAAAACGTTGGAATCTCGACTGCAACTGCGAGTAGGGGGTAGCGGGTAGCTGGTAGCGGGACTGGCATGCCGCTCACTGGGTGCCGTGGACAGCGCTCGCGGGGGAGGGAGACGGCCGTACTCGGTACTGAGTACTCAGTACAGGTATCCGGTACGGCGGCTCGTTGGGGGGATGCTCACGCCGAGCCGCGGAGCCCGCGGAAGACACGCCGTCAGCCGGCGCCCTTCTCGCACGCGGTGATCAGCGCGCGTGAGGCAGAGCGCCCTCCACGGCTCCCAGTGGCGACCATGCCAGTCCCACTACCAGGTACTCGCTACTCCCTACTCGCAGTTGCAGTTCGGCTAGCTGCAGTTCCGCCTCGCAGTATCATATCACGATGCCCGACCTCCTCCGCACCCGGTTCCTCGTCGTCGGCAGCGGGATCGCCGGCCTGCACACGGCGTGGCGTGCGTCGCAGCATGGCGACGTCATGCTGCTCACGAAGCGGTCGCTGTTCGACAGTGCGACCGCGTACGCGCAGGGGGGGATCGCGGCGGCGCTCGGCGCGGGGGATTCGCCGACGCTCCACCGGCGCGACACGCTCGCCGCGGGTGCGGCGCTCTGCGACGCGGCGGCGGTCGAGGTCCTCGTCGAGGAGGGGCCGGCGCGCGTCCGCGAGCTCCAGACCGCCGGCGCGGAGTTCGATCTCGATCCGAGCGGCCAGCTGATGCTCGGCCGCGAGGCCGCGCATTCGACCAACCGGATCGTGCACGCTCACGGCGATCAGACGGGGGCGGAGGTCGCGCGGACGCTGATCGAGCGCGTGCGGGCGACGCCGCGCGTGCGCGTGCTCGAGCGCGCGCGCGTGCTCGACCTCGTCGTCACGCGCGGCGCGGCGGCCGGCGTGCGCGCGAGCATCGCCGGCAAGGCCGTGGAGATCATCGCCGACGCGACCGTGCTCGCCACCGGCGGCTGCGGGCAGGTCTACCGCTACACCACGAACCCGATGGTCGCCACGGGCGACGGCTACGCCATCGCGCACCGCGCCGGCGTCACCCTCGCCGACATGGAGTTCGTGCAGTTCCACCCCACCGCGCTCGACACGCCGGAGAACCCGCTCGCGCTCATCTCGGAAGCGGTGCGCGGCGAGGGAGCGATCCTCGTCAACGAGACGGGCGACCGGTTCATGCTCAAGGAGCATCGCGACGCCGAGCTCGCGCCGCGCGACGTCGTGTCGCGCGCGATCTACCGGCAGCAGAAGCGTCATCGCGTCTACCTCGACGCGCGGAAGCTCGGCCCGCGGTTCGCCAAGCGCTTTCCCGGCATCTTCGCCCTCTGCGGCGCACGAGGGATCGACCCGCGCAAGGATCTCATCCCGGTGACGCCGGCGGCGCATTACATGATGGGCGGCGTCGTGACCGATCTGAGCGGGCACTCGAGCATGCCGCGCCTCTACGCCGTGGGCGAGGTGGCGCGCACGGGGGTGCACGGCGCCAACCGGCTCGCGTCGAACTCGCTGCTCGAGGGGCTCGTGTTCGCCGAGCGCGTGGCGCGCGACCTCTCCGACGTGGCGCCCCTCAAGCGGCCCCCCGCGACGAAGGAGTGGCGCGTCCCCCCGCTCGCCGACCGCGGCGCGGCCCACGTCGCCGCGGAGCGCGTGCGCGCCGTGATGTGGGAGCACGCCGCGATCACGCGCACGGCGAAGGGCCTGCGCGCGGCGCTCGCGGCGCTCACGGACATCGAGCAGCGGCTGCCGTCGGGCGCAACCGAAGAGCTCAACCTCGTGCAGACGGCCCGGCTCATCGCCGAGGCCGCGCTGCTCCGCAAGGAATCACGCGGCGGGCACTATCGAAGCGACTTCCCGCGCGCGAAGAGCGTCTGGCGCGGCCGGCACATCGAGCTCTGACGCGCGCGGCCGCGCGCCGCGCCTAGGGTGCGGCCCGGCGCTGCGCCGAGTCGGTGCTCGTGGCGGCGGGCGCCATCGTCCCGGCCGCGCTGTCCCTCGTGACGGCGCTGTTGGCGACCGCCGCCGAATCGGCGCGCGTCGATGCGACCGCGTGCGTCCCGCCGGCGAACACGAACCAGAGCACGGCGGCGAGGACGATCAGCCCCAGCAGCACCCACGGCCAGACGGCGTGCCCTTCCTTGCGTTGGATCGGAATCTCAGCCACGTGACTACCCCTCGCTCGGAGTTGGCGCGCGCGCCGCTCCCCGCGGCGCGCCCGCCCTCACGAAGGCAAGCGCCGTTCCTCGCCCTCCGGATACGGCCGAACCCGGCTCGGTGATCGACCCGGAAGCGGCGAGCGAACGAACACGAACGGACGGCGGAACGCCCGCGTGACCGCCGTTCATGGATCCGCGTTCCGCCGTCGGCCCGTCGTTGTCGGAGCTCACGCCGCCGGCGTCACCACCGACGTGCAGTGCGCGCACCGGTGTGCGCCGACGGGGATCATCGAGAGGCACTCCGGGCACTCGCGCTGCGCCGGCCCCGCTGGCGCGGGCGCCATGAAGCGCGTCACCTGGCGCACGATGAGGAAGATGATGAACGCGACGATCAGGAAATCGACGACGGCGTTCAGGAACAGCCCGTAGTTGATCGTCGCCGCGCCGGCCGCCTTCGCTTCGGCGAGGGTCGCGTGGTGCGCTCCGGAAAGATCGACGAACAGGTTGCTCATGTCGACGCGACCGAGCGCGAGGCCGATCGGCGGCATCAGGATGTCGTTCGTGAACGACGTCACGATCTTCCCGAACGCCGCGCCGAGGATCACGGCGATGGCGAGGTCGAGCACGTTGCCGCGCATCACGAACGCCTTGAAGTCTTTCAGCATCTGGACCGGGCCTGTGGAATGAGTGGAATACCACGCGCTTGAGCATGTTCGGCCCCGAACCGAAGCGCCAGAGCGCGTCGGGGCGCGCGCGCTCGCGCCCGTCACGTCGCTCCCCGCGGCTCACGCGCCCCCGCGCGGCCGATTAGCTTGAGTCCACGATGGGAACGACCGACACCGACATCGTCTCCCGCGAGGAGCTCGTCGCCCAGTTGCAGGGTGAGATCAAGGCGCTCGCACGCGAACGGAACGCGGTCGTCCTCGCCCACAACTACCAGCGCGCCGAGGTCCAGGACGTCGCCGATTTCGTCGGCGACTCGCTCGGGCTCTCCCGCGAAGCGGCGAAGACGGAAGCCGACGTCATCGTCTTCTGCGGCGTGCACTTCATGGCCGAGACCGCCGCGGTGCTCTCGCCCACGAAGACGGTGCTCCTCCCCGACATGGCCGCCGGCTGCTCGCTCGCGTCCACGATCGACGCCGAGCAGCTCCGCGCGTGGAAGGCCGAGCACCCGGGCGCGGTCGTCGTCTCGTACGTCAACACGACCGCCGAGGTGAAGGCGGAGAGCGACTACTGCTGCACGTCGGGCAACGCGGTCGAGGTGGTGAACGCGATCCCTGCCGACCGCGAGATCCTCTTCTGCCCCGACATGTTCCTCGGCGCACACGTGAAGCGCATGTCCGGCCGCGACAACATCCGCGTCTGGATGGGCGAATGCCACGTCCACGCGGGGATCGATCCGGAGAACATTCGCCTCCAGCGCCGACTGCACCCGGACGCAGAGTTTCTCATCCACCCCGAGTGCGGCTGCTCGACGAGCGTGCTCGAGGCGATGTCCGCCGGCGACATCGATCCCGAAGGGGTGCAGATCCTCTCGACGGAGGGGATGATCAAGCGGCCGGCGCTCACCGAGGCGACGGAGTTCATCGTCGCCACCGAGGTCGGCATCCTGCACCGGCTGCGGCGCGAGAATCCCTCGAAGCGCTTCGTCGCGGCGAACGAGCGCGCGTCGTGCGCCTACATGAAGGTGACGACCCTTCCCAAGGTGAAGCGCGCCCTCGAGCGGCTCGAGCACCGGATCACCGTGCCCCAGGAGATCGCCGATCGGGCGCGGCTCGCGATCGAACGCATGATCGCCATCGGCGGCCAGCATCCGCTGAGCCCCGTCCCCGAGACCGCGGTCGATCCGGGCGAGTAGGCGCCGGCGCATCGCGGGCTCGACCCACGCGGAGACTCACGCATGGAGAGGCAGCCTTCAGAGCACGAGCGTAAACGGTCACCCCGTACGATCACGCCGCTCAGCACGCCGGCCGCCCTCGGCGGGATGGGGCTGCTCCGCTTCCCGTATCACCAGGACGAGCTCCGCTCGCTCGTGCGGACCGCGCTCGACGAAGACCAGGCGTTCAACGACCTGACGACCATCGCGACGGTCGTCTCCGAGCGGCACGCGCGCGGCCGGCTCGTCGCGCGTGCCGAAGGCGTGCTGTGCGGCGTGCCGCTCGCCGTGGAGGCGTTCCGCCAGCTCGATCCCAAGGTCACCATCCGCATCGACCTCGAGGACGGTGCGCGGCTCCATCGCGGCTCGAACATCCTCTATCTCTCCGGGCACGCGCGCGCGCTGCTCGCGGCGGAGCGCGTCGCGCTCAACTTCATGCAGCGCCTGTCGGGGATCGCCACGCTCACGGCGCGCTACGTGGAGGCGGTGCGCGGCACCGAGGCGAAGATCCTCGACACGCGAAAGACGACGCCGGGCTGGCGGCTGCTCGAGAAGTACGCCGTGCGCGCCGGCGGCGGCACGAACCACCGGCTCAACCTGTCCTCGGCGGTGCTGATCAAGGACAACCACCTCGCCGCCGTCGACGGCGACGTGGACGTCGCGGTGCGGCGCGCGCGCGATCTCGCGCCGCCGGGAACGAAGGTCGAGGTGGAGTGCGATCGCATCGAGCAGGTGAGCGCCGCCCTCGACGCGGGCGCGGACATCATCCTGCTCGACAACATGCGTCCCGACGAGATGGCGCGCTGCGTCGAGCTCGTCGCCGGCCGCGCGATCACGGAAGCCTCGGGCGGTGTCCGGCTCGAGACGGTCCGCGAGATCGCGCAGGCCGGCGTCGACTGGATCTCCGTCGGCGCGCTCACGCACTCGGCACCCGCGCTCGACCTCGGGCTCGACTTCGAGTAGCCGCCGCGCCCGGCGCGCCGCGGGCGCGTCGGGGAAAACCCTGCCGATCGTAGGAGAATTCCCGTCGCCGGGGGCTTTCGGAAACGGCACCTTTCGGCCATGTCCGAAGCCTCCGCCATCCAGACGATGCCGGTCGAGGCGCGCGTCACGCGCGAGCCGGTCCGTCGCCCCACCGGGCCGACGCTTGCGGAGCGCGCGCTGCGCATCCCCCTGCTCGGCAAGCTCGCCGGCGCGAACCTGCTGATCGTCGTCGCCGCGCTCTTCGCCGTCGCGGCGGAGCGGCACGACGTCATCCCGGGCTCGGCCGTGCCCATCCTCGGCATCGCGCTGGGGCTCAGCCTGGTCGTGAACCTGCTGCTCGTGCACGTCGCGTTGCGGCCGCTGAGCGATCTCGAAGCAACGGCGGCGCGGGTGTCGGCGGGGGACGTCGGGGCGCGCGTCCCGCCGAGCATGCTCGCCGACCGCGACGTGGCGCGCATCGGCACCACGCTCAACACGCTGCTCGACCGCCTCTCCGCGGATCGCGACCGTGTGCGACGGCTCGCCTCGCAGGTGATCAGCGCGCAGGACGAGGAGCGCGCCCGCGTCGCGCGCGAGCTGCACGACTCCACCGCGCAGATGCTCGCCGCGGTGATGCTCCAGCTCGGCGTCGCCGCGCGGGAGAACGACTCGCCCGTCCTCGACTCGCGCATCGCCACGCTGCGCGAGATGGTCTCCGAGGCGCTCGAGGAGGTCCGGTCGCTGTCGCACACGATCCATCCGCGCGTGCTCGACGACCTCGGGCTCGCAGCCGCGCTCGAGTGGCTGGCGCGCCAGACGCGCGAGCAGGAAGGGCTCGACGTCCAGGTCTTCGCCGACGAGGACTCGTCCGTGCCTGCGCTCCCGGCGTCGGTCCTCTACCGCGTCGCGCAGGAGTCGCTGCGGAACGCGGTACGCCACGCGCAGGCGCGGCGCGTGGAGCTCCGGCTCCGCGGGACGCCGCGGGCCGCGTCGCTCGAGGTGCGCGACGACGGGCGCGGCTTCGACGTGCGGCGCGCCGAGGAGCGCCGGCCCGGCATGGGCCTGTTCTCGATGCGAGAGCGCGTCGGCCTCGTGAACGGCGCCCTCACCGTGGACAGCGCGCCGGGCCGCGGCACACGCGTCGTCGCCACCGTGCCGCTCACCGAACTCACTGACGGGAAGGGAAAATGACGATTCGCGTCGTGCTCGTGGACGATCACGCCATCGTCCGCACCGGTCTCAAGGCGGTGCTCGCGGAAGCGGGAGACATCGAGGTCGTGGGCGAAGCGTCGGGGGGGAACGAGGCGGTGGAGCTGCTGCGCCACCTCGCGGCGGACGTCGCCGTGATGGATCTCTCGATGAGCGACGGAGACGGCGTCGCCGCGACCGCCGCGCTCACCGCCGCGGGCACCGGCCCGCGGGTGCTCGTGCTCACCATGCACGCCGAGGAAGCGTACCTCGAGGCGGTGCTCGAGGCGGGCGCGTCGGGCTACCTCGGCAAGGCCACGGCGGACCGGGAGCTCGTGGAAGCGGTGCGCGCGGTGTCGCGCGGCGAGATCTACGTGCAGCCGACCGCGGCGCGGGTGCTCGCGCAGGGCGCCCGCCGGCGCGAGGAGCGCGCCACGGAGCGCGCGCGCTACGAGCGGCTCACCGACCGCGAGCGCTCCGTCATGCGGCTCATCGCCGAAGGCTACACCGCGCCGGAGATCGGCGAGCAGCTCGCGATCAGCCCGAAGACGGTGGACACGTACAAGCAGCGGATCAACGACAAGCTCGGGCTCGGGCACCGCGCCGACTACGTGCGACTCGCGCTGAAGCTCGGACTGCTCCAGGCCAGCGCGTAGCCCGCTCGCGCGGCGCCGCTCAGGCGCCGCGCAGCACCTCGAGATAGCGCTGCGCCCACTCGCGCCGGTCATATCGCGCGCGGGCGGCCGCGCGCGCGGCGCTTCCCAGTCGCGCACGGAGCTCGGCGTCGCCCGCGATCCGCGTGAGCGCCGCGCCGAGCGCATCGGGATCGTCCACCGGCACGACGAGGCCCGTGCGATCGTGCTCGACGATCTCCGCCAGGCCGCCGACGCTCGTCACCACGACCGGCGTGCCGACGACCATCGACTCCACGGCGGCGATCCCGAACGGCTCGTCGCGCGAGGGGAGCACCGAGCTCACCGCGCCCGCGAGCAGCTTGGCGACCACGGCATGAGGCTGCTCGCCGAGGAGCACGACCCGGTCCTCGATGCCGAGCTCGGCGGCGAGCCGCTCCACGTCGCGCCGGAGCGGCCCCTCGCCGGCGAGGAGGAGCCGGTACGGCGGGGGAACTTTCGCGAAGGCGCGGAGGAGGGTGTCGTGGGCCTTCTTCGGGTTGAAGGCGGCGACGCACACGAAGTACGGCGTCCCCGCCCGAGCCGCCGAGGGGGGAGCGACGCTGGGATCGGTCGCCATCCTCTCGATCGCATCCGCATCGACTCCGTTCGTCACGGCGACGATTCGGCCGCCGACCTCCGGGAACTCGCGCTGGACATAGCCTCCATACGCCGATGATGGCGCGACGATGGCGTCAGAATGTCTCAGCAGGAAGGCCGTCATCCCGCGCTCTCTGCTGTCATGCGCCAGCCCCGTGAGGTCGCTCCCGTGTACCGAGGTCACGAGCCGAGCCCCGGTGAGCTGGCGCAGCGCGACGAGGATCGCCGCGGAAGGCTCGGGGTAGTGCACGTTGATCACGTCGATCCGGTAGCGGCGTACGAGCCGGGCGAGCTGCCAGAGCACGGCCGGCGCGGTCGCGGCGAATCCGACGGTGGAAACGAGCGGCCGGCGAGCCACGAGGGGGGGCCGGAGGTTCATGTACACCGCGGAGAATCCCAGCCTCGACAGTCCTTCGCGCGACGCGACCGACGGACCGGGAAAGAGAAAGAGCGGCTCCCGTCCTCCCTCCCTGAGGGCGCTGCCGAGGTTGCGGACGATCGTATTCACCCCGCCGTGGGTCTGGTCCCACGGAACAACGAGCAGCACGCCGGGCGCGCCGGCACTCGGGCTACTGGTCTGCGAGGAGGGCACGTGAATCGTGATTCCGGTCCGAGGTCGCTACTATTGGTCCCGAGGCGCTAAGAGTAACGCGCCGGCGCGCGGAGTGGTCTGCCAATCGGCCCTCGGCGGCCATCCTCTCGCCTTCTCCAACACCCCACCGACGCACCCGATGTCTCTCACGCTGCGCCGCCTCCGCCGGCTCGCCATTCTCCCCGCGCTCGCGATCGCCGGCTCCTGCGGCGACCTCACCACGAGCGTCATCCCCGACGTCATCCCGGGGACCTACGCCGCGACGTCGTTCCGCGTCACCCCGCAGGGTCAGGCGACGGTGGACGTGATCGCGGCCGGGGGCAGCCTCACCATCACCATCGCCGACGACTTCAGCACGGACGGGACGCTCTTCATGCCGGGCGGCCTCATCTCGCCGCAGGCCGTGCAGGCGAGCATGGCGGGCAAGCTCGTGCAGAAGTCCGACGGCACCTACTTCTTCCAGCAGACCGCCAACACCTTCGTGAAGGATCTCATCTGGCAGCAGTTCACGGATGCGTTCGTGTCCACGACGCTGCTCGCCGGGACGCAGTTCCAGATCGCGCTGCAGAAGTAGGCCGGCGGTTCGCCGGCGTTGCCAGAGCGAGCTCGGGGCGTCCAACCCTTGACGTGGGCACCCCTCCGCGTATACTAGACCGACCATGTCACACCAGAGCGTCCTCCTCCTTAGCAGCGCCCTCGGCCGAATTATTATCATCGGTCGCGGGATCTCGTGCTTGGGAGGACGTACCGAGTAACGCGGCGTATTCGTCGCGAGCGGCCCCTCCCGGCAACGGTGAGGGGCCGTTTTCGTATGAAGCCGCCCCCGCCTGCCTCGGATCCGGATCGCTCGCCGCGTCTCTCGCCCGCGCGGCTTGGGGACTCCCCCCCTTTCACTACCGTTGCAGCCATGTTCGCCTTCTCTCCAGACCGACACGCAGCCCACCTCCAGTCGCACGGGACCACCGACGGCACGCGTCGGTTCGTCCGGAACGGGGTGGCCCAGCCGGGTGTCCAGCCGGCCTCCCTCCCGCACGGCGTGCCGCACCTGCCGGCCACCGCGCCGGCGGAGCCGGACCACGAGCGGGCGTATCCGCAAGCGGACGGCGAGCCGTGAGCCCGGGCGCGAAGCGACCGGCCGATCAGGACGACGACGTACGACGCGTCCGGATCTTCGACACGACCCTCCGGGACGGTGAGCAGGCACCCGGTTGCACGATGAACCGCGCCGAGAAGCTGGAGATGGCGCACCAGCTCGCGGGGATGGGGGTCGACGTCATCGAAGCGGGCTACCCGGCGGCGTCGCCGGGCGACGCCGATTCGGTCAAGGCGGTGGCCGAGGAGGTTGGCAGTGCCACCGGGCCGGTGATCTGCGGGCTCGCCCGCGCGACGGAGCACGACGTCCGCGCCTGCGCCGGCTCCGTCACGGCGGCGCAGAAGAACCGGATCCACATCTTCCTCGCCACGTCGGACATCCATCTGCAGCACAAGCTGCGCTGCTCGCGCGACGAGGTGGTGCGTCGCGGGCGCGAGGCGGTGATGCTCGCCAAGTCGCTCGTGCAGGAAGTGGAGTTCTCCCCCGAGGATGCGGCGCGCACCGACCCCGACTATCTGCTCGACGTGCTGGCCGCCGTGGTGGAATGCGGCGCCACGACGCTCAACATCCCGGACACCGTCGGGTTCACCACGCCGTGGGAGTACGGCGCGCTGATCCGCCGCGTCTGCGAGCTCGCGGCGAAGCATCCCGGGGTGGTCGTCTCGACCCACTGCCACGACGATCTCGGGCTCGCGGTGGCGAACTCGCTGGCCGGCGTGCTCGCCGGCGCGCGTCAGGTGGAGTGCACGATCAACGGCATCGGCGAACGCGCGGGCAATGCGTCGCTCGAGGAGATCGTGATGGCATTCAATACGCGTCCCGAGGTGTTCGGCGTCCAGACCGGGATCGACGCACGGCAGCTCACGCAGGCGTCGCGGCTGCTCACGCAGTGCACCGGCACGTTCGTGGCGCCGAACAAGGCGATCGTGGGAGCGAACGCGTTCTCGCACGAAGCGGGGATCCATCAGGACGGCGTACTGAAGCACCGCGCGACGTACGAGATCATGACGCCCGAGTCGGTCGGCGCGACGGGGAGCATGCTGGTGCTCGGCAAGCACTCCGGGCGCCACGCGCTGCGGCAGCGGCTCGGCGAGATGGGGCACGAGCTGGACGAGGATCGCTTCCTCGAGGTGTTCGCGCGGTTCAAGGAGCTGTGCGACCACAAGAAGGTGGTGGACGACCGCGATCTCGCCGCGCTCGTCACCGCCGCGCAGGAGCACGCGCCGGCGAAGTGGTCGCTCGTGCAGCTGCAGGTGGCGTCGGGGACGCATCTGATCCCGACGTCGACGGTCAAGCTTCGTTCATCGGATGGCGACACGCAGGTCGGGTCGGGGACCGGCGACGGGCCGGTGGACGCGACGTGCGTCGCCATCAACGCAGTGGTCGGCGAGATCGCCGAGCTGCAGGGGTTCACCATGCGCAACGTGTCCGAGGGGACCGGGGCGCTCGCGGAGGTCACGGTACGGGTGATCGACATGCTCACGGGCCGCACGTTCGTCGGCCATGGAACACACACCGACGTCGTCACGGCGTCGGCGGAAGCCTATCTCGACGGAGTGAACCGCATCGTCGGCGCCCGCGCCGTGGCCGACGCGGCCCACGCGCGCACCGAGGCGCTGCCGTTCGAGCGTCGCCAGCCGGTGAAGGTGCCGGTATGAGCGCACCGAAGACGCTGTTCGAGAAGCTGTGGGACCGGCACCTCGTCCGGCCGCAGACCGAGTCCACCCCCGCGGTGCTGTACATCGACCTCCATCTCGTGCACGAGGTGACGTCGGCGCAGGCGTTCACCGAGCTCCGCAACCGTGGGCTCAGGGTGCGCGCGCCGCAGCGGACGATCGCCACGATGGACCATTCGACGCCGACGACGCCGGGCGGCTTCAAGGCGATGCCGGTGCTCGACCAGAGCGCGACGTCGCGCAAGGCGCAGCTCGACCAGCTCGCGAGGAACTGCGAGGAGTTCGGGATCCCGCTGCTCGCGCTCGGCGACAAGCGCCAGGGGATCGTGCACGTCATCGGCCCCGAGCTGGGGCTCACGCAGCCCGGGATGACGGTGGTGTGCGGCGACAGCCACACGAGCACGCACGGCGCCTTCGGCGCGCTGGCGTTCGGGATCGGCACGTCGCAGGTGGCGCACGTGCTCGCGTCGCAGTGCCTGCTCCAGACGCGGCCGAAGACACTCGAGGTGCGCGTCGACGGAACGCTGCGGCCGGGCGTGTCGGCGAAGGACGTGATCCTCGCCGTGTGTACGCGACTGGGGATCGGTGGGGCGACCGGGCACGTGATCGAGTACACCGGCTCCGTCATCCGCGCGCTCTCGATGGAGGAGCGCATGACGGTGTGCAACATGTCGATCGAGGCGGGCGCGCGCGCCGGCATGATCGCGCCCGACGAGACGACGTTCGCGTACCTGAAGGGCCGTCCGCACGCGCCGACGGGCGCGGAGTGGGACGCCGCCGTCGCCGACTGGAAGACGTTGCGCACCGACGAGGGCGCGACGTACGACATGTCGATCGTGATCGACGGCAGCGCGCTCGAGCCGTGGATCACCTACGGCACGAATCCCGGCATGGGGATGTCGATCAACCAGCCGGTGCCCGACCCCGCGTCGCTCGCCGACCGGAGCGAGCGTGACAGCGCGGTGAAGGCGCTCAAGTACATGGGGCTCGAGGCGGGGAAGCAGCTCGCCGGCACCAAGGTGGACGTCGTCTTCTTCGGGAGCTGCACCAACGCGCGCATCTCCGACCTGCGCGACGCGGCGACGGTGCTGCGCGGGCGGCACGTCGCGCCGAACGTGCGCGTGCTCGTCGTCCCCGGCTCGCAGCAGGTGAAGCGCCAGGCCGAGGCCGAGGGGCTCGACGTCATCTTCAAGGAGGCGGGCGCCGAGTGGCGCGAAGCCGGCTGCTCGATGTGCATCGCGATGAACGGCGATCAACTGCGGCCCGGCCAGCTCGCCGTCTCGACGAGCAACCGCAACTTCGAGGGACGCCAGGGGAGCGGCGGCCGCACGCTGCTCGCCAGTCCGCTCACCGCCGCCGCCGCCGCCGTCACCGGCGTCATCACCGATCCCCGCACCCTGCTCGAGGTCGCCGGATGAGCGATACCACGAACACGCAGTGGCAGTTCGATGCGCGCTACGTCGTGCTGCCGACGGAGAACGTCGACACCGACCAGATCATCCCGGCGCGCTTTCTCACCACGACGAGCCGTGCGGGCCTCGGCCCGAACGCGTTCAACGACTGGCGTTATCTCGCCGACGGTTCGCCGAACCCCGACTTCGTGCTGAACAAGCCGGAGTCGCAGGGCGCCGAGGTGCTCGTCGCGGGGCACAACTTCGGGTGCGGCTCGTCGCGCGAGCACGCCGTGTGGGCGCTCGCCGGCGCCGGGTTCCGCGCCGTGGTGAGCTCCACCTTCGCCGACATCTTCCGCGGCAACGCGCTCGGCAACGGGCTGCTGCCGATCCAGGTGTCGCCCGAGACCCTCGCGACGTTGATGTCCCAGCACACTGCGGCGGCGACCGTGAGGGTGGATCTCGAGCGCACGACGCTCACGCTGCCGGACGGCGAGCAGGTGACCTTCCCCGTGCCTCCGTTCTCGAAGTACTGCCTGTTGAACGGGATCGACGAGATGGGCTTCCTGCTCGGCACGTCGGAGGACGCGGCGCGGTACGAGGCGGCGCATCCGTCGTCGTTCAGCACGCTCGCGGCGGGTGCCGCATGAGCGGCGCGCGCAAAGGCTCGTACACGATCGCGTTGCTCCCGGGGGACGGGATCGGCCCGGAGATCGTGGCGCAGGCGCGGCGCGTGCTCGTCGCGGCGGCCGAGCTGGCCGGCGTGACGTTCGAGTTCGAGGACGGGTTGATCGGCGGCGCGGCGATCGACGCCGCCGGCACCGCGCTCCCCGACGACACGACGGCGCTGTGCAAGCGCGCGGACGCCGTGCTGCTCGGCGCCGTGGGCGGCCCGAAGTGGGACAACCCGTCGGCCAAGGTGCGCCCGGAGCAGGGGCTGCTGGCGATCCGCAAGGCGCTCGGACTGTACGCGAATCTCCGTCCGGTCGCGCCGCATCCGTCGCTCGTGGATGCGTCGCCGCTTCGGCCGGAGCGGCTCGACGGCGTGGACCTGCTCGTCGTGCGCGAGCTCACGGGCGGGATCTACTTCGGTGACAAGGGGCTCGATCAATTGCCGGGTGGCGGCGAGCGTGCGCGCGATCTCTGCACGTACGACACCGAGGAGGTCACGCGCATCGTGCGCATGGCGGGCGAGCTCGCCCGCGCGCGGCGCGGCAAGCTCACGTCGGTGGACAAGGCGAACGTGCTCGAGACGTCGCGGCTCTGGCGGCGCGTGGCGACGCGCGTGCTGGCCGACGAGTTCCCCGACCTGCAGGTCGAGCACGTGCTCGTCGACTCCTGCGCGATGGTGCTCGTGACGAATCCCGCGCGGTTCGACGTGATAGTCACCGAGAACATGTTCGGCGACATCCTCACCGACGAGGCGGCGGTGCTCACCGGCTCGATCGGGTTGCTGCCGTCGGCGTCGCTCGGCGCGGTCGGCGCGGGTCGCGCGACGCGCGTGGGCCTGTACGAGCCGATTCACGGCTCGGCGCCGGACATCGCGGGGAAGGGGATCGCGAACCCCGTCGGCACCATCCTCAGCGCGGCGATGCTGCTCCGGCATTCGCTCGGGCTCGACGCCGAAGCGAGGGCGGTGGAGCGCGCCGTGTTCGAGGCGGTGAAGGACGGCGCGCGGACGAAGGATCTCGGCGGCTCGCTGAGCACCGTGGCGGCGGCGGACGAGGTGCTGGCGCGGCTCGCGCGGGAGACGACGACCGCGGCGTGACGCGCCGCCGGCGGCGCGCCGTCCTGCGCACCCTGGTGGGGTGCGCGGCGTCGCTCGCGCCGGCGGTCGTCGGCGCGACGGCGCGTGCACAGGGCGCGGAGCGGCGGCTCGTCGTCGTGCAGCTCTACAATGGGTTCAACGTGGTGGATCTGCTCGGCGATGGGCACGGCGGCCAGATCGTCGTGAGCCGGCGCGAGCACGCCGACGGAACGGGGTACAGCACCGCGCTGTTCCAGGTGCGCGCGGCGGTGGACGCCGCGGATTCGGCGAGCGCCACGGAGTGGCGGCTGATTCCCTTCTTCGGCCCCGACGAGCGCGTCGGAGGAGACGATCTGTTCCGCTCCGTGGAAGCGGGCGGGTGCGCGAGCGTCGACCTCCGCGTCGTGCGGATCGGCGCGGGGCGGCCCGTGCAGGTCGTCGTCGCGCGGCGCGCGGTCGGGGCGACGGCGACGGAGCCGACCGCGGTGCGGTTCGACTTCTACGAGGTGCGAGGCAACGTGGAGCACGTTCCGGCGACGCCGCGGTGGTACTTCCAGCGCGTGCGCGGCGAGCGGTCGCGCGAGCGCTACTGCGACGTGAACGACGCGTTCGCGCGCGAGCTCGGGATCGGGACGATGGGGATCTCGGCGAGGCGGGCGCCGTGACGACGATCGAGACGGGGAACGCGGCGCTCGCGGGCGCGGCGACGCGCGGGTGGCTCGTCGGCGATCTCGCGGCGTGGGCCGCGCAGCGCGGCGAGGCGTTCGACGCGGGGAGCACGCCGCGCCAGAGCGATCGCGTGCAGGTGAAGTGGTACGTGCATCCGCCGGGGCACGTGCGCGAGTGCTGGGCCGAGCGCGACGCGCACTGGTCGCTCGGGGTGCTCGTGTCGGGCCGCATGCGATTCGGCTTTCGCGCACTCGGCGAGACGATGCGGCGCATCGAGCTGACCGAGCAGGGCGACTACGTGCTGTGGCACGGGCCGAGCTGGGAGCACACGTGGGCGACGGAGAGCGGGTGCACCATTCTCACCGTGCGCTGGCCGGCCGAGGCGCGGCGATGACGGGCGTTCGGGAGTACGATTCGGCCGAGCACGCGCTGGCGTATCTCGCGCGCGCGGACGGCATCCCGCACCGGGTGGCGGGGGAGCGGATGGTGAACGAGCTGGTGCCGCGCGGCGTGCGGCGCGTGCTCGATCTCGGCGCGGGGGACGGGCGGTTGCTCGCGCTGCTGCGGCTGGATCGGCCGGCGGCGCGGGGGGTCGCGGTGGACGCGTCGCCGACGATGCTCGAGGCGGTGCGGGCGCGGTTCGCCGGCAATCCGCTCGTGGAGGTCGTGGCGCACGATCTCGGCGTGCCGCTGCCGGCGTCGCTGGGCGAGTTCGACGCCGTGGTGTCGTGCTTCGCGATCCATCACTGCGCGCACGAGCGGAAGCGGGCGTTGTATGAAGAGGTCTACGCGGCGCTCGCGGGGGGAGGCGTGTTCTACAATCTGGAGCACGTGGCGTCGCCGACGCCGGAGCTGCACGCCGCTTTTCTCGCCGCGCTGGGGATGACGGCGGAGCAGGAGGATCGGTCGAACCAGTTGCTCGACGTCGAGACGCAGGTGCGGTGGCTGCGGGAGATCGGGTTCGGGCAGGTGGATTGTTTCTGGAAGTGGCGGGAGCTGGCGGTGTTCGGGGGGGTCAAGGAAAGGGAATCGGTATCACGCGGTGTGTGACAGGGAGCCGCTCGGCACGGCAGGTGTCGCGAGCACCGGGCCTGATCAGAGCAGGATCGCGGAACCCATTTCGAGGTCATTGTCGTGGGCGATGGCGCCCAGCATTCTTGTGGGCGGCGGGACTTCTTTCCAGGGGATGCTGTGGTCCGCCGTCGAACGCTAGACCGCCGGTGACGCCTCATGGATCCCGTCGCACTCACATCGATGTACAGGCCGCATCACTACAGACCTCGCCGATCTGCTGTCAGACGAGGACTCCTCGTCGTCCTGTGCGCATCCTTGGCGAGCTGCGGCGGTGGTGAAGACAGCGTCACGGAGCCTTTCGCACCGGACACACCCGTACCCACGGGTCATCGCGTGGTTTCGATCGCCTCGGCGCTCCGCTCGACGTGTGCGCTGCTCGACTCCGGCGCCGTGCGCTGCTGGGGGGAGAATCGTTTCGGCGAGTTCGGTGACGGTACGATGCAGGGGAGTAACGTTCCGGTTCCTGGCGCAAACGGGATGCGCTTCGCTGCGCTGTACCGCTCCGACGAAGCGAGGATGTGCGGTCTCGACGTGGACGGAAGAGCGCTCTGCTGGGGGTACAACGTGCACGGAGAAGTGGGGAACGGCACGACCGATGGGGCGCTGACGCCAAGTCTCGTGGCCGGAGGCCACCCATTCACGGAGATCGCGACGTCGACGCACACGTGCGCCATCGATGCGTCGCATCACGCCTATTGTTGGGGGTTGGCACTCGGCGGAGGACTCGGCAGCACATCCAGCGATTACGACGTACTCGCGCCGCAGGCCGTCGAGGGAACCCAAGAATACACCGCCATCGCGACCGGGACAGAGTTCACCTGTGCGCTGCGAGACGGCGGCGAGGCCGATTGTTGGGGCTGGGGAGGCGGTCTCGGCAGCGGGGCCCGAAATCGGTCCGTCGGTACACCGACCGCTGTCAGTGGGTCACGGCGCTACGCGCACATCAGCGCCGGCGCCCAGTGGGTATGCGCGCTCACCATGGGAGGGACGCCCTACTGCTGGGGCGATACGGGCGACGAGATGAGCAATGACTTCCGAGCCTCGCCCGAGCCGGTGCCGACCGACCTGACGTTCCGCGAGATCACTGCGCTCAACGGATACGGCGCATGTGCGCTCACCGCCGCGGGAGAAGCCTACTGCTGGTGGGGGAAGGGAAAGCCGCTCGTCGTGCCAGGGCGCAGGCAGTGGGCTGGATTGGGTAGCGGCATGCCTCTTGGCTCCTCTGGGTTTTCCCCCGGTTACTGCGGGTATACAGCGGGAGGCTCGGCGTTCTGCTGGCACTGGGAGGCCGCCTACGTGAACGGTGTGCCCGTGCCGTATCTCACGGAGCCCGAGCCTCTGCCCCCGCTGTCGTGACCAAGGTTGGATGTTCGTTCGCCATAAGACCTTCCGTCCACCTATCACCCGAGCTGCACGTGCCGAGAAGCGAGGATAGGTAAGAGTGCAATCGTCGGCGTCCGCTCCCGCTGCAAGCGGGCGACACATCCTCCTATCCAGGCGCGATGCCGACTGTCACGGCGACGCCGGACAACAACGCTCGCCGCGATCTCCGGGCTCTCTGTGTCACGTCGCGCTCTGGGGGGTCACGTCACCACGGTGACCGGTCGCGTTATCAGGTCCGGATGTGTAGCCGTCGAACGACATCGAGATGCGCAGGCTCAGCTTGGTCACGTCGGGTCTCCGGAAATGGTGATCGGCTAACCGTGCGGGGGTGCTGCCGTCCAGGGTCGTTCGATCTAGTTCATCGTGAGCGCGCGGGCCAGCGTGACCGCGCGACCCGCGCGGAACTTTCGCCCGCACTTGTCGGTGGCGCCGTGCACCGGCTAGCGTCAGCGATCCGATCCGATCGTTCGATCATTCCGTTGGAGGCCCGACCATGGCGACGCCCCCGAAGAACACGATCTGCCTCTGGTACGACCGCGACGCCGAGGAGGCCGCGCGGTTCTATGCGAAGACGTTCCCCGACTCGAGCGTGCGCGCGGTGCATCGCGCACCGGGCGACTTTCCGTCGGGGAAGCAGGGGGACGTCCTGACCGTCGAGTTCACCGTGATGGGCATTCCCTGTCTCGGGCTCAACGGCGGGCCGGCGTTCACGCACACGGAGGCGTTCTCGTTTCAGGTCGCGACGGCGGACCAGGAGGAGACGGACCGCTACTGGAACGCGATCGTCGGCAACGGCGGCGAGGAAAGCGCGTGCGGCTGGTGCAAGGACCGGTGGGGGTTGTCGTGGCAGATCACGCCGGTCGCCCTGACGCAGGCGATCAGCGACCCGGATCCCGCGGCGGCCAAGCGTGCGTTCGACGCGATGATGGGGATGCAGAAGATCGACATCGCGGCGATCGAGGCGGCGCGGCGCGGGTGAACCCGATGGCGACGGCGTCGCCTCTGGCAGTCGCCCGACGGATCGCTACAATCAGCGGCACACCCAGCAGCGGAGGACACGTGCGCAGGACATCATCGCTCTTCATCGCTCTTCTCGTCGCGGCGCCGCTCGGCGCGCAGACTCCCGCGCCGTCGGCCGGATTGTCGGTGCACTGGGAGGAGCTCACCGGGCCCGATTTCATAAACGCCATCAAGCGGGCGCAGAACACCTGCCTGCTGCCGATCGGCATCCTCGAGAAGCACGGGCCGCATCTCCCGATCGGCAACGACCTGCTCAACGTGCGGTACGCCGCGCTCCACGCTGCTCAGCAGGAGTACGCCGTGGTGTTCCCGGAGTACTTCTACGGCCAGATCTTCGAGGCGAAGCACCAGCCCGGGACCATCGCGTACAGCCGAGGCCTGCAACTCGAGCTGCTGCAGGAGACGACGAACGAGATGGCGCGCAATGGCTGCAAGAAGATCATCATCGTCAACGGCCACGGCGGGAACCCGAACCTGCTGCAGTTCTTCGCGCAGTCGCAGCTCGAGTCGCCGCACGACTACGTGGTCTACGTGCAGGGACTGGCGCGCAGCGGGCCGGGCGAGCCGAAGCACAAGTCGGACCGGGCCGGCGACCAGCACGCCGGCGAGAGCGAGACGTCGATGAGCATGATCGCGCGTCCCGACCTCGTGCACCTCGACCGCGCGACGCAGGAATCGGGTGCGGATCTCGCACGCCTCAAGCTGCCGGATGGACTGTACACCGGGATCTGGTGGTATTCGAGATTCCCGAACCACTACGCCGGCGAGGGCGGTGTGGCGTCGCGCGAGCTCGGTGAGTTCGAGGCGAAGACGTGGATCGACGCGATCGTGCAGTCGATCAAGGCGGTGAAGGCGGACCAGGAGAGCCTGCGGCTGCAGAACGAGTTCTACGAGCGGAGCAAGCATCCGCTGGACACACCACAGTAGCGCCGAGCGGAGCTCGTGACCGTGCGCCACGCGATGGACGCCGTTCCGCGCGCGTCGAGTCGTCCGCTACGTGCGCGCGCGGCAACGAGCATGACCCGTCAGATACTTTTCATACAGGGCGGCGGCGAGGCCGTGCACGACCAATGGGACGACAAGCTCGTGGCGAGCCTGCGTGCCGAGCTGGGTGCGGACTACGAGGTCCGCTATCCGCTGATGCCCAACGAGGATGATCCGAGCTACGCCGCATGGGCAACGGCGATCAGGAGCGAGCTCGCGGCCCTCGACGAAGGGGCGGTTCTCGTGGGGCACTCGGTCGGCGCGACGTTCCTCGTCCATGCGATCGCCGAGCGGCCGCCGGAGCGGGAGCCCGCTGCGATCCTCCTGATCTCGGCACCCTTCGTGGGCCCGGGTGGGTGGGAGACCGACGAGTGGACGCCACAGCGAGCGCTGGGCGACAACCTGCCCCGGCGAGTCGCGGTCCATCTCTTCTACGGACTCGATGACGACACCGTGCCCGCGTCGCATGCAGAAGCCTACGCGCGGGCGATTCCTCGCGCCGAACTGCGTCGGCTGCCGGGCCGCGACCACCAGCTGAACAACGACCTGAGCGAGGTGGCCGACGTGATCAGGCCTGTTCGTTCACGCCATTGAACGAGCAGTCGCAGGAGCGCAGACGGGCGAACAGGACGTTGGCCGCATCGTAGAATCCGCGAAGAGCGCCCCGCCGACATTTCAAGCACGGTCTTTCTCCGTTCGCGCATCATGTCGCTCTACGACCTGATCCCCGAATTCGGCGTCCTCTACGACGCCATCGCCATGTACGCCACGCGAGGCGACGTGGAGTTCTACGTCCGCGCCGCCGCGGGCGTGGTCGGCGACAGCCCTCTCCTCGAGCTCGGCGCCGGCACCGGCCGGATCACCCTGCCGATCGCGCGCGCCGGACATCGCGTCGTCGGAGTCGATGGTTCGCCGACGATGCTGGCGCGCGCGCGCGCGAAGCTCGACGAGGAGCCAGGGGAGGTTCGCGACCGTGTCACGCTCGTCGAAGGGGATGCGCGCGACTTCAGCGCGCCCGGCGCGCCATTCGAGCTTGCGATCGCGCCGTTTCGCGTGCTCCAGCATCTCACCACGATCCCCGACCAGCTCGCGGCGCTGGAAAGCGTCCGGAAACATCTCGGTCGCCAGGGCCGATTCGTGTTCGACGTCTTCAACCCGAACTACTCGGCCCTCCTCAGCGACCGCCACGCGGAAGCCGAGGATTCGCCGGAGCGGGTCCTCCCGGACGGCCGATCTCTCCGTCGAACGATACGCGTCTCTCGCGCGAACTTCGCCGAGCAGGTCTTCGACGCGGAGTTGATCTACTACGTACGCTCCGGAACGGAGATCGCCCGGCACGTCCAGGCGTTCCCGATGCGATGGTACACGCCGAGTGAGCTCGAGCATCTCCTGGCTCGGGCCGGATTCCGGATCGAGACGATGTACGGTGGATTCGACGCGCGGCCGCTCACGGACGACGCGCCGGAGATCGTGGTGGTGGCGAGGGTGGCGGGGTGACCGGCCGGGGCGCCCTCGGCGTCGCAGCCTCGAGTACCGCAACGCTCGTCCGAGGCGCTCGTCGCCCTCACGAACGGGGACCGCTAGACCCGAGGTGGGATCGTGAAGCTCCGTGACGCACAGGGAACGCTCGACACCATGCTCGCCGAAGCCGGCCTCGCGGAGGAGGCGCTCGATCCGTGGGCGACCTGGAAGGTCTTCAAGGCGTTCGCTCGCATCCCCGTCGACGACGCGGTCGACGACGTCACGGTGCAGTACGAGATGCAGCGGGCGGCGGACGGACGGCCGCTCGTCGCGCTGTACCTCTCGCGCGAGTTTTCGGAGCCGGGGAGCGATGGCGCCGATCCGATCTGTCACGTCGGGTGCGAGCTCTTCTTCGAGCCGGAAGCACTCGGAACGGCGACGGGGGGCGAATTCTGGACGCAGGACTTCGCCACGTTCCGGCAGTTCGTCGACGCCGTCGAGAGCGCGGCCGGCTTTCAGTCGCTCGTGAACGCGGAGCCATTCATGACGTCGGTCTACCGAGAGGAAGCCTAATGCCTTCGTTCGATCTCCGGATCTACGGGGCGCACGCGATCTTCTGGCTCTGCTTCGTGGCCGGAGACCTCGTCGCGCGCCGGCGCGCACGACATGCCCCGGCCGCGCCGGCAGCGACGACGCACGCCGCATCCGGCGAGCCGCTCCGCGCGCCGAACGCGCGAATGCTCGTCTTCATCCACATGATCGCGTTCGCCCTCATGTACTCGGGTGTGGGCCGCGCGGTGTTCGACCTCCACACGCCGGCGGCGCCGGTGTGGCAGCGCGTGCTCGGCGCGCTCGTGATCCTCGGCGGCGGCGTCCTGGTCGCGGCGGCGCGAATCGCCTTCGCCTCGTGGCGGTTCCAGGCGCAGCTCGACGCGGGACATCAGCTCGCGACGGGCGGCCCGTTCGGCATCATCCGCCATCCCATCTACGCCGGCCTCGATCTCCTCGCGCTGGGCACGGCACTCTGGGTTCCCTCGGTCCTCACGATCGTCGCCGTGCCGGCGATGGCGCTCGCCGGCGAGCTTCGCGCCCGCGCCGAGGAGCCGCTGCTCGAGCGCGCGTTCGGCGACGAATACCGTGCCTACCGCCGACGGACGAAGCGGTTCATCCCAGGCCTCTACTGATCGCATGACCGACACATCCTCGACATCGCGCCGCGATCCGCGCGGACTCACGCTGATCCTTCCCGGGCTCTCGAATTCCGGACCAGAACACTGGCAGAGTCGGTGGGAGCGCATGGATCCCTCGTGCCGGAGGGTCGAACAGCGCGATTGGGAAACGCCCCGCTGCGCGGACTGGGTGGCGGCGCTCGACGCGGCGATCGCGTCCGCCGACGCGCCCGTGGTGCTCGTGGCGCACAGCTCGTCCTGCGCGCTGGTCGCGCACTGGGCGCGCGACGCCAGCGTCGGCCAGCGGGCACGCGTGCGCGGCGCGTTGCTCGTCGCGCCGAGCGATCCGGAGGGACGCAACTACCCGCCCGGCCCGACGGGCTTCGCGCCCATGCCGCTCGCTCCGCTTCTGTTCCGCAGCATCGTGGTCGCGAGCAGGGACGACGTGTACGTCACGCTCGACACGGCGCGCCGCTACGCCAGCGCGTGGGGCAGTACGTTCGTCGACATCGGCGCGCGGGGGCACATCAACGCCGCGAGCGCGCTCGGCGAGTGGCCGGAGGGACGGATGCTGCTCACGCAGCTCCGCGAACCGACCGATCGCCCGCCGAGCGAGGTGATCCGACCTCCCGGCTGACGTCAGCGCTCCAGCCGCCGCCTCGGTTCGCCCGCCCGCACGACCACGGCGCCCAGAAGCCCGCCCGCCGCCGCGCCGACCACGGCACTCTTCACGCTGCGCCCCGTGACGGCACCGATGATCGCCCCGCTCGCCGCGCCGATGACCGCGCCCTGCGCGGCGCTCGGACCTCGGCGAGCCGTGCTCGGCGCGCTCGGGGGTGGATCGGCATCGCGCACCGGTCGCGACGTCGCCACCACCTCGCCGCCCGACGTCGCGACCGCGTCGGAATCGTCGACAGCCGGAGCGACGACGACGCGCTGGCGGGCGGGCAGCGATACCGAGCCGCCGCTCGCCGCCGCGATCACGCGCTGCGAACTCCGCGCGGTCTGCCCGTGACGGGGCACCGCCGCGCCGGTGCTCGGATGCGCTCCACCGCTCCCGGCGATTCGCTGGCCGCCGGCGTGCAGGCTGTTCGATGCGCCGAACGCCGCGGATCCGTTCGTCGTCGTGCTCGCCGCCGCGCCGGCTGCCCGCGGCGCGAGTCGCGCGACGCGCATGCTGGCCTCGGCGGATTCGGCCGGCGTCGGGCGAAGAGCGAGATAGCGGCAGAACGCTCGCATCGCCGAGGAGGAGTCGTGCAGCTCCTCGCTGGTGCGGCCGAGATGATAGGCGGCGGACTTGTTCGTGGCGTCGAGCGCGGAGGCGGAGCGAAGAAGCGATCTCGCGTCGCCGATGTTTCCGTGGATCTCCGCGTCCAGCGCCTGACGAGTCAGCTCCTCCGCGCGATGCTGGACGGACGCGGCAGGCGGCGCCGCACGCGTCACGACGCCGCACGCGGCGGGGAGCCCGAGCGCCGTCGATCCCTGATCGCTCCCGAGCTCGGCGGCGAGCGTGCTGTCGTGCGCCAGGAGCTCGTGCTCGTCCTCCTTCGAGGAGCCGTGCGTCGAGCACGCCGCAGCCGCGGCGACGATCACGAGCAGGGGCAGTCGAGAGCGGTGCACTGAAGCCTCCGTTCCCATGGAAGTGGCCGACGAGCGCGAGAGTGCGGGCGTGCCGAGGGAGGGCGCGACGCTGAAGCGCCGGGTGCGCGCGCCTGGCTCCATCGGCGCGACGAGGAAAGGCAGGCGACATGCCGGACCGGGAGGGCCCGTACGCGGGACCAACGCAGCGCGGTGTCCATGACGCTGGCGGGACTCATCCATACGGTGAGACTGACGACGCCGAGTGCGCTCACGGCGTCGCGGCGTGCGATCAGGACGGCGGCGTCGTTACAGCGGGCGAGTGCGGGAGGTTCGCTCGGCGCGCTCGGAGGGGGCGGTCGCGTCGGCGATGACCCACGCGGCGCCGGCGATGGCGAGGTTCACCGCGTTACCCGCCCACGTCATGTGCGCGCCGGGAGCGGCGACGAGGTTCGGCGCCCAGACGAGCACGCCGAACCCGACGAGCATGAGGGCGAGCAGACGCGCGGCGAGCGTGGCCGCGATGCCCGAGATCAGCGCGGCTCCGGCGAGCAGATGGCACGTGCCCGTGACGATGGCCCAGAAGCGCTGATTCGGCGGCAGCCACGCCGGCACCATCGCCGCCGTCTGCGGCAACGCGGCGAAGTGCGCGACGCCGAACGAGAGGGCGCACACGCCGAACAGGCGCCTCGCGGAAAGGATCACGCGCGACTCGGTGTGCACGCGAGGGTCGCGTGCACGACGCGTCGTGACGTAGACGGCGACCGCGGCGAGCACGAGCGAGAACTCCTCGAAGAAGCCGAGCCAGGTGCCGGCGAGCCGCGGATAATGGACGACGCGTCGGAGCCAGGGGAGCGAGACGGCGACGAAGACCAGCCCGAGCGCGACCGCGCCGACGCGCGCGCTCCGGCGGTCGAAGGTCGCGGCACCTCCGAGCGCCAGCAGGAGCGCGGCGACATACGCCAGCGCGACGCGATGCGGAAGGCTCGGCGGCACCGGCTGCCAGACGATCGCGAAGTCGCCCCAGTGAAGCCCGATCAGGCCGAGCGCGAGCGCCGCCCCGGCGTACACGAAGCGTCCGACGCGCGGCCACGCGACGATCACAGGTAGCTCAGCCATCCGCCGCGGTGTCGTGCGCGCAGTCCCGCGTACGACCGGCAGATCGGGTACGCCAGCACGACGACCAGCGCCCACGACGCGTACACCCACGGAAGGCTCATGGGCCACCCAGGCGGCTGCGTGATGGGGAACCGGTCGATCGACGGCGACTCGAAGACCCAGTGCACGCCGCCGAACGCGACCGCGCTGCGCACGAGGGCGAGCAGATGGATCAGGAGCACGTGCAGCATGAAGTAGAAGAGCGGCACGCGGCCGAACACGAGCACCGGCCGCCAGAGGGCGGGGAGGCCGCGACGCTCGTCGACGTCGAGCGCGCGCAAGGCGAGCAGCGCGGGGCCGAGCGTCATCGACAGGAAGAGCAGCGACGGAGGGTACTTGTTGGTGTTCAGGAACGAGAGCAGGGTGCGCACGCCGCCCGGCTGCCGCGTCCAGGGGATGGGATCGCCGTAGAGGCCGAGTGCCCGGAGCAGCACGAAGGCGACGACCAAGGCACCTCCCAGCTGGAGGAGGAAGTCACGGCGGCGAACGCGCGGCCACTCGAGCACGTGGCCGAGCGCGAAGCCGAGCGCGGTGACGCCGATCCACGGCACGAGCGGGTACGCGACGAAGACGAACGCGCCAGGCGTGCTCACCACCGGTCCCGGCTGATGAAGGAGCATCCACAGCGGCGCGAACGCGCCGAACGTCGCCGGCGCGACACGGTCGGCGAGATCGTGCAGCACGACGAGGCCGGCGCCGACGGCGGTGACGGCGGCGAGGGGGAGCCGGCTGACGGCCGCGAGCACCACCATCGACCAGCCGAGTGCCCAGAGCACGTTGAGGATGGTGAGCCGGTAGTCGACGTTGAGCTGCCACAGAGCGCGCATCAGCGTCACTTCGAGCACGACGAGCCAGAGGCCGCGCGTCCAGAGGAAACGCGACAGGGCTTCACGTGAGCGGTAGCGCAGCGCGAGCGCGGCCCCGGTTCCGGTGAGGAGGAAGAAGACGGGCGCGCAGAAGTGCGTGATCCAGCGCGTGAGGAAGAGGGCCGTGCTCGCCGTGGCGAGGTTGGTGGGGCTCGCCGCCGCGTCGCCGAAGTAGTCGCGCGTGTGGTCGAGCGCCATGAGGATCATGACGATGCCTCGGAGCACGTCGACCGCCTCGATGCGGCGGTGGGTGGACCGGCGCGGCGCGCCGGAAGGCGCCGCCAGGACTGCCTCGGGTGCGAGTGGATCGAGGGCGCGGGTCGGCATGCGGCGGACTCTGGCCGGAAGCGCCGCGCCGCGCCACGTTCGATGATGCGAGCGGTAGCGCCGGCGATGCGAGCGGCGTGCGCCGTTCGACGTGCGGCCCGCCGCTCGCTCTAGATTGCACCCGATGGACTCGCGGCTTCCACGATGGTCGGTCCCGACGCTCCTCCTGGCCTGGAGCGTCCCCGCCGTGCTCGGCGTTCCGTTCGCGATCGGGTCGCTGCGTACCGCGCCGCCAGACCTCGCGCCGTGGCGCGTGCTCGTCGTCGTGGCGGTGACGTGGCAGATCTGGACGCTGCTCACGCTCCCGGTGCTCGCCCTGGCGGACCGCTTTCCGCTCGAGCGCCCGTGGCGCGCGCCAGCCGTGATGGTGCACGCCGTCGCGAGCTTCGGCACGTGCGCCGCACAGGCGCTCGCGACCGCGGTGGTGTTCCGCTGGCTGGTCGATCCCGCGTCGACGCTCGCGTGGCTGTGGGGTTACATGTTCCTGCGGTTCGCGCCGTCGGGGGTGATCCTCTACGTCGCCATCGTGGCGATCCGGGCGTCGCAGGTGCAGCGCGAGCGGACGCGCGCGCTCGCCGCCGGGCTGGCGGAGGCGCGGCTGCAGTCGCTCCGCTCGCAGCTCCGTCCACACTTCCTGTTCAACGCGTTGAACGCGACGGTGGCGCTCGTGCGCGACGGCGAGAACGCGCGCGCCGCCGACGCCCTCGTCGGGATCGCCGAACTGCTGCGCGCGACGCTGCGCGGCGACGCGCGCCACGAGGTGACGCTCGAGGAGGAGCTCGCGTTCGTCGAGCAGTATCTCGCGATCGAGCGGCTCCGCATGGGCGAGCGCCTGCGGGTGCAGGTGGACATCCCCGCCTCGCTGCTCGAGGCCCGGGTTCCCTCGCTCTGTCTCCAGCCGTTCGTGGAGAACGCGCTGCGGCACGGGTTCCGGCACGTGCCGGGCGAAGCCGTGCTCTCCGTGTCGGCGCGCGCATCCGACGGACGGCTGCGCCTCCACGTGACCGACAACGGCGTCGGCCTGCCGCCGGTGCGGGAGGCGGACCGTGCGCCCGGCATCGGGATCGGCAACGCGCGTGCACGGCTCGCGCTGCTGCACGGCGCGGCGGCGAGCGTCCACGTCGGCGCCGGTGCGGACGGACGGGGCACGACGGCGGAGCTGATCGTGCCGCTCGTGCGGAGCGCGCGATGACGGACGCGATCGAGAGGCCGCTGCGCTGCGTCGTCGTCGACGACGAGCCGCTGTCGCGCCGCGCGATGCGCCAGCTCCTCGACGCGCGCGACGACGTGGACGTGGTCGGCGAGTACTCCTCGGCGCTCGAGCTCGACGCGGGAGCGATGCACGCGGACGTGCTCTTCCTCGACATCGAGATGCCGATGCGCTCCGGGATCGACGTCGCGGCGGCGATCGCGCGCCGCCCGCGAGCCGCGGCGCGTCCCGTCGTCGTCTTCGTCACCGCGCACGACGAGTACGCCGTGACGGCGTTCGACGCGGACGTCGTCGACTATCTCACGAAGCCCGTGGCGCCGGCGCGTCTGGAGCGCGCCCTGACGCGGATCCGCGAGCGCCGCCTCGCCGATCGGGGGCTCGCGGCTACCCCCGCTCCGTTGGTGGCGCGCGTCGGTGTGCGCGACGTGGTCATCCCACTCGCCGACGTCGAGCTGCTGGAGGCCGACGGCGTGTACGCCGCGGTCCACGCGCGCGGACGGCGGTATCTGGTGCGCCGGTCGCTCAACGATCTCGAGCGCGCGCTCGGACCGCACGGCTTTCTGCGCGTGCACCGGTCGTATCTCGTTCGCCGCGCGGCGATCGTGGAGATCCGGCCCGCCATCCACGGCGTCACCCGCGAAGTGGTGCTCGCGTCGCGCGCCGTCGTTCCCGTGAGCCGGCGACAGCAGCCGGCGGTCGCGCGCGCCCTGCTCGCTGGCGTCGCTAGCGAGCGGCGACGATCGGCGCCGTCCACCTGAACGGCCCCCACTCCATCGCGAGCGCCCCGGTCCGCGCATCCCGAGGCTCGATCGAGATGGTGAATGCCTCGACCGGCGAAGTCGTCGTGCTCGACGCCATCGGCGCGCGGCCGAGGTCCTGCGAGCGGTCGTAGCTCGTCCCCCACTGGCCGTGCTGCCGGTTCACGACCAGCTCGACGCCGCTCGCGCGCGGCACGGTCCACAGGGTGTACGTCCCCGCCGGCAGCGAGAGGCCGGCGAGGGTGATCGGCGCGGACGTCGTGAGCTGGGTGGCCGCGTTCGCGCCGGTGCGCCAGACGCGGTCGTACGGGATCACGCCGCCGAGCAGCGTGCGGCCGCGCGCGAGCGGGCGGCCGTAGTCCACGGTGAACGTCGTGCCGCCGATGGAGGCGCGCACGGTGTCGCGCACGCTCAGCTGCTTCGCGCCGCCGCTCTGCGTCTCGAGCGCGGCGAATCGCGCGCCGATCGAGTCGACGTCGGGCAGTGCGGCGACACGCTGCACGTCGACGAGGTACGTCGTCCGCGCGCCGGAATAGGTCTGCAGGTGGCCGCTCGAGTCGAAGGTCGCCACGCCGGTGCCGGAGAGCCAGTCATGGGTGATCTCCGCCGTGTCGCGCGACACGATCCGCACGACGCCGTGGTGCAGCGGGAAGCGGTCGAACTCGCGGTCGATGTAGAACTGGCGCATCTGCACGGTGTCGCCGGCGCCGCGATGCTCGGCCGCGGCACGCGTGCGAGCGGCGGCGAAGTACAGCTCGTACAGGCTGTACATCTGAGGGAGGTGCGCCATCGCCGTGCCACCGCCCGTCGCGAACGCCATCCGCTTCGTGCCGGTGCCGTCGCGCTTCGTCTCGTGCACCGAGTCGCGCGTCACGTCCACCTCGACGTGGCGCATCCGCTCGTTTTCGGGCTCGCTCGGCGTCCGGATGTCCATCGCGAGGTGCCGGATGCTGCCGTCGTCGGCGAGCGCGATCTCGGTGTGCCGCTGCCGCACGCGCGGGAACCGGTCGACCTCGTCGCTGATCACCGTGTTGCCGCGCCGCGTGACGCGCTCGACGGA
>DATJGU010000069.1:0-12489 GCA_035494615.1 Gemmatimonadaceae bacterium
GAAAGAGGCGGCAAGGTGGGAAGCTACAAGCTCCAGCCTTACAGCCCATCTTCAGCCTTCCAGCTTCCGCCTCCCTTACCGCTCGTCGTGGTTCTTTTCAGCGCAGAGCTTGAACCACCGGCATCTTGGAAGCGCGCCGAGCCGGGAAGAACCCGCCGATGACGCCCATGCCCACCGCAAAGATCATCCCCGCCAGCAGCAGCCCGGGCGTGACCCGGAACGCGAAGGCGATCTCGCTGAAGCTCGACCAGTTCGTCGTGCTCGTGACGACGCCGTTGATCGGCAGCGCGAGCAGACAGCCGATCACGCCGCCCACGAGCGCGATGACGGCCGATTCGGCGAGGAAGCTCGCGAGTACGCTGCGGGGATGGAAGCCGAGCGTGAGGAGCACCGCGATCTCCGGCGTGCGCGAGCTCACCGCGGCGTACATCGTGTTCACCGCCCCGAACACCGCGCCCACCGCCATGATCGACGTGATCATGATCGCGAGGATCCGCAGCACTCGGCCAAGAAGCTCGGACTGGCTGGCGTAGAACTCGGATTCGCGGTGCGCGTCCACCTGCAGCCGCTGGTCGGCGAGGAAGGCGCGCTTCGCGTCCTCGAAGCCCGCGGGATCCTTGAGCCGGAAGGCGACGTCCTGGAACGAGTTCGCGCGGAAGACGTTCTGGAACTGCTCGTTCTCGCCCCAGATCTCCGACTCGAAGCTGGAGCCGTCGGCGGTGAACCGGCACACCACCTTCCAGTCGCGGTTCGAGAAGCGCAGCACGTCGCCGACGTTCACGTTGTCGAACCGCCCCTTCAGCTTCGCGCCGACGCAGATCTCGCTCCGTCCCGACGCGAACCGGCGTCCCTCCACCACCTTGATGTTGCGCCGCACCTCGAACGCCTTGTCCGACACGCCGCGCGCCACGACGTTCGCGACCTCGAACTCGTTGCCGCCGAGCCGCGGAATGTTGATGACGATGTACGTCTCCGGGCTCATGAGCGGACGGCCGTCGGACGCCGTCGCGATGTGGGGTGACGACGCGATGATCGAGATCGCCTCGCGCGGGATCCCGCTCGACAGCTCGCTGTCGGCGCCCCGGCGGAGGAGCAGGACGTTGTCGTTCGAGCCCGTCGTCGCCAATGCGGCGACGAATCCGTTCGCCAGCGCGAGCATCGCGACGAACACCGCCACGACGAGGCCGATGCCGAGCGCGGTGAGCAGCGTCGACACGGGACGCTGGGTCACGCTGCGCACGTTGTAGACGAAGGGGATCTTCATTCGACCCTCCGCAGCGCCTGCACCACGGGCAGCCGCGCCGCCTGCCACGCCGGAAATACGCCGCTCGCCACGGTGAGGAGCAGCGCGACCATGCCGCCGATGAGCAGCGTGCCCGTGGTGACGTGAAATCCCGGAAGGAATCCGCCGTCGCCGAAGCCGGTGACGATCGGGATGAGCACCGCCGCGCCGAGCCCGAGGATCGCCCCGGTGAGCGCGATGACCGCCGCCTCGACGATCACGAGCCCGAACACGCGCCGGTCGGTGAAGCCGATCGTCTTCATCACCGCCACTTCGGAGCGGCGCTCGCGCTGGTTCATCATCATCGCGTTCGCCGTCACGAGGAGGATCGCGAACACCACGGCCATGCCGATCGTGCTCATGAGCAGCTTGACGTTCCCCCACATGCTGGCGAAGCCGGCGGCGAACGCCTTCTCCGTCCCCGTCTTGGTCGGCGCGGTGGAGTTGCGGAACATGTCGTCGATCGCCTTCCCCACGGCCGGCGCGTTGTTCGGGTCGTCGACCTTCATGATGTACCAGCCCGGCGTCACGCGGTCCGGCTCGCGCTCGTACAGGTAGTCGTAGTGGAACATGAAGGAGTCGTCGCCGTACTCCTTGAGCGTCGGGTGGTACACGCCGCGAATCGTGAACGTCCAGTCGCCGGGAAAGATCGTTCCCTGCAGCGTGACGTTGTCGCCGACCTTCCAGCCGAACTCGCGGAGCAGCCCTTCGCCGACGAGCGCCGCCGAGCGCTCCTTCAGGAATGCCTGCTTCTGGTCCTCGGCGACCTGGATCTCGGGATAGATCCGGAGATACGACTCGGGATCGATCGCGAACTGCCCGAAGAACTTCTTCCCGTCGCCGTACTTGCCGCCGAACCAGTTCGCCCACGTCACGTCGGTCACGTGCGGTACCGTCTTGAGGCGCTGCGCGTAGCTCATCGGCAGCGGGATGACGAACGCGGTGGAGTTCTGCGTGATCATCCGCGACGCGCTGCTCACCTGCGAGCCGGCGTTGAGCGTCGTCACCACGGTGCGGAGCGACGCGAAGAGGAAGAGCGCGAGCGCGACGCTGCACATCGTGAGCACGGTGCGCAGGCGATGCCGCCGCAGGTTGGCGAGCACCAGCGGGAGGTACTTCATCGCGGCACCTCGACGTCGGATCCCGCGGCGATCCCGCCGCCGGCCTTCACCGCGCGCCCGCGCTCCAGCAGCACGCCCTTCTCGAGGTGCAGCACGGTCTTCGCCCGCTCGGCCGCCTTGGCGTCGTGCGTCACCATCATGATGGTCTTGTGGAACTCCTCGTTGAGCCGGCGGAGGAGGTCGAGCACTTCCTCCGAGCTCTTCGAGTCGAGCTGGCCCGTGGGCTCGTCGAGGAGGATCAGCGTCGGGTCGCCGACGATGGCCCGCGCGATGGCGACGCGCTGCTCCTGACCGCCCGAGAGCTGGCGCGGGTAGTGGTCCATCCGGTCCTCGAGCCCGACGACGCCGAGCGCGATCGCCGTGCGCTCCGCGCGCTCGCGCTTGCCGAGGTTCGTGAGCAGCAGCGGCAGCTCGACGTTCTGCTGCGCGGTGAGCACGGGCAGGAGGTTGTACGACTGGAAGACGAAGCCGATCGTGCGCGCCCGCCAGGAGGCGAGCTGCGCCGGCGACATCGCGCTCACCTCCTCGCCGGCGACGCGCACCGTGCCGCGCGTCGGCTTGTCGAGCCCCGCCACGAGGTTCAGGAGCGTGGACTTCCCCGAGCCCGAGGGGCCCATGAGCGCGGTGAAGCTCCCTTCCTCGAAATCGATCGAGAGGTCGGTGTAGACCTCCACGGTCTGGGCTTCCCGCTGAAACGACTTGTCGACGTCGCGGATCTCGACGAGGGGCATGGGGTGGGGGGAGAAAGTTGGGGGATGTGACAGCCTGTCGACGGCTTCTTGGCTAACGGCTCACGAAAGACGATCGACGGTTTTTCGGTCGACGGTTCACGTCAGCGGGCAGGAACGACGACGGCGTGGGCAGAAACGTCCTGAGGCCGGCCGTAAACCGAAAAACCGTGAACCGGCGAACCGTCCTCACTGCACTTTCACCTTCATCCCCTCCCCCGGCTTCTCCACGCCACCGACGAGCAACTGCTCGCCGCCGGAGAGTCCGGAGCGCACCTCGAGGAAGCCGCCCGAGACGGGGCCGGTGGTGACGACGCGCTTCGTGAGCCGGCCGTCGCGCACGAGCCAGACGTAGCTGCCGCTCGCGTCCGAGCGCACGGCCGCCGAGGGCACGCGGATCGCCGCGCGCGCCGCCGTTCCGCCCGGCGCCGACGCCTTCGGTGGTTCGAGGAAATCCACCTTGGCGCCCATCTCCGGCAGGATGCGCGGATCGTGGTCGAGGATGGAGACCTTCACCTGCACTGTCGCGCGCTGTCGATCGGCGGTGGGAACGACCTGGCGCACCTCGCCCCGGAAGGTCGTATCCGGATACGCGTCGAGGGTGATCCGCGCGGGACGACCGCTGGCGATGCGCGCGATGTACGCCTCGTTCACGTCGACCTCGACCTCGAGCGTCGAGAGATCGGCCATCGTCACCACGGCGCCACGGGTGAGTCCGCCGCCCACCGACGGCGCGACGACCTCGCCGACCTCGGCGTCCTTCCGCAGCACGGTGCCGGTGAACGGCGCGCGGATGATGGTGTTCTCGTCGGTGGCCCGGGCGAGCCGAAGCGCCGCCTCGGCGCTCCGCTTCCGCGCGGCCGCGGCGTCGTAGCGCGCCTGCGCGGCCGCGGCGCGGCTCGTCGCCGTCTCGAGGTCCTGCGGCGACATCAGGTTCGGGTTGCTCGCGCGGATGTCGCGGATGCGATTGGCGTCGCGCGCCGACTGGTCGCGGTCCGAGGTCGCCTCGATGACGCTCGCCTCGGCGGCGGCGACGTTGGCCTGCGCCTGCGAGACGGCGGCCTGATAGTCGGCGTTGTCGAGCCGCGCGATGATCTCGCCCCGATGGACGTACGACCCCTCGCTCACGCCGAGGTAGGCGAGCCGGCCGGCCGTCTTGGCCGAGACGGACGCCTTCGTGCGGGCGACGACGTAGCCGTTGGCCGTGACGCTCGTGGCGCCGGCGGAGCTGGCGCCGCCCCCGGCGTTCGACGTCGCCGTGGCGACCTGCACCGTCGGCACGCTCCGCCCGCGCACCACGGCGGCCAGGCCGGCCACGACCAGGAGCGCGACGACGAAGAGAATCAGGTTGCGGCGAAGCGCGCGGCGTACCGGTGGGGCCGGAGCCGAGCGGTCGATGCGGAGCCGCGAGAGATCGGCGGGAGAGGGCATGGGGGATCGAACGTAAGGGAATCCGGAAGGGCGCGCGAGCCTCACGAGCGGCCGAGGGTCCGGAGCCGTACCCATAGCGTTTTTCTCGGGCCGCGGGTTTCATCGGAACCAACCGTGGGCCACCGTCGGGCTGGCTCCTGGCGCGGCGTGGTCCTCACGCGCAGGGCGAAGACCGCCGCTCGGGTGAGCTCGGTCCCGCAACGCGGTTCCACGCGGAGGCGCGGGGATTGGCGGAGCCGCGGGGACTGCAAGGGCAACGACGACTGCAATGGCCCGACGTACCAGTGGCTCGCGCCGGTGCACGGCTCTCGTCCGCACGACATCGAGACTCTTCGAATCGTCGATGGAGAGGCTCGCTGCGCTGGTGCGGTGGTCCGGCCCCGGAGCTCGCGCCACCGCGCGCTCGCCGCTGGTCGAGGGACTTCTCCGCGTCTTCCCGTCTCCGCGTGAAAATCCGTTTCGGTAGTGGCGGCAACGTGCGCAGTCCCGCGCCTCCGCTACTCCCCGCGCCTCCGCGTGGAACCGCGTTGCGGTAGTGGCGTCCACGCCGATTCCTCCATCGGCCGGCGCACCGCGAGGGACAACGCCTTGCCACGCAAGCGCTTTACTGGCGCCTCGAACCGACCGCCAGTATAGTAGTTCAGACGTTCCCGCCAGCGCGGAGAGTGATCCAACTCACCGTGCGGCGTACCCTATTTCGGCCGGTTCCCGCATGTCCCAGACGTCGATCTCCTCGGAGACGTTGACCGCGTTCCGAAGCGAGCTCGCCGAGCGTTATCGCTTGGAGCGCGAGCTCGGACAGGGTGGGATGGCGACGGTGTACCTGGCGCACGACGTCGCGAACGATCGGCTGGTGGCGCTCAAGGTGCTGAACCCGGAGCTCGCCGCCACGCTCGGCGCCGAACGTTTCCTCCGCGAGATCGAGGTCGGGCGCACGCTGCTGCACCCGCACATCGTCGGCGTGCTCGATTCCGGCGAAGCCGACGGGAAGCTCTTCTACACGATGCCCTTCGTCGAAGGCGCGTCGCTGCGCGACAAGCTCGATCGCGAGAAGCAGCTCTCGATCGAGGAAGCGATCGACCTCACGAAGCAGATCGCCGAGGCGCTGGGGTTCGCGCACTCGAAGAACGTCATCCACCGCGACATCAAGCCGGAGAACATCCTGCTCTCGAAGGGGCAGGCGCTGGTGGCGGATTTCGGCATCGCGCGCGCGGTGAGCGTGGCGGGCGGCGAGCGGCTGACGCGCACCGGGATGGCCGTGGGGACCCCGACGTACATGAGCCCCGAGCAGGCGATGGGGAGCAAGGACGTCACCCCGGAGAGCGACATCTACTCCCTGGCGTGCATGGTGTACGAGATGCTCGCCGGCCAGCCGCCGTTCACCGGCCCCACGGCGATGGCGCTCCTCGCGCGGCACTCGCTCGACAACGTGCCGAGCCTCAAGATCGTGCGCGGCACGGTGCCCGACGCGGTGGAGGACGCGATCGTCCGCGCGATGGCCAAGGTGCCGGCCGACCGGTTCCACTCGGCCACCGACTTCGCCAACGCGCTCACCGACGACGAAGGGGCAGCGGTTCGCCGGCTGAACAGCATCAAGGCGAAGGCGATCGCCGCGAGCACGGTGGCCGACGTGCAGGTCGCCGGGGGGCGGCGGAAGATCGGCCTGATCGCGGCGCTCGTCGCGGTGCCGCTCGTGCTCGGCGCGGGGTGGTTCGCGTGGAGCAGGACGAAGGGGGGAGCCGGCGCCGATCCGAAGCTCGCGGCCATGAAGGCGAACGACATCGCGGTGCTCTACTTCGACGATCGGAGCCCGGATCACTCGCTGCGCTATCTGTCGGATGGTCTCACCGAGGCGCTGATCCACGAGCTGGGCACCGTGACCGCCCTGCACGTCACCTCGCGCAACGGTGTGATGCGGTTTAAGGGGAAGGACGTCGCCCCGGACAGCATCGCGAAGGCGCTGAACGTCGGCACGATCGTGAGCGGGACGGTAGCCGCGAGCGGCGACAAGATCCGCGTCACGGTGGACATGCTCGACGCGCGCACCGGCGAATCGATCGGCAGCACCGAGATCGAGAAGATGAAGGCCGACGCCTTCGCGCTGCAGGACACGCTGGTGACGGAAGTCTCGAGCGCGCTGCGGAAGCAGCTCGGCCAGCAGGTACAGGTGCTCACGAGCAAGGCAGGGACGAGCAACGCGGCGGCGTGGGAAGGGTTCCAGCGGGCGAATCAGACGGTTTCCGAGGGCGACTCCCTTCTCGCGGCGGGGAATGCGCCGGCGGCGATCGCGGTGTACGCCCGTGCCGACACCGCGCTCGACAAGGTCGGCGCGATGGACGGCAAGTGGGCGGCGGCGCCGGCGCTGCAGGGGCTGCTCGACTACCGCATCGCCCTCCGCTCGCTCGGGGCCGGCGCGGGAATGCCGGCGGTCTCCGCGTGGATCGAGAGCGGGCTGCCCAAGGCGAACCGCGCGGTATCGCTGGCGCCGAACGACGCGGACGCCCTCGAGGCCCGCGGCTCGCTGCGCTACCTCAAGTGGCTGCTCAATCTCGGGTCCCAGGACGAGGCGGACAATCTGCTCGCCGGCGCCGAGGCGGATCTCAAAGCGTCGGCCACGGCGAACAAGACGCAGGCCTCGGCGATGAACACGCTGAGTCATCTGTACCACTTCACGAACCGGATCCTCGACGCGAACCTGATGGCGCTGAACGCGTACAAGGCGGATCCGTATCTGCTCGACATCAACAAGACGATCCTTCGCCTGTTCCAGACGTCGCTGGATCTGAACAACGCGCAGCAGTCGAAGCAGTGGTGCGACGAGGGTGCGCGGCGCTTCCCCGACGACTACCGGTTCGCCGAGTGCCGCCTCTGGCTGCTCACGCTGCCGGATCCGGCGACGCCCCCGACCGCCGCGCAGATATGGAAGGCGAACGACGACTATCTGGCGATGGACAAGGTGGACAAGCCGGAGTTCGCGAAGCGGAAGGGGATGATGCTGGCGGGAATCGCGCTGATCCGCGCGGGGCTGAAGGACAGCGCCGAGTCGGTGATCGGCCGGGCGCAGGGGAACGAGGCGATCGATCCGGCGGGGGACCTCGTCCAGCTCGAGGCGATGGCGCGGGCGCAGCTCGGCCAGAAGGACCGGGTCATCTCGTTGCTGCGCCGTCAGATAGCTGCCCACCCGCAGCAGAAGAACGTCGGCGGCCACGACGAGTCGTGGTGGTTCAAGTCGGTCCAGGACGACCCGCAGTACAAGGCGCTGTTCAGCGGCGGGCAGTAGGGGTTACCCGGGCGAGGGGATCGGGGAAATTCGCGTTTTGGAACGCGCGACCCCAAGTTGTGATCCATCTCACCCTTCCATTTCCCCCGCACGTCCAGCTGTCCGACGAAGGAGCTAGACATGAGAACGCGCACGATCGGTTTCGCGATCGCCGGAGTCTTCGGCCTCGTGAGCTGTATGCAGGATTCCAATCCTCCCGTATCCCCCACCGCCCCACAACTCGCCCGAGGACGAAACGTCGGCTCCTGCGCCATCACGACGACGGTCAACGACGCGAAGGCGTATTTCTCCGACAGCAAGGATCCGGTGTTCGCGCTGCTCGATACGCTCACGACGCAGAGCGCGATCAGCGCGTCGGCGGCCACGCCCGTCGGGTTCCGGGTGCTGAGCCGGCTCGGCGCGGTGGCCAACACCGCCTACGGATCCTCGTCGTCCGCGAAGGGCGATTCGGTTGCCGGCAGCAAGTTCGCGAACGACGTGCTCGGGTGCATGAGCGTGTCGGGCTACGATGCCGCCAGCCCCGTGAGCTTCGTCTCGGCGTTCGGCAAGACGGGGCTGTTCGGCGTACGGAGCGACGCGAAGCTGCAGGCCGTCATCTCGCGCGCGACCGACACCGACGGCGAGCCGCTGTTCGGCGCGGAGTCAGGGGAGACGGACGGCTGGCACGCCAGCCTCGGTGGAACCGCCTATTCCGACGACATCCTGTTCTACGGCAGCCGACTCCCGCTGGCTGCCACGTTCGAGGGCGAGGACACGGCGAGCGTGACGTTCGAGCTGAGCACACTGCCCACCCCACTCGCGTTCACGAAGAGCGTGACGGTCAACAACGAGAGCGTGACGGAAGGGACTCTTCGCGCGGGCGTATGCGACATGTCCTCGCTCAGCGCACAGATCCTCCACGATCACGACCAGCCGACGATCCTTCCCCAAGCGGGCGAGCCGAGCTTCTGCAACACCACGGGCAGGGATGCGCTCCTGCTGCTGGGCGCGAAGCTCTCACCCACGGCGCGCGTTGCGCTCGCTGCCAGATCGGTGGCGAACTATTTCCTGCCGCAGCCACTCATGGCCCGGATCGGCGGCGGTAGCGCATTGGTCAGCGGATTGAGCGATCTCGGCGCGGTCACCTTCGATGTCGACACGAACACCGCCGTAACCTTCTACACGCAGCCGGCGAGCGGAAAGCTGAACGCGAATCCGCAGTTCAAGGATCCGATCGCCGTGCAGGTGCTGAGCACGAATGGAACGGCGTTGGGTGACGTGAAGGTCTCACTCACCGTCGTGGGCAACAGTGGCAGCTTCACTCCTCCGGCGGATTCGGTGCGCTTCACGGGCGCCGACGGGATCGCCACCTTCCCCGACTTCCAGCTGGACAAGGCGGGGGGCTACACGATCACGGCTCACACGCCGTCATACGGCTCCGCGGTCTCGAACCTGTTCAACCTCACCGGCAAATTGAAGTAGCGTAGGCCTGGTGACACGACGGCCCGGGAGCTCTTGCTCCCGGGCCGCTTCGTTCCCGGGCCGCGCGCGGCCGTCACGCGACGCGGACCCGGTTCGTCCTGGAATCTCATCCGGAGACGTGATGCGACCACGCAGACTCCTCGCGCCCGCATTCGCACTCCTGCTGATCGCGCCCCGTGCGCGCACGCAGGAACCGGCGCATCACGACGATGCGCCCGGCGCGCGCGCCGGCGCGCGGCTCGGCACGGTGCACTTCCCGAGCTCGGGCGCACCCGCGGCGCAGCCGCTCTTCCTGCGCGGGCTCGCCCTGCTCCACAGCTTCGAGTACGACGACGCACGCGCCGCGTTTCGCGAAGCGGAGCGCGCGGACGACGGCTTCGCCATGGCGTACTGGGGCGAGGCGCTCACCTTCGCCCAGCTCCTCTGGGGGCTCGACGACTCCGACTCGGCGCGCGCCACGTTGCTGCGGCTCGGTCCCACGCGCGACGCACGGCTCGCGCGCGCCGGCACCCCGCGGGAGCGGGCGTACGGCGCCGCCGTCGAAGCGCTGTTCGACACGACGAGCGAGACGGCGCGCGTGCAGGGGTACGTCGCCGGGCTGCGCCGGGTCGCGGGCGACTACCCGAGCGATCTCGAGGCGCGCGCGCTGCTCGCGGTGGCGCTCCTCATGGACGAGAGCGGCACCGCCGCGGAGCGGACGGCGCGCACCGAGGAGGCGATCGGGCTCGCCGAGCGCGTGTTCGCCGAGCAGCCGGACCACCCTGGAGGCGCGCACTATCTCATCCACGCGACCGACGATCCGAAGTACGCCGCGCGCGGGCTCGCCGCGGCGCGCGCGTACGCGAAGATCGCCCCCGACGCCGAACACGCGCTGCACATGCCGTCGCACATCTTCCTCCAGGTCGGCGCGTGGGACGACGTGGTCGCGTCGAACGAGCGGGCATGGGCGGCGTCGCGCAAGGAGGTCGCGTCGCACGCACTGCCGCCGACGGAGCTCAGCTTCCATGTCCTGGCGTGGCTGCAGTACGGGTATCTCGAGCAGGGGCGGTACGCCGCGGCGCGCGCGCTGATCGACAGCGCCGAGCGCGTGCTGCACGGCGTGGACTGGGCGACGTCGGACGCGATCGACGCGCGGTACGCTTTGGCGGAGATGCGCTTCGCCTACGCTCGCGAGACGGGCGACTGGAGCTTCTATGGTGGCCGCGCGCCCACGCCGCTCCCGGCGGGACGCGCCGGCACGTCGGCTCGCGAGCGCTTGTTCGCCATGGCGGACGCGTATCGCGTCGCCTTCCTCGCGGCGACCTTCGGCGACACGGTGCGCGCGAAGGCGGCGGCGGCGGCCCTCCCCGAACGCGCGGTCACGGCGCGCACCCAGATCGGCGCGCTGGTGGCGAAGTCGCGCGGCGACACCGCGGCGTGGGTGGCGCAGCTCCGTGCCGCGACGGACGAGGAGGCGAAGGCCGCTCACCTCGGTCCGCCGAAGGTGTATCCGTCGTCGGACCTGCTCGGCAGCGCACTCCTCGAGCTCGGCCGTCCGGCCGAAGCGATCGCGGCATACGAACGGAGCCTCGCGCTGATGCCGAACCGCACCCTCTCGCTGCTCGGGCTGGCACGGGCGCATCGCGCAGCGGGCCACTCGCAGGAAGCGGCACGCACGCGGGCGCTCGTGCGCGCGAACTGGCACGACGCGGACCGCCAGGTGAAGGCGCGGGTGGCGACGGCGGAGTGATGCCCTGACGGGATCAGCGCGGATCGGGCCGGCGATCCGTGGCCGCGCATGTCGAAATCGGACGTCGCCGTTCGACCAGGTGGCGATCGTGCAGTACACTCGACCACCTCCAGGAGACCCGACCGATGAAATACCTCTGCCTCATCTATGGCGATGAGTCCGCATGGCAGTCGCGCCCGCAGCAGGACCTCGACGCGATGACCGCGGAGTACCTCGAGTACACGCGAAAGTACCGGCAGACCGGCCACATCCTCGGCGGCGACGCGTTGCTGCCCACGGGCAGCGCGACGACGATCCGCGTGCGAGATGGGAAGGTGTCGACCACCGATGGACCGTTCGCCGAGACGCGCGAGCAGCTCGCCGGCTACTACCTGATCGAGGCGCGAGACCTGAACGAAGCGATCCAGGTGGCCTCCGGCATCCCCGGCGCGAAGACGGGCAGCATCGAGGTGCGGCCTGTCAGGTCGATGCCGCAGTTCGAGCCGCTCTACCAACAGGCAGTCACGGCGTGAGCGCGGAGCAGCACCGCGACGCGATCGAACGGATCTACCGTACCGAATCGCGCCGCGTGCTCGCCACGCTCATCCGCCTCCTCGGCGATTTCGATCGCGCCGAGGAGGCGCTGCACGACGCGTTCGCGGCCGCGCTCGTGCAGTGGCCGGCGAAGGGCATTCCCGCCAACCCGCGCGCGTGGCTCGTCTCCGCCGGCCGGTTTCGCGCGATCGACGCGGCGCGGCGCGGCGCACGGTTCGACGCCGCGCGCGCCGCGATCGCCGACGCGCTCGGCGCGCGCGACACGCCGCCGCACGACGTCGACGACGAATCGCTCGACGACGATCTGCTTCGTCTGATCTTCACCTGCTGCCATCCCGCGCTCGGCGAGGACGCCCGGATCGCGCTCACGCTGCGCGAGGTGTGCGGCCTGACCACGGAACAGGTCGCGCGCGCGTTCCTCTCCACGGCGCCGGCGATCGCGCAGCGGATCGTACGGGCGAAGGCGAAGATCCGCGACGCGCACATCCCGTACGCGATCCCGACGCGCGCCGACATGCCCGACCGGCTCGACGCCGTGCTGCACGTCATTTACCTCGTGTTCAACGAGGGGTATTCCGCGACGTCGGGCGACGCCGTGGTGCGCGGCGATCTCACGCGCGAGGCGATCCGGCTCGCGCGGCTGCTGCTCGACCTGCTTCCGGACGAAGGGGAAGTGTGCGGGCTGCTGGCGCTCATGCTGCTGCACGACTCGCGGCGGGCGGCCCGCGTGTCCGCCGAGGGTGAAGTGATCCTGCTCGATCACCAGGATCGATCGCTGTGGAACCAGGCTCAGATCTCGGAGGGTACGCAGCTCGTCAGCCGCGCGCTCGACACGCGCCGCGTCGGCCCGTATGCCGTGCAGGCGGCCATCGCCGCCGTCCACGCCCGGGCACCGGAACCGGCCGCGACCGACTGGCCGGAGA
>DATJGU010000070.1:0-18320 GCA_035494615.1 Gemmatimonadaceae bacterium
CCGGCGATGACGCTCACCGATCGCGAGTACCAGGCGATGCGCGACGCCGCGGTGGCGATCATTCGCGAGGTCGGCGTGGACGCCGGCGGCTGCAACATCCAGTTCGCCATCAATCCGCGCGACGGCGAGATGCTCGTGATCGAGATGAATCCGCGCGTCTCCCGGTCGTCGGCGCTTGCCTCGAAGGCGACGGGATTCCCGATCGCGCGGATCGGCGCCAAGCTCGCGGTCGGTTACCGGTTGAACGAGATCCCGAACGACATCACGAAGAAGACACCGGCGTCGTTCGAGCCGGTGCTCGACTACGTGGTCGTGAAGGTGCCGCGCTTCGCGTTCGAGAAGTTCCCCTCGGCGAACCCCATGCTCACGACGCAGATGAAGAGCGTGGGCGAGGCGATGTCGATCGGGCGCACGTTCAAGGAAGCATTCCAGAAGGCGCTGCGCGCCCTCGAGATCGGCCGACCCGGCTGGGCGGTCGGCGTGACGGCGGCGGACGACCGGCTGCCCGACGAGTCGCTCGAGACGCTGCGCGGCGCGCTGCGCCAGCCGACGCCGGAGCGGATCTTCCAGGTGAAGCGCGCGCTCCAGCGAGGCCTGTCGGTCGACGAGGTGCACGAGCTCTCCAACATCGATCGCTGGTTCCTCTGGCAGTTCGCGGAGCTGATCGAGGAGGAGCGCTGGTTCACCGGCCTCGCGACGGTCGACGCGGCCGCCATGCGCCGCATGAAGCAGCTCGGATTCTCCGACCGTCAGCTCGCGGACCTGCGCGGCACGAGCGAGACCGAGTTGCGCGCGAGCCGCTGGGCGCTCGGCGTGCGGCCGGCGTACAAGATGGTCGACACGTGCGCCGGCGAGTTCCCCTCCGACACGCCGTACCTGTACGGCAGCTACGACGAGGAGAGCGAGGCGCCGCGGTCGGCGCGGAAGAAAGTCGTCATCCTCGGCAGTGGGCCGAACCGGATCGGGCAAGGGGTGGAGTTCGACTACTGCTGCGTCCGCGCCGTGATGGCCCTCCGGCAGCAGGGGTTCGAGACGATCATGATCAATTCGAACCCCGAGACGGTCTCCACCGATTTCGACACGTCGGACAAGCTCTACTTCGAGCCGCTCACTCTGGAGGACGTGCTCGAGATCGTGGAGCGCGAGCAGCCGCTCGGCGTCATCGTGCAGCTCGGCGGGCAGACGCCGCTCAAGCTGGCGCGCGGTCTCGAGGCGGCGGGCGTGCCGATCCTCGGGACGTCGCCGGATTCCATCGATGCGGCGGAGGACCGGCGCCGCTTCGAGCAGATCGCGCGCGAGCTCGGGCTCACACAGCCCCCAAGCGGGACGGCGACGCGGCTGGACGAGGCGCTCGAGGCGGCGGAGCGCATCGGCTACCCCGTGCTCGTGCGGCCGAGCTACGTGCTGGGTGGACGCGCGATGCAGATCTGCTACGACGCCGCGTCGCTCGAGGCGTTCTTCGCCACCGCGGCGCGCGCGTCGGAGGAGAAGCCGGTGCTGATCGACCGGTTCCTCGAGGACGCCTTCGAGGTGGACGTGGACGCGATCTCCGACGGGGAGCGGGTCGTCATCGGCGGGATCATGCAGCACATCGAGGACGCGGGCATCCATTCCGGCGATTCGGCGTGCGTGCTGCCACCGTACAAGATCGGCGAGCCGGATCTGCAGACCATGCGCGCGCAGACGATCGCCATGGCGAAGGCGTTCAACGTCGTCGGGCTGATCAACGTGCAGTTCGCGATCAAGAATCGCGTCGTGTACGTGCTCGAGGTGAACCCGCGCGCGAGCCGCACGGTGCCGTTCGTCTCGAAGGCCATCGGCGTGCCCCTCGCGTCGCACGCCGCGCGTGTGATGGTGGGCGAGACGCTGGAGCAGATCGGCTTCACGGAGGAGGTGATGCCACCCTTCGTCTCCGTCAAGGAGGCCGTGTTCCCGTTCAGCAAGTTCGCCGGCACCGACCCCGTGCTCGGCCCCGAGATGCGGTCGACGGGCGAGGTGATGGGCATCTCGGACTCGTTCGGCAGCGCGTTCGCGAAGGCGCAGCTCGCGGCGTCGAACGGACTCCCGCTCTCGGGGGCGATCCTCATCACGGTGAACGATTCCGACAAGGAGTCGGTGACGCCGATCGCGCGCCGGTTCCAGGAGATGGGCTTCCGGCTGTTCGCGACGCGCGGGACGGCGAGCTACCTGCGCGCGCGGGGCATCCCGGTCAGCTCCGTGTTCAAGGTGCACGAGGGGCGCCCGAACTGTCTCGACATGATCGTGAACGGCGACGTGCAGCTTCTCGTGAACACGCCGCTCGGCAAGCACGCGCAGTGGGACGACTACACGCTGCGGCAGGCGGCGATCCGCCAGCGCATCGCCTACACCACCACGCTGTCGGCGGCGAGCGCCGCGTCGGACGCGATCCTCGCGCTCCGCTCGCGGCGCGCGACGGTGCGGTCGCTCCAGGAATGGCAGCAGGACATTCTCGACGAAGCGGCGGTGCAGGTGTGAGCGTCCATCCGGAGGCGGTGGTGCACGAGTCGGCCTACGTCGACGACGGGGCGACGATCGGCGCCGGTACCCGCGTCTGGCACTTCTGCCACGTCCTCGGCGGCGCCGTGATCGGCGAGCGCTGTTCGCTCGGGCAGAACGTCGTGGTGATGAACGGCACGCGCGTCGGCAACAACGTGAAGGTCCAGAACAACGTGTCGATCTACGAGGGGGTCGAGCTCGAGGACGACGTGTTCTGCGGCCCGTCGATGGTGTTCACGAACGTGGTGAATCCGCGCAGTCACGTGTCGCGCCGCCACGAGTACCAGCGTACGCTCGTGCGCCGCGGCGCGACGATCGGCGCGAACGCGACGATCGTGTGCGGTACGACGCTCGGCGAGTACGCGTTCGTCGGCGCGGGGGCGGTCGTGACGGCCGACGTGGCCGCTCACGCGCTGGTGGTCGGCGTGCCCGCCCGACGCGTCGGCTGGATGTGCCAGTGCGGCGAGCGGCTGGCCGACAGCGGCGAGGGCACGTGCGCCGCGTGCGGCTCGATCTACGAGCGCACGGGCGCCGGCATCCGCCGTCTCGGAGGCCCGGGGTGAGCGCCGCGGCGACGTCGACGCGTCCGGGGCCCGTGCGAGTGGCACTCGTCGGCTGCGGCCGCATCAGCCGGAACCACGTCGAAGCGATCGACCGCGTCGACGGCCTCGAGCTCGTCGCCGCCGCGGACAGCGACGTCGCACGCGCCGAGGCGATCACCGCGGAGCGAGGCATCCCGGCGTTCGGGTCGCTCGAGGCGATGCTCGAGGCCGTCCCGAGCGACCTCGTCTCGATCTGTACGCCCTCCGGCCTGCACCCGCAGCACGGGATCATCGCGGCGCAGACGGGACGCCACGTGCTGACCGAGAAGCCCATGGCGATCTCGCTCGCCGCGGCCGACGAGCTGGTGCAGGCGTGCGACGCGGCGGGCGTTCAGCTCTTCGTCGTGAAGCAGAACCGCCTCAATCCGCCGATCCAGCTGCTTCGCCGGGCGATCGACAAGGGACGCTTCGGCCGGATCTACTCCGCCAACGTCACCGTGCGCTGGACGCGCCCGCAGGAGTACTACGACGCGGAGCCGTGGCGCGGCACGTGGGAGTTCGATGGCGGCGCGATCATGAACCAGGCGTCGCACTACGTCGACCTCATGCAATGGCTCGTCGGGCCCGTCGAGAGCGTTTTGGCCAAGACGGCGACCCAGGCGCGGCGCATCGAGGCCGAGGATTCCGGCGTGGCGATCCTCAAGTTCCGTTCGGGCGCGCTGGGCGTGATCGAGGTGACCGTGCTCACCTACCCGCGCAACCTCGAGGGCTCGATCACGATCCTCGGCGAGCGCGGCTCGGTGAAGATCGGCGGCACCGCGGTGAACCGGGTGGAGCACTGGGCGTTCGCCGACTACGACGACGACGACAAGCTCGTCGACGCGGCGAGCACGAACCCGCCGACGGTCTACGGCTTCGGACACGAAGGCTACTATCGAAACGTGCTGAAGGTGCTCCGCGGCGAGGCGCGGCCCGACACCGACGGCCGCGCGGGACGCAAGTCGCTCGAGCTCATCCTCGGCATCTACGAATCGGCGAAGACGGGCCGCGAGGTGCCGATCCCGCTTCGCACCCGGCTCTGACCATTCGACGGGCCGCCGTCACCGACACCAGGCGCATGCCAGTTCCTCTTCTCGACCTGAAGGCGCAACACGCCACCATCCGCGACGACGTCGTCGCCGCGATGCTTCGCGTCGTCGACGCGCAGACGTTCATCCTCGGCGAGCCGGTGGCCGCGCTCGAGCGGACCGTGGCCGAGCTGTCGCACACGCGTCATGCGGTCGGCTGCGCCAGTGGCACCGACGCACTGCTGCTCGCGCTGCGTGCCGTCGACGCCGGCCGCGGCGACGAGGTGATCACGACGCCGTTCACCTTCTTCGCCACCGCCGGCACCATCCACAACGTCGGCGCGACGCCGGTGTTCGTCGACATCGAGCCGGACACGTTCAACGTGCGGCCGGAGGCCGTGGCCGCGGCGCGCACGTCGAAGACCAAGGCCGTCGTGCCGGTGGACCTGTTCGGGCAGATGGCGGCGATCGAGTCGATCGCGCGGTCCGTACCGGGACTGCCGATCGTCGAGGACGCCGCGCAATCGATCGGCGCCCGCCGCATGATCGACGGCGAGTGGCGGATGGCCGGCGAGGTCGCCACCATCGGCACGTTCAGCTTCTTCCCCTCGAAGAATCTCGGCGGCTACGGCGACGGCGGCATGCTCGTCACGCAGAACGATGCGCTCGCCGAGCGGCTCAGGCGCCTCCGCATGCACGGAGGGGCGAAGCAGTATTTCCACGACGAAGTGGGCTACAACAGCCGGCTCGACGCGCTTCAGGCGGCGGTGCTCTCGGCCAAGCTGCCGCACCTCGCGGGATGGAGCGCGCGGCGGCGACGGAACGCGGCGTATTACGACGCCGCGCTGGCCGACGTCGCCGAGGTGCGGACGCCGGTCGTCCGGCCCGAGAACGAATCGATCTTCAACCAGTACACCATTCGCGTCTCCCGCCGCGACGAGCTCCAGGCGCACCTCAAGGCCCGCGGCGTCGGCACCTCGATCTACTATCCCCTTCCGCTCCACCTGCAGCCGTGCTTCGCGTACCTCGGCTACCGCGAAGGACAGTGCCCGGAGAGCGAGCGTGCGTCACGCGAGGTGCTCTCCCTGCCGATCTACCCCGAGCTCACCGAGGCGCAGCTCGACGAGGTCGTGGCCGGCGTGCGCGGATTCTTCGGCCGGTGACCGCCGCCGTCTCTTCGATCGTCAGTGGCCGGGCGGCGCGTGGCCGCCGGGTGTCCTCTCCTTCGTCATTCCAGTCGTGAACATCACCGTCATCGGCACGGGCTACGTGGGACTCGTCGTGGGGGCCTGTCTCGCCGAGACCGGAAATCCCGTGATCTGCGCGGACGTCGACGACGCCAAGGTCGAGGGCCTCGCGCGGAACGTCCTTCCCATCTACGAACCCGGCCTCGACGACTACGTCGAGCGCAATCAGAGTCAGGGCCGCCTCCGGTTCACCACCGACGTCGCCGGCGCGATCGCCGCGGCGGACGTCGTGTTCATCGCCGTCGGGACCCCGCCCGACGAGGATGGCTCGGCGGATCTCCGGCACGTCCTCGGCGTGGCGGAGCAGATCGGCCGGCACATGTCGCGCGAGCTGGTGATCGTCACCAAGTCCACCGTGCCGGTCGGGACGGCGGCCAAGGTCGCGGCGGCGGTGAGCAGGCACGCCCGGTTTCCGTTCCACATGTGCAGCAATCCGGAGTTCCTCAAGGAGGGCGCGGCGATCGACGACTTCATGAAGCCCGACCGCGTCGTGATCGGCGTCGAGACCGATCATGCGCGCAGCGTGATGGCGGAGCTCTATGCGCCGTTCGTGCGCACGGGGAAGCCGATCATCTTCATGGACATCCCCTCCGCGGAGATGACGAAGTACGCGGCCAACGCGATGCTCGCGACGCGCATCTCGTTCATGAACGAGATCGCGAACCTCTGCGAGCGCGTCGGGGCGGACGTCGACAACGTGCGGAAAGGGATCGGAACCGATACGCGCATCGGCTCGGCATTCCTCTTTCCCGGGCCGGGCTACGGCGGATCGTGCTTCCCCAAGGACGTCAAGGCGCTCGTGCGGACCGCGTCGGAGTGCGGCATGCCGCTGCGCGTGCTCACGTCGGTCGAACAGGCCAACGACGCGCAGAAGCGGCGGCTCTCGGCGAAGCTGCGCGATCTCCTCGGCGACCTGAGCGGCCGCCGGATCGCCGTCTGGGGGCTGGCGTTCAAGCCGAACACCGACGACATGCGCGAGGCGGCGTCGCTGGTGCTGATCGAGGACCTGCTCGCGGCGGGCGCCGAGGTGGTCGCGCACGACCCCGTCGCGATGCACGAGACGAAGCGCCGGCTGGGCGACCGCATCGGTTACGCGAACACGAGCTACGACGCGCTCGACGGGGCGGACGCCCTCGTGATCGTCACCGACTGGAACGAGTACCGCCACCCGGATTTCGCACGAATCAAGGCGACGCTGAAGACGCCGGTCGTCGTCGACGGCCGCAACCTCTACGACACGCGGAAGATGGCGAGCCTCGGCTTCCGGTACGCGTCCATCGGCCGGGGAGTCCCGGCATGAGAGTGCTCATAACCGGCGCGGCCGGCTTCCTCGGCTCGCACCTCACCGACCGATTTCTCGCCGAAGGCCACGAGGTCGTGGGGCTGGACAACTTCGTCACCGGCCACCCGGACAACCTGGCGCACCTCACCGGGAACCCGAGGTTCGAGTTCGTCCGCCACGACGTCTCCACGCCGACCTACGTGGCCGGCGCGCTCGACGGCGTGCTGCACTTCGCCTCGCCGGCGAGCCCGATCGACTATCTCGAGCTGCCGCTGGAGACGCTCAAGGTCGGCTCGCTCGGGACCCACAACGCGCTCGGCATCGCCCGGGCGAAGGGGGCGCGCTTCTTCCTCGCGTCGACGTCCGAGGTCTACGGCGACCCGCTCGTCCATCCGCAGCGCGAGGACTACTGGGGCAACGTGAACCCCGTGGGCCCGCGAAGTGTCTATGACGAGGCGAAGCGATTCGCCGAGGCCATCACCATGGCCTATCACACGTACCACGGGCTCGACACACGCATCGTGCGGATCTTCAACACGTATGGTCCGCGCATGAGGCCGCGGGACGGCCGCGTGGTCTCGAACTTCATCGTCCAGGCGCTCTCGAACGAGCCGATCACCGTCTACGGTGACGGCTCGCAGACGCGCAGCTTCTGCTACGCCACCGACGAGGTGGACGGCATCTACCGGCTCTTCATGCGCGGCGACGCGAATCCGACGAACATCGGCAACCCGGACGAGTACACGGTGAAGCAGCTCGCCGAGCTCGTCGTCGAGCTGACGGGCACGAGCTCGCCGATCATCTACGAGCCGCTCCCGACCGACGACCCCAAGGTGCGCAAACCGGACATCACGCGAGCGCGCACGATGCTCGGCTGGCAGCCGACGGTGGCCGTGCGGGAGGGGCTCGCTCGCACGATCGAGTACTTCCGCCAGCACGTGGGCACACCCCTCATGGCGCCGCGGACGCCCCGCCCGCGCCGGTCGGTCGCGTCCACCTGATGCGACCGGCGCGCGCCCGTCGGGGCAGGGTACGATGCGGCGGTGGGCCGGCGCGGGTGGCCAGGGTATCTTGCATGGATGCCGGCCGAACGCTCCGCCCGCTCGCGGGTACCTGCACGCGTATGATCTCGTCGCATCGGACGCTGCTCGCCGTCCTGCTGCTCTCGCTGGCGGCCTGCCACGCGGACTTCAAGGTCGCGACCTTCACCACCAACGAGGCGCTCTATCGCGCGGGATTGGAGGAGTTTCGTCACGGCCGGTGGGAGAACGCGGTCACGGCGTTCGAGAAGCTCACGACGGATCTGCCCGCGCGCGACACCCTGTTGCCGCGCGCCCACTGGTATCTCGCGCGGGCACATCAGGAGCGGCGCGAATGGGTGCTCGCGGGCACGAGCTTTCAGCACCTCGTCGAGAGCTTCCCCGACGATTCGCTCGCCGACGATGCCGCGCTGGAGTCCGCCAGATCCTTCCGTCATCTCTGGCGCAAGCCGACGCTCGATCCCACCTACGGCGAGTCGGCCGAGGCGGCGTACAACACCCTGATCGGCCTCTTTCCCAACTCGCCGCTGATTCCGCAAGCGAAGAAGGAGCTGGCGGATCTCGAGGAGATGTTCGCCCGGAAGAGCTATCTGTCCGGAATGTACTACCTCCGGCGGAAGGCCCACGATTCGGCGATCATCTACTTCAAGGACGTGATCGGGAAGTACCCCGATACGCCGTCCGCGCGTCTCGCGGAGCTGCGCCTCGTGGACGCCTACAAGGCGATCCACTACAAGGACGACGCGCAGGATCAATGCGCCGAGCTCCGCCGCAGCTTCCCCGACGACGCCGACGTGCGGGAGACGTGCGCAGGGATCGCGGTGCCGGCTCCCTCGACGGCCGACTCGACGAGGGCGACTCCACCGGCGACCGGCCCTCCCACGCGCTGAGGCGTGCGCCTCGGCGTCTATGGCGGCACGTTCGATCCGCCGCATCTCGGACACCTCCTGCCGGTGCTCGATGCGGCGGAGCGGCTCGAACTCGATGGCGTGCGCTTCGTGCCCGCCGCGGTTCAGCCGCTCAAGGCGGGACGGTCGACGGCCTCCGCGGCCGACCGACTCGCCATGACCGAGCTGCTCGTCCGGGGCTTTCCCGGCTTCACCGTCGATCCCGCGGAAATCGACCGGGCCGGGTTATCTTTCACGGTTGACACGCTGGCAAGCTTGGCGGTGCGATTTCCGGGCGCCGAGCTGTTCCTGCTCCTCGGCGCCGATGCCTTCTCGCTCTTCGAGCAGTGGCGGGCGCCGGAGCGGGTCCGTGCGATGGCGACCGTCGTCGTGATGACGCGCGGCGCCGAGGCACCCGCGGTGCAGTCGATGCCGGGGGTGCAGGTGCTGCAGACGCGGCGTGTGGACATCTCGTCCACCGAGTTGCGGGCCCGGGTGCGGGACGGGCGAACCATTCGCGGTTTCGTGCCGGATGCCGTGGCGGAATACGTCGCCGAGCACCGGCTGTATCGGTAGAGGACAGCATGCTCAAGCGGGTATTCACGGCGTTCCTCGGCACACGCCACGAACGCGACAAGAAACGGCTCCTGCCCATCGTGGATGCGATTCACGCGCACGAGGAGCGGCTGGGATCCGTGTCGGAGGAGGAGCTCCGCGGCCAGACGGACAAGTTCCGCACCCTGCTGCGCGAGCGGACGGCGGAGCTCGAGGCGCGCGCCGCCGAGCTTCGCGAGCAGAAGCGCAACGCCTCCGACGCGTCGGAGCGCGAGCGGCTCGACAATGAGCTCACCGGCGTGGACGGCACCGGCGGCGTCGAGGGTGAGCTGCGGAAGGCCTTCGGGGAAACGCTCGACGAGATCCTGCCGGAGGCGTTCGCGACCGTGCGCGAGGCGGCGCGGCGGCTGCTCGGCACCACGGTGAGCGTCACCGGGCGAGACATCGAGTGGAACATGGTGCCGTACGACGTCCAGCTCATGGGCGGCATCCAGCTTCACCTCGGAAAGATCGCCGAGATGGCGACGGGCGAAGGCAAGACCCTCGTCGCCACGCTGCCGCTGTACCTGAACGCGCTGCCGGCACGGGGTGCGCACCTCGTGACGGTCAACTCGTACCTGGCGCGACGCGACTCGCAGTGGATGGGACATCTGTACCGGTACCTCGGCCTCACCGTCGGTTGCATCGACGATTCGGAGGCGGGCACGCCGGAACGGAAGCAGGCCTATCTCGCGGACATCACGTACGGCACGAACAACGAGTTCGGCTTCGACTACCTGCGCGACAACATGGTGACCGCGCTCGACCAGCGCGTGCAGCGCAGCCACGTCTTCGCCATCGTCGACGAGGTCGACTCGGTGCTCATCGACGAGGCGCGGACGCCGCTCATCATCTCGGGGCCGGTCGGCAACGAGAGCGACGCGCAGTACTTCGAGCACAACGCCGCCGTCGCGCGCCTCGTCCGCAAGCAGACGGAGCTCGTCAACGTGCTCGTCGGCGACGCGGAGCGTCTGCTGGACGCGGGCAACACCTCCGACGCGGCGCTCAAGCTCTACCAGGCGCAGCTCGGCTCACCGAAGAACCGGCGGCTGCTGAAGGTGCTGAACGAGCCGGGCAACAAGCAGCTCGTGCAGAAGATGGAGCTCGACCACATCGCCGACAAGAAGCTGCCCCCAGCGCGGCAGGCGTTCCGCGACGTGGAGGAGGAGCTCCTCTTCGTACTCGACGAGAAGGGCCACGCCGTGCACCTCACCGACCGCGGCGTCGAGTTCATGTCGCCGTCGGATCACGAGGCGTTCGTGCTGCCGGATCTCAGCGAGGCCGTCCACCGGATCGACCACGATCCCGGTCTCTCCGGCGAGGAGCGGATCGCGGCGCGGCGCGATCTCGAGATCCAGTACGCAGCGAAGAGCGAGCGGCTGAACATCGTGCACCAGCTACTGCGGGCGCACGCGCTGTACGAGAAGGACGTGAACTACGTCGTCCAGGACGGCGAGGTGCTCATCGTCGACGAGTACACCGGCCGGACGATGCCGGGACGGCGGTGGTCGGAAGGGCTGCACCAGGCCGTCGAGGCCAAGGAAGGGGTCCGCGTGAAGGGCGAGACCCAGACGATGGCCACGATCACGATCCAGAACTACTTCCGCATGTACGAGAAGCTGGCCGGCATGACCGGCACGGCCGAGACGGAGGAGACGGAGTTCTACCAGATCTACAAGCTCGAGGTCGCGGTCATCCCGACGAACAAGGACGTCATCCGCGACGACCGGCACGATCTCGTCTACAAGACGCGGCGCGAGAAGTACAACGCGATCGTGGAGGAGACACGCCGGCTCCACCAGCTCGGCTTCCCGGTGCTGATCGGCACGACGAGCGTCGACGCATCGGAGACGCTCTCGAAGCTGATGCAGCGCGCCGGCATGCCGCACAACGTGCTCAACGCGAAGTATCACCAGCGCGAGGCCGAGATCGTGGCGAACGCGGGACAGCCCGGCGCGATCACGATCGCGACGAACATGGCCGGCCGCGGCACCGACATCAAACTCGGCGACGGGGTGGTCGAGTCGAAGCCGTCGGTCGTCAAGGACCTCGACGGCAACGACGTCGAGGTGATGGAGTCGGGCGGCCTTCACATCATCGGCTCCGAGCGTCACGAGTCGCGCCGCATCGACCGACAGCTGCGCGGGCGCTCGGGACGCCAGGGCGATCCGGGCGCCAGTCAGTTCTTCCTCTCGCTCGAAGACGACCTGATGCGCCTGTTCGGCAGCGAGCGCATCGCGCGGCTCATGGACCGCATGGGCGCGCAGGAGGGCGAGGTGCTGACGCATCCCCTCATCACGCGCTCGATCGAGCAGGCGCAGAAGCGCGTCGAGCTCCAGAACTTCCAGCAGCGCAAGCGCCTGCTCGAGTACGACGACGTGATGAACCAGCAGCGCGAGGTGATCTACTCGCTGCGTGCGTTCGCGCTCGAGGGCGGCGAGGAGCTGAAGGGCGAGGCGCTGAAGATGGTCGAGAAGGCGCTCGGCCGGCGCGTCGAGACCGTGCTCGCCGAGTACGACACGGTGGAGGAGTGGGACTTCGAGCTCCTGCAGAAGGAGCTTCTCGTCCACTACATGATCCAGCTCGACGCGCTGGAGAACCCGGACCTGCGCCCGACCGACCTCACCGCGGCACAGCAGCAGGCCGTCGAGGCCGGGCAGGCGGCCTTCGCGGCGAAGCTCGACTCGCTCGACCAGATCCGGGACGAGCTCGGAGGCTACGGCGATCGCCTGCTCCGGTACGTGATGCTCAACGTGCTGGACGAGAAGTGGAAGGACCACCTGTACGATCTCGACCAGCTCCGGAATGCCATCCACTATCGGTCGTGGGGGCAGCAGGACCCGCTCATCGAGTACAAGCAGGAGGCGTACACGATGTTCGTGGATCTCATGCACGACATCGCGGACACCTTCACCGACCGCTTCCTCAAGGTCCAGCTCATCGTCGAGCAGGGGCCCCCGGTCGACGGGCAAGGGGCGGTTCCGCAGGCTCCCGAGCGGCCGGTCCCGACGCGGCGCTACAACGCGCTCGGCGTGCTCGAAGACGTCGTACCCGAGCCCGCGCCGGAGCCCGTCGGCGTCGAGGAAGTGCTCGACGTCGGGCCGGCCGAGACGCCGGCGCCGGAGCGTGCCGCGGCGCGGCGCGATCCGGTGATCGTCGGCGCCGGCCGGGCGCGAAGCCTCGCCGACGCGAGCTCGGGCGCCGGCGCCCCCCCGGTCGATTGGTCGAGCGTCGGCAGGAACGATCCGTGTCCCTGCGGCTCGGGCAAGAAGTTCAAGAAGTGCCACGGCGCGTCGCTCTGAGACGAGTCGCCGGTTCGGATCGGAGGGCCGGTCGCACACGCGACCGGCCCTTCGTGCATTCCGAAGACGGTGGCCACGGCCGGCGAGGAATCGGTACCGGCATGTGACGGCGACGGGCAGATCGTTCCGGGAACCTCGATGTCGTTTCGGGATCTCATCATACGGGACTGCCATGGCCACTCAACTGTCTAGCCAGTCATCATCGTCGGCGCTATCTATCAGAGAGCTGCCCCCGTCGGAGCGACCGCGGGAGCGGCTCGTGGCACTCGGCGCGGGCGCGCTGAGCTCCGTCGAGCTGCTCGCGCTTCTCGTGGGGGCGGGAGGGAGCGGGGGGTCGGCGCTCAACGTCGGCCACGCGCTCCTCGCCGGCGCGGGGGGCTCCCTGCGGCGCATGGCGATGCAGCCGGTCGCGGCACTGACCGCCACGGCCGGGATCGGTACGGCCCGGGCGGTCACGGTCCACGCTGCCCTGGAACTGGGGCGCCGGCTGGCGGCGGAGTCGCGCGACGACGGCGCACCGGTTCGTTCGCCACGCGACGTGGCGCGGCTGTTCGCGCCTCGGCTCGAGGACCTGCCGGTGGAGGAGTTCCACGTCGCGGTGCTGGACGCGCAGCACCGGCTCGAGCGTGACGTGACGGTCACGCGCGGGATTCTCACCTCGTCCCTCGTGCACCCGCGCGAGGTGTTCCGCGAGGCCATCGCCGAGCGCGCGGCGGCGGTGATCCTCGTACACAATCATCCGAGCGGCGATCCGACGCCCTCGGCGGACGACCGGATCGTGACCGAACAGCTGGTGACGGCGGGGAAGGTGCTCGACATTCCGGTGCACGACCACGTCATCATCGGGCGTGGACGATACACGAGCTTTGCGGAGGCGGGACTGCTGTGACGACGACGGCGCTGCGAGAGATCATCCCGGGCTGGACCTTCGACGAGGGCGCGCACGCGCGTCTCGACGAGGAGCTGCTCGCGCGCGCCTACCGGTTCAGCGAGGAGGCGCACCGCGGCCAGACGCGGAACTCGGGTGCGCCGTACGTCATGCACTGCATCGAGGTGGCGAAGATCCTCGCCGACCTCCAGCTCGACAGCACCACGGTGGCGAGCGGCCTGATTCACGACGTCGTCGAGGACACGGCGATCGAGCTCGACGACGTCGAGCGCGAGTTCGGCAAGGAGATCGCCGCGATCGTCGACGGGCTGACGAAGATCGCCAAGCTGCCGAACAGCGGCTCCAACCAGGACCGCCAGGTCGAGAGCTATCGGAAGCTGCTGCTCTCGATCGCCAAGGACGCGCGCGTCATCATCGTGAAGCTTGCCGACCGGCTCCACAACATGCGCACCCTGGAGTATTTGCCCGAGGAGAAGCGCCGGCGCATCGCGCAGGAGACGCGCGATCTGTACGCGCCCCTCGCGCACCGCTTCGGGATGGCCAAGATGCGCTGGGAGCTCGAGGACCTCGCGTTCAAGCATCTCGAGACCGAGGAGTACAAGGCGCTCGCGAAGCAGGTCGCGCAGAAGCGCGGCGAGCGCGAGGCGCTCATCGCCGCGCTCAAGGAGCCGCTCGTCCGCGAGCTGACCAAGGCGGGGATCAAGGACGTCGAGGTCACCGGGCGCCCGAAGCACCTCTGGTCGATCTACAAGAAGATGAAGCAGCGGGACAAGCCGTACGAGGAGATCTACGACCTCCTCGCGATCCGCGTGCTCGTGAAGTCGGTGCCCGACTGCTATCACGCGCTCGGCGTGATCCACGACGGCTGGACGCCGGTGCAGGAGCGCATCAAGGATTACATCGCGCAACCGAAGTCGAACGGCTACCAATCGCTGCACACGACGGTGTTCGGCCCGGGGCGCCAGCTCTACGAGGTGCAGATCCGCACGCGCGACATGCACCGCACCGCGGACTTCGGCATCGCGGCGCACTGGCTGTACAAGGAGGACGCGAAGAGCCAGGACGAGCTCGATCGGCACCTGACCTGGTTCCGGCAGATCCTCGAGCTGCAGCTCGACGCGAAGACCCCCGACGAGTTCCTGGAGTTCCTGAAGCTCGATCTCTATCAGGACGAGATCTTCGTCTTCAGCCCGAAGGGAGACGTCATCCAGCTCCCGAAGGGGGCGACGCCGATCGACTTCGCCTTCGCCGTGCACTCGGAGGTCGGCTTCCGGTGCGCCGGCGCGCGGATCAATGGGCGCATCGCTCCCCTGTCCCGACCACTTCGCAATTCCGAGCAGGTCGAGATCATCACGGCGGCCGTCGCGCGGCCGAGCCGCGACTGGCTCGCGCACGTCCGCACCGGGCGCGCACGGCACAAGATCCGACAGTGGCTCCGCCACGAGGAGCACGCGTCCTCGGCGAAGCTCGGCCAGGACATGCTCGAGCGCGAGCTCAAGCGCCGGCGGCTCACGCGTCCCGAGGAAACCGCGCTCACCGCGGCGGCGCGCGCGCTGAACCTCACCGACGTGAACCACCTCTACGCGTCCATCGGGCAGGGCGACGTCGCCGTGCTCGCGGTGCTGAAGCAGCTCGTCCCCGATCTCGACGAGAAGGAGCCGGCGCGCCCGACGCTCGTCGAGCGGCTCGTCGACCGTGTGCGCGGCACGAAGGGCGTGCGCATCCAGGGCGTCGACGGGCTGATGGTGCGCTACGCGCAGTGCTGCCAGCCGGTGCCGGGCGATCCGGTGACCGGCTACGTCACGCGCGGGCGCGGCGTGAGCATCCACCGTGCGGATTGTCCGAACCTCCTGTTCCTCACGCACGAGCCGGAGCGCCGGCTCGAGATCGACTGGCAGGAGGCGGATGGCGAACGATTCCTCGTTCGGCTCGCGCTCGAGGGGAACGACCGGCGCGGACTCTACGCCGACGTCGCCGCCGCGGCGAGCGACGCGGGGACGAACATCCGCTCGATGGAGCTCAAGAGCATCGACGGCAAGGCCACCGGCGCGCTCCTCGTCGAGGTCGAGAACCTCACGCACCTCACGCGGATCATCAAGTCGGTGCGCAAGGTGAAGGGGATCACCGAGGTCGCGCGGCGGGAGCGGATCACCGGCGACGGCTGACGCGGCGCGGCCCTTCGGCGCCGCGCCGCCCCCCGCTCACCGCCGGAGTGCTTCGTCGATCGCCGCTTCGGCGAGCGGCGCCATGATGCGATAGCCTTTCTCGGTCGGATGCACGCCGTCGGACGCCATGTCGGGCGCGAGCCCGCCCCGCGCGTCCACCATCTTCGAGTAGTAGTCGAGGTAGACGGCGCCCGCCTGCTCGGCGTAGCACCGGATCCAGCGATTGAGCGACACCACCTTCGGCGCCGGCTCGAGGCCCCGATGCCAGGGGAAGTCGTACGCTGGCAGCACCGACGACAGCACGACGCGGATCCCGTTCGCCTTGGCGATCTCGGTCATCGACTTCAGGTTGTCGGCGATCATCGCCTGCGTCGCCGGTCCGGTGTTGCCGGCGATGTCGTTGATCCCGGCGAGGATCACGACGACCTCGGGCTTCAGATCCACCACGTCCTGCCGGAAGCGCACGAGCATCTGCGGGGTCGTCTGGCCGCTGATCCCTCGCCCCACGTACGGCTTGCCCGGGAACATCGCCGGAAACGACTTCGCCCACGCGTCGGTGATCGAGTTGCCCATGAAGACGACGCGGTTCTCCCCGGGCCGAGGATCGCCGAGCGCCGCGTTCGCCTCGCGATAGCGCCCGAAGTCGGCCCAGTCGTTCCACAGCCGCGCTTCGAGGGAATGCTGGTAGTCGGTCAGCGAATCGAGGCGGATGAGTGGTGCCGGCGTCCAATCCGCGGCGGCGGAGCAGGAGGCCGCGGCCGCGCCGGCCCGCGCGGCGGGCGTCGCCTGCGTCGAGGCGCAGGCGCCGAGGGCCGGCAGGAGCAGCAGCGAGAGCGCGAGGGGGCGGGCGATCGGTCCGAAAGGCCGCATGATGAGCTGGGGCTGGAGTCGCGCGCCAAGCTAGTGGGCGCGCGGACGTCGTCCAGACGCGCGCCGCTCGCACGCGCTCGACGCCACCGGCCTCCGCGCCGCTCTCCCGAAGAAACCCCGATAGCGTTAGATTGCCCCCAATGCCGCGCGCCAACTTCCATCTGCAGGCTCCCTTCGAGCCGGCGGGCGATCAGCCGAAGGCGATCGCCGAGCTGGTGGCGGGGCTCGAGCGCAACGACCGGTTCCAGTCGCTGCTCGGCGTGACCGGCTCCGGCAAGACGATGACGATGGCGAACGTCATCGCGCAGTACGGCAAGCCGACGCTCGTCCTCAGCCACAACAAGACGCTCGCGGCCCAGCTCTACGGCGAGATCAAGAGCTTCTTCCCGCAGAACGCGGTCGAGTACTTCATCTCGTACTACGACTATTACCAGCCCGAGGCGTACGTGCCGACCACCGACACGTACATCGAGAAGGACGCGTCGATCAACGAGGACATCGACCGGTTGCGCCTGCGCGCCACGTCGTCGCTGATGGAGCGCGACGACGTCATCATCGTCGCGACGGTGAGCGCGATCTACGGCCTCGGCGATCCCGTGTCGTATCGGGAGCAGATGGTGACCATCACGCGCGGCCAGCGCGTGAACCGCGACGACGTGCTGCGCTCGCTCGTGAAGATCCAGTACAACCGGAACGACGTGGCGTTCGAGCGCGGGACCTTCCGCGTGCGCGGCGATACCGTGGAGATCTTCCCGGCGTACGAGGAGCAGGGCGTTCGCATCGAGCTCTGGGGCGACGAGGTCGAGCGCATCTCGAAGATCGACGTCGTCACGGGGCAGACGATCGCGACGCTCGAGCGCGCGGCGATCTATCCGGCGAAACACTTCGTCACCCAGCGGCCGACGCTCGAGCGCGCGGTGACGCTCATTCGCGCCGAGCTGGTGGAGCGGCTGGCCGAGCTGCGGGGCGCGGGCCGGCTGCTCGAGGCCCAGCGGCTCGAGAGCCGCACGAACTTCGACGTCGAGATGATGCTGGAGATCGGCACGTGCGCCGGCATCGAGAACTACTCACGCCATCTCTCGGGCCGCGCGAGCGGCGAGCGGCCGGCGTGTCTCTTCGACTATTTTCCCGACGACTTTCTCGTCGTCGTCGACGAATCGCACGTCACGCTGCCGCAGATCGGCGGGATGTTCAACGGCGACCGCGCGCGCAAGCTGACGCTCGTCGACTACGGCTTCCGGCTTCCGAGCGCGCTCGACAACCGCCCGCTCATGTTCGACGAGTTCCTCGCGCTGACGCCGCGCGCGGTGTTCGTGTCCGCGACCCCGGGTGAGCTGGAGCTGCGGCTCTCCGAAGGCGTCGTCGTCGAGCAGATCATCCGGCCGACCGGGCTCGTCGACCCCGAGATCGAGGTGCGTCCCGTCCGCGGCCAGGTGGACGATCTGCTCGGCGAGATCCGCACCCGCGCTCGCGTGGGCGAGCGCGTGCTCGTCACGACGCTGACCAAGCGGATGGCCGAGGATCTCACCGACTATCTCCAGCAGGTCGGCGTGCGCGTGCGGTACATGCACTCCGACATCGACGCGATCGAGCGAATGGAGATCGTGCGCGGGCTGCGACTCGGCGACTTCGACGTCCTCGTCGGGATCAACCTGCTGCGTGAAGGGCTCGACATGCCGGAGGTGTCGCTCGTCGCGATCCTCGACGCGGATCAGGAAGGGTTCCTGCGCTCGGACCGCTCGTTGATCCAGACCGTGGGCCGCGCGGCGCGACACCTGAACGGCCGCGCGATCTTCTACGCGGACCGGATCACGGGCTCCATGCAGCGCTGCATGGAAGAGACGGCGCGTCGCCGCGAGATCCAGCGTGCGTACAACGAGGAGCATGGCATCACGCCGACCTCGGTTGCCAAGAGCAT
>DATJGU010000071.1:0-69971 GCA_035494615.1 Gemmatimonadaceae bacterium
AGCAGGTCGGAGGCGTTGAGCTCGAGCAGCCGGCGGGTGAGCGTCGCGGTGCGTGCGCCGTCCGACGGAAGCGTCATGACGTCGATGCGGAGCAGCAGGACGGGGGGCGAGTAGTTGACAGCGATGGAGAGATCGCTGTCCGCGCTCGGGCGAACGATCCAGAAGCCCGGCTCGACTTCCGAATAGGTCGCGCCGGTCGCGCTGAGCCGGACGAGGAAGCTCTCGACGTCGTCTTTGGTGAGCATCGGCAACACACCTGGCGAACTCTGGGTTGGCCCTCCCTACGGAGACCTCGGCGCGGGCGTTTCAGCGTTCGAGGTGCGTGCGGGCAAGCTACGGGCGCAGCGAGAGCGAGTAAAGGCGATCGGAGCCCTCTGCCGGGACGGTCGCGATTCCTCGACTCGCTGCGCTCGCTCGGAATGACAGGGGGGGAGCTGCGCTCGCTCGGAATGACACGGGGGAGCGCTCGCTCGGACTGAGGAGGGGGTCAGCGACGCCGGAGCTGGACGAGCCGCTCGTGGGCGAGGCGGCGGCCGGTCGGCGTCGCGGCGAGGCCGCCGCCGGCGGTCTCGCGATAGCGGACGTCCATCTCGGCGCCGATCTGGCCCATGACGTCGATCACCTCGTCGACGGGGATCGCGAACTCGACGCCGGCGATGGCGAGCTCGATGCCGGTGAGCGCGATCGCCGAGCCCGTCGCGTTGCGGAAGACGCAGGGCAGCTCGACGAGTCCTCCGAGCGGGTCGCACACGAGCCCGAGCGTGCCCTGCATCGCGAGCGCCGTGGCGTGGCCCACCTGCCCCGGCGAGCCGCCGAGCATCTCGGTCGCCGCGCCGGCGGCCATCGCGGCGGCGGCGCCGGTCTCGGCCTGGCAGCCGCCTTCGGCGCCGGAGAGCGACGCGCGCTCGGCGATCACCGCGCCGATCAGGCCGGCCACGGCGAGCGCATCGACGACGGCGTCGTCCGGGATCGCGCGCGCCTGGGCGAGGCCGGTGAGCACGGCGGGGAGCACGCCGGCGCCGCCTGCCGTGGGAGCGGCGACGATCACTCCCATCGCCGCGTTCACCTCCTGCACCGCGAGCGCGCGCGCGAGTACGTCGCGGAACAGGGTGCCGGCGAGCGGGCCGGCGGGTCCGGTGCGCAGCTTGGCCGCGTCGCCGCCGACGAGTCCCGACGCGGAGCGCAGCTCGCCGGTCATGCCCTGTTCCACCGCGCCGCGCATCACGTCGAGCGCGCGCTGCAGCGCGCCGCGGATCTCCTCGACGGGCCTGCCCTGGTCGCGCGCCTCGGTCTCGAGGGCGAGTCGCGCGAGGGAGATCCCCTGCTGCTCCGCGTCGCGGATCGCCTCGGCGAGCGCGCGATACATCAGGCGCTCACCTTGTCGAGCCGGAACGCCCAGCGCACCCAGGGCAGCGCACGGATCTCGTCGCGCACGCCTTCGCCCGGCACGTCGTCGACCTCGATCACCATGAACGCATCGCCTCCGCGCGCTTTCCGCGTGAGGCGGAGGTTCGCGATGTTGATGCCATGCTCGGCGAGGATCGTCGCGATCGCGGCGACGGAGCCCTTCACGTCCTCCGCGATGAGCACGATGGTGTGGTAGCCGCCGCTCACCTCCACCGAGTAGTCGTTGATCTCCGTGACGAGGATCCGGCCGGCGCCGAGCGACGAGCCGGTCATCACCGCCTGGCGCTCGCCGCGCTCGAGCGTGATGCGCGCCGTGTTCGGGTGTGCGTCGTCGGCGATGGTCGTCTTCTCGAAGGCGTAGTCGAGCCCTTCGCGTTCGGCGATCTCGAGCGCGTCGCGCAGGCGCTCGTCGTCGGGGCGGAAGCCCATCAGGCCGCCGGCGATCGCCTTGTCGGTGCCGTGTCCCTCGCCGGTGCGCGCGAAGGAGCCGTGCAGCTCGATGCGCGCCTTCTCCGGCGTGCCGCCGACGAGGTTGCGCGCGAGGAGGCCGAGCCGGCAGGCGCCCGCCGTGTGCGACGACGAGGGGCCGACCATGACCGGGCCGATGATGTCGAGCAGCGAGACCACGGCGCTATCCCGCCTTGCGGCGGCGCTCGGGCGGATGGAGGATCGGCCGGAGGTAGCGCCCGGTGTGCGATGCCTCGACGCGCGCGACGTCCTCGGGCGTTCCCGCGGCGACGACGGTGCCGCCGCGCGTGCCGCCCTCGGGTCCGAGGTCGATGATCCAGTCGGCGGTCTTGATGACGTCGAGGTTGTGCTCGATGACGAGCACCGTGTTGCCGCGATCGACCAGGCGGTGCAGCACGTGGAGCAGCACGCGCACGTCCTCGAAGTGGAGACCGGTGGTCGGCTCGTCGAGGATGTAGAAGGTGCGTCCCGTGTCACGCTTCGACAGCTCGGTCGCGAGCTTGATGCGCTGTGCCTCGCCACCGGAGAGCGTCGTCGCGCTCTGGCCGAGATGGATGTAGCCGAGGCCGACGTCGTTGAGCGTCTCGAGCTTCTGGCGGACGCGCGGCTGGTTCTCGAAGAACGCGAGCGCGTCCTCGACCGTCATCTCGAGCACGTCGGCGATGCTCTGCCCGCGGAAGCGAACCTCGAGGGTCTCGCGGTTGTAGCGCTTCCCCTTGCACACCTCGCACGGGACGTACACGTCGGGGAGGAAGTGCATCTCGATCTTCACGAGGCCGTCGCCCTGGCAGGCCTCGCAGCGGCCGCCCTTCACGTTGAACGAGAAGCGTCCGGGCCCGTAGCCGCGGATCTTCGCCTCGGGAAGCTCGGCGAACAGCTCGCGGATCGGGGTGAAAAGCCCCGTGTAGGTCGCCGGGTTCGAGCGCGGCGTGCGGCCGATCGGGCTCTGATCGATGTCGATGACCTTGTCGATGTGCTCGAGCCCCGTGATGCGATCGTGCAGGCCGGGGATGACGCGCGCCCGATAGAAGTGGCGCGCGAGCGACTGGTGCAGGATGTCCTCGATGAGCGTGGACTTCCCGGAGCCCGAGACGCCCGTGATCGCGACGAACAGGCCGAGCGGGATCTCGACGTCGACGTTACGGAGGTTGTGCTCGCGTGCGTTGACGATGCGGATGGTCTTCTTGGCATCGACGGGCCGCCGCTTGGCGGGCAGATCGATCCGAACCGCGCCGCTCAGGTATTTCCCCGTGATCGAGCGCGAGTTGCGGCTGATCTCGTCGATGGTGCCTTCGGCGATCACCTCGCCGCCGTGCTTCCCCGCGCCGGGCCCCATGTCGATGACGTGATCGGCGGCGCGCATCGTCTCCTCGTCGTGCTCCACGACGATGACCGTGTTGCCGAGGTCGCGAAGCTGCTCCAGCGTGGCGAGGAGGCGTGCGTTGTCGCGCTGGTGCAATCCGATCGACGGCTCGTCGAGGATGTACAGCACGCCGACGAGCCGCGAGCCGATCTGCGTCGCGAGCCGGATGCGCTGCGCCTCGCCGCCGGAGAGCGATTCGGCGGAGCGCCCGAGCGTGAGGTAGTCGAGGCCGACGTCGACGAGGAAGCGAAGCCGCTCCCGCACTTCCTTGAGAATGGGGCCGGCGATCTCCGGATCGAGGCCGTTCGCCCGGCCCTGCCCCTTCACCGGCACCTGCTCGAAGAACGCGAGCGATTCGGTGATCGGCATGTCGACGAGCGTGCCGATGTTGCGGCCGTCGATCGTGACGGCGAGCGACTCCGCCTTGAGGCGCTGGCCGTCGCAGGTGGAGCACGGCACGGCGAGCATGTACGCCTCGAGCTCCATCCGGACCATGTCCGAATCGCTCTCCTCGTATCGCCGCTCGACGTTGGCGAGGATCCCCTCCCAGGTCGCGTCGCCCTTCTTCCGCTTTCCGTTGCCCGCGCCCGCGTCGCCGTGGAGGAGGGCGTCGCGCACCGACTGCGGGAGCTCGCCCCACGGCGTGTTGAGGTCGAACCGGAACTGCCGCGCGAGCGTGGGGAGGACGACCTTGCGCAGGTAGCCCGACGGCTCGCCCCACGGGAGCACGACCCCTTCGAGGATCGAGATGCGCGGGTCGCCGAGCACGAGCTCCTCGCTCACGCGCCGGCGCGTGCCGAGGCCGCCGCAGGTGGGACACGCGCCGAAGGGCGAGTTGAAGGAGAACTGGCGCGGCTCGAGCTCGGGCATCGAGATGCCGCACACCGGACAGCCGTACTTCTCCGAGAAGGTCTCCGTCGCGCCGGTCTCGGCGTTGAACACTTCCACCAGCCCTTCGGCGAGCTTGAGCGCGGTCTCGACGGAATCAGCGAGCCGCGCGCGATCGTCGGCGCGCACGACGAGCCGGTCGACGACGACCGAGATCGAGTGGTTCTGCCGGCGGTTGAGCTTCGGCGGATCGGCGACCTCGATGAGCGCGCCGTCGACGTACGCGCGGATGAACCCCTGCTTGCGCACCGACTCGAACAGCTCGCGGAACTCGCCCTTGCGCCCCTGCACGAGCGGCGCGCGGATCTCGATGCGCGTGTCCGGCTTCCAGCCGAGCACCGATTCCGCGATCTGCGCCGGACTCTGCCGCTGCACCGGACGTCCGCAGTTCGGGCAGTGCGGTATGCCGGCGCGAGCGAACAGCAGGCGCAGATAGTCGTAGATCTCGGTGACGGTCCCGACGGTGGAGCGCGGGTTGTGGCCCGCGGTCTTCTGCTCGATCGAGATGGCCGGGGAGAGCCCCTCGATCGCGTCGACGTCGGGCTTCTCCATCAGCCCGAGGAACTGGCGCGCGTACGCGGAGAGCGACTCGACGTACCGGCGCTGGCCTTCGGCGTAGATGGTGTCGAAGGCGAGGGAGGACTTGCCCGACCCCGAGAGCCCCGTGATGACGGTGAGCCGGTCGCGGGGGATGGCGACGTCCACGTTGCGGAGGTTGTGCTCGCGCGCGCCGCGGACGATCAGTGCGTCTTCTGCCATAGCCAGGGAAAGGTCGCTCCGGAACCGGGGCGAGACAAGTCAGCCGACTCGCGCGTCCTCCGGGCTCCGCCACCTCGCGCGTGACCTCGCGCGTTACATTACACGGCGCTGCCGCGCGCCGTTCTCGCGCGAGACCTTCCTCCCCGCTCCGCGCGCTCTCCAGTTCCATCGATGCCACACACCGACGCCATCGTGGTCATGACGACGCTCGCATCCACGGACGAGGCCGTGAAGCTGGTGCGCGCGCTCCTCGAGCGGCGCCTCGTGGCGTGCGGGACCGTGCTCCCCGGCGGCCGCTCGCTCTATCGCTGGCAGGGAAAGATTGCCGACGAGGAGGAGGCGGTCGTCCTCCTGAAGACGCGCTCGGCGCGGCTCGAGACCTTGCAGCTCGCCTTCGCCGAGCTGCACCCGTACAAGGTACCGGAGCTGCTCGCGCTGCCGGTGACCGCGGGAAACGCGAAGTATCTGGAGTGGATCAACGGCGAGACGACGCTGGCGCTGGCCTGACGCCGAACCGACCGCAGCACCGTAGCCCTGCAGAAGAGGACCGCAGCATGTCGCACCCCGAGATGACCGGATCGGGCGAGACGCCCGCCACCCCCCGCATCGCCCCCGAGCCGGGGGAGCAGGAGCGTCCCCTCCCCTCGTCGGACGAGCGGATCGATCGCGCGCAGCGCGCGACGGACGTGCTCCAGCACGCGCGTCAGCTCGCCGCCGAGGGCGAGATGACGGCGGCGCTCACGACCCTGCGTGCGCTCGTCGCGCGCGAGCCGAAGCACGCGCGGGCGCGCCAGCTCATCGCGCAGCTCCTGGCGCAGAAGGGCGACGTCGAGAACGCGATCGCCGAGCTGACTCGCGCGCTCGAGCTGCAACCCGACGACGTGCCGAACCTGTGCACCCGCGCGACGCTGTACATCGAGCGAGCCAGGTACGAGCAGGCGGAGTCCGATCTCAAGCGCGCGGCCAAGCTGGAGGATCGCAATCCGGACGTGCAGGTGCAGCTCGGCGTGCTGTTCTGCAAGCGCGCTCGCTGGCGTGAGGCGATCGATCCGCTGCGCGCGGCGATCGCCGCGGATCCCCACTGCGCGGCGGCGCACTACTATCTCGGCGACGCGTACAACAGCATCGACGAGCTGCAGCCGGCGCTCGACGCCTATCAGGCCGCCGCGCGGCTCGAGCCGGCGAACGACCGGCCGCTGAAGCGGATCGGCGTGGTGCTCGATCGCATGGGGCGGCCGGCGGAAGCGGCGGCGGCGTACCAGCGGGCACGCGCGGCCCAGCGCCGGTGATCCTGGTGCGGCGCCGCGCGAGCCGGAGGGCGGTGACGGCGAGCGTCGTGCTCGGCCTCTGGGTGGGCGGCCTCGCCTTCCTCGCGAAGCAGGAGCTGTTCCGATCGCACATGGAGAAGCTCGCCGAGGCGGGACTGCGGGTGACGCCAGGCGCGAGCTACTACGCCGTGCTCCAGCACGGGGAGCAGATCGGTTTCGCGTCGTCCACCGTCGACACGACGGACGGCGGCATCACGGTGCACGACTATCTCGTCGCCGACCTGCCGGTGGCGGGGAAGCTGCATCGGGCGACGGCGCGCACGGAGGTGAGCCTGAGCCGCCGGCTGCGGGTGAAGCAGTTCAAGGTGCAGGTCGACGCGGGCATCGCGCCGGTCGACGCGTCGGGGCAGATGGTCGGCGATACCCTGCTGCTCCTCGCCGTGCGCGGCGCCGCGGGCTCGGTGGACACGCAGCGCGTGCGGCTCACCGGACCGGTGCTTCTCCCCACGCTCGTGCCGATGGCGGTCGCGCTCGGCGAACGCCCGAGCACGGGCGACAAGGTGGATCTTCCCGTGTTCGATCCGCTCGCGATGGCGCCGCGGCAGGTGCACGTGGCGGTGGAGGCGGAGAGCCTGTTCGTCGTGCCGGACAGCAGCGTGTTCGACACGACGACGTCGCGCTGGAACGGCGCGCGGCCGGACACGATCCGGGCCTGGCGGCTCGCGTCGGCGTCGGCGGACGGGCGGGGCACCGGCTTCCGCGGCTGGGTGGACGAGCAGGGGCGCGTCGTGCTGGCCACGGAGCTGCTCGGGATGACGCTGGAGCGGCGTCCGTACGAGGTCGCGTTCGAGAACTGGAAGGCCGATGCGGCGAAGCGGGGCAGCGAGGTCGCCGCCGACCGCGACGTGTACGAGACGACGGCGATCGCGGCGAACAAGCAGCTGCACGAGCACCTCGGCATGCTGCGCGTGCGGCTCACCGGCGCGGATCTCTCGGGTCTCGACGTGAAGGGCTATCGCCAGAAGCTCCGCGGCGACACGCTGACGATCACGCGCGAGGGGCCCGACGCAATGCGCGCGAGCTACCGGCTGCCCGACGGCGCCAGGCACACGATGATGGCGCTCTTCCTCGATCCGGAGCCCCTGCTCGAGACGCACAATCCGGAGATCGTGACGCTGGCACACCGGCTGCGCGGGACGGAGCAGGATCCGCGCGTCGTGGCCGAGCGGATCAACCGGTGGGTGTACGACTCGCTCGCGAAGACGATCACGATCGGCGTGCCGAGCGCGCTCGCGACGCTCCGCGCGCGGCGGGGGGACTGCAACGAGCACACCCAGCTCACCGTCGCGCTGTCGCGCGCGGCGGGCATTCCCGCGCGCGTGGCGGCGGGACTCGCGTACCTCGACGGCAAGTTCTACTACCACGCGTGGCCCGAGGTGTGGCTCGAGCGCTGGGTGGCGATCGACCCCACCTTCGGCCAGTTCCCCGCGGATGCGGCGCACCTGCGGCTCACGGTCGGCGGACTGTCGCGGCAGGCCGAGTTGCTGCGGCTGATGGGACCCCTCGACATCGACGTGCTGGCGGCGAAGTAGAGTTGGGACGTCGAGACCGGTTTCGTCGTCCAACAGGAGCGGTCTTTCTCCTGCTCGTCGACCGGCCTCCCAGGCGCTCCCGGCGCCGTTTCCGACCCGTATGATCAGCCTTCGCCGGCTCACCAAGCGTTACGGCAGCTTCACCGCGGTCGATGCGATCGACCTCGAGGTTCCCCGCGGAGAGCTCTTCGGCTTCCTCGGCCCGAACGGAGCGGGCAAGACGACCACGCTCCGCATGATCGCCGGGATTCTCCGGCCGACGTCGGGTGAGATCTCCGTGGCGGGGGTGGACCTGCTCGCCGATCCGATCGGCGCGAAGCAGCGGCTCGGGTTCATCCCCGACCGGCCGTTCATCTACGAGAAGCTCACCGGCGCGGAGTTCCTGCGGTTCGTCGCGGGGTTGTACGAGCAGGACGGTCCCGAGGTGGAGCACCGCGCGCGCGAGCTGCTCGCGCTGTTCGATCTCGAGGAGTGGCGCGACGAGCTGGTGGAGAGCTACAGCCACGGCATGCGGCAGAAGCTGATCATCTCGAGCGCGTTCGTGCACCGGCCCGAGGTGATCGTCGTGGACGAGCCGATGGTCGGGCTCGACCCGAAGGCGGCGCGCATCCTCAAGGATCTGTTCCGCGAGTACACGCGGCGTGGCCACACGATCATGATGAGCACGCACACGCTCGAGGTGGCCGAAGCGATGTGCGACCGCGTGGCGATCATCGCGCACGGGACGATTCGTGCGTGCGGCACGATGGCCGAGCTGCGCCGCAGCGCCGAGGCGGGGACGGAGGGGCTCGAGCAGATCTTCCTCCGCCTCACGGGCGAGAACGCGGCGCGCGAGCTCGTCGAGGTCCTGAATGCCTGACGCGATCCGGCGGCCCGATCCGCCGGTCGCGCTGCTGCTCCGCCCGAAATGGCTGACGGCGCGCGCCCGCGCGATGCAGAACGAGCGCGGGCGCGGCGCACGGTTCGCGCTCCTCGCGCTGATCGGCATGCTGTTCTGGGCATTCATCTACACCGTGCTGTACAAGCTGCTGGTGTACTTCCGCGGCGTGCCGGACCTCGGGCCGTTCATGGCCGGCAAGCTGCTCGGCATCATCCTGATCGGGTTCTTCTCGATCCTCCTGCTGTCGAACGTGATCACGGCGCTGTCGAGCTTCTTCCTCGCGCGCGATCTCGACCTGCTCGTCGGCGCGCCGGTGGACTGGCTCAAGCTGTACGGCGCCAAGCTGCTGGAGACCGGGATCAACTCGAGCTGGATGGTCGTGCTGCTCGCCGTGCCGCTGTTCGCGGCGTTCGGCTCGGCGTACCACGGCGGATGGCTCTTTCCGCTGCTCGTCGTCGGCGTGTTCGTGCCGTTCCTCATCGTGCCGGCGGTGATCGGGAGTGCGATCACGCTGGTGCTGGTGAACGTCTTTCCGGCACGGCGGACGCGAGACATCCTGAGCGTGATCGCCGTGCTCACGGCGGGCGGCATCGTGCTGTTGTTCCGCGTCGTCAGACCCGAGCGGCTGGCGCGCCCCGAGGGATTCCGCTCGCTGGTGGAGTTCGTCACGGTGCTCAGGACGCCGACGTCGCCCTTCCTGCCGAGCGAGTGGGTGCAGCGCGCGATCCTGTCGTGGCTGCAGGAGCGGCCCGATCTGCTCCCGGTGTATCTGCTCTGGACGACGGCGGCCGCAGCGTTCGTGCTCGGCGCGCTGCTGCACGGACGGCTCTACCCGATCGGCTTCAGCAAGGCGCAGGAGAGCGGCGAGCGCTGGGCGCGGAGCGGCGCGGCCGGACGATTCGGCCGCGCGCTGCTCTCGCCGCTCGGCATCCTGCGGCGCGAGCTCGTGCTGAAGGAGCTGCGGCTCTTCTTCCGCGACACGACGCAGTGGTCGCAGCTCATCCTGCTCGGCGTGCTCGTGATCGTGTACGTCTTCAACATCAAGTACCTGCCCCTGCGCGGCGAGGGTGTCACGTTCTTTCTCGTCAACGTGATCCCGTTCCTGAACCTCGTGCTCGCCGGGTTCGTGCTCGCGTCGGTGGCGGCGCGGTTCGTCTTCCCGAGCGTCAGCCTCGAGGGACGCACGCTCTGGCTGCTGCGATCGAGCCCGATGCCGGTGAAGCAGCTCCTCTGGGCGAAGTTCTGGGTCGGGACGACGCCGCTGCTCGCGCTCGCGCTGGGGATCGTGTTCGTCACCGACTGGCTGCTCCAGGTGAGCGACTTCATGTTCGCCGTGTCGGTGATGACGATCGCGATGATGACGATCGCACTGTGCGGGATGGCGCTCGGCTTCGGCACGTTGTTCCCGCAGTTCGAGACGGAGAACGCGGCGCAGATCCCGACGTCGTTCGGCGGATTGATGTTCATGATCACGTCGGTCGGCCTGATCGCCGGCGTGGTGGTGCTGGAGGCGCGGCCCGTCTACAACTATCTGTCGGCGAAGCTCTACGGGACGCCGACGTCGATGACGGACATGCTGCTCGGCTTCGGGGCGGCGGCGGTGCTGTGCACCGTGGCGACGATCATCCCGGTGCGGATCGCGATGCGCCGGCTCGAGGCGGTGGAGCGGTAGTCGTCAGGCCGCGAGCTGGCGGCCGCACCCGGAGCAGAACGCCGCGCCCGGCTCCTCGACCACGCGCCCGCATCCCGCGCAGGCCTCGTCGAGATACGCGCCGCAGCTGGAGCAGTAGATCGCGTCGGGCTCCGGACGCGGCCCGCAGCGCGCACAGCTCCGGAGCCGCGCACGGTACGCGAGCACGGTCGCCTCGACGAGATCCTCGGGCGCGCCGGCGGTGCCCGCCCCTCCGGCTGGCGCGCCCCCGTCCGCGCGCATCGACGCGAGCGCACGCGCGGTGTAGCGGGCCTTGAGCTCCGCGTAGTCCGCGTCGGAGAGCTTGCCGGTCTCGCGATCGAACTCGATCTCGCGCAGTGCGACCACGGCATCCTCCTCGCCGCCACGGACGGGGAGCGCGAATCGGGAGCGGCGGCGCGCCGCGGACGACGGTGTGCCGAAGAGCAGCGGGAAGAGCACGTACGCGAGCGCGCCGACGGCGAGCAGCGTCCCGATCACGAGCGCGAGCATCAGTCGTCGCGGCGGATCGCCGCGTCGAGCCGCGCCAGCTCGTCGTCGGTGCCGAGCCGCGCCGGCGTCCCGTCGATCGGCACCGCGGCCGGCGCCACGCGGCGCTGCATGCCCTTGAGCACCGTGAGCACGGCGGCCGCGCCCGCGGCGAGCACGCCGAACGGGACGAGATAGCCCGCCCAGTTGAACCCCTCGCGCTTCGGCGCCATGAGCGCGCGCTCGCCGTACGTGCCGACGAACGCATCGAGGATCTCCTGGGCCGAGTAGCCGCCCTCGACCAGCGCCATGACGTCGGCATGCATCGCGGGCGACACCTGGCAGGAGAAATCCGTCGTTCGGCAGGTATAGACGTCGAGCGTGCATCCGCACTGGCAGCGGATCTGGTGCTCGAGCGCGTCGCGCTCGTCCGGCGTCATCGACGCGCGTGCGCCCGGCTTCGGCGGCCGCGTCGTGCGGCGCGCCGCGTCCTGGTCCATGTCGAACAGATTCGACGTCCCGCTCTGCGGCGTGACCGGCACCCCGCCCTGCGCCGCCTCCTGCGCGCCGAGCGTGTGCGCGCCCGCGAGCGTGGCGGCGCCCGCGGCGATGGCGCGCGCGAGGAACTCCCGGCGCCGCATCACGGCGCTCCGACGAGCTCGCGGCGCGCCGGCTCCAGGGTCGCCACGTAGCCGCTCGGCGCGCGGCGCTTCTCCGCCTGCGGCCACATCACGATCAGGCCGCCGAACGCCATGATCATCCCGCCGATCCACACCCACACGACGAGCGGATTGAAGCTGATGCGGAGCTCGGCCGTCTCGTCGCGCACGCCGGCGAGCACGACGTAGAGATCGCCCTTGGGCGACGTCCGGATTCCGACCTCGGTGCTCGGCTCGAACTGCGGCTGCTTGTTGCTGTCGAAGTACTGGCGCTTCTCGCTCGTGAGAATTCCTTCGTTCTTGCCGTCGCGCCACACCTCGAGCCCGACCGCGGTGACGAAGCGGTTCAGCGTCTCGGAGGTCGACACGCCCTGGCTGACGAACCGCCAGTGATGCCCGAGCGGATCGACGAGCTCCTTCGACTCGCCGGCGCGGAGCTGGACGTCGTGGTCCTTCTTGAACGCGAGCCCCGCGAAGGCGCAGAACAGCACGACGATCCCCGCGTGCACGATGTAGCCGCCGTAGCGGCGGCGGTTGCGCGCCACGAGCCGAACCGTCGCGACCGGCAGCGACTCGCCGTGGATGTGCCGGCGCGCCGAGATCCCCTTCTGGAACTCCTGCCCGATCGTCGCGGCGACGAAGCCGGCGAGGGTGTAGGCGACGAGCGCGTACACGTCGCGCATGCCGAGCGCGAGCAGCAGGATGCCCACGGCGAGCGCGATCGTCACCGGGGCCGCGAACTGCCGCTTGAGGTTCGAGGTCGATGCCTTGCGCCACGCGATCAGCGGGCCGACGCCGGTGAGTCCGAGCAGCAGCAGCCCGAGCGGGACGTTCACCGTGTTGAAGAAGGGCGGGCCGACCGTGATCTTGGAGCCGCGCACCCACTCGGTGAGGATCGGGAAGAGCGTGCCCCACAGCACGGAGAACGCGATCCCGACGAGCACGAGGTTGTTGTAGAGGAACGCCGCCTCGCGGCTCACCATGCTCTCGAGCTCCGCCTTCGCCTCGAGATCCTTGAGGCGCGTCGCGACGAAGTAGATCGTCGTCCCCGTCGCCGCCAGGAAAAAAGTCGCGAACCAGTTTCCCACGGGCGATTGCGCGAACGAGTGGACGCTCTCGATGATCCCGCTGCGCGTGATGAACGTGCCGAAGATCGCGAGCAGAAACGTCGTCACGACGAGCACGACGTTCCACTTCCGCAGCATCCCGCGCTTCTCCTGGATCATGATCGAGTGCAGGAACGCCGTACCGGTGAGCCAGGGCAGCAGCGACGCGTTTTCCACCGGATCCCACGCCCAGTACCCGCTCCACCCGAGCTCGACGTACGCCCACCACATGCCGAGCGTGATGCCGATCGTGAGGAAGAACCAGGAGAGCAGCGACCACCGGCGCACGAGCCCGAGCCACTCGGCGTCGAGCTTGCGCGTGACGAGCGCGGCGATCGCGAACGCGAAGGGGACGGAGGTCGCGACGTAGCCGAGGTAGAGATTCGGCGGGTGGATCGCCATGCCCGGGTTCTGAAGCTGCGGATTCATTCCGCGCCCGTCGGCGGGGACGAAGCTCAACCGATCGTACGGGTTCGCCTTGAAGCAGACCGTCGCGACGAAGAAGAGCAGGATCAGCGCGAGCGTCCCGCCCGCCCACGGCGCGAGCTCGCGTCCCTTCTCGCGCACGGAGCGAATCGCGATCACGGAGTAGCACGACAGGATCAGCGCCCAGAACAGCATCGAGCCAGCCTGTCCGCCCCAGAACGCGGCGAACACGTACACCTTCGGCATGTTCGCGCTCGTGTTCGACGCGACGTACTTCAACGAGAAGTCGTGCGTGAGGAGCGCGGTCCAGAGCCCGATCGACGCGAGGACGACCATCGCCCACGTCGCATAAAGACCGCGCCGTCCGCTCGTGACGAGATCGTCTCGCCCGAGCGCTCCGCCGGCGAACGACGTGACGGCGGCCCACGCCGCCATCAGCAGCGCGACCCAGAGCGACAGCTCGCCGATGAGGATCACGCGCGCGCCCCCGTGCCCGTCGCCGACTTGTAGCCCGGCGTCTCGCGGTACTTGCCCCCGTCGGGCGCGTTCTCGTAGCGCGACGCGCACTTCGCGAGGAGCGTCGTGGCGTGGAAGGTGCCCGCGCCGTCCATCCGCCCCTCGACCACGACGTCGACGCCGTCGGTGAAGGTGTCGGGGGCGATGCCCTTGTAGACCACCGGCACGACGCGCGCACCGTCGGTCACGCGGAACGCGTACTCGCGACCGCCCGGCTCGCGCTGGATCGAGCCCGGCACGACGCGGGCGCCGATCTTCACGCCGGTGTTCCGGAAGCTCGGATCGGCCTGAAGCTTCGTGGCGAGCTCGGTCGGCGTGAGATAGTAGGTGCCGGTCTCACGAATCGACGTCGCCATGAGGTAGCCGGCCGTGCCGAGCACCAGGGCACCGCCGATCAGGAACTTGGTTCGAGCCGTAGTCATCGGACGCGCTCGCGTGGAATGCGGGTGAGACTCGACAATATACCTTCTGTGACAGGTCGACCCGGGTCGGAAATTCCCCCACCTGGGCGGCTCATCGGATCGTCCGCACGAGAAGGACGGTCGCGGCCCCGGCTCCGGCGGCATCCCAGACGAGATCGCGGGCACTGACGTCGCCCTGGCTGCGGCGGTCGCGAAGCTCCTTCCCCACCCCGACGAGCGCGGTCGTCGCGCTCGCCCCCCCCAGAGCCGTGCCATGGTCGGCCCCGGCCAGTCGCAGGGTACCGTAGCCGAGACTCTGCACGAACGCCGACGCGAAGAAGTGCTGCAGCTTGTCGGGGCCGAACCACCGGTCGCCGTGGTGCCGCGGGTCCGGCGCGCCGAGCGAGAAGACGAGAATGAACGCGCGCATCAGGCGACGCTCCGCTCGCCGGCCGCCGCGGTGCCGAGTCTCGCCCCGAGAAGATCGAGCGCGCGCTCGAGCAGCGCGGCGTGGCCAGCCCCGTGAATCCAGCTGCTCGCTCCGCTCGGATGCGGCAGCGGGATCGCGACGGCACGTCCGCCGGCGTACTCGACCGCGTGCTCGCTCCCGATGATCTCGTGCAGCGGTCCGGGGCCGAGAAAGCGGTCGATCGCCAGCCGGCCGACCGGGACGAGCAGTGTCGGACGGATGATGCGCAGCTCCTCCTCGAGCCAGTCGGCACACCGCTCGCGCTCGGCCGGCGACGGCACGCGATCGCCGCGGCCGGCAGGGTGCGGGCCCGGGTAGCAGCGCGTCATCGCCGAGATGTAGAGGATCTCGCGCGCGGTGGGCTCGTCGAGGCCGGCGCGCTCGAGCCAGCGGAAGAGCGTGCGGCCAGCGCGGCCGGCGAAGGGCTTCCCTCCCGCCGTCTCGGTCTGGCCCGGCGCCTGGCCCACGAGCATGGCGCGCGGAGCGCGCGACTGCGAGACGATCGGGAGAACGCCTGGGCCGAGCGCGCAACGCCGGCACGCGGCGAGGCGTGCGCAGTGGGCATCGAGCTCGGCCGCGAGCGTGCGCGCGGCGCGGGAGGTGGAGCGGGGCATCGCCGAGTCTACACCTCCGCCGCGCCGTCGTGCCCGGCCTCGAATCGATACGGCGGACGGATCACGCCGCGGTCCGTGACGAATGCCGACACGAGCGCGCCGGGCGTGACGTCGAACGCCGGATTGAACACGGCGACGTGCTCGGGCACGACCGGCGCGACGAACCCTCGGCCGAGCTCCGCCGCCGCGCGATGCTCGATCTCGATCGCGGCGCCATCCGGCGTCGACGGATCGACCGTGCTCCACGGCGCCGCGACGTAGAACGGAATGCCGTGATGGCGCGCCACGATCGCGAGCGGGTAGGTGCCGATCTTGTTGGCGACGTCGCCGTTGGCGGCGACCCGGTCGGCGCCGACGATCACGACGTCGACGCGATCCTCGCGCATGAGCGACGCGGCCATGCCGTCGGCGAGGACGGTGACGTCGATCCCAGCCTGCGCGAGCTCCCACGCCGTGAGCCGGCTGCCCTGCAGCAGCGGGCGCGTCTCGTCGGCGAACACCGCGACCTGCATCCCCCGCTCGGCGGCGACGTACACCGGCGCGAGGGCGGTGCCGATCCCCGCCGTGGCGAGCGCTCCCGCATTGCAGTGCGTGAGCACGCGGGCGCCGTCGTGGAGCAGCGCGAGCCCCTGCTCGCCGATCCGGCGGCACATCGCGCGATCCTCGTCGAGGATGCACGTCGCCTCGGCGCGCATCGCGGCGAGGATCGCGCGACCGTCGCCGTTCACCGACGCGGCCACGTCGATCAGCCGGCGCACGGCCCACGAGAGGTTCACGGCGGTCGGGCGCACGCAGGCGATGCGGCCGCCGACGGCGAGCGCACGAGCGATGAAGGCGTCGCGCGGCTCGTACACGTACGGCTCGAGCGCGACGACGAGCCCCATCGCACCCGCGACGCCGATGGCCGGCGCGCCGCGCACGGCGAGGGTGGCGATCGCGTCGCAGATGTCGGCGGCGGAGCGGAGGGTGCGGCGCACGAGCCGGCCGGGGAGCTCACGCTGATCGATGATCTCCACCGCGCGGCCGTCGGCCGACCAGCGCACCGCCTCCACCGCGCTCATGCTCGCAACCTACCGTGCGGGGAGACGCGCCTCCAGCGCGGCGCGCCTCGCGCGGAGGAGCGTGTCGGCCGGCGCCTCGCGCAGGCCGAGCGCGTACACGGAGTCGGCCGCGGCGAGGCGCCCGAGGCGCTCCTGCGCCGCGCCGACGAAGAGCGCCGCGACGGCGGCCGCCTCGCCTCGCAACAGGGGGGTTCCCGCGGCGACGACGGCTTCCACCCCGCGCGACCGGCCCACCGCGTCGAGGTACATCGCCACGAAGTCGCGCTCGCGCCGCACCTCGGTCGCCGCGAGGAGGGGCGCGAGCACGCCGGCAGCGTCGCCGTAGCGGCCCGCGGCGTAGAGCGCCTGGCCGTACTCGAAGCGGAGCCGGCGATCGCGGGGCTCCATCGCGAACGCGTGCGCGAGCAGCGACACGGCGCGGGCGCGGTCGCCGCGCGCGGTCGCGTCGATGCCGAGCAGCTCCCAGCCGCGGTATTCGCCGGGCGACGCGCGCACGAGCTGCTCCCAGAGCGTGCGGTGGCTCGTCCACACGCGCGCGTAGCGAGCCGTGTGCATCGCGTTGCGCGCGGCGAGAAGTGCCAGCGCGAGCGCGGCGGCGAACCACGCGCGGCGCGGCAGCCGGTCGACGCCCCACGCGAGCAGCATCGCCCCGCCGATCGTCGCGCCGAACAGCGTGCGGTCGGAGACGATCGGGCCGGCGGCGGTCACGAGGTTCGACGCCGGCAGATAGGTGAGCGCCATCCACGCCAACGCCGCGAGCGGGCGTCGGTCGCCGCGCCGCGCGAGCACGATGCAGCCGGCGAGGAGCGCCGCCGACGCGACCAGCGCGAGCAGCGCGAGCGCGACGCGCCGCGCGGGGAGCACGGTCGGCCCGTAGTACGGCGAGAGCGTCGCCGGCCAGGCGATCGTTCCGGCGATGCGCGGCCACACCGACACCACCGCGGTCGCGCGCTCCACGGGGCCGAGCGTGTCGAGCCCGGGCGCGGCAATCGAGACGCGCGACACCGGCGCGCCGAGCACGACGGCGCGGGCGAGGAGCGCGGCGACGATCGCGCCACCGCTCGCGAGCCAGAGCCGCGAGTGGCGCCGCGCGAGCTCCCGCGCCGCGATGCGCTCTGCCGGCGCACGCCACCCCCACGCCGTGACGGCCGCGAGCGGCAGCGCGACGATCCCCGACTCCTTCGACAGCAGCGCCGCCGCCGAGAGCGCGGCCCCGGCGAGCGCGATCCCCCAGCCGTCGGCGCGCGCCGCGCCGCGACCGTCGGCGCGCGCGAGCAGGAACGCGAGCGCGATGGTGCACGCCGCGACGAGCAGCTCGGCCGTGTTCGCGGCGCTCGCCACCGCCTCCACGTGAAGTGGATGCGTCGCCAGCCAGAGCGCGCCGAGCGCGGCGGGGATTCCGAAGGTGGCGCGCCGCAGCAGCCGCCACGCGAGCACGACGACGAGCACGTAGAGCGCGAGCGCGTACGAGTGAAACGCGAGTGGCGCGCCGCCGGCGGCGTTCCACACCGCCGCGAGCAGCGCGACGTGCACCGGCCGATAGAGACCACCTACGTCGAGGCCCGCGTTCGGCCAGTACGGCTGGTGCCACGCGTGCGCCAGCGCGCTCCAGCCCCGGAGCCACGCGTTGTCGCGGATGATCGTCGTGTCGTCGTAGATGAAGCCGGCGCGCAGCGTCGGGAGGAGCGGAAGCGCGGCGGCGAGGACGACGAGCGCCGCCGGGACCCATCGAGGCACCGCGCGGCGCGACGTGCTCACGTCAACCGTCGCGACGCGCGCGGCGCCGCCGCTCGGGGAAATGCGCGTCGAGGAACCGGATGAGCGCTCGTTCCTCGGGCGAGTGCGCGTACTCGGACCCGCCGCTCCGATGGCCCGCGGGGAGATGAATCGTTTCTCCCTCGTCGAGGTAGCGCGCGACGACGATCGGGTGCACGTACGATTTCCGGCAGATGGCCGGCGTGTTCCCCAACTCGGCGGACACGAGCCGCATCGCCGTCGCGACGTTGCGCTTCGCCTCCGTTTCGGATCGCGCCGGCCCGAGCTCGGCGAGCACGGTCGCCGCGCGCAGCGTCCCGCCCCACGTCCGGAAGTCCTTCGCGCTGTACGGCACCCCGAGGGTCTCGTGCAGATACCCGTTCACGTCGCGCGCGGTGAGGTTGCGCCAGCGGCCGTCGTCACGATAGCGGAAGAGCCGGGCGCCCGGCGTGCGCAGATGGCGCGCGACGAGCTTCGCGAGCGCGCGGTTCGCCACGACCTGCCGCTGCCGGATCGAGCGCTTGCCGGTGTAGGTGAAGACGGCGCGGCCCTGCTCCACCTCGACGTGCCGCTTGAGGAGCGACGCGATGCCGAAGGTCCTGTTCTCCTCGGCGTACCGCTCGCTCCCGATGCGGAAGAAGCTCTCGCTCACGAGCTGCACGACGGCCGCGGCGACGGCGTCGCGCGTGGGCTCGCGCGCGGCCGCATCGTGACGGATGCGCCGGCGCAGCGCGGGCAGCTCCTTCGCGAGCTCGCGCACGCGGTAATACTTCCGGAGCTGCCCGCGCTCGACGGCGCGCTGGTGATAGCGGTACTGCTTCCGCGACTTCGCGTCGTGCCCCCACGCCTGCACCGACGCGCGCGGACTCGCGGCGATGTGCACGTCGGTCCACGCGGGTGGGATCGCGAGCCGGCGGATGCGCTCGAGCGTTCGCGCGTCCTTCACGAGCCGTCCGTCGGCCCGCCGGTAGCGGACGCTCGACTTCGGGCCCTCGCGGAGAATCCAGTCGGCCATGGCGTGGGCGGAAGGCAAAGGGCGGTCCCGGAATGTATCTTATGCGACCGCCGCATCCCGCCGAATCCCATGGCTTACGAGCTGCTCACCTTCCAGGTCGACGAGCGGATCGCCACGATCACCGTCGACCGGCCCGACAAGCTGAACGCGCTCAACGACGCCCTCATGGCCGAGCTGGGACGCGCGATCGAGGACGCGGTCTCGCGCGAGGACGTCGGCGCGGTACTGCTCACGGGCGCCGGACGCGCGTTCGTCGCCGGCGCGGACATCGCCGAGCTCGCGGGCCAGACCGCCACCGAGGGGAAGGCGCGCGCCGAGCGCGGCCAGCGCGTCTTTCGCCGGTTCGAGCGCTCGCCCAAGCCGACGCTGGCCGCGGTCAACGGCTTCGCGCTCGGCGGCGGCTGCGAGCTCGCCATGGCGTGTCATCTGCGCATCGCGTCCGACGCGGCGAAGTTCGGGCAGCCCGAGGTGAAGCTCGGCATCGTGCCCGGCTACGGCGCGACGCAGCGGCTGCCGCGGCTCGTCGGCAAGGGACGCGCATTGCACCTGCTCCTCACCGGCGAGATGATCGACGCCGCCGAGGCGTACCGCATCGGCCTGGTGAATCGCGTCGTCCCCGGCGCCGAGCTGCTCGACGTCGCCCGCGCCACGCTGGCGGCGATCCTCGCGCAGGGTCCGCTCGCCGTGGCGCACTGCATCGAGGCGGTGGACCGGGGGCTCGATCTCCCGCTCGACGACGCGATCGCGCTCGAGGCGTCGTACTTCGGCCTGCTCTCGGCGTCCGCCGACAAGGGCGAGGGGATGCGCGCCTTTCTCGAGAAGCGGCCGCCGCGGTTCACCGGACAGTGACTCGCCCTCCCGTCACCTTCGCGTCGCCACGACGATGAGCGACGCGGCTCGCGTCGTCCTCAGCGCGCTCGCGCTGCGCGACTTCCGCAATCTCGCGCGGCTCGATCTCGACTTTCCCACCGCCGGTGCGGTGGTGATCGGCGAGAACGGCCAGGGGAAGAGCAACCTGCTCGAGGCGATCTACTACCTGCACCTGCTGCGCTCGGTGCGCGGCGCGCGCGACGTCGATGTCGTGCGGTTCGGCGCGCCGGGCTTCCACATCTCGGCGCGCACGCGCGGCGGCGCGCATCACGAGCTGGCAGCGGGGTTCGAGCGGCAGGGGCGGCGCAAGCGCGTGAAGGTGGACGGCGGGGAGCCGCCGCGGTTGAGCGATGCGCTCGGCGCACTGCCATGCGTGCTCTTCTCGCCGGCGGACGTGGAGCTCGTGAGCGGCGCGCCGAGCGCGCGGCGGCGGTACCTCGACATCCTGCTGGCGCTGACGTCGCGTACGTATCTCGCGGCGCTGCAGCGCTACCGGGCCGCACTCGCGCAGCGCAACGCCGCGCTGCGCGACGCCATGCGGAGCGCCGGCGGGCGGGCGGAGCAGCGCGTCGCCGTGTGGGAGGCGCCGCTCGCCGAGCACGGCGCGCTGCTCTGGCGCGAGCGCGTGCGCTGGACCGAGCGCGCGGCCGACCGGTTCGCGGCGCTGTGCGCGGCGATCGGCGAACAGGCGCCGGTTGCCATGCGCTACGCCACCTCGCTCGAGCCGTCGGGCGCGGAGATCGACGACGTCGTGCGCGCGCTCGCGCGCGCGCTCGAGCTCAAGCGCCCGCTCGACATGCGCCGCGGGCTCACGCACGCGGGGCCGCACCGCGACGACCTCACGCTCACGCTCGACGCGCGCGAGCTGCGCGCCTTCGGATCGGCCGGTCAGCAGCGCACGGCGGCGATCGCGCTCCGGCTGCTCGAGGCGGAGACGTTGCAGCATCGGCTCGGCGCCGCGCCGCTGTTCCTGCTCGACGATCCGTTCGCCGAGCTCGACGCGCGCCGCTCGGCGCGCATCCTCGAGCTGCTCGCCGAGCAGGGGATGGGCCAGACACTGCTCACCGTGCCGCGCGAGAGCGACATCCCGCAGGCGCTCACCGGGTTGGCGCGATGGCGCATCGCGGCGGGCATCGTGACGGGCGACGACGCCCACGCGGGGGCGGCGTGAGTCCGGCGCGGAAGAAGCCGTCGGCGATCGGCGACGTGCTCGCGGGCGTGCTCAAGGAGAGCGGGCTCTCCGAGCGCATCGAGCAGGCGGCGGTCATCCCCGAGTGGGCGGCGCTGGTCGGCTCGCAGATCGCGGCGGTGACCGAGCCGACGTCGATCACCGCGGACGGGACGATGTTCGTGCGGGTGACGACGAACGCGTGGATGAACGAGCTGTCGCTGATGGAGCCGGAGCTGTTGCGGGCGCTGAATGCGAAGCCGGGCCGCGCGCCGGTTCGGCGGATCCGCTGGCTTCTGCGGCGCGATTGACGTCGCCGAACGGGTCGCTCCGTTCGGCTCGGGAAGGCACGCGGCAGAGCTCGGTGAGTACGCCGGATTGTTGCCTTGTAAGTCCTTGCTGGTCCGCGGCTTAGCACGGCGACAGACCGTTGCGTTCGCGGCCGTTCGAGGTTACATTTGACAATCTTGCCCGGCGCCCGTTTTCGGGGTGTGTTCGGGTGCGCTCTACCCGTCCGAAACCCGAGTGAGTTCATGACCAAGACGACCGACAAGCCTGCGGCGAAAGAGTACGGCGCAGGGCAGATCACCGTGCTCAAGGGGCTGGAAGCGGTCCGGAAGCGTCCCGGGATGTACATCGGCTCCACGTCGGAGCGGGGACTGCATCACCTCGTCTACGAGGTCGTCGACAACTCGATCGACGAAGCGATGGCGGGCTACGCCGATCGCGTGAGCGTGATCATTCACGCCGACAACTCGATCACCGTCGACGACAACGGCCGCGGGATCCCGGTCGACATTCACCCGGTGGAGAAGATCCCGGGGGTCGAGCTCGCGATGACCGTGCTGCACGCCGGCGGCAAATTCGACAAGGACAGCTACAAGGTGTCGGGCGGCCTGCACGGCGTCGGCGTCTCCGTCGTGAACGCGCTCTCCGAGCGGCTCAAGGTCTGGATCCGTCGCGACGGGAAGGAGCACTACATGGACTTCGTGCGCGGCGCGACGCAGACGAAGCTCAAGGTGCTCGGCGACGTGCCGAAGAAGCAGAACGGGACGAAGATCTGGTTCAAGCCGGACCACGAGATCTTCACCGAGCTGACCTACAGCTACGCGACGCTCGCGTCGCGGCTGCGCGAGCTCTCGTTCCTCAACAAGGGCGTCACGATCCTGCTCAAGGACGAGCGCGCCGAGCAGGAGAAGGAGGAGACGTTCCTGGCGAAGAACGGGCTGCGCGAGTTCGTGCAGCACCTGAACACGAGCCGGAAGCCGCTGCACAACGAGGTGATCTACCTCGAGACGACCCGCGACGACGTCGGGATCGAGCTCGCGATGCAGTACAACGACGGCTACCAGGACACCGTCTTCTCCTTCGTCAACAACATCAACACGCACGAAGGGGGCACGCACCTCACCGGGTTCAAGAGTGCGCTGACGCGCGTGATCAACCAGTACATCCAGAAGTCGTCGCTGGCGAAGAAGGACAAGGAGATCACCCTCTCCGGCGACGATGTCCGTGAGGGGTTGACCGCCGTGCTCTCGGTCAAGGTCAAGGAGCCGCAGTTCGAGGGGCAGACGAAGACGAAGCTGGGTAACTCCGAGGTCGAGTCGGCGGTGAAGACGGTCGCGAACGAGTGGCTCGCGGCGTACCTCGACGAGCACCCGCGCACGGCGAACGCGGTGATCGACAAGGCGATGTCGGCGGCGCGGGCGCGCGAGGCGGCACGCAAGGCGCGCGACCTCACGCGGCGAAAGAGCGCGCTCGAGGTCGGGAACCTGCCGGGCAAGCTCGCCGACTGCTCGCTCACCGATCCCGCGATGTGCGAGATCTATCTCGTCGAGGGCGACTCGGCCGGCGGGAGCGCCAAACAGGGGCGCAAGCGCGAATTCCAGGCGATCCTTCCGCTGCGCGGCAAGATCATCAACGTGGAGAAGGCGCGCATCGACAAGGTGCTCTCCAACGAGGAGATCCGCACGATCATCACGGCGCTCGGCACGGGGATCAAGGACGAGTTCGAGATCGAGCGGGCGCGCTACCACAAGGTCATCATCATGACCGACGCGGACGTCGACGGCGCGCACATCCGCACCCTGCTCCTCACCTTCTTCTACCGCCAGATGCCGGAGCTGATCGAGGCGGGCTACGTCTACATCGCGCAGCCGCCCCTGTTCCGCGTGGCGAAGGGGAAGGAAGCGTACTACGCCTACGACGCGAAGGAGCGCGACGAGATCGCCAAGCGTCTCGTCGCCGACGGCAAGACGGGGATCAACGTGCAGCGCTACAAGGGGCTCGGCGAGATGAACGCCGACCAGCTCTACGACACGACGATGGACCCGAACACGCGCACGCTGCTCAAGGTGAACATCGAGGACGCCGTCCAGGCGGACGACACCTTCCGCACGCTGATGGGCGACGACGTCGAGCCGCGGCGGGTGTTCATCGAGGCGAACGCGCGATTCGCATCGAACCTCGACATCTGATCTCGCGACCGTTCGTTGAACGGCGAAGGGCGGCGACTCCTCCGGAGCGCCGCCCTTCGCATTTCGCCGCCGATCTCCTTCGGCTCAGAGACCCATTGCCCCCGCTCCCTCGACCACGTAATACGCCGCGAACACCGCGTAGGCCGCGTACATCGCGCGGTGCAGCCATCGCGTGCTCGCCGGCCAGCGCAGCACGACGCCGTCGAACCCGGCGGCGAACAGCAGCAGCGCGCCGAGGATCGCCGGGAAGAGCAGCCGACCCTGGAAGCAGCTCCAGACGTCGTACTTCACCCCCGCGGCGATGACGATGCCGAGCGTCGCGACGAGCGTGCCCGCCGCGGTGATCCGCCGTCCGAGCTCGACGTACTCCCGCTCGGCGAGCGAGGGAACGTTCGCGACGTCGCGCCACCGTGCACCGAGGCGCGCGAGCCCGATCACACCGAGCCCGGTGGGAACGATCCCGGCCAGACAGAGCAGCGAGGCGACGATGCGCCAGCCGGGCTGCCGCGTGCGCGTGAAGTTCGAGTCGCGGATGTACGACCACCACGTGGTGGCGTAGAGCAGCATGGGGACGGAGTGGCGCACGTGCCGCTGGTCGTAGGGGGCGACGACGAGGCGCGGGAGATCGAAGGCCACGAACGAGCCCGCGCCGCGGATCGTGCCGCGCTGGCCGAACAGCTCGTGCCCGGGCAGCTCGAGGTTGTGGACGATCGGCCGGCCGAGTCGCTCGTAATTCTCCACGAACTTGTACGAGCCGAGCGTCAGTCCGAGCGCGAGGCAGAACGCGGCGTGCGCGATCACGCGGCCGAGCGGGAGTCGCCGGCGCCAGCCGACGGCGAGCACGAGCACCACGGCGACCGGGACGAACGCGAGAAAGGTCCCCTTGGTCAGCAGGCCGATGCCGGTCATCGCACCGACCGCCGTGAGCCGCCGGCCGCTCGGCCGCTCGACGTAGGCGAACGCCACGAGGAGGAACCCCGTGCCCACGAGATACGACAGCGTGTCGTTGGTGACGAAGAGTCCGAACACGACGAACTGCGGCAGGAACGCGGCGAGCGCGAGCGCGTGGCGGCGCGTGCCCGTGCGCGCGACGAGCTCCGTGCAGTCGAGAAAGCGCGCGAGCAGCCAGAGATTGGCGAGGGAGAAGAGGAGCGAGAGCACCTCCGCGCCGCGCACGCCCCCGAGCGCGGCGAACGGGGCGGCGAGGAGATAGTAGAGCGGCGGGTGGTACGCCTGGGAGAGCACGTCCGACGGCGGCAGGGCGTGCTCGCGCAGGATGTACTGGATGACGCCGAAGTGGTCGTCGTTGTTCGTCGGGTAGAGCGGCACGAACAGCGCGAGCCGGAGCAGCACGCCCGCGTACAGCAGGGCGCGCAGGCCGCGATCGCGCGGCAGCGCGTCGCGCACGAGAACGCCGGAGCTCACACCGCGCCCCGCCGGATCCCGAGCGAGAGGATGCTCTCGATGAGGCGCTCGTACTTGATCCCGGCCTGGCGAGCCGAGCGCGCGAACTCCTCCTTGCTCGCGATCTCGGGGTTGGGATTCGCCTCGATGAAGAAGGCGGTGCCGTCGGCGCGGAGGCGGAAGTCGAGCCGCGCGTAGCCGTCGAGCGAGAGGCTGCGATAGATGCGCTTCGCGACGGCGACGAGCTTCGACCGCACGGCCGGCTCGAGGTCCGCTTCGCCTTCGGTGATGCCGTGCTTCTCCTGATACGCGAGGTCGTGCTTCACGCGCGCCGTGGCGATCGCCAGCGCGCCGGGCGCGGTGTGCTCGAAGTAGAGCTCCCACGGCGGCAGCACGGTGAGCCGCTGGTTGCCGAGCACGCCGACGTAGATCTCGCGCCCATCGATGTACTCCTCGACGAGTGCGTCGCCGGTGATGCTCTCGTGGATGAATCGCACCCGCTCGTCGAGCTCCTCGCGGTCCCACACGACCGACGCCTGCGCGATGCCGACGGAGGCCTCCTCCGTGAGGCTCTTCACGATCATCGGGAAGGCGAGGCGTGCCGAGCGGCGCAGGCGTCGCCCCGACGGCACGACCTCGAACTTCGGCACGTGGACGCGATGGTAGGCGAGGATCGTCTTGGCGAGCGCCTTGTCGCGGGCGAGCACGAGGCCGCGCGGATTGCAGCCGGTGTAGGGCACGCGCATGAGCTCGAGATAGCTCGCGATGTGGTAATCGAGCTCGCGCAGCCCGAAGAAGGCCTCGATGAGGTTGAAGACGACGTGCGGCTTCCACTCGTACAACGCCTGGCGGATGGGCCCGAGCTCCTCGCGCACCTCGAGGACGCGCGCCTCGTGGCCGAGCGCCGCCAGCGTCTCGAGGACGTCGATCTCCATCTTGAACGCGTAGCGCTCCTGATCGGACAGCGTCGAGAGATCGTCGGGTGGTCGCTGGCCGGTCTCGAGCAGCACGAGGACGCGGAGGCGGCGGCGTGGCCGGCGTCGGCGGCGCGCGGCGCTCACAGCGGGATCGACTCCCGGCGCCGATAGAGGAAGTGCACCGACCGCACGGCGAGCATCCCGGCGAAGTCGAGCAGCACACGCTCCTCGGGCCCGGGCACGCGCAGCTTCAGCACGCGGCTCCGCCCGATCATGTCCTGCAGCAGCTGATCGATCGTGAACTCGGACTCGCCGGTCCAGCGGGCGACGAGCGCGCGAATGTCCTTCGCGTGACGCCTGATGAATCGCGTCGCGAGCTCGCGATTCGCGTAGCGCGGCGAGGTGGAGAAGATGCGGCAGAGCTCCCTGTCGTAGGTGCTCGGGAAGTCCACGGCGTAGACGGCGCGCTTCGCCTCGTAGTACTCGCGCAGGGTCGACGTGAGCTGCGACACCGGCGCGACGCGCGTTCGCGTCCGCACCGGCGGCCGCATGCCCTCGAGCTCGTGCATCACCGTGTCGACGTACTCGAGCTTCCGCAGCGCGGGCCACCCCGCATAGCGCGTGCGCCATCTCGCGCGCGGCTGCATCCACACGGCGAACGTCTCGGCGAAGTCCTCGTCGGGATGCGCCTGCGCGTAGTACGCGCGCAGGTGCTGCACGAACTTGCGGCTCGTCGGTTTGGGACGGTACGACGTCGGATAGGTGGTGGTCGACCGGCCGAACAGACGCTGGTACGCCGGCCGGCGATGCAACCGGTAGCCGTGCTGGATCGCGTGACCGGCCTCGTGCCGCAGGATGCGCATGCACTCCGGCCGCGACGCGCCCTCCGCCTCGTTGACCATGCTGCGCTCGAGCCGGATGAGCCGGGGATGCACGAGGTAGAACGGAATGGCGATGCCGGGGACGTTGCGCGGCGAGAACCACTCGTCGGACAGCCAGCAGTGCGGACGCAGCGCGATGCCGCGCGACGCCAGCTCGCCGTAGAGGTCGTGGATGCAGTCCTCGACCCACGTGCCCGAGAGGCTGAGCCCGAGGTCGCGGATGCGCACGTCGAGCAGCCGCTCGCGCGGCAGGAGCTCCCAGTGGCGGGTGGATCGCGTCCGTGCGCTCATGCGCTCTCGACCAGCGCCGAGCGCGCTATCGAACCGCCTCCTTCAGCACCACGCCGTCCACGCGCTCGGTCGGCTTCACGCCGGCGATGGCGGCGAGGGTGGGCGCGAGGTCGACGGTGCGGACGAAGCCGTCGTACCGGCCCGGCTTCACGCCGTCGCCGTAGAAGATGAGCGGGACGTGCGAGTCGTAATCGTACGGCGACCCGTGGGTCACGATGATCGGGCCGAAGATGCTGTACGGGGTGAGCGTCACGACGAGCTCGATCGGCGCGGTGGCGGGGAACTGGTGCGTCCAGCGCCGCGCGATCGGATCCCGCGCCGAGTCGGCGAGGATCGCCGGCCACCGGTCGACGCGAGCGACCCCCGGCGTGGCGCGGATCGCCTTGGCGAGGCGCTCGAGCACGGAGTCGGCGTCGAGGTGGGCGGCCTTGAACGCGTCGCGATCGATGAACACGAGATTCTGGTCCATGTCGATCATGAGCGTGTCCATGTGCGCCGCCGCCATGCCGGCGCGCACCGACCCGAGCAGCGGCCGCAGGTCCACGTGCCGCGGGCGCGGCTGCACGCTCGCCGGCGCCAGCTCGGGGATCGAGCCGATGCCGTGATCCGCGGCGAGCACGACGGTGATCCGCGAGGAGTCGCGCAGCGTGTACAGGGAGTCGAGCAGGACGCCGATCGTGCGATCGACGCGCAGCACCTGGTCGTGCATCTCCCGCGAGTCCGGACCGAACCGGTGGCCGATCACGTCGGTGGCCGAGAGTGAGATGGCGAGGAGATCGGTCTGCGGCCCCTTCCCGAGTCCGAGCTCCTGGACGCCGTCGAGCGCGAACGCGACCACGAGCTCGTCGATGAACGGCGTGGTGCGCACGACGCTGGCCGCGTCGAAGGCGTCCGACGGCAGCGGATGCGGGAAGGTGAAGTCGCTCCCCGCCGACTCGGCCGGGACGCTGTCGGGCTCGGGGTACGCGCTGTCCGGGAGCAGCAGCGTCCAGCGCTTCCCGGCGTAGCTCTGCGCGAGATCGCGAAAATTGAACGCCGTGACCCAGTGCGGGAGCGAGTCGCGGTAGTAGCGGCTGGTCGAGAAACGCCCGTCGGGCGAATACCAGTAGACGTCGGCGCGCGATCGGCCGACCGGGAGGATCGCGGCGCGGTCCTTCATCGACACCGACAAGGTCCGCGAGCCCGGCTCGGCGGCCTTCAGCCAGTCGGCGAGCGTGGTGCCCTTGAACCGCTTCGGCGAGGCGCCGGTGCCGTACGCGCCGTCGAGCAGCGGTGCCGCCGTGTCGGCGACGCCGATGCTGTTCATCATGATCCCGGTCGAGCGCGGGAAGCGTCCCGAGAGGAGGGTCGCGTGTCCGGGCGCGGTCTCGGTGATGCCGTGGTCGTGGTGCGCGTTGGTGAACCGCGCGCCGCCGCGCATGAGCCGCGCGATCCCGCCGGTCATCTGCGGACCGAAGCGATCGAGGTAGTCGGCGCGGAACTGATCGATCGTGACGAGGACGACGAGCGACGGCCTCGGAGTCGCCTGCGCGCGCGCCGCGCCGGGGGACCCCAGGAGGGCGACGAGCGCGGCGAGGGCGGCGGCGATTCGCATCGGCCAATACTGCGGCCAGCGCGCGGGCCGCGGCAAGGCAGCGAGCGGTGGCATGGCGCCGAGGGCCGAGGGCGGCGATACTTGCCCGGTTCCCGCCGGAGAAGTGGACATGGCCTCCCATGCGACGAGGGTCGGACCGGGCGCGCGCGTCGTGCTGCGCGCCGTCGTGTACTACGCAGTCCTCGTCACGCTCACCACGCTCGTGTGGCGCTACCTGCCGCGCGGCGCGCAGGAGATGCCCTCGTCGCTGGACACGCTGTTCGGCGGACGATCGGCGGCCATCCGCGCGGCGCAGCCGGCGCCGCTCGACGAGGTGTCGCTGTCGATCACCGTCGGCGTGGCGATGCTCGCCGCCGTGCTGCTGTCGCTCCCCGTGGCGTGGGTCTATCAGCTCACGCGGGCGAAGCGCGGCTATCAGCAGTCGGTGGTGCAGCTGCTGATCGTGCTCCCGGCGGTGGTCGCGGGGATCGTGCTGCTGGTGAAGTACAGCCTGGCCCTCGCGTTCAGCCTCGCCGGGATCGTGGCCGCCGTCCGCTTCCGCAACACGCTCGACGACAGCAAGGACGCGGTGTACGTCTTCCTCGCGACCGGCGTGGGGCTCGCCTCGGCGGTGAACCTGCCGGTGGCCGCGGTGATCTCGATGGGCTTCAACACGGTGGCACTCGTGCTCTGGTACACGGACTTCGGGAGCGCGCCGATGGAGCTCGATGGACGGATCGCGGAGCAGCGGCTGCGCCGCGCGCGCCAGCTCGCGCGCACGGGGACGTTCGTCGCGCGGATCGACGACGAGGTGTTCCGGAACATGACGCGCGAACAGCTCGAGGGGGTGGCGCAGCGAGCGTGGCGGCGCGCGCAGCAGCAGGGCGACGAGCCGGCCGAGACGGAGGAGACGCGGGTGCGCGTGCGCACGCGCGATCTCGCCGCGATGCGGAGTCGCGTCGAGCCGCGGCTCACCGAGTACGTGAAGACGTGGCGCATCGGGGCGATCTCGGAATCCGACGGCGTGCACGTCGCCGAGTACCACGTGCAGCTCAAGAAGAAGTCGACCACGGAGGACCTGCTGGCCCTGCTGCGAGCGTCCGGCTCGGAGCAGATCATCACCGCCGAACTGGTGTGACCATGGACTCGCGCACCGGAGTGTCCGCGCGCCCCGCGCGCCCACCGCGCCGCCGCCTGCTGGCCGCGCTCCTCGTGCTGTCGACGGCGGCCGCGGCGACGGCGCCGCGCGCGCGCGCGCAGGCGGCGACGGACAGCGCGGCGCCGAAGGAGCCGAAGGTGCCGCGGCTCTTTCGCTCCGAGGAGCCGGTGGTGGTCACCTTCACGACGAACATCCGCCAGATCCGGCGCGACAAGAGCGAGAAGGCGCCGTGGCGATGGGGCGCACTCACCTACCAGGACAGCGCGGGCAAGCCGGCGCAGGTGCCGGTGCGGGTGCGCACGCGCGGCATCTGGCGGCTCAAGAACTGCTCCTTCCCGCCGATCCGGCTCAACTTCTCGAACAAGACCGCCGACCACACGCTGTTCGACGGGCTCGACGAGCCCAAGCTCGTGAACTACTGCCAGGACAACGAGCAGTACGAGCGGTACATCCTTCAGGAGTTCCAGCTGTATCGCGTGTACCAGACGCTGACGCCCGTGAGCCATCGGGTCCGGCTGCTGCGGATGACGTATGCCGACAGCGCGGGCGGGAAGCGCGAGGCGGAGCGGTACGCGTTCATCGTGGAGGACCCGGCGCACCTCGCGAAGCGGCTCTCGGCGAAGGTGCTGAAGCAGACCGGGGCGACCCCCGCGGACCTCGACCCCGAGCAGCTCGCGCTCGCGTACCTGTTCGAGTACTTCATCGGCAACCTCGACTTCTCGTGGGGGGGCCTGCACAACACCGAGCTGCTCGGCACGACCGACGGTCGCGTGCTGCCCGTGGCGTACGACTTCGACTACGCCGGCGCGGTGAACGCGTGGTACGCCGCGCCGCCGCCGAACTACGGGGTGCCGAACGTCCGGACGCGGAAGTTCATGGCGCCCTGCGAGATCGCGGGCGAGTTCCCCGGAGCGCTGGCCAAGTTCATGGAGAAGAAGGACGCGATCTACGCGCTGTACCGTGATCCGGTGGGGTCCCTCCTTCCGCCCAGGATCGTGAAGGAGACGCTCGAGTACTTCGACGACTTCTACGACAAGGTGCGCACGCCGCAGGACGCGAAGAAGAACGTGTTCGACCGTTGCATTCGCGCCGGATGATGCTGCCGGAGAGCAGCCGATGACGGTCGTTCGCTACGAGCTGCGGTCGGCGTCGGAGCTCGAGGCGCTGGCGCGGGCGGAGCTTCCGCTCGGTGCGCGCAGCGGGCCGCCGCGGCGCTCGGCGCATCGCGACGTCTACCTCGATACGCGCGACGAGGCGTTGCGTGAGCGAGGGATCGTCTGCCGGTTGCGCGTCGGCGAGCGGGCGCCGCACCGGCTGCTGCTGCGGCTCGCGGGGAACGGGGCCTCGGAGCAGGTGAGCGCGCCGGTGCGCTCGGCGAGCGCGGCGAGTGCGCTCGACGAGGACACGGCGGTGCGGCGCCGGCTGCAGTCGCTCGTCGATCCCGCGTCGCTGCAGCCGCGCCTCGAGCTCGAGATCGAGCGGCTCACGCGCGGTGCACGGCCGGACCTGCTCGGCCGGCCGCGCGTGGAGCTCCATCTCGATCGCGTGACCGTTCGCCGCGAGGGAGCGGCGCGGACGCTGTACGTGCTGTGCGCCCATCACCGGCGCGGATCGGTCGACGACTTCCATCGGCTGGTCGATGCGCTGGAGCGCGAGCACGGGCTGAACGGCGGCGGGAGCGAGCCGCGCGAGCGGGCGGAGCTCCTGCTGCGGTGGATGCGGCCGGGCACGATGGGAGAGCGCTTCGCGAGCAGCGAGCAGCCGTCGCCGGAAGCGAGCGCGCTGCGCGAGCCGCCCGAGATGCTGGGCGCGGAGCTGAGCCTGCTGGCGTTCCAGCGGCGGGTGCTCGCGCTGGCGGAAGACCCGCGCACCCCGCTGCGCGAGCGCCTGCGCTTCCTCGGCATCGTCACGAGCAACCTCGACGAGTTCTACATGGTGCGCATGCCCGAGCTGCGCCACGCGGCCACGGCGCAGGACGCCGCCGCGTACGAGCGCGGCGTCGACGGGCTGACGCCGGGAGAGCGGTTGGAACGCGTCGAGCGGGAGATCGAGTCGATCCTCGCGGCGCAGGGGCGCTGCGCCGACGCCTGCCTGCGCGCGGCAGCGGCGTTCGGGACCCACGTGCGGCGCTGGAGCGATCTGACGGAGCGCGAGCGCGACGCGCTGCGCTCGCGCTGCCGCGACGACATCTATCCCGCGCTCACGCCGCTCGCGATGACGCTGAGCCCGGGACACCCGTTGCCGCACCTGCCGCACCTCGGGCTCTCGCTCGCCGTCGTGTTCCGGAGCGGTCCCGCGGGCCAGGCGCACCTCGCCGAGCTCGAGGTGCCGCCCGATCTCGAGCGGCTGCTCCCCGTGCCCGGACGGCCGCTCGAGGTCGTCCCCGTGGAGGACGTGCTTCGCGCGAACGTCGACCTGCTGTACCCCAACGCGCGCGTCGAAGGGGCGTATCTCTTCCGCGTCACGCGCGCCGGGGACCTCGAGCTCGACGAGCGCAATGCGGACGACCTCCTCGCCGCGGTGGCCGGCGCGACGGAACGCCGGCCGTACAACCCGGCCGTGCGCATCGAGGTGGAGCGCACGATGCCGAACTCGGTGAGCCAGCTCGTGCTCGACAATCTGCGGCGGGAGGCGGCGGGACGCGGCGCGGCCGCCGCGCCGAGCTGCGAGCCGGAGATCGTGAGCGGGCTGCTCGACCTGCGCTGCCTCGCGTCGCTGCCGCTTCCGGACGATCCGGCGCTGGCCTACCCGACGCTGCCGGCGCGTACGCGGTTGCGCGACGACGGCACGATCATGGACGCGCTCGCCGACGGCGAGATCCTCGCGCACCATCCGTTCGACGACTACGAGGGCACGGTCGTGCGCTTCCTCCGCGAGGCGGCCGCCGATCCGCGCGTGACGACGATGAAGATCACGCTGTATCGCGCGGGAGACCCGTCGGCGGTGGTCGACGCCCTGCTCGACGCGGCGCGCGCGGGGAAGAAGGTCGTCGCGCTCGTCGAGCTGAAGGCGAGGTTCGACGAGGAGCACAACGTCACCTGGGCACGCGCGCTCGAGGCGGCGGGAGCGCACGTCGTGTACGGCTTCGTCGGCCTCAAGGTGCACGCGAAGCTCGCCCTCGTCGTCAGGCGCGAGGGCACGGCGCTCAAGCGCTACGCGCACGTCTCCACGGGGAACTACAACACGCGCTCCGGGCGGCAGTACACGGACCTGAGCCTGTTCTCCGCCGCGGAGCGGATGACGAGCGACGTCGCCGACCTGTTCAACGCGCTCACCGGCTCGGCGCGGCCCCCGGAGGGGCTCGCCCACGGCGCGCTCGTCGCGCCGGTGCAGCTCCTCCCCGCGGTGCTCGCACTGATCGAGCGAGAGACGCGCCACGCGCGCGAGGGGCGTCCGGCGGGGATCGCGATCAAGGTGAACGGCATCTCCGACGCGGAGGTGGTACGCGCGCTGTACCGCGCGTCGCAGGCGGGCGTCCGCGTCGACCTCGTGGTGCGCGGCATCTGCACGCTGCGGCCGGAGGTGGCGGAGCGATCGGAGCACGTCCGCGTCGTGTCGGTCGTCGGCCGCTTCCTCGAGCATTCGCGGATCTACCGGTTCGAGAACGGCGGCTCGCCGGAGCTGTACATCGGCTCGTCCGATCTCCGCCCGCGCAACCTGCGCCGCCGCGTCGAGCTGCTGGTGCCGATCCGCGATCCGGCGCACCGGCGCGAGCTGGAGGAGATCCTCGGCCTCTACCTCGAGGACCACTCGGCGTGGGTGCTGCGCGCCGACGGCCGCTACGAGCGCTCGGCGAGCAGCGGACCCGCCGCGCAGGAGTGGCTCGCCGCGGGCGCGCCGGTCACGCCGAGCGCTTCGCGTAGCGCAGCACCGACAGGCTGAACACCGCGAGCGCCAGCGCGGCGAGCGCGGCGAGCGGCTGCGCGATCTCGCGCACTCCCGCGCCGCGGATCATGACCGCCCGCATGATGACCATGTAGTGCATCATCGGGTTCGCCTGCGTCATCCACTGTGCCCACCGCGGCATGCTGCGCACCGGCGTGAACAGCCCGCTCATCAGCAGATACACGAGCACGATGAAGAACGTCACGAACATCGCCTGCTGCTGCGTCTCCACGATGGTCGAGACGAGGAGCCCGATGCCGAGCGCCGCGAGCAGATAGACCGACGCCGTCGCGAAGACGAGGACGACGCTTCCCCGGATCGACACCCCGAAGGCGAGCCGCGCCACGATGAGTCCGACGGCGAGGGCGGCGAGGCCGAGCGACCACAGCGGAATGAGCTTCGCGGCGATGAACTGGCCGCGCGTCACCGGCGTCACGTTGAGCTGCTCCAGCGTGCCGAGCTCCTTCTCACGCACGATGCTCAGAGCGGTCGCCAGGGTGGCGACGATCGTGACGAGCTCCACGAGGATTCCCGGCACCATGTAGAGCCGATAGTCGAGCCCCGGGTTGTACCAGCCGCGCGTGCGCACGTCGAGCGCGGCCGCCGGCGCGCGCCGCGCCGCCGACCGGGGCAGCGTGGCGCCGAGCTCGGACGCGTAGTCGGCCACGATGCGCTGCGCGTACCCGAGCGTGACCCCCGCCGCCGCGCCGTCCTCCGCGTCCAGCACGAGCTGTACCGGCGCGGAGTGCGCGCGCACGAGCTCGCGCTCGAAGTCGGGGGGCACGTGGAGGATCACCCCCGCGACGCGCCGGAGCATCGCCTCGTCGGCGGCGCCCGCCGAGACCGGCGGGCGCACGAGCTCGAAGCGCCCCGACGCGCGGAAGCGCTCCAGGAGCCCGCGCGACGCGGCGCTGCGATCGTCGTCCACGACGACGAGCTGGGCGCGCTTCACCTCGAACGTCGCGGCGTTGGCGAGGATGAGCAGCTGGATGCAGGGAAGGATCAGGAGCTGCGCGACCATCAGCCGGTCGCGGAAGATCTGCAGATACTCCTTCCGGAGCAGGAACCGGAGCGTGCGCACGTCAGTCGAGCCGCGCGTGGAAGCTTCGCGTCGCCGCGACCAGCAGGATGGCGGCCATCCCGGTGAGCACGAGCGTCTCCCGCCACAGGTACGCGAGCCCCGTCCCCTTGAGCATGATGCCGCGCGCGATGACGACGAACCATCGCGCCGGCACGATGAACGTCACGGGCTGCAGCCAGCCGGGCATGCTCGCGATCGGGAAGATCATCCCCGAGAGCAGCGCGGTCGGCATGAGCGTGCCCACGAGCGCACCGAGCATGGCGGCGCGCTGCGACTCGGTGCGCGCCGCCACGAGGACGCCGAGCGAGAGCGACACGATGGTGAACAGCACGCTCTCGGCGAGCAGCAGGAGCGCGCTGCCGCGGAGCGGGACGCGGAAGGCGAGCCGCGCCGCGAGCAGGACGAGGCACGTGATCGCGAATCCGAGCCCGAGGTAGGGGAGCACCTTGCCGGCGATGATCTGCCACGGCCGGAGGGGCGAGACGAGCAGCACCTCGAGCGTCCCTCGCTCCTTCTCGCGCGAGAGGGAGATGGCCGTCATCAGCGCGGATACGAGCGTCAGCACGAGCGCGATGAGCCCGGGGACGAACAGGTTCGCGCTCTCGAGCGTCGGGTTGAACCGCATCCGCGATTCGACCCGGATGCGCACCGGCCCGCCCGCCTGCGGCGTGACGTCGGCCTCGAACCCGGCGAGCGCCGCCCGGACGTACGCCTGCATGATCGTACCGGTGTTCGGGTCGGACGCGTCGGCGACGAGCAGCACCTCGGTCGGCTCCCCTCGGCCGAGCGATTCGCCGAACCGGGCCGGCAGCACGACCGCGACGTCCGCCTCCCCGCGCCGGAACAGATCCTCGAGCGCGAGCGCGGTCGTCGCCGTGCGCACGACGCGGAACCGCGGCGTCCCTTCGAGCCGGTCGCGGAGCCGGACCGACCGCGCATCGGGAGAGGGATCGACGATGGCGACCCGAAGATCGTGGATGTCCGTGCGCAGCGCGTAGCCGAACAGCAGCACCTGCACGAGGGGCATGACCAGCAGGATGGCGAGCGTCTGCCGGTCGCGAACGATGTGGTGCAGCTCCTTCCGCACGAACGCGCCGAGCGTGCGCTGCGCGCCTCGGCGCGGCGGCGTCGCGCGCGCGCTCACGCCGCCGCCCCGGGGCGCGCGAGCCGCACGAACACGTCGTCCATCGTGCCGACGCCGAACCGCGCGCGCAACTCGGCGGGCGTGCCGAGGGCCGCGATGCGCCCGTCGACCATGATCGAGACGCGGTCGCAATACTCCGCCTCGTCCATGTGATGCGTGGTGACGAACACCGTCGTCCCCTCCGCCGCCGCGACGTAGATGCGCTCCCAGAACTGGCGACGGGTCATCGGATCGACCCCTCCCGTGGGCTCGTCGAGGAAGACGACACGCGGATCGTGCAACACCGCGACGGAGAAGGCGAGCTTCTGCTTCCAGCCGAGCGGGAGACGGCCGACGCGTTCGTCGAGTTCGCGCTCGAGCTCCAGCCGAGTCGCGAGGTCGCGCGTGCGCGCGGCGATGGCGTCGTCCGAGAGGCCGTAGATGCCGCCGTAGAGGGTGATGTTCTCGCGGACGGTGAGATCCTCGTACAGCGAGAAGCGCTGGCTCATGTAGCCGATGTGCCGCTTCACCTGCTCCGCCTGCGTGGCGACGTCGAAGCCGGCGACGCGCGCGGTACCCGCCGTCGGCGCGAGGAGGCCGATGAGCATGCGGATCGCCGTCGTCTTCCCCGCCCCGTTGGCGCCGAGGAAGCCGAACACCTCGCCGGCGGCGACGTCGAAGCTGATGTCGTCCACCGCGGTGAACGCTCCGAACCGGCGCGTGAGTCCGCGCACCTCGATCGCCGGCTCGGCGCGAGCCGCGCTCGCCGTCACGCGGCCGCCCCCGCCGGTGGGCGCATGAGCGCCATGAACACGTCCTCGATGCCCGGCCGGACCACGGAGATCTCGGCGTCGGGGAAAGCGCGGTCGCGGAGATAGTCGCGCAGCTCGGCGGCCACGCGCTCGCCGGAACGGTCGGCCCGCGCGTCGGTGTAGTGAATCGCGTCGCCGAAGGGGAAGACCGATCCGGCGCCGGGATGCTCGCGCAACGCGTGGAGCAGGCGAAGGCGCTCGGCGGCGCGCACCGCGACGAGCGGGCGGTCGAAGCGCTCGCCGATCCGGCGCGGGTCGGCGACGTCGAGGATGCGGCCGCCCTGCACGAGCGCGACGCGATCACACCGCGCGGCCTCGTCCATGTAGGGCGTCGACGCGAGGATGGTGAGCCCGCCCCGCTGAAGCTCCTCGAGCAGGTCCCAGAACTCTCGGCGCGACACGGCGTCCACTCCGGTGGTGGGCTCGTCGAGCAGGAGCAGATCGGGGAGATGCACGAGCGCACAGCAGAGCGCGAGCTTCTGCTTCATCCCCCCCGAGAGCGCGCCCGCGCGGCGGCCGGCGAACGGCGCGATCTGCCGCCAGATCGGCGCGACGAGCCGCTCCCCCGCCTCGAGCGTCGTCCCGAACACCGCGGCGAAGAAGCGGAGGTTCTCCTCCACGCTGAGGTCCGCGTAGAGCGAGAACCGTCCCGGCATGTACCCGATGCGCGATCGGATCGCCCACAGATCGCGCACGACGTCGAGCCCGAGCACGCGCGCCGACCCGGTGTCCGGCCGGAGCAGCGTGGCGAGGATGCGGAACAGCGTCGTCTTCCCCGCTCCGTCGGGGCCGATGAAGCCGAACAGCTCGCCGGGCTGCACGATGACCGACACGTCGTCGAGCGCGACGACGTCGCCGTAGCGCTTGCCGAGGCCCGAGACCTCGACTCCGGCGCCACTGGACGAGCCGCTCACGTGCCCGCCGCGGCCGGCAGCGTCACGTCGGCGGGCATGCCGATCTTGAGCGCACCACCGGAGTTCGGGACGAGGATCTTCACGGCGTACACGAGCGAGGCCCGCTCGTCGCGCGTCTGCACGGGCGTGGGCGTGAACTCGGCCTTTGCCGCGACCCAGCTCACGCGTCCGGGAAGCACGATGCGCCCGCTCTTCCCGCGATCGACGGTCACCGAGACGCGCTCCCCGAGCCGGAAGCGCGCGAGCTGCGGCTCGGTGACGTAGGCGCGCAGCGTGAGCGTGTCCAGGCTCGCCATGCGGAAGAGCGGCTGGCCGGGCTGCACGTACTCGCCCGCGCGCGCGTACGTGGCGAGCACGGTGCCGGCGAACGGGGCGTCGACGCGGCTCTTCGCGATCCGCTCGGCGATCTGCGCCACGCGCGCGCCGCTGGCCGCGGCGTCCCCGGTCACGCCACGCCGCTGCGCGCGCAGCGCCGCGATCTGCTCGCCGAGCACACGGTACTCGCGCTCCGCCTGATCGAGCTGCTGCGCCGTGGCCGCCCGGTCGGCGACGAGGCGCCGCGTGCGCGCGTAGGCGCGACTGGCGATCTCGTGCTGGACCTCGAGTGCGCCGAGCTGGCGCGCCGCTTCGGTGACGCGCGCATCCGCCGCGGTGCGCTGCGCCGCGAGCTGCGCGCGATCCAGCGCGAGCGTCGTCGTGTCCACCACGCCGAGCAGCGTGCCAGGCGCGACCTGCTGCCCTTCCACCGGCGAGAACCAGAGCAGCGTGCCCGGCGTCTCGGCGGAGACGACGGTCTCGGTCGCCTCGAACGTGCCGTAGGCATCGGGCTCCGCGCTGCGACGGCACGCCAGCGCGAGCAGGAGGAGCGAGAGGGCGAACGCGCGCATCCGCGACGCGTCGGGCGATCCGGGCATCAGCGCACCTCGAGGCCAAGCGTGGTGAGATAGCTCGCGCGCGCCTGCGCCAGCTCGACGCGGTGCTGGGCACGCGCGATGCGCGCCGCGAGCAGGTCGGTCTGCGTGTCGACGTACTCGGCCGACGTGACGGCGCTCTCGCGAAAGCGCGCCGCCGTCTCGCGCACGATCTCGGCGCGGAGCGACACGATCTCCTCGTCGGTGGCGAGTGCGCGCTCGAGCCGGTCGATCGTCGCGAGGTCGGCCACCGTCTCGCGGGCGAGCGCGTCGCGGAACGATTCGGCCTCGGTGTCGACGACGTCGCGCTCGAGCGCGAGCGTCTGCCGCTCGCGCGCGGACCGGCCCCAGTCGAACGGCGACCACTGCACCTGCACGCCGCCGATCCAGTACGGCTCGACGCGCGTGCTGAGCATGTCCAGCCCGGGCTTCCCCGCGCCGCCGCGGGCGAATGCGGAGACGCGCGGCCTCGTCTCGGCGCCGAGCACGTCCGCCTGGCGCGCGAGCGCGTCGCGCATCGCGGCGAATCGCTCGTACTCGGGCCGCGCGCGGAGCGAGTCGGCGGCGCGTGCGCGCGCCACCTCGTCCGCGAGCTCGGGCAGCGCCGCCGGCGCGGCGGTGTCGATGGGCGCGTCGGTGAGCTCGGCGAGCACGCGGGCCGCGGCGGCGCGGTCGGCGAGGAGCTGCGCGTCGTCCTGGCGCCGGCGCAGCAGCTCGGCGCGAACGGCGGCCAGATCGCCGGCGAGCGCGGCGCCGTTCCGAACGCGCGACGCGAGGACGCGCGCCTGCGCTTCGAGATCGTCGATCGTCGTCGAGAGCGCCTCGTGCCGCGCGCCGAGCGAGGCGAGCGCGAAGAAGCTCGCGTTCACCTGACGCCGCGTCGCGTAGACCGCGGTCAGGACCTCGGCGCGCGCCTTCGCGAGCTGCGCCTTCTCGGCCGCCGCGCGGGCGGAGCGCGAAGGATCGAGCAGCGGCTCCGTGACGGTGACGTTCGCGTCGTACGTGTCGTGCGGCAGCGCGCGCGGGCCGGCGCCGGGTCCGCCCGGAAATTCGGTGACGACCGACTGATGCTGCGCCTGCGCGTTGCCCGCGATCGCCGGCAGGCGCTCCGCGGCGATCGAGCGGAGCCGGAGCGCCGACTGCGCCTCTCGCAGGGCGAGCTGGCGCGTGCGCGGATCGCGGCGTTCCGCCGCGGAAAGGAGCGCACCGAGCCGGAGCGAGTCCGGCGGCGTGGCCTGCGCGCGCGCGGAGCGATGCGCGAACGGGAGGACGAGAAGCAGCAGCGCGCCGGCGCGGTGCGGGAGCGACGTGCGCGTGCTCATGGGCGGAGCGCGGCGAGAAAGAAGGCGGGCACGTCCGTCTTGCGCCGCTCCATCAGCGCCGCGAACGCCGCGTCGTCGAGCCCCACGATCGCGAGCACGAGCGGGCGGGCGGCGAACGGGTAGACGATCATCGACACGAGGTTGAGCACGAAGTCCTGCGGCGTGATCGGCCGGATCGTCCCCTTGTGCGCTTCCTCCTCGAGCTGCGCGGCGAGGCGTCCGACGAGTCGCGGACGCACCTGGGCCGGATCGATGCCCGCCATCGTGGTGAGAAGCTGCTCGGCGCGCTCGGGGTAGTGATTGAGCTCGGCGAGGAGATAGCCGGGGAGGTACCGGTTGCGGAGCAGCATGTCGATGACCGTGCTCGCGACGCGGCGGACCTTCTCGTCGAGCGGCAGGTCGGAGGCGAGCACGGCGAGCATGGGCGGGAAGAGCTGGATCGCAGCGCGGCGGAACACCGCTTCGGCGAGGCGCTGCTTCGAGCGGAAGTAGTAGTGGACCAGCGCGTGGTTGACGCCGGCCTCGCGGGCGATCTCGGTCATGCGGGCGCCCGCGGTGCCGCGGCGGGTGAACACCGTATGAGCGGCGTCGAGGATGCGAGTTTCGGTGGCGGCGTCGGCGGCGCCGGGAGCGGGGGCGGCCGGCGCAGCGACCGAGGGCTGCGGTTTCTTCACCATTTTGTTTGACAGGTTTGTTAAACCGTGCTGATAGTAATGCCGGTGGCCTCGCGTACGCAAGTGGCTCCAGAACGCCGGCGCGGCGCGTGATCCGCAGCACCGACAGCCGAGCTCACCTGGGCCAGAGTGGGCACCCGTGTCCTCCGCGTGTGACGAGCACGGGTGTTCCTCCTGGCGTCCTGATCGGTCCAAGTTACTACGGGACGGTCACTTACGTCCCAGCGATCGCCGAGGCGCCGAAGATGCATCGGAGGAGCACGCCGTCGCCGAACGCTCGGCGCGGGCAGCACCCACACAAGGAGATCGAGATGCGAGTTCCTCTACATAGAGTCGCCGGCGTCGCCGCAGCGCTCGTCCTCGCGGCCGCCGGCACCGCCCAGGCGCAGGGCAAGGGGCACGGGAAGGAGCACGCGAACGAGCACGGCAACGGAGCGCGCGTCGACGAGCGCTCGGTCGATCCGCGCTACGGGCACGACCGCCAGGCCGACCCCCGTCACGAGCAGCGGCGCGGCGAGTACGATTCACGGTACGATCGCGGCCGCGGTGGGCCTCCGGGCCTCGCGAAGAAGGGGGGCGTTCCCCCCGGGCTGGCGAAGAAGCCGGGCGGGATGCCGCCGGGCCAGTACAAGAAGCTCTACTCGACGCGCCAGGGTGCCTCCGTGCTGAGCGACGTGCTCGGCCGCCACGGCTATCACGTCGTGCGGCAGTCCGAATCCGGCGATTCCCGGTACGTGTACTACCGGTCGCGCGATGGCGTGACGCATCGAGCCACCGTGCGCCGGAGCGGCGACCGCGTGCGCTTCGACGGCGTCGCGGCGAACATGATCCGCGAAGTGGAGGCGCGCCTGCCCTGACGCCTCGCCGCGGGCGCGCTGCGCCGTGACCACGACAGGCGAGGACTCGCTCGTCCTGCTCGAGGCCCTGCTGGCCAGCGCGCCCGTCGGCATCGCGTTTCTCGACGATGCGCTGCGCATCGTCCGCATCAATCCGGCGTTCGCGAGCACGATCGGCTGTTCGCCGGAAGACTGCGTCGGGCGCCTGGCGAGCGAGCTGTCGCCCCCCGACGTCTGGCCCATCATCGAGCCGGCGCTCCGCCACGTCGTCGAGCACGGCGAGTACATCCACGACTTCGAGTTCGCCGGTCACGCCGCGGGACGCGACGAGGTCCGCCACTGGAGCGCGAGCGCATTTCCGGTGACCGTGGGCGCGGAGCGGCTGCACGGCGTGGGCGCCGTGGTGCGCGACGTCACCGCCCGCTGGCGCAGCGCCGAGCGTGAGCGCGCGCATGCGCGGCGCCGCGAACGGACCCTCGCGCTCGCCGACGCACTCGTCGGCGCGATGACGAGTCGCGAGGTGATCTCGGTCGTCGTCGACCATGGCGCCGCCGCGATGGATGCCGACGGCTGCGTGGTCGCGTTTCGCTCGCGCGACGGACGCTCCGTCGAAGTGCTCGGCGCCAACGGCATGCCTCCCGACGTCGGCGCCGAATGGCAGCGCTTCCCGATCGACACCCCCGCGCCGCTGGCGTGGGTGGCGCGGACCGGCGAGGCGCTCTTCCTCGAGTCGGCGGCGGACTGGATGCGGCAGTTCCGCGAGCTGGCCACACTGGCCGAGAGCGTCGGGCACCACGCGAACGCGGTGGTGCCGCTCACCGTCGGCGAGCAGACGGTCGGCGCGCTCGGCTTCGCCTTCGGGCGCGAACGGCCGTTCGACGAGGAGGATCGCGCCTTCGCGATGACCCTCGCGCGGCACTGCGCGCTCGCGCTCGAGCGGGCGCGCCTCCTGGAGGCGGAGCGCGCCGCGCGCGCCGACGCCGACGCGGCGAACCAGGTGAAGACGCAGTTTCTCGCCACGATGAGCCACGAGCTGCGCACGCCGTTGAACGCGATCGGCGGCTACGCCGAGCTGCTCGAGCTCGGGATCCACGGCCCGGTCACCGACGCGCAGCGCGACGTCCTCGATCGGATCCAGCGCAGCCAGCACCACCTGCTCAGCCTCATCAACAACGTGCTGAACCTCGTGAAGCTCGACACGCACCACGTGCGCTTCGACATCACGACGGTCACGCTCGCGAGCGTGCTCGAGTTCGTGGCGGAAACGACCGGCCCGCAGGCGCAGGCGAAGCGGCTCCGCTACGAGATGCGTCGCTGCGCACCCGAGCTCGCGGTGCGCGCCGATCCGGAGAAGCTGCGCCAGATCCTCATCAACCTCCTCTCGAACGCGATCAAGTTCACCGACGAGGAGGGCGCGATCACCGTCGAGTGCGCGAGCGATCGCCGAACGGTGCGGCTGAGCGTGAAGGACACCGGCGTCGGCATCGCGGCGGACCAGCAGGAGAAGATCTTCGAGCCGTTCGTGCAGGTCGACCGGCGGCTGAACCGCCCGATGGAGGGCACGGGGCTCGGCCTGGCGATCAGCCGGGAGCTCGCGCGCGGCATGGGCGGCGAGCTCACCGTGGAGAGCCGCCCCGGAGACGGGTCGACCTTCACCCTCTCCCTGCCGCGAGCGACGAACCACTGAGCCCGCGGCGGAGGGTGGTCCCGGCCGGCGATTCCCGGTGTGATACTTCCTCTGGCCGCTTCCTCGCCGTGCACCCGACACCGCCATGCTCCCTTCGAGAGTCCGTCACCTCCCGTTCGCGGCGCTGATCGCCGGCTGCGCGTCCGCCGCCCCGGTGGTCTCCACCGCGACGCCCGTGGTCGGCAACCTGCCGCGGACGCACGTCGCGCAGCCGACGGTCGCGGCGATCACACCGGCCGATCTGATGTCGCGCCTCTACGTCTTCTCGGACGACTCGATGCTCGGGCGCGAGTCGACGACGATCGGCAACGTGAAGGCGACGGACTACGTCGCGCGCGAGATGGAGCGGATGGGGCTCAGGCCGGCGGGCGAGAATGGCACCTGGTTCCAGACGGTGCCGATCTACGTCGCCACGATCGACACGACGCGCACGCTCACCGTCGACAGCGCGACGCTGGCCTACGGTCGCGACTTCCTTCCGCTGCACTGGGTCAACGGCGGACGCAACCTCCCCATCGGCACGGGCACCCGCTCGTTCGACGGTGCACACGTCGTGTACGGCGGCCAGCTCGGCAGCGGCACGCTCGTCTCGCCGTCGGCCGCGGACGGCAAGGTGATCGTCTTCACCGTGCCGATCTCGCCGACGACGAACCGTCCCGAATGGCGCTTCCCGGTGTTCGGCCCGCTCACGCAGTACGCGGGCGCGGCCGGCATCGCCGTGGCGGCGCTCGACGCGGTGCCGCGGGCGATCCAGAACCGGCTGCACGGGGCGCAGATGCACTTCCGGGCGGAACAGCCGCTCTCGACCCCCGCGCCGCTCTCGCTCCTCGTCACCCTCGAGGCCGCGCAGCACCTGCTCGGCGTGCGCGCGCTGGACGGCCTCACCGTGGGGCAGGAAGGGCGCGTCGTGGGCGGCAACGTGGAGTTCGTCGACAGGCCGGCGCCGTATCCGTCGCGCAACGTGATCGGCATCCTGCCGGGGAGCGATCCGGTGCGCCGTGGCGAATACGTCGCCGTCGGAGCGCACAACGATCACATCGGGCTCACCAGCCGGCCGCTCGACCACGACTCCGTGCTCGCGTTCAACATGGTGCTGCGCCGCCAGGGGGCGCAGGACACGGTGCGCGTGCCGACTCCCGCCGAAGCGGCGCGCATCGCCGCGCTGCGCGACAGCCTCGTACGCGCGCACGGCGGCGCGCGCCCGGACTCGGTGAACAACGGCGCCGACGACGATGGCTCGGGCACCGTGTCGCTGCTCGAGATCGCCGAAGCGTTCGCGCGCTCGGGCGCGGCGCCCCGGCGCACGCTGCTCTTCGTGTCGCACACCGGCGAGGAGAAGGGGCTCTGGGGCTCGCAGTGGTTCACCGATCATCCCACCGTGCCGCGCGACTCGATCGTCGCGCAGCTCAACATGGACATGGTCGGGCGCGGCAAGCCCACCGACGCGATGGGCCGCGGGCCGAACAACGTGCAGCTCATCGGCATGCGACGGCTCTCGACGCAGCTCGGCGACCTCATCGACTCGGTGAACGCCGCGCGCGCCATCCACATGGATTTCGACACGAGCTTCGACGCGAACGGGCACCCGCTCAATCGATACTGCCGCTCGGATCACTACATGTACGCGCGCTACGGCATCCCGATCACGTACTTCTCACTCGGCTACCACACGGACTACCACCAGGTCACCGACGAGCCGCAGTACATCGACTACGGACACATGGCGCGCGTCGCCGGCTTGGTGCACGACGTCGCCGAAGCGGTGGCGAACCGTGATCAGCGGCTCGTGGTGGACAAGCCGAAGCCGGACCCCCGCGGCACCTGCCGGCAGTGAGCATGCTCGCACTCCCTCGCACGCGGCCGCGCGCGCGCGGCACGCTCGCGCTCGCGCTGGCCGGCCTCCTCGCGTTCGGCTGCGCGCGTCAGCCCGCGCCCGAGCCGCAGCCGGCACCCGAGCCGACGGTCGCGGCGCCGCCGCCGCCCGCGCCGGCGCGCCGGCCGGCGCCTCCGGCGCGGAACCTCGCGACGATCGTCGACACGATCTTCCTGCTCACGAACCGCGAGCGCGAGCGCGCCGACCTCACGCCGCTGCGCCTCAACCCCGCGCTCACTCGTGCCGCACAGCTCCAGGCCGAGCAGATGGCCGCCGCGGGCAAGCTCACGCATTCGGTGCCGGGCTCGCGCTATCCGACTCTCGCGTCGCGACTCAAGCTCGTGGGCTACGTCGCCCGCGCGAGCGGAGAGAACGTGGCCGAGGGCTACACGAGCGGCGCCGCGCTGATGGCGGGCTGGATGACGAGCGCTCCGCATCGCGCCAACATCCTCTCGGCGCGCTACACGGAGACCGGTGTCGGGATGGCTCGCTCGAAGAGCGGACGGACCTACAGCGCGCAGGTGTTCGGGCGGCCGCGCTGAGCGCGGACGGCTCCGTCAGGCAGGCGGGTTCTCGCCACGCGCCAACGCCAGCAGGCGTCGTCCGATCACGAGGTGCACGCCAAGCAGCGCCAGCAGCACTCCAGCCACGCTGAACCACGCGAGGAATCGCTGCGTGCCGTCCATGCCGGACATCGGGTTGGGGCGCGTCACGTAGACGAAGAACAGAAGGAGCGCGGCGATCCCCGCGCATGCGGCGAAGGCGCCCATTCCGGCCAGTCTGGCGATCTTTGGCGGCACGCGTACCTCGTGATGAAGTGGTGAACGGCGACGCATGGTAGCGCGATTCCCGCGCCGCCGGCAGGGTCAGGATCCGGCGAGCAGCTCCACGCCGCCGCTCGTCACGCGGTGCGACACGAGCGGAAGCGGCGGGTCGGCCTCGTCGGCGATCGTGATCGACGACCGCAGCGCAGCGCGTCCCGCTTCCACGCCGGCCCGATCGCGCGCGAAGATCGTCGCGAGCGGCTCACCCTGCTCCACCCAATCGCCGGGTCGCGCCGTGATCACGAAGCCGACCGAGAGGTCGATCCGGTCCTCCATCGTCGTGCGCCCGCCGCCGAGCGATACGATCCCGCGCCCCACGGCGCGGGGCTCGACGCTCGCCACGAAGCCGCGGCGCGGCGCGGGGAACAGTTCAACCTCCGCCGTCTGCGGGAGGAGCGCCGGATCGTCGACGACCGCGGGGTTTCCCCCCTGCGCCTCGATGATGCGCTGGAAGTGCTCGGCGGCGCGTCCCGTTCCGATGGCGATCTCCATCATCCGGCGCGCGGCGTCGACGTCGGCCGCGGCGCCCGCGAGCACGAGCATCTCGGCGCCGAGCGCGTACGTCACCGACATGAGATCGGGGGGACCCTCGCCCTTGAGCGCGGCGATCGACTCCTCCACCTCGAGCGCGTTGCCGCACGCGCGGCCGAGCGGCCGGTCCATGGCGGTGAGCAGCGCGACCACCGGGCACCCGTGATCGGCGCCGAGCTCGATCATCGTGGTCGCGAGCTCGAGCCCCTGCTCGAGCTGCGGCAGGAACGCGCCCGATCCGCGCTTCACGTCGAGCACGAGGCCGTCGAGGCTCTCCGCGAGCTTCTTGCTCATGATGCTCGCCGCGATGAGGGCGATGGACTCGACCGTCCCGGTCGCATCGCGCAGCGCGTACATCTTCCGGTCGGCCGGCGCGATCTCGTCGGATTGGCCGATGAGAACGCAGCCGAGCCGCTCGAGCTGCGCGCGCGCCTGAGCGAGCGAGAGGCGCGTCTCGAAACCGGGGATCGCCTCGAGCTTGTCGATCGTGCCCCCGGTGTGGCCGAGCCCGCGGCCCGCCATCATCGGCACGGCCACGCCGAGCGACGAGATGAGCGGCGCGAGCACGATCGACACCTTGTCCCCGACGCCGCCCGTGGAGTGCTTGTCGACACGCGGCTTGCCGAGTTCGCTCGGATTCAGCACCGCGCCGCTCTGGAGCATGGCGTCGGTGAGCGCCCGGGTCTCCGCGCGGTCCAGCCCACGGAGGAAGCAGGCCATGAGGAACGCCGCCATCTGGTAATCGGGCACGTGCCCGGTGGCGTACGCGTTCGCCAGCGCGCGCAGCTCGCCGGACTCGAGCCGGCCTCCGTCGCGCTTCCGCTCGATCAGCCGAATGGCGAGCATTGGCGGGCCTGTGGGGTATCAGAGCCGCGGCCGCCATGCACGCCATCGCGCGCCGCACTCACCAGCATCCTGGAGTCCCGTTCATGCGCATTCCCCTCGTCTCGTCCCGGCTGGCGCTCGGCGCCGCGCTGCTCGCGGTCCCCGCGCTGCCCGCGCTCGCGCGAGGGCAGTCCGCGGCCGAACACGTCGCGATGGGCGATCGCGATCACACGGCGATGCGTGCTCCGAGTGCGCTGCACCACTATCAGGAAGCGATCGGGCTCGAGCCGAAATCGTACGAGGCGCTGTGGAAGGCGGCTCGCGAGGCGGTGGACGTTGGCGAGTATGCACCGCGCGCCGAGCAGGACTCGCTCTACGCGCTGGCGGAACAATACGCCCGCCGCGCCGTGGAGGCGAACCCGGGCGACGCCGAGGGGCACTTCAACCTCGCTCGCGCGCTCGGACGGAAGGCGCTCTCACTCGGGAAGCGCGATCAGGTGAAGTACGCGGGCGACGTGCGCACGCACGCGCTCGAGGCACTTCGCCTCGCGCCGAAGCACGCCGGCGCGCTGCACGTCATGGGGATGTGGAACTACAACGTGATGCGGCTGAGCGGCATGGCGCGCTTCATGGCCAAGACGTTCCTCGGTGGAAAGGTGTTCGACTCGGCCAACTGGCCGGACGCCGTGCGCTACATGGAAGAGTCGGTGGCCGCCGACCCGGTTCGGCTCGTGCACCATCTGGATCTGGCACGCGTGTACGCCGCGCGCGGCGACCGGGCGCGCGCGCGCGAGCAGTATGAGCTGACGATGCGCAGCCCGAGAACCGAGTACAACGACGCCCACTATCAGGCCGAGGCCGCGGCCGAGATCCGCGACGTCCAGTAGCGGAGCTCGGCGCCGGCCGCGGCGCGGCGGCTAGTTCGCGGTTCCCTCCCGCTCGAGCTCGCGCTGGAGCGCACGGCGCGCCGCGCGCTGGCTGCGCCGCCGCCGGAGCGAGCGCGTGGCGTTGCGCAGCTCGTCGCGCAGCTCGGCCCATGCGTCCTGTCCACGCCGGCTGGTGGCGCGGCGGATGCGGCGTGCGCGTCCCTTGAGGACGGCGCGGGTCTCCTCACCGCTCTGCGGCGCGGCGAGCAGGGCGACGCCCGCGCCGAGGGTCAGCCCGAGCGCGAGGCCGACGCCGAAGACGGCGACCTGCTGCCAGTCGGTCTCGTGACCGTCCTCGTGGTGATGGGAGGCGCCCCGGGAGAGAGTGCTCGCGGAGCGGTCGGGGGCGAAGGCGCGGTCGCGGGAGCCGGCGGGGCGCTGCGGCGTGGCCGACCCGTGGCGACGGGTGGCGGGTCCGGCGTAGGACATGGGCGGAACGGTGGAGGTCGGTGGTTTGGAACTTGCGTTCGAGAGGCGCGGATTCGTGATCTGGATTACCTGCTCGTTTCCGGTCGGCTGGGCTTTCCGGTGCTGACGGACGGTTCGTCGCGCCGTACACTCCGGAACCCCACCAACTCCCGCGGTCCCCGGACGCGATCAACTCACGTGCACGCGGTGAGGCCAGGCATGGCGACAAATGGAAAGACCGTCCTGCTCGTCGAGGACAACGAGGACAACCGCATCGTCTATTCCACGATCCTGCGGCACTTCGGCTACGAAGTGTCGGAGGCGTTGAATGGTGAGGAGGGGATCGCCAAGGCGCGAGCGGAGCGGCCCGACCTGATCCTGATGGACATCTCGATCCCGATCATCGACGGCTGGGAAGCGACGCAGGTGCTGAAGCACGATCCGGTGACGCGCGAGATCCCGATCATCGCGCTCACGGCGCATGCGCTCGCCTCGGATCGGGAGAAGGCGATGGAGGTCGGCTGCGACGGCTATCTCGCCAAGCCGTGCGAGCCGCGGGCCGTCGTCGCCGAAGTGCAACGGTTCCTCGGCAAGGACGCCACCCAGAATGCCGGCTGAGGAGACGCGGCCGGACGTCGCGGCCACTGAGGGCGGACCGAATGGTGAGGGGCGCTCGCGGATCCTCGTCGTCGACGACCACGAGGACAACATCGAGGTGCTGCGCCTCCGGCTCGAGAGCTGGGGCTATCGCACCGACGCCGTGTCCGACGGGGCCGCCGCGCTGCGGCACGTGGAGGAGAGCCCGCCCGATCTGATCCTGCTCGACGTGATGATGCCCGAGGTGAGCGGCATCGAGGTCGCGCAGCGGATCAAGGCGAACCGGTCGCTCCCGTTCATCCCGATCATCATGCAGACCGCGCTCGACTCCACCGAGGCCAAGGTGGAAGGACTCGAGGCGGGGGCCGACGACTACATCACGAAGCCGATCGACTTCGCCGAGCTGAAGGCCCGGCTGCGCTCGATGCTGCGCATCAAGCGGCTGCAGGAGGCGCTCGAGGAGCGCGAGCGCGAGCTGCTCGAGGTGAACGAGCGGCTGCGGCACATGTCGCAGACCGACGGGCTCACGGGGCTCGACAACCGCCGCCACCTCAACGAGCGCCTCGAGGAGATGTTCCAGCACGCCGAGCGGCTCAACGAGCCCTTCTCCTGCGTGATGTGCGACCTGGATCACTTCAAGAGCGTCAACGACACCTACGGCCATCTCGTCGGCGACGAGGTGCTCAAGCAGCTCTCGATCATCCTCAAGGAGGAGGCGCGCGAGATCGATCGCGTCGGACGCTACGGCGGCGAGGAGTTCATGCTGCTCCTGCCCGGCACCGTGCTCGACTCCGCCGTCACCTTCGCGGAAAGGGTGCGCAAACGGATCGCCGGCCATACATTCTCCTTCCCCGGCGGCACGCTGCGCCGCACCGCGAGCTTCGGCGTGTCGGGCTGGCCGCACCCGAAGATCCGCGCGTGCGACTCGCTGGTCCGCGCCGCCGACGACGCGCTGTACGTCGCCAAGGAGATGGGACGCAACCGCGTCGTCCGATTCGACGGAGCCGACTTCAACGAGCACCTCTCCAGGAAGGATGGAGCCGACGCACGCACCTCCGCCGCAGCGCACCCCGTCGAGCAGTCCGGCGCAGCTCTCTCCGGGTGACGAGCTGGCGCGGCTGCATGCGCGCCTCGCCACGGTGGAGCGGGAGCGGGACCACCTCGCCGCCATCGTCGACATCCTCCAGGAGGTCTCGGCCTCCCTGCACTTCGTCGACGTTCTGCAGACGATCGCGCGCAAGCTCGGCGAGACCTTCGGCCTCGACCGGTGCTCGATCTTCCTCTCGGGCGACAAGAGCGAGGTGCGGCTCGTCGCGAGCTACGAAGATCCGACGATCCGGAATCTGATCGTCGATCTCAACCGCTATCCGGAGCTCAAGCGCGCGTTGGAGAGCGGCGAGACGGTGTTCATTCCCGACGCCGCGAACGATCCCGAGCTGCGCAGCATCCGCGCGACGCTCGACCTGCGCAAGGTGCGCTCGATCGTCGTCGTGCCGATTCGCTGGGAGGGCTCGGTGATCGGCGCGATCTTCCTCCGCACCGAGCGCGAGGCGGAGCCGTTCAGCGACGCCGACGTGCGCTTCTGCCAGACGATCTCCTCGCTCACCGCGAAGGCGCTGCGCAACGCGCATCGCTTCGACACGCTGCTGCGGAGCCAGAAGGACGTCGCCGTCGCGCAGCGTCGCGCCGAGCTCCAGCGCGTGGCCCTCGTCGGATTCATGCGCCGCCTGCTCGACCGCTACGCGAAGGGCGAGGAGCAGAGCTGGGCGGAGACCCTCCTTCCCAAGGCGGCGGACGAGGAGCTCGAGCGGCTCGTGACCGTCGCGATGCAGGTGCTCGACGAGGAAGCCAAGGGCTGACCGCGCACGCATGAGCACCGTCTCGCCCGACCGGCGCGCGGCCGAGCTGCGCGCCCTGCTCCATCAGGCGTCGTACGAGTACTACGTCCTCGACCGCCCCGCACTCTCCGACGCGGAGTACGATCGGCTGTTCCGCGAGCTGCAGGCGATCGAGCGCGAGCATCCCGCGCTCCGCACCCCCGACTCGCCGACCCAGCGCATCGGCGCCGAGCCGGCGAGCGCGCTCGCCAAGCACACGCACCTCGTGCCGATGATCTCGCTCGGCAACGCGTTCACCGACGAGGAGCTGGCCGAGTGGGAGGAGCGCATCGCCCGGCTCGTCGGCGACGACGCGCGCCGCGCCGGTTTCGTGGTCGAGCTCAAGATCGACGGCGCGGCGGTGAGCCTCACCTACGAGCAGGGCGTGCTCGTCACCGGCGCGACGCGGGGCAACGGCACCGTGGGCGAGGACGTCACGGCGAATCTGCGCACGATCCGCGACATCCCGCTCCGCCTCCGCGGCGACGACGTCCCCCGCCTGCTGGAGATCCGCGGCGAGGTGTACATGCCGTTCAGCGGATTCGAGAAGATGAACGAGGAGCGGGTCGCCGCCGGCGAGCCGGTGTTCGCCAACCCGCGCAACGCGGCCGCGGGCGCACTGCGCCAGCTCGATTCGTCGATCACGGCGAAGCGTCCGCTGCGCTTCTTCGGCTACACGGTGGCCGCGCCGGCCGGCGTCCCCCTCCCGTTCGACACGCAGTGGGATCTCCTCGAGACCCTCGCCCGGTGGGGGATCCCCGTCGCGCCCGAGCGGAGGTGCTGCAAGTCGCTCCCCGAGGTGAACGAGTGGGCACGCGACGTGGAGGCGCGGCTCCGCGCGGAGCTCGACTTCGCCATCGATGGAGGTGTGGTCAAGGTCGATTCGCTGCGGCTGCAGGAGGAGCTCGGTGTCGTCGGCGGGCGCGAGCCGCGCTGGGCGATCGCCCGCAAGTTCGCCCCCGACATCGCGGAGACGCGGCTGCTCGCGATCCAGGTGAACGTGGGGCGCACCGGTTCGCTCAACCCGTTCGCCGTGCTGGAGCCGGTGGAGATCGGCGGCACCACGGTGCGGCTCGCGACGCTGCACAACTTCGATCTCGTCCGGTCGAAGGATCTCCGCGTCGGCGACGTCGTGCTCGTGAAACGCGCCGGCGACGTGATCCCGCAGGTGATCGGTCCCGTGCCCGACAAGCGCGACGCGAAGCATCCGCCGCCGAAGACGCGCGTGCCGACGAAGTGCCCGTCGTGCGGCACGCCGGTGGAGCGCGACGAGGAGGAGGTGGCGATCTACTGCCCCAACGTCGCCTGCCCCGACCGGCAGCTCGAGGCGATGGTCCACTTCGCCTCGCGCGGCGCGATGGACATCCGCGGGCTCTCGTACGCGCGGATCCAGCAGCTCATCGCCGCGTCGCTCGTGCACGACGTGGCCGACCTGTACGCGCTCGAGGTCGAGCAGCTCACCGCGCTCGACCGCTTCGCCGAGCTGTCGGCGCAGAACCTCGTCGAGGCGATCGCGGCGTCGAAGGCGCAGCCGCTCTCGCGGCTGCTCTTCGGGCTCGGCATCCGCCACGTGGGGCAGACGGCGGCGCAGCTCCTCGCGCGGCACTTCGGCTCGATGGAGGCGCTCCGCCGCGCGACGCCGGACGAGATCCTCGCGCTGCGCGGCATCGGCGAGACGATCGCGCTCGCCCTCGTGGCGTATTTCCAGGACCGCACCGCCGCGGCGCTCGTGGACAAGCTGAAGCGCGCCGGCCTCACGATGACCGAGCCGGTGGCCGTCGTCGCGGGAGGCGCGTTCGTCGGGATGACGTTCGTCGTCACGGGGACGCTCCCGAACCTGTCGCGCGCGCAGGCGACGGAGCTCATCGAATCCCAGGGCGGGCGCGTGACGAGCGGCGTCTCGAAGGCGACGACCTGCGTGGTCGTCGGAGCGGATGCGGGGAGCAAGCTGGAGAAGGCGCGCGCGCTCGGCGTCGAGACGATCGACGAGGACGAGCTGCGCCGGCGCGCGGGCGCCTCGTGACCCTCTGGCGCGCGGCCCGTCCACGATGAACACTTCGCCATGAGCGACATGACACTCGACCTCGCCGGAAACGGGATGCTCGCGGTGACCAGGGACGCCCTGGCCGCGCTGCGCAACGCGCTGCTGCGCGACACCGGGCCCGCGACCGCGGGCTATCTGCAGGAGGCCGGCTACGCCGGCGGGGGCGCGCTGTTCGAGGCGTTTCGCGGCTGGCTCGCGGCGCGCGGCGCCGGCGCGCCGGACGAGCTGTCGCTCGACGAGTTCCAGCGGCTCGCCGGCGAGTTCTTTCGCGACGCCGGCTGGGGATCGCTCGCGGTCGGCTCGCTGCACGACGCCGTGGCCACGATCGACTCCGACGACTGGGGCGAGGCCACGCCAGAAGCGGGGCTCGACCAGCCCTTCTGCCACCTCTCGGCCGGGATGTTCGCCGACTTCTTCGGCCGCGTCGCCGACGCGCCCCTCGCGGTGATGGAGGTCGAGTGTCGCTCCGCCGGCGCCGAGCGCTGCCGATTCCTCCTCGGCAGCGCGGAGGTGATGCAGGCGGTGTACGACGGGATGAGCCAGGGGCAGCCGTACGACGAGGCGGTCGCCGGCGCAGCCTGAGCGCCGCGCCGGAACCTCGAACCGCTCAGCCGCCCAGCGTCTCGCGATAGAGCGGGTTCGGCACGAGCTCGCCCTCGAACAGCACCTCGCGATCCCACGGCAACACGATCGTGCTCTCGGTGGCGAGCGCGTGGTAGTCGGGCTCGAACGGACCGGTGCGGAACGCCACCGCCGTGCGCACCTCCGCGGCGCCCGCGTTGACGATCGCGCCGATCGCGAGACGCATCGTCGCTCCGGAATCGCAGGTCTCGTCGACGATGAGCACGCGACGGCCGCGCACGGCGGAAGGCACGGCGCCGAACACGGCCGGGCTCTCGCGGATCGACTCCGACTGGTAGCGCCGGCTCACGATGATCGAATGGAACTCCCGGTCGAGGATGGCCGCGATCACGGCGCCGGGCACGACCCCGGCCGTCGCGACGCCGACGACGATCTCCGGGTCGTAGTCGCGCACGACCTTGAGGGCCAGCGCGCGCGAGAGCTCGCCGAACATCGGCCACTCCACCTCGAACACCCCTTTGCTCTGCTCGACGGCGGTCTTGCGTGGTGACATGGGGCGCTCCGGCGGTGGATGGGACGGGGCGCTCAAGCTAGCCCGGCGCGCTCGTATCTGGAAGCACGAGAGGCGGTTGGACGCGCCCGTGGCGCACGCGTCCGTTGCTCGTGAATGTTGCCGCCCCGCGCGCAGGGGAATTATGTTTGCGCCAAGGTGTACCAGTGCCGTGGCCGTCTTCGGGCCGACGCGCCGCCATCCCTCCCGCTGCGCCACTCGCGATGTCCTGGTTCAGCCGCCTCCTCGGCGGCAAGTCGGACCACAGCCCGAAGCCGCAGCGCCTCGACTATCTCAACGAGGCGCTGGCGCTGGAGCGTCAAGGCGACTTCGACGCGGCACTGACGTCGTACCGGCTCGCCATGCGCGATCATCCGAACGATCCGCGCATCCTGCAGAACATGGCGATCGCGTTCTCGCGCACCGGACGGATGAACGAGGCGATCCAGGCGTACCGGCGGGCGCTCGAGCTCGACCCCGAGCTCTCCGGCGCGCACTACGGGCTCGCCTTCCTGCTCATCAAGCGGGGCGATCTCGCCGAAGCCGCGGCGCACCTCGAGGCGTTTCTCGAGGCGCCGCCGTCCGGCCCCGAGGCCGACCGCTGGGTTCGCCACGCGCGCCATACGCTGGAAGAGCTGCGTGCCGAGCCGGCCGACTACCCCGACCAACCCGAAGCGTAGTGGGCACCGTCCTCGCCGTCGTCAGCCAGAAGGGGGGCGTCGGGAAGACGACGACCGCCATCAATCTGGCCAGCGCGCTCGCGCAGCGCGGCCGCAAGACGCTCCTCGTGGACGTCGATCCGCAGGGCGCCGTGCGCCACGGGGTCGGCCTCGCCGGCGACGCGCACCCGGCCGGCCTCTCCGACGTGCTTTCCGGCACAAGCGAGCTGCAGGACGTCGTCCTCCCGACGCCGCTGCCGTGGCTCCGCGTGCTGCTCGCCGGCACGGTGGCCGAATCGGGAGACCACGAGAGCTACCACGCGGAGCTGGCGCGCTCCTCGAAGCTCGGCGAGCTCTTCACGCGGGCGCGATCGCGCGGCTACGTCGTCGTCGTCGACACGCCGCCCGGGCTCGGCGCCGTGACGCGCCGGGTGCTGGCGCACAGCGAGCACGTCATCGTGCCGCTCCAGTGCGAGCCGCTCGCGCTCCAGACGACGACCCAGATCCTGCGCGCCGTGCGCGACGCCACCGAGTCGAACCCGAAGCTCGCGCTCGACGGCATCCTGCTCACGATGCTCGAGGACGGGAACGCGGTGTCGCAGCGCGTCGCGGCGTACGTGCGCGAGCAGCTGCCGCCCGAGCTGCTGTTCGACGTCGCCATCCCGCGCACGATGGCCTCGATCGATGCCTTCGCGGCCGGCCAGCCGGTCGTGCTGCGCGCGCCGGCCGACCCGGCGTCGCGCGCCTACACGCGGCTCGCCGAGCTCCTCGACCCGAAGCTGCAGTGAGCCCGCGGAAGGCCATGCTCTCCCCGCCGGCCCTCGCCGGCGCCGCGCTCGCCGTCGTCGCGCTCTCGTGCGGCGAGGTGCCGACGCTGCCGGACGGCATCGCGTACATCTCGTCCGTCCTGCTTCCCTCGCCCGCCGTCGCGCTCGGCGACACGCTGCGCGACAGTCTCGGGCAGGCGGCGCCGCTCCGGATCGTCGGCATCGGGAACGCGGGCGACACGATCACCGGGATCACGCCGACCTACGTCGTCACGACGGTACCCGGCAAGACGATCACCATCGCGCCCGGCGACTTCGTGATCGGCGATTCGGTGCGTCCCGTGCAGCTCGTCGGCCGCGTCGGCGATCGGTTGCAGACGCCGGCGGTGACGCTCGACGTCGTGCAGCAGCCCGACTCGATCGGCGCGGCGTCCGATACGCTCGCCGTCTTTCCCCTCCCGGGCACCGGCGAGGTGAGCTCCTCGGTGGCGCTCGGCGTCACGGTGTCGAGCGGGGCGACCGGGACGCGGGCGGGGGTCAAGTCGATCATCGTCCGCTACCGGATCACGAACGTCTATCCGGCCGACGCGAGCATCCCCGACACGACGCTCGTGCTCGTGGACGCGTCGAACCGGTTCGCCGACTCGACGGGACTCACCGCGGTCGATACGACCGACGACTCGGGGAACGCGTCGCGCAGCATCCGCTCCATCCCGTTCGGGTTCGACAGCGTCGAGATCCGCGCCACGGCGAACGACCTGCGAGGAACGCCCCTGCGGGGCAGCCCGATCCGGTTCGTCGTGAGCACGCGGTGACGCTCGTGGTGGCGCCTCTGGCGGTCCACGGGGTATAATCGCCGAAGCGAGCCGAGCCCCCGTGGCCCACTCCCTCGAGGAGGTAGCGATGATCTCGTCCGGCGGACCGCGCAATTCGGCGCCAGGCACCCTCACGCAGCTCTTCTTCGACGCGATCGGCCGGTACGACAAACCGGACGCGCTCCAGGTGAAGGTGGGCGGCGTGTACCAACCGATCTCGAGCCGGACGCTGGAGGAGCGCGTGCGGCGGACGGCGTTCGGGCTGCAGGAGCTCGGCGTCCAGGCGGGCGATCGCGTGGCGATCTTCTCGGAGAACCGTCCCGAGTGGGCGATCGCGGACTACGCGTGCCTCACCGCGTCGGTCACCGACGTCCCGCTCTATCCGAACCTGCCGCCCGAGCAGGCGGAGTACATCCTTCGCGACGCCGGCGCGGTGGCGATCTTCGTGAGCGACGTGGCCGAGGCGGCGAAGATCGCCGAGGTGCGCGCGCAGCTTCCGGCGCTGCGTCACGTCGTCACCTTCGCCGCCGAGCGGCACGACGGCGCGGACCTCACGCTCACCGAGCTGGAGGCGCGCGGCGCGGCGGTGGACGACGAGGCCCGGCGGGCCCGCTATCGCGAGCACGCGCTCTCGGTCCGCCCCGACGATCTGGCGACGCTGATCTACACGTCGGGCACGACCGGCGAGCCGAAGGGGGTCATGCTCACGCACGACAACCTCTATTCGAACGTGATGATCGCCGCGGTGCAGATCCCGTTCGAGGGCAACGACGTCTGCCTCAGCTTCCTCCCGCTGTCGCACATCTTCGAGCGGATGGCGGGGCACTATCTGATGCTCCAGGTGGGCTGCTCGATCGCGTACGCCGAATCGATCGACACGGTGCCGACGGACATGGTGACCGTTCGGCCGACGATCGTGCTCTCGGTGCCTCGCCTGTACGAGAAGATGTACGCGCGCGTGCTGGAGAACGCGCTCTCCGGCGGCGCGATCAAGAAGCGCATCTTCTTCTGGGCGCGCGGCGTGGCCGAGCGCTGGGCCGACGCGACGCTCGCCGGCCGCACGCCGCGCGGGCTGCTCGCGTGGCAGTACGGGCTCGCGCAGCGGCTCGTCTTCTCCAAGCTCAAGGCGCGGACGGGGGGCCGCCTGCGGTACTTCGTCTCCGGGGGGGCGCCGCTCTCGCCGGAGATCAACAAGTTCTTCTTCGCCGCCGGGCTGGTGATCCTCGAGGGCTATGGGCTCACCGAGACCTCGCCGGTGATCAGCGTCAACACGCCGGGCGCGTTCCGCATCGGGACGGTGGGCCGTCCGGTGGCCGGCGTCGACGTGACGATCGCGCCCGACGGCGAGATCCTCACGCGCGGACCGAACGTCATGATGGGCTACTACAATCGCCCGGACGCGACGCGCGAGGCGATCGACGCCGACGGCTGGTTTCACACCGGCGACATCGGCCAGCTCGAGGACGGCTTCCTCACGATCACCGATCGCAAGAAGGACATGATCGTCACCGCGGGAGGAAAGAACATCGCCCCCCAGCCGATCGAGAATGCGCTGAAGACGAACAAGTACATCAGCCAGGCGGTGCTGATCGGCGACAAGCGGAAGTTCCCCGTCGTGCTGATCGTGCCGAACTTCGACAACCTCGAGAAGTGGGCGCGGATCAAGAACCTGCAGTGGACCGACCGCGCGCAGCTCCTCGCGATGCCGATCGTGCACGCGAAGATGGAGAAGGAAGTCTTCGGAAAGCTGCATGGGCTCGCGCGCTTCGAGATGCCGAAGAAGGTGGCGCTCCTCGAGCACGACTTCTCGGTGGAGCGCGGCGAGCTGACGCCGACGCTGAAGGTGAAGCGGCGCGTGATCGACACGAGCTACCGCCACGTGATCGACCGGCTGTACGAGGACGAGTCCGCGGCGGCGTGAGCGCGGCGCCGCGGCGTTCGCTCAGCCGCGGCGCACGTGCAGGGTGATGGGGGCGCTCGGCGTCGCCTCGCGCTCGGCGACCCACACGCGCGCGTCGCGCGCGAGCTCGCGCACGCCGGCGGGGAGCGCGGCGTGCACGGGCGCGACGAGGCGTCCTCCCGCCCGCGTCGTGCGCGCCGCCGACTCGACGCGCGCCGCCTCCGCGTCGTCCACCGCGACACCACGCGCCGCGCCGACGGCGACCGGCAGCGCGGCGTCGGCGCGCAGACCCGAGAGTCCGGGGCCGATGGGCACGTCCGCCGGCGGGTCGACCAGGAGCAGCGGAGGCGCGTCGAGGAGATCGAGCAGCGCGTCGGCACGGCGCGCCCACGCGCCGACGAGGACGACGAAGCCGAGCGGATCGGTGAGACCGAGCATCGCCGCGAGCTCCTCGGCCTCGGGAAGCTCCGGCATGGCTTCCGATGGTGCGAGCGTCGCGCGCTCCTTCACGCGAAAGTCCGCGACGCCGCCTTCGATCGGATACTCGGCGTGGCAGACCGGGCAGCCGAGCGTGCCCTCGCGCACGTGGCGGGCCTCGAGGCGGGTGGCGGAGAGCACGAGCCAGCTCTCCTCGTGCGGGCGCGGGCAGCGCAGCGCGTCGACCAGCTCGATGAACATGCGCCGAATCTAGCCGGTGGCCCGCGGCGGAACGGCGCGCGGCACCGGCTCAGGTGCTGGACAGTCGCAGCTCGTCGACGTTGACGTCGGGCGGCGCGAGCAGCACCCAGCGGATCGCGTCCGCGACCGCGGCCGCCGAGAGCATGCGCGCGCGTGGCGTGAAGCCGGGCCGGTTGTCGGGATCGATCGGATCCCAGAGCTCCGTGTCCACGGGGCCGGGCGAGACGAGCGTCGCGCGCACCCCGGTGCCGCGCAGCTCGGCGCGCAGCACCTCGTGCAGCGCGCGCAGCCCATGCTTGCTCGCCGCGTACGCCGAGTTGCCGGGGAAGGTGGCGCGGTCGGCGATCGAGCCCACGGTGACGAGGTGTCCGCTGCGCCTGGCGAGCATCGCGGGAAGGAACGCGTGCGCGAGGGCGAACGGCGCGGTGAGGTTGACGTCGAGCGTGCGGCGGAAGTCGTCGACCGACGTGTCGCGGACGGGGGCGATGGCGAACACGCCGGCGTTGTTCACGAGGATGTCGGGGGCGCCGTGCGTGAGCTCGGCGAGGTGCGCCGCGGCGCGCGCCACGGCGTCCGCGTCGCCGACGTCGCACGGGACGGCGACCGCCGCGTCACCGAGCTCGCGCGCGAGGGTGTCGAGCGCGTCGCGGCCGCGGGCCACGAGCGCCACGCGCGCGCCGTCGGCCGCGAGCCGGCGCGCGAGCTCGGCGCCGATCCCGCGCGACGCCCCGGTCACGAGCGCCCAGCGTCCCGCGAGCGGACGCGCCGCGCTCCCCGCCGTCACCGCGCGGAGGCGTAGGCGAGGCGGAGGAACTCGTCGCGCGTCTTCGCGTCGTCGCGGAACACGCCGCGGAGCGCCGACGTGATCGTGCGCGAGTTCTGCTTCTCCACGCCGCGCATCATCATGCACATGTGGAACGCTTCGATCACCACGCCGACGCCGCGCGGCGCGAGCACGTCGTCGATCGCCGAGGCCACCTGCTCGGTGAGGCGCTCCTGCACCTGGAGCCGGCGCGCGAACATCTCGACGATGCGCGGCAGCTTGGAGAGCCCGACGATGCGCCCGTTCGGGATGTACGCCACGTGCGCCTTGCCGAAGAAGGGCAGCATGTGGTGCTCGCACAGCGAGTAGAGCTCGATGTCGCGCACCATGACCATGTTCTCGTGCTCTTCCTCGAACAGCGCGCTGCCGACCACCGACTCGACCGTCATCTCGTAGCCGCCGGTGAGGAAGCGCATCGCCTTGGCGACGCGCTCCGGGGTGCGCACGAGGCCCTCGCGCTCGGCGTCCTCGCCGAGCAGGGTGAGCTGCTCGCGCACGAGGGCGGCGTACGGCGAGTCGGCGAAGGTCCGCTCGTCGTCGTCGGCGGGATGCAGCGGCGCGACGATCGCGGCGCGGCGCGCGGCCTCCGGGCGGCTACTCGCCGGTGTACTCGACATAGTTGTTCGGGGTCTCCCAGAGCACGAGCCGAGCGAGCGTGCCGGGATGCACGGCGGGCTCGAGCTCGCGCCAGATGGCGACGATGATGTTCTCCGACGTCGGGATGACGCCGTGCATGAACGGCACGTCGAGGTTGAAGTTCCGGTGGTCGATCAGATCCACCGCCCGCTCCTCGACGATCCGCTTGAGCACGGCGAGGTCGATGACGTATCCCGTGCGGTCGTCGATCGGCCCGCGCACGGAGACGTCGAGCGTGTAGTTGTGGCCGTGCCAGTTCGGGTTGTTGCACTTGCCGAACAGGCGCGCGTTCTCCTCGTCGGAGAGCGCGGGGTTGTGCACGCGGTGCGCCGCGTTGAACTGCAGGCGGCGGGTCACGGTGACGACGGCCATGGCGGTCGGGCGGTGAGAGGGCACGGAGCGGCGCGATACGAATGCCTCGCCGGCATCCCCCGTTCCCGCCGGCGCCGGCAGGAGACGAGAAAATCGGGCCCCACGAAGGTACCGTGGGGCCCGAAAGAACTGGAACGGAGAGGGTTTTTTGAAGCCCAGTCGAAATGATGAGGCCCTCACCACACCTCCCGCCTACCCCCGCACTGAGGGCGTGACGTCAGTATAGATTGTCGGACCCACTCGAAGGACTTATCGGCTCAAAAACGTTGCTCTCCGTTCCGGTCGTTCGTTCGTATTTCCTTCACGAAGTCTAGCGCTCGGCGCGAGGCGGGTCAATTCATGGATCTCGGAATCATCGTCGCCGTCATCGTGCTGATCGTGTGGGGCGTCGGCGCGCTCGTGATGCAGGGACCCGGGTGGATCCATCTCCTGCTCACCGTCGGCGTGTCGCTCCTGATCTACCGGATCGTGGTGCGGACGAGCGTCGACACGCACGACCCGCCGCGGCGCTGAGCGACGCATCGGGTCATCCGATCGCCGCGCCGCCCACGAGGAGACGATCGGCCGCGCGGTGCGCCACGCGCTCCTCGCGGCGCGGTCCGCCGAGCCACCGCGTCGCGAAGTACTCCACGTTGTCCACCTCGCCGTACCGCTCCTGGTAGGCGATCCAGTGATCGCCGATGCGCCGCGCGAGCGGCGCGACCGCGTCGCGGAGCGCGAGCGGCGTCTCGCTCAACGACCAGCACGCGACGAACAGCGCGCGATCGCCGTCCGGGAGCGCATCGATCGACGCCGACAGCGCGCCGATGTCGCTCGTGAGCACGAGACGGTCGTCGTCGGGGCGCATGACCCCCGCGCTGCGCAGAAAGTAGCGCTGCAGCAGCGTGAAGGGCGGCAGATCGAAGATCACGTAGCGGCCGCGAAACCCGAGCGCGTGCGCGAGACGACACAGGCTCCCGAACCCGCCGCCGAATTCGACGATGGTGTCCCACGAGGTGATCGGACGGCCGCACAGCGACTCGAATCGCGAGAGCGTGTAGGCCGTCTGGATCAACGGCTCGCTGCTCGGCGGATATCCCGCGTAGCGATACGGCCGGCCCGCGTCGGTCTCGCGGATCGCACGCATCCACCGCGACGTCCAGTCGGGACGCGCCTGGAGCAGCGCGAGCTCCGTCGGGGTGATCGGCGAGCCGTGCACCGCCATGCGCTCGATGACGACGTCCCAGCGCAGGAACGCGCGCGGATCGGCGTGGAGCACGAGCGAGCGTAGTCGGTTCGTCGCCGTGGCCCAGTCGGCGGCGTTGGGCGTGCGGCCCGCCGTCGGCTCGACGGGGAGCGCGCGGCACCCCGCACGCAGCTCGTCGATCAGCGCTCGCTCGGCCGGAGTCGGCGCGGAGAGCCCACGCCCCGCCTCGCGGATGCCCCGATGGCGACGATAGTGGAAGCGCAGCGCGGACAGCATGCGTGCGGCGCGGCGCGCCTCAGAGCGCGTAGTAGATGGCGAGCGCGATCGCGGCGATCGTCACGCCGTAGGTCATCACGCGCATCAGCGTCGGCGAGAGGGGCTGCTGCGGATGCCACGTCGCCGACCGCGTCTTCCACTCGCGCTCCACCGAGGAGCTCTCCTCGGTGTACATGTTCATGAACGCGTCGGCCTGCTCGGGCGTGAGCTCGAGCGTGAACTGGCGGAGCGCCTCCGTCTGCTGGCGCAGGAGAGCGTGGTAGGCCCGCGAGTCGTGCTTGATCGCTCTGAGCTGGCGATGGTACAACCGCGCGAGCCGGTGGATGCGTTCGCGCTCCGGCAGCTCCGGCGGCGGAGCGGGCTGCTCGACCGCGCGAACCGGCGGCCTGCGCAGCCAGGTCAGCGTGAGTTGCTGGATGTGCTCCATCGCGGCGTCGTGGCGACTGTCCGGGGCGCCACCGCCGGCCCGCGGCCGAGGGGTGACGCACATGCACAGCGAGCTCGCGGCGGGAGGGGGTGCCGCGAGTGGTTCAGGTTATAGACGCGGCTGCTTTCCAGACGTTTCCGCCGGGGCCGCCATCGGGCGCAGCCGTCGATGGCCTGCCCGGGCCGGAGCGCTCAGCGCGAGTAGTCGTAGACGTCGAAACCGTCCGAGAGCCGAAGCAGCGTCGCCATCGCGGTTCCCGCGAGCTCGGGGGCGCCGTCCGTCGCCGAGAGGCTGACGAACCCCTCCGGGTCGGTGCGCGCCCAGGTCCCGGTCTGCGTGTACGTGCTGTCCCCCCGCGTCACTCCCGGTCGGTTGGAGTAGCGGGTGAGCGAGCTCCACGTATGGTCCGAGTAGACGTAGATCGTCCGTCCCGTGAGCGTGAACGTGGACCCCGACGGGTAGGACCAGGTGTACGGGAGACGCTGGCCGTTGACCGCCTTCAAGGTGTAGGTGCCCCCCCACGGGGCGTCAGGGATGGGGGGTCGCTTGGGGGCCGTGCCAGTGTCCGAGCCGCAGGCGGCGGCGAGGACGAGGCCCAGGACGACCAGATGCGCGCGCATGCGAGCTCCTCGGCGGGGGTGCGCAACGATACGCTCGGCCGGCCCGCGTGGCGAGCGGCCGGCGAGGTGCCGGTCCACCTCGGCGCACGATCACCGCGGGGAGGGTCCTCCGGCGAAGCGTCTTCTCTGCAGACGGCGTGCGCGGGCGCGTTCTTCCCGTCCCCGCGGAGGTCGGCGACCAACGGGAGCGAAATGCCGTCGAGACGGTGGCTGGACACCTCTCGCGACGCGGCTCAGTTTGGGTCGCGACTCGACGCGTCGTCCGAGGATTCGCATCGCATCACGTTGAGCGCCGACGAGCGCCCATGGCTGAACTCACCGAGCGCCTCGGCGCCGCACTCGCCGATCGCTATCGCATCGTGAGCCTCCTCGGCGAAGGGGGCATGGCGAGCGTGTATCTCGCCGAGGATCTGAAGCACGATCGCAAGGTCGCCCTGAAGGTGCTGCGCCCGGAGCTGGCGGCGGTGCTCGGCGCCGACCGCTTCGTGCAGGAGATCAAGACCACCGCACAGCTTCAGCATCCGCACATCCTGCCGCTGTACGACAGCGGCAGCACGACGGCCGCGGGCGGCACGGAGTTCCTGTACTACGTGATGCCGTACGTCCAGGGGGAGACGCTGAGGCAGAAGCTCGACCGCGAGGTGCAGCTCGGCGTCGACGAGGCCGTGCGGATCACCACCGAGGTAGCGGACGCGCTGCAATACGCGCACGCGCAGGGAGTGATTCACCGGGACATCAAACCCGAGAACATCCTCCTGCACGGCGGTCGGGCGATCGTCGCCGACTTCGGGATCGCGCTCGCGGTGAGCGCGGCGGCGGGTGGGCGAATGACCGAGACGGGCCTTTCGCTCGGGACGCCGCACTACATGTCCCCCGAACAGGCCACGGCGGACAAGCACATCACGAACCGCTCCGACATCTACTCGCTCGGATCGGTGCTGTACGAGATGCTGACCGGGGAGCCGCCGCACACTGGCGCGTCGGTGCAGGCGATCATCCTCAAGATCGTCACCGACGAGGCACGGCCGGTGCGCGAGCTGCGCAAGGCCGTGCCGCCGCACGTCGCGGCGGCGGTCGCGAGAGCGGTGGAGAAGCTGCCCGCCGATCGGTTCGAGAACGCGAAGGCGTTTGCCGACGCGCTGCACGATCCCGCGTTCGCGCCGAGCCGCACCAGGCGCACCGTCGTCGGGAGCTCGGGCCTGCCGTCTCGGCGCTTCGCCGTTCCCGCGCTCGCCGCGGTCGTCATCCTGGCCGCGGCGATGGCCACCGCGGCCTGGCTGCGCCCGCACCGGGCCGGCCCGGTGGCGCGATACGTGACCTCGCTCGGCACGACCGGGCCCCTCGACGCGATCACCTTCCGCGTCGAAGCGGCGCTCTCGCCGGACGGGTCGTCGCTCGTCTTCCGCGATCCGGTCACGGGGCCGGGACGACTCTACGTCAAGCGCCGCGACGAGCTGACTCCGCGCCCGCTCGCGGGCACCGACGGCGGCTCCGGGCCGTTCTTCTCTCCCGATGGAAGCTGGATCGGCTTCGTGGCGCAGGGGCAGCTGCGAAAGATCCCGAGCGCCGGCGGCGCGTCGCTCGAGCTCGCGGACTCCGTCGAGCCGGCCTTCAACCAGGGAGCATGGCTCGACGACGGTTCCATCGTCTACTACGACGTCGGGACACACAGCCTGCGGCGCCTCGCGTCGGGGGCCGCGAAGTCGCGGACGATCGTCACGCCGGCGATGCTCGGCGGGCGCGCGCCATGGCTCCCCACCGCGCTTCCGTCGGCACGCGGCGTCCTGTTCACGGCGCACCTCACGAACTGCATCGGGCCCGTGAGCTGTCGCCCGAGCCGCGTCTACGTGTACGACGCGCGCAAGGATACCGTCCGCGCGCTGTTCGACGACGCCATCGGTGCGTGGTACGTGCCCACGGGACACGTGCTGTACCTGACCAGCGCGGGAACCCTGATGGCGGTGCGGTGGGACAACTCGACCTTGTCCGCCGCAGGCACGCCGACGCCCGTGCTCGACGGGATTCAGGCGCCGGGCTTCGTCGTCTCGAGGCAGGGGACGGCGCTGTACCTGCTCGGGCGTTCGGAGTTCGCCCCTGGACCGACGCCGAATTCGAGCGTCGTGTGGGTGGACCGGAGCGGGAAGGCCGAACCCGTCGACTCCACCTGGCAGGTGAATACGGGAGGGATCTACGCGCCGGATGGTGGGCCGGAGCGGGGCTGGGGTGTCGCACTGTCCCCCGACGGACGGCGCGTCGCGCTGACGCTCCTCACCGATCTCGGCACCGACATCTGGATCAGGCAACTGCCCGATGGTCCCGTTTCACGCCTCACGCTCGATCCCGGCCAGGACCTCGCGCCCGCGTGGACGCGGGACGGCCGCGCGGTCACCTTTCTCTCCGACCGGCCGATCCCGCCCGATACGATTCGGCGCGCCGGCCGCTTTGCCCTGTGGGAGCAGGCCGCCGACGGAGCGGACCAGCCACGAGTGCTCTGGGGCGGGACGGCGAGCGACGGCTTCGTCGGTCCCGACGGCCGATGGATCGTGCTCGGCGCGAACGGCTCGCCGAAGCGACCCGGCGCGTACGACATTCTCGCCGTGCATCGGGGCGAGGACACCGTCGCGCGAGCCGTCGTGGCGAGCGACGTCGACGAGGAGGGTGCGGCACTGTCGCCGGATTCCCGCTGGCTGGCGTACGTGTCGACCGAGCAGGGCGAGCCCGAGGTGTTCGTGCGGCCCTTTCCCAACGTGAACGGCGGCAAGTGGCAGGTCTCGAACGGAGGCGGGAGCGCACCGCTCTGGTCGCACGATGGTCGCGAGCTGTTCTACGTGAGCGGGAGGAAGATGCAGGCCGTCTCGATCCATCCGGGCCCGCCCGTCTCGATCGATCAGGCCCGCACGCTCTTTCGGATCCCCGACCGCGTACGAGCGGGGTCGCTCGCGAGGGGCACCTTCGCCGTCAGCCGCGACGACCAGCGCTTTCTGATGGTGCGCGACAACAGCTGGACGGAGATGGCCGGCACGCCCACGCTGGTGGTGGTGGAGAACTTCCTCGACGAGTTGCGGGCGAAGCTGAAGAAGTGATGAATGCGGCTACGGCTGCGCGTTACTGCGCGTACATCAAGGCGGTGCGCGCTCGTCGTCCTCCGCGATGACAACCGCTACCAGGCCGACACGCATGCTCGGAGCTCCAACGCGATCGCCCGCTCAGGTCCGCTGAAGCGCGCCGGTCGGCATCGCTCGTCGCACCGTCTCAGTGGATTGGTCCGAGTCGCCGTCACTGCCTGTTGCCGGTGAAGAGCAGCGCCAAGTAGCGGAGATCGAGTGCCAGCCCGAGCGAACCATGCGACTGCCAGGACTCCCGAGCGGGAATCTCCGCCTCCGCGCCCGCGAACGGCTCGGTGATGGAGGTTTCTGGCAGGAGCCGATTGATTCTCGCGAAGTCGTCGACCCAGATGACGCTGACGCCATAGATCACTTCCAGCGACAAGCCGAGTGCGAAACGTTCTTTGGGATTCGTAATCCCCACGCCGACGATGCCCCCAATACGATCGACGAGGGACTGGTCGTTCACGGGATCGCGCCCGCGGTAATTCCGCCGCCCGATCAGCGACGGCAGATAGTGACCGATTCCGTACAGCTGGAGCGTCGCGATGTATTCGGGCCCTTTCTCAGCCGGCGCTTTGTCGTAGATGAATTTCCTACTCGGATCATCCTGCGCCGGACGTAGGGCAAACTCCGCGCTGTGTAGCGTCGTGAAGAGAGTACCGCCATTCAGCGTCGCGCGATAACGCTCATACTGCCTGAGGGGATACTTCTGCGGCCGATCCCCGGTCAGCGTGACCTCCACGGCGGTGTTGAAGCATGTGCGCGGAAGGTAGGTCTGAAGGCGCCACGTCGCCTCGGCCCTTTGAACCGTATTCGGTGCCGACAGTGGATACTTGTACGTCGATTCGAGAACGCTCGGCGCGGCGCTTTGCAGCGCGCAGGGCTCAAACTCCACGCCGGCCCAGGTGTCCGCGTCGTCGGTAAAGACCGCCACGAAGATGGGATCTCCGACTACGCCGTACTCGCGATTGTAATAGCAGATGCCGCTGCGGCCTTCGGCCGCTCCAAGAAATACCAGGATGGTAAGGTGCGCCATGTCGAGGCCCGGTGTGGCCGCGAGTTCGCTCTTCCAGGCGCCCCCTGCACTCTGACACTCACCTTCCAAGAAGGTACGCTCATTGACACGACCGCTACTTGGTTGCGCCTGAACTGAGGCGAGCGACGCCAGCAAAGCGACGAGTGCCGTCGTATAGCGATTCGCCGTGGCAGCTTTCATGGGGCTGGCTCCTCCCGGTGAACGAGTCCGTGCTCGAGCGACCTCACGACCCCATAACGTGCTGCGAGCTGGAGAGCTGGGGAGCAGCCTTTTGCGACAGAAATCCCGGTTTTTGCGACACGAGCCCGCTGATCGCGGCCACATCTGCGCCGCCGCGGGTGTGCGGTCGTGACGGTCGCTCGGACGACGCGTCGGTTACGTGGTGTGTCGACGCGTTCGTGACCGTTCCTTGAGGAGACCGCAAGATGCTCCAGAGAGCCGCCGCCGGGATTGGACGCGCGATCATCGGCCGCGTTGTCGGCACCCTCTACGCACTCGCCGGGCTCGCGGCCCTCGCGATCATGCTTGAGGCGGCGCGAGCCATCGGCATTCCGCCGGGTGGCCGTTCCGTTCTCATCGTGTTGTACTTCGGTGGGCTCGTGTGGCTGGTGGTGAGGCGCGCCCGCCAGGAACGGCAACTCGCCCGGCGACTCCGTGAGCGAGCAGGGCTGCCGCCCTGAGCGAAGCATTCGCTCGACTTCCACCGCGTGTGTGAAGGCGCACCCGTTGCCTGGAGCCCGCCGCGCGCGACGCCCGAGCTTGAGGCCAGGTTCTGAAGAACGTCACGGCAGCGCCGTAAGCCGCGCAGAACGCTCCGACCTCGATGACGAGCAAGCTCGCCGGCCACACATCGAGCGAGCTTGGGAGCTCACTTTCGCCATTGACGCAACCTGTTGCGTCGACTCGCCCTTGCTCCGCCTGCGCGTCCAGTGCCGAAGGTCGAGGCGGCAAGGCCGTTTTGCGCGAGATCCAGCAGGGCAGCGGCTTGGCGTGCCGCTCAGATCTCCCAGTTCGACAGCACGATGCCTCGCTCCACCGTGCGCTCCTCGTACCCCGCGAGCGACATCCGCAGATCCGTCCACCGCACCCGCGCCCCCGCGCCCACGAGCGTCCGGTACATCGAGGGATAGTCGCCCTGCACGCGCAGCGCCACGCGCCGCGTGCCGCTCCGGCGCGCGTAGTCGCACAGCGCGGTGATCATGGGGTCGAGCGCGCGCTCGTCCGCCAGCGCGAGCTTGAGCACGCGCAGCTCTTCCCGCGAGCGGCCCTCGACGAGCGGCGCGGTGTGACAGAGCGCGACGCCCACGAGCTCCGAGCCCGCGTGCACCAGCACCGTGTCGCCGAGCGCGAGCGATTCGGTGAGCTCGATCTCGCGCGTGAAGTCGTAGCCCGGCGCGAGCCGCCGCACGAGCTCCTGCGCCTCGACCAGCGCCGCCTCCCGCTCGCGATGGCCCATCCTCCCGAGGAGCTGCGGCGCGCGATCGGCCGGCGCGGCGTCGAGGGTGAGCGTGATCGTGAGCCGCCCCGGCAGGAAGCCGAGCGCGGAGTAGAAGCCGATGTTGTCCATCGTGCGCGGCATGGTCTCGAGGCCGATCACCCGCGCACCCTCGCCCTCGAGCCAGGCGACCCCGCGCTCGACGACCTCCTTCCCGACTCCGCTGCCCTGAAACTCGGTGCGCACGGCGAGGGGACCCATCCACCCCTCCACCCCCGAGCGGTGCACCATGTTGAACGCGGCGATCTCGCCGCGTCCGTCGCGCCACACCATCGCGCCGGCGGCGGCGTCCTCGATGGCGTAGCGCCACACGGCCGGATTCAGATACGGCACCCGCACGCCCACCATGCCGTCGCGGCGGTATCGCTCGGTGAACGCGTCGCTGAACACGACGTTGAGCGCGGGGATCTCCTCGACGCGCGCGACGTACGGCCCCTCGATCTGCGCGAGCGGCCGCCAGGTGCGCGCGCTGACCATCAGTCCTCCGCTCCGGCGCCGGCGAGCAGCGCGGGTCCGTCCACGCCGCTCGGATCGCTCTGCGTGACCACCGACGTGCCCGACTCCTCGTCGTAGCGCACGCTGATCACGCGGTCGAGCCCCTCGCGCACCTGCTCGATGTGCGTGATGAGGATGACCTGCTCGAACCGGTCCTGCAGGCCGCGCAGCAGCTCGACGACGTTCTGGCGCCGCGCCTCGTCGAGCGACCCGAACACCTCGTCGAGGATCAGGAGCGAGAAGCTCTGCCCCGCGCGCTCGGCGATCATCTGCGAGATGGCCAGGCGGAGGCACAGGTTCGCGATGTCCTCCTCGCCCCCGGAGATCACCGGCTTCGGCACCCCGTCCTCGATGACCGTGAGGTTGTAGCTGTCGTCGAGCTCGAGCTCGTCGTAGCGCGCGTCGGTGAGCTCGGTGAGGAAGGCGCTCGCGAGCTCGCTCATCTCCGGCCGGAGCTGCACGTTGAGGTCCGTGCGCAGATCGGTGTACGCACGATCGAGCTCGTCGTGCAGCCGCTTCTCGCGCTCGAGGGTCTCGAGCTGGGCCCGCGCACGCTGCAGCTCCTCGCGCATCTGATCGGCACGCACGAGCGCGCCCTGCGCCGCGGCCACTTCCCCCGTCGCGGCGACGGCATCCAGCTCGGCGGCGCGAAGCTCGGCCGCCGCGGCGTCGTGCCTGGCGCGCACTTCGGCGTAGCTCTGCTCGGAGAAGGAGAGCACGTCGCGGCGCGCCGACAGCGCGGCGGCGCGTGCCTGCGCGGCGGCGAGTCCCGCGGCGGCGCGGTCGCGCTCGGCCTCGAGCGCGCCGCGGCGCTCCAGTTGCGCGGCGAGGCGCGTCGCGCGCGCGTCGAGG
>DATJGU010000072.1:0-42011 GCA_035494615.1 Gemmatimonadaceae bacterium
CTCGAGGTTCACCTGATGGCAGATCCCGGTACCCGGCGGCACGACGCGGAAGTTGCGGAAGGCGTCCTGCCCCCACCGCAGAAACACGTACCGCTCGACGTTGCGCTCGAATTCCAGCTCGGTGTTGATGAGGAACGCGGCTTCGGTGCCGTACTCGTCGACCTGCACGGAGTGGTCGATGACGAGGTCGACGGGCTGGAGCGGATTGATGCGCTGCGGATCGCCGCCGAGCCGGGCGAGCGCGTCGCGCATCGCGGCGAGGTCGACGACGGCCGGGACGCCGGTGAAGTCCTGCAGCAGCACCCGCGCGGTGCGGAAGGCGATCTCCTTCTCGGCGCCGGCGCGGACGTCCCAGTTCGCCATCGCCTCGATGTCCGTCTTCTTCACGAACGCGCCGTCCTCGTTCCTGAGCAGATTCTCGAGCAGAATCTTGAGGCTGACGGGGAGCCGGTCGCTGTTCCCCTTCGAGGGACCGCTCAGCGCGTCGAGGCGGAAGATCGTGTAGGACTTGCCCGCGACGTCGAGCGTCGCGCGGCTGCGGAAGGAATCGAGTGAGGTCATTGCGAGTGTCTCTCGGTGTCGCCGCGGTTCTGGGCTGGCGACGGTGGAGGACGGAGCCACTGACCGGTCCGGGGTCAGGCTATCTGAATCTTAATGAATGGGGGGGCGAAGTGATGGACTGCCGACTGCTGTCCCGAGTACACCTGCGTACCCGCAGGGGGCCAGCATGCCAGGCCGGGTACCGGGTAGGCCGTCGTACTCGGTACGGCAGTCGGCGGTTACCTTCCTCCCGCATGTCCTTCCTCGCCGGCTCCGATCCCACGATCATCGCCTCCTGCCTCATGTCGATCGATTCGACGAGCGGACGCGAAGGGGAGCTGCTGCGGCTGTTCGCGGAGGCGCTCGCCGCGCGCGGGTGGACGGTGACGCGCATTCCCGTGGACGGCGAGCGGTTCGATCTGCTCGCGACGACCGGCGATGGGCCGTACGTGACGCTCTCGACGCACCTCGACACGGTGCCGCCCTACATCCCGCCGAGTCGCGACGGCGACGTGCTGCGCGGGCGCGGCGCGTGCGATGCGAAGGGGATCGCGGCGGCGATGCTCGTCGCGGCGGAGCGCGTGCGTGCGCGCGGCGACTCGGTCGCGTTGCTGTTCGTCGTGGGCGAGGAGACGACGCACGACGGCGCGCACGCCGCGAACGCGTGGGCGCGTGAACGACGATTCCCCAGCCTCGCCCTCGTGGACGGCGAGCCGACCGAGAGCACGCTCGCGCTCGGGACGAAGGGCGCGATGCGCGTGAACGTGCGCACGACCGGCGAGGCGGCTCATTCGGCCTATCCGCACCTCGGACGCTCCGCGACGGCCGAGCTGGTGCACCTGCTCGCCGAGCTGGATTCGCTCGCGCTGCCGAGCGACGCACTGCTCGGCGAGACGACGGTGAACATCGGCAAGCTCTCGGGCGGGGTCGCCGACAACGTGATCGCGCCGAGCGCGGAAGCGCGACTGATGGCGCGAATCGTCGGTCCGTCGGACGAGGTGTGGAACATCCTCGTGCGCTGGAGCGCGGGGCGCGCGACGCTCGAGCGCGGCGTCGAGATCCCCGCGATGACGCTCGGCACGCTCGACGGCTTTCCGACGTCCGTGGTCGCGTTCGCCACCGACGTGCCGGCCTTGCCGGCGTGGGGAATCCCTTATCTTTTCGGACCTGGTTCGATCCACGTCGCGCACCGCGACGACGAACACGTCGACGTCGCGGCGCTGCACGCCGCGGTGGACAGCTACGAACGGATGGTCGAGGCGCTTCGGCGTCGCTGAACGGCAAGGGGCCCGCGACGGCGCGGGCGCTGGTGCACGTTGCGGGCGCGGCCGTGGTGACAGGCCGCGCGACGAGTCGTCGTGAGGTTTTCCTTCCCGCGGCTCGATTCCCCTGGAGATGTAGAGAGATGGTCAGACGTACTCTGCTCGCGCTCGGCGCGCTCGCCCTCGGCGTGGCATGCACGGACACCCACCCGACCGCGCCGGCGAGCCCCGAGCCGACGGCCGCGCTTCCCTCCCGCGCGGGCGCGCCGCGGCCCGATCACTACATCGTCGTGTTCCGCGCGAGCGTCGGCAACCCGCGCACGCGCGCGAACGAGATCGTCGCCGCACACGGCGGTCGGCTCGAGCACACCTACCTGCACACGATCCACGGCTTCGCCGCGGAGCTCACTCCCGCGGCGGCGGCCACGCTGCGCTATCACCCGGACATCGCGTGGATCGAGCCCGACGCGATCATGCACGCCACCACGACGCAGACCGGCGCGACGTGGGGGCTCGACCGGCTCGATCAGGCGAGCCTGCCGCTCGATGCGACGTACACGTACGGCGCGACCGGGGCGGGCGTGCACGCGTACATCATCGATACGGGCATCCGCACGACCCACGCCGAATTCGGCGGCCGCGCGAGCGGCTCCTACACCTCGATCAGCGACGGCAACGGCACGTCGGACTGCAACGGACACGGCACGCACGTGGCGGGCACCGTGGGCGGTGCGACGTACGGCGTGGCGAAGAGCGTCCGGCTCCACGCGGTGCGCGTGCTCGACTGCTCGGGGAACGGTACGGTGTCGAGCGTGATCGCCGGCGTCGACTGGGTGACGGCGAACCACGCGACGCCGGCGGTGGCGAACATGAGCCTCGGCGGCGCCACCTCGCTCGCGCTCGACCAGGCGGTGCAGAGCTCGATCGCGGGCGGCGTCACGTACGTCGTCGCGGCGGGGAACTCGAACGCGGACGCGTGCACCGAATCGCCCGCGCGGACGCCGGAGGCGCTCACGGTCGGCGCGACGACGAGCGGTGACGCGCGTGCCTCGTTCTCGAACTGGGGCGGCTGCGTCGATCTCTTCGCGCCCGGCGCGTCGATCACCTCGGCGTTCAACGGCAGCGACACGCAGACCGCGGTGCTGAGCGGGACGTCGATGGCGTCGCCGCACGCGGCGGGGATCGCGGCGCTCTACCTCGAGCGCAATCCCGGCGCGAGCGCCGCGGCGGTCGTGTCGGCGCTCACGGGCGGCGCGAGCGCCGGCACGCTGACGAGCGTCGGGACGGGCTCGCCCAACCGGTTGCTCAACGCGAGCTTCCTCGGCGGCACGCCGACGGCCAATCAGCCGCCGGTCGCGCGATTCACCGCGTCGTGCGCCACGACCACGTGCACCTTCGACGGGCGGAGCTCCACCGACGACAGGGGAATCGTCTCGTACGCGTGGAACCTGGACAGGTATCCGGGCGGCTCCGCATCCGGCGCGACGGTGACGACGACGTACCCCCACACCGGAACGCGCACCGTCACGCTCACCGTGACCGACGCGAGCGGGGCGAAGAGCAGCCTGACGAAGCAGGTGACCGTGGGCGCGACGACGACCGACGCGCCGCCGACGGCGCGGTTCACCTGGTCGTGCGCGTCGCTCACCTGCACCTTCGATGCGAGCACCTCGAAGGACGACGTCGGCATCGCGTCGTACGCGTGGGATCTGAACAAGTATCCCGGCGGCACGGCGAGCGGCGTGAAGGTCAGCACGACCTACCCGCACACCGGCACCCGGAACGTGACGCTGACGGTGACCGACACGAAGGGCCAGCGGACGAGCATCACGCAGGCGATCGTCCTGAACTGATCACGTCCGGGATGAAAGCGGGCGGCCGGCGAGGTTCCCTCGCGCCGGCCGCCCTGTTTTCTTGTTCCCGCCGATGTGGATCGTCCTCGCCCTCCTCGCCGCGTGCGCGTCCGCGGGCACCAGTCTCCTGCTCAAGCGCGCCGTCGGGCTCGGGGGCGCGGTGGTCTCGACGGTCGCGTTCCGCATGGTGGCGGGGCTCCTGCTCGCCGCCGCCTTCGTCGCGCTCGGAGCGCATCCCGCGCTCACCCCCGCCTATTGGCGCACGCTGGCGATCGTCGTGCCGAACGAGATCGGCGGGATGGTCTGCCTCTCGCTCGCGCTGAGCACGGGCGAGGTGTCCGCCGTGCAGCCCATCATGGGATTGATCCCGCTCTTCACGATGGCCGGCGGGGTGCTGTTCCTGCACGAGGTGCCGAGCGCGCTCGCCGTGGGCGGGATCGTGCTCGTGGCGGTGGGACTCTATGCCGTCGGGTTGCGCGCCGGCGCGTCGGCGCTCGAGCCGATCCGTGCCTTCGCCACCTCGCGTGCGAGCTGGTACGCACTCCTCGCGGCGTTGTTCTGGACGGTGACGTCGCTGCTGCACAAGGTCGGCATCGCGATCGTCGGACCGACGGCGTGGGCGGTGTCGCTCACGCTCGGCTCGGCCGTGGTGCTCGCGTGCGCGCTGCCCGTCGTCGCCTGGCGCGGCGGAGGGCTCGACGTCCCGGCGCGGCTCGCGCCGTGGCTGCGCCTCGTCGCCCTGACCGGCTTCTGCTTCGCCGTGCAGCAGCTCGGCCTCCACAATGCGCTTCGTCGCTCGCAGGCGGGCTACGTGATGGCCGTCGTCTCCATGAGCATCCTGATCGCGTCGACGATCGGCGTGCTCGTCATGCGCGAGCAGGGCGGGGCGCACCGCATCACGGGGGCGCTGCTGGTGACAGGGGGGGTGGCGGTGATTGCGCTGTATGGGTGAGGGCAACGGCAACGGCGAGTAGCACGTAGGGAGTAGCGTGTACTGGGTAGCGAGACACGGCACGGCCTCGGGAGGCAGATGCTTCCCGAGGCCGTTGCCGTTCTCTCGCTACCCGTTGCTCGCTACGTCCTGGCACCTACTCGCTGTTGCCGTTCGACCCGACCCCGCCCCCACCATTTCATGCCGCGGAGCTTTCTTCATCCTCCTCGCCTCCCCCCGAGTCGCCCGAGCCGCCGCTCGGGGTCGGGTCGCGCATGGTGTGGACGTCGACACTCGTGGAGCGGCGGTCGATGTTCACGGCGGCGATGGCGTGCGTCGGACACTCGTGGACGAACCCGCCCTCGGCCGGCGACCAGTCGACCACGCGCGTGCGCGGGTAGGCCTTGCCGGAGCCGTCGAGCGCCATGAGGGCGGGCGCGAGGGCGACGCAGGTGCCGCAGCCCGTGCACCGCTCGCGGTCCACCTCGAGCTGGACGCGCCGGCGCGGGTACACGCAGTTCGGATGGTCCCAGTACGAGTCGAACCGCTCCAGCGCGCGCATGGCCGAGTGGTAGCCCTCGGTGATGTTCGCTTCGGTGTCGGAGAAGCTGAGCCAGTGCGCGTCGTCGACGCGCGGGCGGATCAGCACCATCGGCGGGCCGTGCCAGTGCACGAGCGGGAACTGCTGCAGCGCGTGCATCATCATCGTCGCCGCGCGCATGTAGATCCCGGCGAAGCCGGCGGACGCCGCGTCGGCGCGTGACGCGTCGGAGCTGCCGACGTCGACGGCGATGAGGAGGTCGGCGAACTGCGACGTCACCGACACCGGCAGGTTGTCGACGACGCCGCCGTCGATGCAGTTCCGGTTCCCCACGCGGCCGGGGGGAAAGAAGCCGGGCAGCGCGCACGACGCGTAGATGGCGTCGCGCACGGAGACGTGCTCGAGCCCGGGCAGCCCCCACGCGACGCGGGCGCCGCGATCGACGTCGACCGTGTTCACGAGCAGCCGCTTCGGCAGATCGGCAAAGGTCACGTCGGGGATCGCGCCGTCGACGAGCGCGCGCAGCGGCTCCTCGAGATAGATCGACGGGGAGCGCATCCGCTCGAGGAGCATCCCCATGTGGTTGATGCGGAAGAGATCCCGCTTCCGGAGCGCCGTCGCGCGCTCGGTGAGCTCCCGGACGGGCGCGCCGGCGAGATACGCCGCGGCGACGAGCGCCCCGATGCTCGTGCCGCCGTACACGTCGGGGACGATGCCGAGCTCCTCGATCGCGCGCAGCACGCCGATGTGGGCGAAGCCCTTCAGGCCGCCGCCGCCGAGGACGAGCCCGATGCGTCTGTTCTTCGACGGTTCCACTGGTCGCATGGGGAGTGGCGTCGTCTGCATGCCGAGGGGAAGGTCAAATGCCGTGCCCGCCTGTCGGCGTCCGGATGCAGACCCGGATACGCGAAGGGCGGACACCTGAAGGATGCCCGCCCTTCATACCCCACAGACGACCGAGCGCTACTGCAGGTACTCGTACAACCCGTACAGCCCGACGAGCGCGCCGCCGACGGCGATGACGGTGCCCGCGTCGTCGCCGATGATCAGCCCCGTGAGGAGCGCGGCGCCGCCGACGACCATGAGCGCCACCGGCTGGCCGTAGCCGGCGCGGCGCGGCGCGGCGGTGATCTTCAGGTCGCCCGACTCGTGGTAGCGCGCGGCGATACGTGCGGCGTCGACGGTCGGTCCGGCGGCGGCGGAATCCTGCACGGCGCCGGCTGGCGCGAGCGCGACGGAATCGTTCACGATGGCGACGTCGACGGGCGGCGTGCGCGGAGCGAGCGACTGCGCCTGCGCGGGGCGCCCGGCCGCGCCGAGGCCGAGCCCGGCGGCGAGTGCGAGACGGAGAGCGTATCGGGTGCGTGCGTGCATTGTGGATGTCCGGGTACGAGGATGATCGCGCCACACGGACGCGGCGCGCGCACAAGGTGGCGCCTCGTCGGGGCGTGGTCTAGTGTTGTCGCGCCCCTCCGCTGCGAACTTCGGGCCGTCCCACCGCCGCCACGCGAGATGACCTCGACCGAACCCGCCGCCGGCACGCTCGCCGGCTCGACGACGAGCGCGCCGGCCGACCGCGGACTGGTACGCGCGATCGGCACGCTCGGACTCGCCGCCGGGATCGTGAACCTCACCGTCGGGGGCGGGATCTTCCGCCTTCCGGGGAGCGTGGCGACGGAGCTCGGCGCTGCCGCCCCGCTCGCGTACGTCGTCTGCGCGCTCGCGATGGGTCTCATCGTGCTCTGCTTCGCCGACGCGGGAAGCCGCGTCACGATGACGGGCGGCCCGTACGCCTACGTCGAGACGGCGTTCGGCCCCCTCGTCGGCTTCCTCTCCGGCGCGCTGCTCTGGGTGGCGGTGACGCTCGCCTTCGCCGCGGTGTGCACCTTCCTCGGCGACTCGGTGCTGGCGATCGTCCCCGCGCTCGGGGACACGGGGCGGCGCGCACTGATCGTGTCCGTGCTCGTCGTGCTCGCGGCGTCGAACGCGCGCGGCGTCGCCGGCATGACGCGGTTCAACACGGTCGCGACCGCCGCGAAGCTGCTGCCACTGCTCGCGCTGCTCGTCGTCGGCTTCGTGGTCCTCTCGCCGGAGAACCTGCGTTGGACCGCCCCGACGGGCGCCGCCCTGTCGCGCGGATCGTTCGTCCTGATGTTCGCGTTCTTCGGCGTCGAGGTCGCGCTGGTGCCGAGCGGCGAGGTGCGCGACCCCGCGCGCACCGTTCCGCGCGCCGTGCTCGCGGCCATGGCGGCCATCGCGCTGCTCTACGTGCTCGTCCAGATCGCCGCGCAGGGACTGCTCGGCGCCTCGCTCGCCGGAGACCGCACGCCGCTCGCGAGCGCTGCGGCGCGCGCGATGGGACCGGCGGGTCGCACCATGATCCTCGTCGGCTCCTCGATCTCGATGTTCGTGTACGTGAGCGGGATGACGCTCGCGGTCCCTCGCATGCTGTTCGCCTTCGCGCGCGACGGCTTCCTTCCCTCGGCCCTCGCGAGCGTGCATCCGCGGTGGCGCACCCCGCACGTCGCGATCGCCGCGCAGACGCTGACCGTGCTGCTCCTCGCCATGTTCGGCGACTTCGAGAAGCTCGCCGTGGCCTCGAACTCGACGGCGCTCCTGGCGTACGTCGCCTGCTGCGCCGCGACGGCCGAGCTCCAGCGGCGCGACGTGCGAACGGGCGGGATCCCGTTCCGCGTGCCGGCGGCGCGCCTGGTACCCTGGCTCGCGCTCGGCGTCATCGTCTGGCTGCTCTCGGGGCTGCGCGCCGAGGAATGGCGCGCCGCGGCGCTCGTCGTGACCGCGACGATGGTGGTCTTCCTCGCGTCGCGGCGCACGAGGGCGGCGCGTGCCGTGGAGGCGGCGCTGCCGATCGACGCGTGAACGATCCGCTGCTCCGGTTCCGCGACCAGTTCCCCATCCTCGCCTCGACGACCTATCTCGTCAGCAACTCGCTCGGAGCGATGCCGCGCGCCGTGCCGGAGCGGCTCGCCGAGTATGCGCGCCAGTGGGCGACGCTCGGCGTCCGCGCGTGGGGACGCGGCTGGTGGGAGATGCCCGTGCGCGTCGGCGACGAGATCGCCCCGCTGATCGGCGCGCGCGCCGGCGAGGTGGCGATGGCGCCGACGGTCACGATGGCCCAGGCGCAGGTGCTGTCCGCGCTCGACTACGGCGACGGCCGCGACACGATCGTCATGACGGCGCTCGACTTCCCGTCCGTCCGGTACGTGTACGACGGGCTCGCCGCGCGGCTCGGTGCCCGCATCGTCGTCGTGCCGAGCGACGACGGGATCGGCGTGAGCGAGGACCGCCTCCTCGCGGCGATCGACGAGCGCACGCGGCTCGTCGCGATCTCGCACGTGCTCTTCCGCTCGGCGTACGTGCTGGACGTCGCACGCGTGGCGGCGCACGCGCATGCGATGGGCGCGCTCGTCTCGCTCGACGCATACCACTCCGTCGGCGTGCTGCCGGTGGACGTCGGCGCGCTCGGCGCGGACTTCCTCACCGGTGGGGTGCTCAAGTGGCTGTGCGGCGGACCCGGAGGATGCTTTCTCTGGGCGCGGCCCGAGCTCGGCGCGACGCTCGCCCCCGCGCTCACCGGCTGGCAGGCGCACGCCCATCCGTTCGCCTTCGAGCCGGAGATGGACTACGCGGGCGCGGCATGGCGCTGGCTCGGGGGAACGCCGGTGGTCCCCGCGCTGTTCGCCGCCACCGAGGGGCCGCGCATCCTCCGCGAGGCGGGGATCGACGCGATCCGCGCGAAGAGCACGCGGCAGACCGAGCGCCTGATCGCGCTGGCCGACGAGCGCGGCTATCCGGTCACGGCGCCGCGCGATCCGGCGCGGCGCGGCGGCACCGTGGCGTTCGACGTGCCTCACGCGCTGGAGGTGTCGCGCGCGCTGCTCGAGCGCGACGTGATCGTGGACTACCGGCCGGGGGCGGGGATCCGCGTCGCGCCGCACTTCTACACGAGCGACGACGAGCTCGAGGCCGTCGTCGCGACGATCGACGACATCCTCGCGCGCGGCACGTGGTCGCGCTACACTGACACGGCGAGCACGGTCACCTGAGCCGCGGGGTGAAACCCGCGACGGTCGCCGGCCGTCCGTTCGAACGTGGCTCCGCTCCACCCATTCGGACATCATCACCTGCGAACATATGCCTCCCGTCGTCACGAAGCTCCGCAAGGCGTACGTCAACCTGAACTACCCGCTCGTCGTCCTCCGCTTCGAGGACGGCCACGAGATCCGCATCAAGCAGGGGAAGGTGAAGACCTTCGACGCGTATACGGGCGAAGTGGTCCGGGTCGTCGCGGTATTCGACGATTCGGGGCGCGAGCGCGACCTCCTGGAGTCGGTGCGGGCCGAGGATCTGCCGGACGCCGAGCCGCACGAGTCGCGCTGATGCGCGGCTGGCGGCTGGCGCTTCCGCTCGTCGCGCAGCTCGCCGCCGCGGGGTGCGCGGGCGGGCAGGGCACGCCGGCTCCGGCGCCGGTGTCGTACGCGCACGCCGACACGGCGCGATTGCATCGCGTGCTCGATTCGCTCGCGTCGGCGCATCACGGCACCGTGGGCTACACGGTGTACGACATCGACACCGGCGAGCGGCTCGAGCGTCGCGGCGACGAGACCTTCCCCACGGCGAGCCTGATCAAGGTGCCCGTGCTCGTGACGCTGTACGACATGGTCGCGCAGGGACGGATCTCGCTCGACGACCCGCTCACGCTGCTGAAGATCGACAAGGTGCCCGGCGCGGGGACGCTGCAGTTCCTCCACGACGATGCCGTGATCACGGTGCACGACGCGGCATGGCTCATGGCGACGCAGAGCGACAACACCGCGACGAACCTGCTCCTCGACCGGATCGCGATCCGTCGCGTCTGGGAGAAGATGGAAAAGCTCGGTCTGCCGCACACGAAGGTGCACTCCAAAGTGTTCCTGGGGCTCTCGAGCGTGGCGATGGACAGCTCGGCCAAGTACGGGCTCGGCGTGACGACGCCGAACGAGATGGCCCGGCTGTTCGCGATGCTGGCCGAGGGGAAGGCGGTGAGCCCGAGCGCGGACAGCACGATGCTCGACATCCTCGCGCACAACACCGACTACCAGCTGCTGCAGCGGCACGTCGAGGGGCTCGCCGTCCCGCACAAGACCGGCGCGACCGACGAGGTGCGCACCGAGTGCGCGCTCTTCCCGCTCCAATCCCGCGTCGTGGCGTGCGTGCTGACGAAGGACAACGCCGACCAGCGCTGGATCCTCGACAGCGAGCCGCAGGTCACGATGGCGAACATGGGTCAGGCGATCGTGGGGGCGTGGCCGAAACGACAGTGAGTGGTGTGTTGGTGTGTTGGTGTGTTGGTGTTCGCGCGGCGGTGGGAACGGGAAGCTCAGACGGCTAGTCGGACGAGGTCGCTTCACGGTTGAGCTCGGGCGTATATGACGCCAACCAATGCTACGAACACACCCACACACCAACACACCCACACACCAACAGACCGTAGTCCCGGCACGCATCCTGCTATCTCAACCAGCACGCGGGAGAGAAGGACGAAGGGAGGGGCCCGTGAGTGCACGTAGCGGTGGGGACCGCTACGAAGCGCCACGAAGCGCGGACGGCTAGCTTGCTGGCGATGTCCGCGCTTCGTGTTTTTCCCCCCATCGCCGACGCGCTCGCGTGGGGACGGCCCGTGGTCGCGCTCGAGAGCTCCGTTTTCGCTCAGGGGCTCCCGATTCCGGCCAACCGGGAGGCGGCGGAGCGCATGACGCGCGCGGCCGCGCGCGCGGGTGCCATCGCCGCGATCACCGCCGTCGTCGACGGTGTCTGCACCCTCGGCGTGTCCGACGACGAGCTCGAGCGTCTCCTCGCGCGCGACGGCGTGCGGAAGGTCTCGGCGCGCGATCTCCCCGTCGCCGCCGCGCAGGGTGCGGATGGAGCGACGACGGTCGCCGCCTCCCTCGCCATCGCCAGCGCCGCCGGCGCGACGGTGTTCGCCACGGGCGGGATCGGCGGCGTGCACCGAGGCGCGCCGTTCGACGAATCGGGTGACCTCGCGGAGCTGGCGCGCACGCCCATGGTCGTCGTCTGCGCCGGTGCGAAATCGATCCTCGACCTGCGCGCCACGCTCGAGCGCCTCGAGACGCTCGGCGTCACCGTCGTCGGGTATCGAACCGACGAGCTGCCGGGATTCTTCACGCGCGCCACCGGGCTCCCGCTCCCCGCCCGCGCCGAGAGCGCGGCGGAGATCGCGCTCATCGCCGGCGAGGCTCGCGCGCTGGGACGCCAGCAGGCGATCCTCGTCGTGCAACCGCCGCCGGCCGACGTGGCCCTGGACGCGGCAACCGTCGAAGACGCCGTTGCTCGCGCGCTCGCCGAGGCCGACGCGAGAGGAACGGCCGGTGCGGGGCTGACCCCCTTCCTCCTCGCCGCCGTGGAGCGGGCGACGGGCGGCCGCTCCCTGGCCGCGAATCTCGGCCTGCTGGAGCAGAACGCCCTCCTCGCCGCGGAGGTCGCCGGCGCGCTGGCCGCGGAAGGACGGGGTTGAGGAACCGCGGGCCCGCCCTCTGCAATTTGTTCGCTGCTGAGTCGTCAAGACGTTGAACTTGCCGCTCACCGAATGGTACTATAGGTCACCCCTCACGAGCCGGAGGCTTCGGTACCTATGCCCACCCCGTTCCTGAGCTCCGAAGAGTACGACGAGCGCGCCCACCAGCTGTACAACGAAGGGCAGTACGACGAAGCGCTGGCCGTGCTGAGGGAAGGGCTCACGCTCTATCCGGCGTCGGTGGAGCTACACATCGGGGTAGGGTACGCGAGGCTGGCGCGCGAGGAGTTCGCCTGGGCGCGCCGGAGCTTCGAGGAGGCGCTGGTGCTTGAGCCCGAGCACGAGGACGCCCTGGCCGGACTCGGCGAGACGCTGCTCAAGTTCGGCCTGGAGGAGGCCTCGCTCCGCTGCTTCCGCCGGACGCTGGAGCTCGGGTACGCCGACGATCTCGACCTCATGCTGCAGATCGGCCGCGCGCTGTTCCGCGAGGCATCGGTGCGCGACCGGCGCGAGCTGTTCGCCGTCGCGCAGGAGTTCTTCGAGGTCGCGGTGCAGCAGGCGCCCGATAGCGCGGAGGCCATCGCCTGCGTCGGCTACTCGCAGCACCGACTCGGCGAGGACGACGCCGCCGTCGCCACGCTGCGCAAGTCGCTCCAGGTGGACAACGAGCACGCCGAGGCGCGGATCTATCTCGCGAACATCCTGTACGATCGCGGCGACTACGAGGCCTCGCTCTATCACTTCGAGCGGACGTCGACCGAGGATCACTGGGACGAGCTCGGAATCTGGCGGCTGATCGAGCTGAAGCGCGCGGCGTACAAGCTCCCGGAGCACGATCCCGAGCTGAAGCCGTGGGAGGATCGGCTCACGGAGCTCGGCGGCGAGCTCGACGACATCGACGAGCTGTTCATCGAAGTGGACGGTGCGGTCGCGAGCGAGAGCGGCGAGGTCGAGGTGGCGCGCGGCCAGCTCGAGCTGTTCGGCACGCTGCTCTCGACGCTCGCCGAGACGAAGTCGGACGAGAGCGACGCCGCCCCGGAGCTCGACGTCGACGCGCACGCGATCCTCACTCGCGAGGGACGCCGGCTGAGCGGCTCGTGGGAGGACATCGTGCGTTCCATGCGCGACGCGGAGCAGGATGGAGAGCGGGACGGCACGCTGCGCGAGTACATGATCCGGGTCGCGAAGCGTGCGTTCCGCGAGACGGGCGTGCGCGTGCCGAGCCACGACGCCGAGCTGTTCGTCCGCGGCAGCGCGGACGCGGGGATGCTGCGCATCGTGCGATGACCGCCGGCTCGCAGCGGGCCGCGCTCGACGCGATCGGTGCGGCGCGACCGATCATCGCGCGCCTGGACATTGCGCGCGACAGCGAGGACCTGGCAGCGGACCTGATCGACGCGTGGACGGCGGTGGAGACGGGACTTCGTTCGCTCGTCGGTGGCTCGGCGCTCACGGGGCAGATGCTCATCCGCGAGCTGCGGCAGCGGCACTTCCTCTCGCTGGAACAGGCGAACGCGCTGGCCGAGTTCCACGCGGCGCGCGAGCGCGCGGCGCGGGTCGACTACAAGCCCACGGAGGGCGACATCCGTGCCTCGCGCGATGCCTTCGCCAAGCTCGAGGCGGGCCTGATGGGCGAGCCCGTCCCGCCCGCCCCACCGGAGGTGGCCGCCGCCGCCGCGACGATGGCGGCGGCCGAGCGGCCCTCGGCGTTCACGCCGAACGGACCTCTCGATCCCGCGGCGAGAGAGCGGTTCGAGGGCGCGCCGGTGGCGGTGCCCCCCGAGCGCGCGCGGCCACGCTGGCTCGCGCCGGTGATCGGCGTGGTGGCGCTGGCGATCATCGGAGGGCTCGTCTGGTGGGCGATCGTCGCGCGGAGCGGCCGCAGCTCGGCGTACGCGGAAGGCGTGACCGCGTACCGCGAGGGGCGGCGCGAAGCGGCCGCCGGCGCGTTCATGAAGGCGGCGAAGGACGACCCGAACGATCCGATGCCACACGTCTACCTCGCGCGCATGGCGCGCGACGTCGGCAACATCAACACGGCGAATACGGAGGCGGTGACGGCCGTGCGGCTCGGGCCGGAGAACGCGTATGCGCTGCGGGAGCTCGCCTCGGTGAGCTTCGCCCAGCAGAACTACGACGCCGCGCGCCGCTTCTACATCCGCGCCGTCCAGGCCGATCCGAACGACAAGCTCGCCCAGGGATTCCTCGGCTGCTCGCTGGTCCGGCTCGGCCGCATCGACGAGGGGATGCGCTGGATCTCGCGCGCGGGACCCGGCGCGTGGAGCTCGTGCGCGCCGCCGGCGGGCACGGTCCCGTCGCCGGGCGCGCAGCCCGGGATGCAGGGAGTGCCTCCGTCGGGCGCGCTTCCGCCGGCGCCCGGGGCGCAGTAGCCACGCCGCGCGATCTCGGTCGTCGATCGGCGTCTCCTCGAGCATCGCGTCGCACCGTCACGGCCTCACCGCGCACCGCGTCGTGATCGCGTTCGACCACGTGGGGAAGCGCTACCGCGCGATCGTCGGCCGCGACGTGCGCGCGCTCGAGGACTTCACGCTCGAGTTGCACGCCGGCGAGGTATTCGGGCTCGCCGGCCCGAACGGCGCCGGCAAGACGACGCTCATCGCGCTGCTGCTCGGCTTCCTCGGGCCGAGCGAGGGCAGTGTGCGCATCGCCGGCCTCGAGCCGCGGCGATACGCCGAGGCGCACGGCATCGGCTATCTCTCCGAGCTCGTGAGCATCCCGCCGATGTGGCGCACGGAGGAGGCGCTGCGCCGCTACGCGCAGCTCGCGGGCGTGCCGGCCGGCCGCGTGCGGTCGCGCGTGAGCGAGGTGATCGAGTGGATGGGTCTCGGCGAGCACCGCCGCAAGCGCGTGAAGCAGCTCTCGAAGGGAAATCTCCAGCGGCTCGGACTCGCCCAGTCGCTGCTCTGCGAGGAACGCGTGGTCGTGCTCGACGAGCCGACGCACGGCCTCGACCCGGTGTGGACGCAGCGCTTTCGCGACGTGGTGACGGCGCTGCGGCGCGAGGACCGCGTGATCCTCATCGCCTCGCACAACCTGGACGAGCTCTCGCGGCTCGCCGATCGCGTGGGCATCATCGACCGCGGGCGGCTGCAGCGGGTCGTCGACGTGCGCACGGGCGCCGAGCGCACCGTGGGCGAGGCGACGTCGTACCGGGTGACGATCGCGCGCGGCGCGGAGCTCGTCGCGCTGGTGTTCCCTGCCGCGCGGCCGATGGGTCGCGGCGAGTTCGCGCTCGAGGGGCTCACGCTCGACGCGGTGAATGCCGGGCTGGCCGAGCTGCTCGCGCGCGGAGCGCTCGTGCGCGCCGTGTATCCGGCGCACACCATGCTCGAGCAGCAGTTCCGCGAGGTGGTGGCCGCGAGAGGAGCGGAGTGAGCGAGGCGAGGCGGACGCGCGTCGGCGCATACGCGGCCTGGCAGCTTCGCGATTACGCGAAGGATCGCGGGCTGCCGACGCTGATCGTCTCCATGCTCACCGGATATCTCGGCCTCGGTCCGATGCTCCAGGAGATGCCGTCGCGCACCGCGCGCGTGTCGCCGACGCTGCTCGCGCGCTTCGGCTCGGCGGACGCGGTGTACGCCGCGCGCATGGCGGAGTTCAATCAGGTCTTCCTCCACGGCGTGCTCGGCACGCTCGTCTTCGTCGGCGCGCTGTTCGCGATGAACGGGATCGTCTCCAACGATCGCAAGCAGGGCTACTATCGCTTCCTGTTCGCGAAGCCGGTGACGCCGTCGCGCTACTACGGGCAGGCGTTCGTCGTGCACTGGGCCGGCTTCGTCGGCGTGATGGTCCTGCTCGCGCTCGGGTACGGCGCGGTGATCTGGCCGGTGCTCTCGCGGCCGCTGCTCGTCGCCATCGCGTCGATGTTCGTCGCCTATTCCGGGATCGCGTTCCTGCTTTCGGCCGCGGCGCGGTGGGACTGGCTCTCGCTCGTCGCGGTGTCCGTCGTGGCGACGCTGCTCTGGGCCCGGTTCGGCGAGTCGGCGCATCCGCTCGCGCGGCTGCTCTACCTGCTGCCGCCGCTGCACCGCGCCGACGAGGTGTACGCATGGGCGGCCGCGCCCGCGCACGCGGCCGATGCGGCGCTCGCGCTTCCCTGGCCGATCCTGCTCTGGCTCACCGGTTACGGAGCGGCCTGCTTCCTCGCCGGCCTCGTCGTCCTGCGCTACCGCCGCCTCGCCATCGTCTAGCTTTCGCACATGACCGTCTCCGATCTCTCCGTCGCCCTCGATCCGGCGACGGTGCACCGCACCACACTCGCCAACGGGCTGCGCGTCCTCGTGCGCCGCGACCCGTCTGCGCCCGTCGTCGCCATCGTCACGTACGTGAGCGCCGGCTACTTCGACGAGACCGACGACGTCGTCGGCATCGCGCACGTGCTCGAGCACATGTACTTCAAGGGCACGCCGACCCGCGGCGTCGGTGAGATCGCGCGCCAGACCAAGGCCGTGGGCGGCTACCTCAACGCGGCGACGATCTACGATCACACCAGCTACTACACGGTGCTCCCGTCGTCGAGCTTCTCGGCGGGGCTCGACGTGCAGTTCGACGCGTACGCCAATTCGCTCGTCGACGCGGAGGAGCTCGCACGCGAGCTCGAGGTGATCATCCAGGAGGCGAAGCGGAAGGCGGACAACCCGGGCGCGGTGGCGACGGAGACGCTGTTCGAGCTGCTGCACGACAGGCATCGCATCCGGCGCTGGCGCATCGGCCGCGAGCCGGGCCTCCGCGCGCTGACGCGCGACGCGATGCTCCGCTTCTATCGCAACTTCTACCATCCGGAGAACACGGTGCTCGTCGTCGTCGGCGACGTGGATCCGGACCGCGCGATGGCGGAGATCGCGGCACGCTACGGGGCGCTCGCCGGCGGCACGCCGGCGCGCGTGCCCGGGCCCGAGGAAGAGCGCGCGACCGGCTTCCGGTACCGCGAATGGACCGGCGACGTCGGGCAGACGCAGGTGGCGTTCGGCTGGCGCACACCGCCGACGCTCGACGACGCCACGCCGGGTCTCGACCTGCTCGGCACGATCCTCGGCGCCGGACGCGCGTCGCGACTCTACCGCGCGGTGCGCGAGCGCAAGCTGGCGTCGGCCATCTCGGCCTACGACTACACGCCGACGTCGCTCGGCGTGTTCGTGATCCACGCCGAGTCGCCGGCGGAGCGCGCGGCGGAGGCGGCGCGCGCGATCTGGGCCGAGCTGCGCGACGTCCGCGAGCGCGGCGTCGGCGAGGGCGAGCTCACGCGCGCCAAGCGCGTGTACGAAGCGCGATGGCTGCGGCGGCTCGAGGACATGGAAGGGCAGGCCAACTATCTCGCCGAGTGGGAGGCGCTCGGCGACTGGACGAAGGGCGACGACTACCTGCGGCGCACGCTCGCCGTGACGACCGACGAGATCCGCGATCTCGCGCGGCGCTACCTCGATCCGGACCAGGCCGGGGTCGTGGTCTATCGGCCGAAGGAGAGCGCCGCGATCGCCGAGGACGCGGCCGCGATGCGCGCCTTCCTCGACGCCGCGCCGCGCGCCGAGCCGGAGCCTGCACCCGCGCCGGCGCTGGTCGCACCGAGCGTCGCGACGGAGCTCGCGCTCGACCGCGAGGAAGGCGGCGTGCAGATCTTTCGGACCGCGCACGGCATCCCGGTGCTCGTGCGCCGCAAGCCGGGCGCGCTCGTGCACGCCGGCGCGTATCTGCTCGGCGGTGCGCGCGACGAGCCGATGGACGAAGCGGGACTCACCTCGCTGCTCGTGCGCAGCGCGCTCAAGGGAACGACGCGCCGCTCCGCCCTGCAGGTCGCGGAGGAGGGGGAGCTGCTTGGCGGGATGGTCACCGGCTCGGCGGGCGCGGAGAGCTTCGGCTGGACGATCAACGTACCAGCGCGGCACGCGGCGGCGGCGGTCGAGCTGCTCGCCGACGTCGTGCAGCACGCGACCATTCCCGACGCCGCGCTGGAGACGGAGCGTGCGATCGCCCTGGCCGATCTCGTGGCGCTGCGCGACGACATGTATCGCTATCCCGTGCGGATGGCGACGCAGGCCGCGTTCGCCGGGCATCCGTACGGCGTGCCCGCCACGGGCGACGAGCGCTCGCTGCCGGCGATCACGGCGGAGCGCCTGCGTGCGTGGCATCGCGAGCGCGTGCTGCGCGCACCGGCGGCGATCGTCGTCGTGGGAGACGCCGAGCCGGCGGAGCTGGCGGGACTCGCGGCGGCCGCGTTCGGCGAGCTCCGTGGCGGCGTGAGCGCGCCGATCGAGGTGCCGGCGTGGCCGAGCGCGGTGGTGCAGAGCGTGGAGCAGCGCGACAAGGCGCAGACCGCGCTCGCGCTGATGTTCCCCGGTCCGTCGCGCTCGGACGACGCGCGCTTCGCGACGGCGATGATCGCCGGCGTCGCGAGCGGTCTCGGTGGGCGCTTCTTCGACGAGCTGCGCGACAAGCAGTCGCTCGGGTACACGGTGCACGCCTTCGCGACCGAGCGCGCGCTGGCGGGAGTGTTCGCGAGCTACATCGCGACGTCGCCGGAAAAGGAGGAGGTGGCGCGGCGCGGTCTGCTCGACGAGTTCGCGAAGCTGCGGGACGAGCGCGTGACGGCGCGCGAGCTGGAGCAGGCGCAGCGGTACGCGCTCGGCGTGCACGCGATCCGCCAGCAGAGCGGGGCGGCGGTGATGGCGGAGATCGTGGACGCGTACCTGTTCGGACGGCTCGGGGAGCTGACGGAGTTCGAGTCTCGCGTGCGTGCCGTGACGCGCGACGAGATGCGCGCGGTGGCGCGCTCGTATTTCGTGGATGACCGGCGAGTGGAAGGAGTGGTGAGGGGGGTTGTGCGTGATGCGTGATGCGTGATGCGTGATGCGTGATCCGTGAGCCGGGAGGCGAGCTGGTCTCCCCTTGTCATTCCGAGCGGAGCGCGCAGCGCGTAGTCGAGGAATCGTGCGGGTCGTGGGAGAGGGGCCGCTCTGCCGGGACGATCGAGATTCCTCGACTCGCTGCGCTCGCGCGGAATGACAGCCGTGGCGCTGCGTTCGCTCTTTGCCGGAGTGTGCTCTCACCCCCTGCGTACAGAAGGAGTCAGCGATCGCTGACTCGCGCGATCGTCGCGTGACGGAGACTGGCGGACGAGCGCGGCGAAGGCGGCGTGGAAGACGTCGTCGGGCATGAGCTCGGGGGTCAGGAAGCGCTGAAAGAGCAGACCTTCGATCAGGGCGTTGATGACCCGAACCATCGTCTCGGCCGGCATCGGGAGGTCGTCGGCGGCGAAGACGGCCTCCATCCACGTCGCGCCGGCGGCGAGACCCTTCGCCATCTCGTCGCGAAAGGCAGTGCGCACCGTCTCGTGACGGAGCGCGTAGGCGCGGAAGGTGAGCGCGCCCACGGCGGCGGGCTCCCGCTCCGGAATCGAGGCGAGCACCGCGTCCGCGGTGGCGCGCATCAGGTCGGCGAAACTCGAGCCGAGGGTGAAGCGCGGCCGGATCGGCGCCCACTGGCGGACGGCGAGCGCCATGAACAGCTCGTCGCGGTTCCTGAAGTTGCCGTAGATCGCCCCGGTGGTCATGCCGGCGCGCTCGGCGACGTCCTGGAGCGTGGTCTGCTCGAACCCCTTCTCCCTCGTCAGCGCGAGCGCGGCGTCGAGAAGGGCGGCGCGGGTGCGCTCGCGCTTGTCTCCCTTCGGCCGCCCGCGACGCGGGGCGGGCTTCGTATCCGTCGTACGCTTCGGCATACTCTCCCTCTTGACGGAGATTGTAGGCAAGATATTATATAATCATCATATTTTAATAAAGGTAGGGACATGCGGGAGATCGGGGCCGTGCAGACCATGCTGAACCGGAGCGTCGATGCCGGGGAGATCGCGGGCGCGGTCACCATGGCGTGGCGAGCGGGAGACGTCGCGGTATCCGCCGCCGGCTGGCGGGACATCGCGGCCGGGCTTCCCGTCGAGCGCGACACGATCTTTCGCATCGCCTCGATGACCAAGCCGCTCACCTCGGTCGTCGCCCTGACGCTGCTGGAGGAGGGCCGGTTCTCGCTGGATGAGCCGGTGATCCGCTGGGCGCCCGAGCTCGCCCAGATGCGCGTGATGCGGGACCCGAAGGGCTCCCTCGATGACACCATCCCGGCCGAGCGGGCCATCACCTTCGACGACCTGCTGACCCATCGCGCCGGATTCACGTACGCCGACTTCCAGTCGGGCGCGCTCGCTCGCGCCTACGCGGAGGCGCTTGGCGGAGCGATCGACAGCGACGTCCGCCCCGACGGCTGGATTGCCGGACTGGCGGCGCTGCCGCTGATCGCGCAGCCCGGAACGGCATTTCACTACAGCCACGCGACCGATCTGCTCGGCTTGCTCCTCGCGCGGATGGAGGACGCTCCGCTCGGCGAGGTGATGCGGCGCCGGCTGTTCGCCCCGCTCGGGATGACCGACACGGGATTCACCGTTCCAGCCGACGGGCGCCGCCGGTGCGCGAAGCTGTACGGCTTCGACGACGCAGGCCGCCTCGCGCACCGATCGACCGGACCGGGAGGCGCATTCATGGCCGAGCGGCCGGCGGCGATGGAGTTCGAGTCGGGTGGGCAGGGTCTCTGGTCGACCGTCGACGACTATCTGGCGTTCGCGCGGCTCTTCGTCGGTGGCGGCGCGGTGGACGGCGTGCGGATCCTGAAGCCGGAGACGCTGGCGCTGATGACGACCAACCAGCTCAGCGAGGCGCAGCGCGCGTCGGCGCGCATGTTCGGCATGCCGACCTTCGCGGCGCACGGCTTCGGACTCGGCGTGGCGGTCGTCCTCGATCCGCAAGAGGCTCCGTCGACGCTATGCAGGGGCGCGGCGGGGACGGTGGGCTGGCCGGGCGCATTCGGAGGATGGTGGCAGGCCGATCCGGTCGAGCGGTCGGTCATGATCCTTCTCGCGCAGAACGCGTTCGAGCCGGCGCAGGCGGCGAAGGGGATCGGCCTCGGCGTCTATGGCGTGATCGAGCAGTTTCACGAGATGGGCTCGCGCTCGTCGCGACAGGCCGTCGCTCGTGCACGATGACCGGGCGGCCCGGGCTCGCTCATCGGACCGCGGCGCAGGGCGTCATTGCACGCGTATCGCCGGCGCCGCCGCCTGCGACTCGCGCAGTCCGCGCATGGCGGTCATCACGGCGAAGGTGGCGCGGCGCAGATGGCCGTCGGGGGCGCGCAGCCCCGTGACGGAGCCGTAGTCGCCCGCCTCGCTCACCACGAGGCCCTTGATGGCCGGGCGGCTCGTGGCCCACGCGAGCGCGGCCCAGATCGCGCGCTCCTGGCTCGCTTCGCCGTGGGCGTCGGGATACCCCCCGGCGGCGAACACCCAGTGGTCCTTCGTCGAGCGCGACTCGCGCATCCAGCGATCGGCGGCGTGCGTCGCGGCGTCGAGCGTGCGCACGCCGGTGCGTGAGGGGAACAGCGTGAAACCGACGACGTCGATCGGCGAGCCCTTCGCGGCAGCCCACGCGTAGAGCGTGCTGTCGCGCCGGTCGTACGCCGACGCGGACACGCCGACGCGCGTGCGTGGGCGGACGCGCTTGACCGTCGCCGCCGCGCTCGCGAGGTAGCTCTCCCAGAACTGCGGCGCACGCTGGCCCGCGGCACGTGTGCCCGAGCCGTAGGGATCCTCCGCCGGCAGGAGCACGTCAGGCCGCAACCGGCGCACGACGCCCTCGATGGTCTGCAGCCGCCGCTCCGGGTTGAAGCTGCGGCCGGTGACCGCGAACAGCGACTGCGGGTAGCCGAGCGTGACGATGAGCTCCGTGCTGTCGCGGCGCACGAGATCGAGCGCGTGTGCGAGCGAGTCGAGCGCGGTGCGGTCCATCTGCTCGGGGATGATCGTCACGCTGAGCACCGAGACGCCGAGCGTGTCGGCGAGCGGGATGTCGTCGTGGATCGCGACGGGGGGAGGCGGACCGTCGAGATCGGGGAAGATCTTGAGTCCGATAACGAAGTCGCCGTCGGGGCGCTCCTGGAGCTTCTCCACCGACGGATCGTGCGGCCGGTACGACGTGACCGCGCGCTCGGCCGGCGTGAGCTGCGTGATGAAGCTGATCACCCAGCCCGCCGCGAGGAGCGCGAGGAAGAAGCGGAAGCTCGCCGTCGTGCGGCGGAGCGCCGGAAACGCCGGCGCGATCATCGGCACGAGCACGAAGAACGGCGAGCTGATGACCGTCGACGACGTGAGGACGAAGGAGAAGGCGCCCGTCATCGCCGCGAGGAAGAGCAGCGCGGGGGTGCTCAACGCCGTGCCGGTCGCCGCGATCGAGCGGAGGACGGCGTCGACGGCGATGAGGACGTCGAACGCCGAGATGAAGAATCCGAGGAACGGATTCACGAGCCGGCGCACGGCGGCGTAGAGCGCCTGGAGCGCGAAGAGGCAGAGCGTGAACGGCCAGAGCCAGTCGACCTCGGTGACGGCGCGTCCGGTGATCGCGCTCGTCGTGGCGAGGTGGATGACGAGGGAGGGGAGGAGGAGGAAGCCGGAGAGCGCGGTGAGCGCGACGAACACGCGCGGGAGCTGGCGCACCTGCACGATGCGGCTGGTCAGCGCGATGTCCCAGATGACCACCGTGATGACGAGCAGGAAGAACAGCAGCGGGAGCAGGCCGCGCATCTAGCCGCGCACGCGGGTGTCGCGCTCGACGGTGGCGGGGAGGAGCCGACGCACGAAGACGTCGAGCGCCTTCGCGGCGGCGGCGTCGTCGCGGGCGAGCACGTCGACGAGGGCGATGCCGCGGTCGGGGAAAGTGTGCACGCTGAGATGTGAAGGCTCGAGCAGGAGGATCGCGGCGACGCCGCCGTCGGCTCCCGTTCGCACGACGGGTGCCGCGGCGACGTTGAGGCCGCCCGCGCTGGCCGCGGCGATGAGCAGGCCGCTGAGGAGGGGCGCGTCGCGGAGCGCGCCGGACGCGACGCCGGCGAGATCGGCGCGCAGGTGGGTGACCGCGCCGGCGTCGCTCACCGCGGCGGCCGAGGCGCGGGTCCGGCCGTGCGCGCGAGCGAGCGGTGGCCGCTCGCGCCGACGGCGCGCACGGCGGCCCACGCGTCGTCGAGCTGGACGTCGAGCGTCGTCGTCGTGCCCGAACCGGCGGGGAGCACGCGCTCCCACGTCGGCGCCGTGGTGCGACGCAGCAGTACCTCGTACGCGACGGCGCCGCGCACGGGGGCCCAGCGCAGCGTCCAGCGCTGGCCGCCGCTCGCGGCGGATTCGCGCGCGAGCGTCACGGTGTCGGGCGACGCGGGAGCGGCGGCGAGCGACACGATGGTCGCGAGGTCGAGGCGGGCCATCCGCGCGACGTAGCCGAAGTTCACGTGCGCGAGGTCGTCGGTCGGAAGGTGCTGGCGCCGGTAGTTCTCCATGCGCTCCGTGAAGCGAAGTCCGGGCCAGCCGGCGCGCACGAACGGGATGTGATCGCCCCCTCGTCCGATGCGGTCGAGTCGCCAGGTCGGCCGAACCTCGAACGACGGCTGGTACAGCGCGCCGGCGCCCCAGACGTAGCGACCGAGCTCGCGGCTCGCGCCGCTGTCCGGATCGGCGGCGTAGATGCGTGCGCTCGTGGAGTCCGCGGAGCCGTCTTCGGCGACGACGTTGCCGACGATGTCGTTCGTGAAGGCGGCGACGACGCTCTTTCCCTCGCGACGCAGCCGCGCGGTGAGATGCGTCGAGCCGAGGAGGCCCTGCTCCTCGCCGGCGTAGAGCGCGAAGACGATCGTGGCGTCGAGGCCGCGCGGCCACCGGCGTGAGACGACGCGCGCCAGCTCGAGCATCGCCGAGCTTCCCGAGCCGTCGTCGTCGGCGCCAGGGGCGTCGCTCGTGGTGTCGTAGACGGCGAGCGGCGCGGCGCTGCAGATGCACGAGTCGTAGTGTCCGCCGATGACGACGACGCGCGTCGTGTCGCGGCCGGGAAGGATGCCGAGCACGTTCACGACGGCGGCGCGCGCGCCGGCGGGATGGCGCGGCATGTCCATCAGCTCGCCGTCGTACTCCACGCGGAGGCAGCCGCCGCAGTCGCGCGAGGCGTCGAGGAGCCGCGCGTGCAGCCAGCGTCGCGCCGCGCCGATGCCGCGCGTCGTCGAGAGCGTGTCGGAGAGCGTGTTGCGCGTGCCGAACGCGACGAGCGTCGAATCGGTGGCGTGGAGGCGCGCGGGAGAGACGTCGGCGAGCGCGGCGACGATGGCCGAGTCGCGCCCGAGCCCGATGCGCGGATCGGCGGCCCAGCTCGAGGCGGGCGCGAGCAGCAGACCCGATGGCCCGGGGGCGATCTCCGTCCGCGTCGTGGTCGTCGTGCAGGCGGTGGCGAGCGCCGCGAGCAGCGCGGCGCCCGCGGCGACGATCTCCAGCGGCCCTCCGCGTCCGGCGCCTCTCATCCCGTCCTCCGCGATGCTGGTCGAGCTCCGCTCGCCAAGCTAGAGCGCGCGGCGCGGGGCGACAAGCAACGAGAGCGGTGCACCGACGGGTCCATCCGCAGTAGTATTCACGACCATGACCGCTCGCCGCACGCTGCGCACGATTCCCAACCTCATCTCCGTGTCGCGGCTCGCGCTCGCGGCGGGGTTCGTCGCGTCCAACGGTCCGGGGACACAGGTGGGGATCATCGGCATCGCGGCGATGACCGATTTCCTCGACGGCTTCATCGCGCGGCGTGCGAAGGCGACGTCGCGCTGGGGCGCGCTGCTCGACCCGATCGCCGACCGATTCTTCGTGCTCACGGTCGTCGCGACGCTCCTGTTCACGGGGAGCCTCACCCCCGTGGCGTACTTCATCCTCATCTCGCGCGATCTCGCGACGGCGATCGGGTTCCTCGTCGCGCGGATCATTCCCTGGCTGCGCACGGTGCCGTTCCAGGCGCGCATCGCCGGCAAGGCGGTGACGGTGCTGCAGCTGCTCGCGCTCGTGGCAAATCTCGTGGTGCCGGCGGCGTTCCCGTGGCTGCTCGCGATGGTCGGCGTCGCGTCGGTGCTCGCGATCGCCGATTACACGCTCGCGCTCTGGCGCGCCCGCGCACGGTGACGCGCGCCGCCGCGCGCGCGGCGACGATGGCGACGGCGCTGGCGGCGACGATCGCCGCGCTGAGTGTTCCACGCGCCGCGTGCGCGCAGCGCGAGCGCATCCCGATCGCGCCCGAGTTGCGCGCGGACTTCCTGGGTGGCCGCCGCTCGTCCGTGCAGGGCGCGGCGGGGCTGGAGATTCCGGCAGGGTGGTACGTCCGCGTCGGCGTTCTCGCAGGCGTGGGAGCCTCGTTCAGGGAAGGCGAGCCGACGCGCGCCGCCGGCCGCGTCGACGTGCTCGCGCGGTTCCTGCTCGATCCCTTCCGCCAATCGCGGTGGGGCTTCTCCGCCGGCGCGGGCATGAGCCTTCGCGCCGAAGAGGGCGATCGCGTCCGCCCCCGTCTCCTTCTCGCGCTCGACCTCGAGGGCCCGCGCTCGAAGCGCGGTCCGGCGACCGCGGTGCAGGTGGGGCTGGGGGGTGGGGCGCGCGTGGGGGTCGGGGTGAGATGGGGGCGAGGGGCGAGATGAGGGGTATTCAACTGCAACGGCGAGTAGCAAGGCGGGAGTAGCGAGTACCTGGTAGCGGGAAACGACACCGCCTCGGGACGCAGGAGCTTCCCGAGGCCGTATCGTTCTCTCGCTACCGGCTACTCGCTACTTCCTACTTCCTACTCGCCGTAGTCGTTCGAAAAAAAATCGCCCCCAAGAACCCTCGGGGGCGAATCGTATCGGGCAGGAGCGGGAGGAAGGAGATCAGGCGGCGGAGGCCGCGTTGGTCTCGGTCCTGGACTTCGGAGGCTGGGCGAACCGAAGGCCCAGGGTCTTGAGCTCGGAGGCCTGCGGCTCGCTCAGCTCGGGGAACCGCTCCGCCATGTATTTCATGGTCTCGCCGAACCACTCCTCGACTGCGTCGGGATCTGCTCCGACGACGCCGCACCGCATGATGTGCTGGAAGAGCTCGTCGCGGGCCTGCTCGAATGGGGAGGGCTCCGCGGGGGGGCCATGCCGACGGGCCCCGGAATGTCGCTGGTGTTTGGCCATTTAGTTGGTAAGAGGGTAAGTGTCGAAGAAATATAACCGGTCCGGGCCCTGACTCACAGTTGCGCGAAGGAATTTCTTCGCGAGTCTCGCGGTCATCCGTGCAGCGCCGCCGCGCCGATGAACTCGAGCAACACCGAGACCACCGTGTCCGGAACTTCCTCCGGGACGAGACGCCCCACGCCAGGAAGACGCACGAGCCGCGAGCCGGGAATCGCGTCGGCGAGCCGATCGGCGAAGCGGGGCCCGACCCACGGATCCTGATCGCCCCACAGAATGAGGGTCGGCTGCGGCAGCGAGCCCAGCTCTACCTCGTCCATGTCCTCGTCGTCGATCGACCGAGCGAGCAAGAGCAGATGATTGAGACCCTCTTCCCCGACGAAAGGTGCCAGGTACCGGGCGACGAGCTTGTCGGGCATGTGGGCTTCGTCGGCGACGCTGCGCCGGAGCACTTCGCCGAGGATCGGCGCCGCGCCGAGTATGCCGCGCGAGGCGCGGAAGGCGAATCGCGCCGTGTTACGCTGGAGCGAGGTCACGTCGCCGGCGGGGACCTCGTCGAGGGCGATGGGGTTGACGAGCAGCAGCCGCTCGACGCGCTCGGGGCGGGTGGAGGCGAGCCGGAGCGCCACCGCGCCGCCGAGGTCGACGCCGACGACGGTGGCGCGGGGGAGACGGAGCGCGGTGAGCGCGCGGTCCACCAGCTCGCTCTGCGCGGCGATGCCGAAGTCGGCGTCGAAGGGGCGGTCGGATTCGCCGTACCCGAAGAGGTCGACGGCAAACGCGGTGCGGTTCGCGAGGGCGATCTCGGGCGCGACGTCGCGCCAGAGGAAGCTCGACGTCCCGAAGCCGTGGAGCAGCACGATCGGCGCGCCGCCGTGCCCGTACCGCTCGACGTGCATCGAGCCCGGTCCTACCGGGATCCGCAGCAGATCGGCGTCGATGGAACCCTCCTGGTCGCGCGGGGGTGACAGGGGCGGCAGCACGCGCGACGAGCGCGTCCGTCGCCCGGGAGGGACGCTCACCACGCGCGTCCCGCCGGTCAAGGCTGGCATCGCCAAGTGCACGCCTCGCGCCGCGGCGTGATCCCTCGGCCGCTCGCGCGTCGTTGCTTGTGGTCGAGGGTGACGGATAATTTGCAACAGGCAGTGAGTTCGTGAGTTAGTGAGTTGGTGAGTTGGTACCCACGACGGCGTCGCCACTCAGAGGCGTCCCGAGCCCGTCACCGACACACCGAACACACCAACACACCAACCCACCGGTGTCTCCGATGTCCGAGCAGACGTACGACGACGGGCGCGCCCGAAACCTCGAGAAGATTCTTCGGGCGCTCGCCGAGCGGATCCGGGAGCTCGACGGCGAGGGGAAGCTCCTGGCGAACGCGGGGGAGCTGACCAAGCTCCTCGGCGAAGTGCGAAGCGAGCTGTTTCATTACGAGGTCCGCGCTACCTACGACACGCCCGAGGTGGCGGAGAGCCGCCGCATCGTGAACGACGCCATCCAGCAGGCGGAGCAAGGGACGACATGGCAAAGCAGCGAGTGGACGGAGGACGGGGACGACGCCCCGGAGTGGTGAGCTCGGCGAAGCGCGGCGGCCCCGGACGGGGATTCTGGCTCGCGCTCGGCCTCGTGGCGGTGCTCGGGCTCGGTGCGCTCGGGTACGTGGCGAGCAGGCCGAAGGTGACCGCGAGGACGATCGATCCCACTCTCCCGCCGATGAAGGCGGAGGGATATCTGATCGGGAGCCCGTCGGCGCCGCTCGAGGTGATCGAGTTCGGCGACTTCGAATGCCCAGGCTGCGGCCAGTTCGCGACGGTCACCGAGCCGGACATCCGCGCCAACCTCGTGAACACGGGGAAGATCCGGTTCCGGTTCATGGACTTTCCGCTCCCGATGCACAAGAACACCTGGGATGCGTCGCTCGCGGCCGCGTGCGCGAACGACCAGGGGAAGTTCTGGCAGATGCACGACGCGCTCTTCCAGAACCAGGACCGCTGGAACGGCGAGGCGACGGGAAAGCCGCGCCCGGTGATGCACGATCTGGCGCAGGGGCTCGGGCTCGACATGGCGAAGTACGACGCGTGCATGGACTCCGAGCAGCACCGTGCGCAGATCCAGGCGAACCTCGAGGAGGGTGAGCGCCGCCAGGTGAACTCGACGCCGACGTTCGTGATCGGGACGCGCATGGTGCCGGGCGCGCTGTACTACGATCAGTTCAAGCAGCTCGTGGACGAGGAGCTGGCGAAGCTGCCGGCGAGGCCGGACTCCGCGAAGGCCGCCGCGATCGCGCCGGCCGCGGCGGCCCCCGCGACGCCGAAGAAGGCCGACAGCAGCGCGACGCCGGCCGCGAAATGAACAAGCGCATGCTGGTGGCGCTCGGCGCGCTCGCCGGCGTGTTCGTCGCGCTCTATCTGACGCTCTACAAGCTCGGCTACATCGGCACGCTCGCGTGCGCGGTGGGCTCGTGCGAGACGGTACAGACGTCGAAGTGGGCGACCTTCCTCGGCGTCCCGGTGGGCAGCTGGGGCGTGGGCTATTACCTCGGCGTGCTGGCGATCGCGCTCGTGGGCCTCACGCCGCGGTTCGCCGACGCGCCATCGGTGTCACGGCTCCTCGCCGGCGTGACGACGTTCGGCGTGCTCTTCTCGCTCTGGCTCACCTACCTCGAGCTGTTCGTCATCCACGCGATCTGCATGTGGTGCGTGGGCTCGGCGATCATCGCGACGACCCTCTGCATCCTGAGCTGGCTCGACCTGCGCGACGTGAACGCATTCCTCGAAGACACGGCGGAAGGTGCAGCGGACCATCTCCGCGGCGAGGGGTATGGCGCGGGGATCAGGAATACGGCGGAGGTGACGGTGCAGGCGACGCGGGAAAACCAGTGACTTGGTGACTTGGTGACTTAGTGACTTAGTGACTTAGTGACTTAGTGACTTGGTCGGTGACTTGGTGGCTCGGAACTGCACCGGCCACGGAGACCGAACCGAGTCACGCCGTGGAGACTCCAGGCTGGTTGGGCGCCGGGTCGAGGCTTGGAGCATCGAGCCTGACGCCAGAACCTTCCTCGTGGATGCACACCGGCGCTCGTTCCGCCACTCACCCACGGTGACTTGGTTCAACTGCCGTGTCGAAGTCACCGACCAAGTCACCAACGATCCAACTCACCAAGTCACCGCTGCATCGCCCACGTCACCGTCTCACCGCCCGATCGATCCTCTCCCTCGCCACCCGCGCCGCCTCCGGCGCCGCGTGCGAGTGGCGGGAGAGCTCGACGGAGGCGATGCCGGCGAAGTTCACCTCGCGAAGGGCGCGCAGCACGTCGGGCCAATCGATCTCGCCGTCGCCGATCTGGAGGTGCTCGTGGACGCCGCCGCGTGTGTCGTCGAGGTGCACGGTGCGGATCGCGGTGGCGTAGCGGCGGACCGCGTCGGCGGGACTGATCGTCTCGGTGCAGGGGACGTGACCGACGTCGAGCGTGAGGCCCACGTCGACACCGGCGAGCGCGTCGCGCAGGCGGTCCCAATCGGCGAGCGAGCCCACGAGCATGCCCGGCTCGGGCTCGAAGGCGATGCGCACGCCGAGTGGCGCGACGCGTTCGGCGAGATCGGCCACGCCGTCGGCGAGATGGCGCCAGGCGTCGTCGGGGGAGACGCCTTGCGGGAGGATCCCCGACCAGAGCGAGATCGTGTCGCCTCCGAGCTCGGCGCAGATGCGCGCGCAGCGCTCGAGGAACCCGAGCCGGCGCGCGCGGTCGGCGACGTCGGCCTCGAGCAGCGTGGGCCGATGCTTGCGGCGCGGATCGAGCACGTAGCGGGCTCCGGTCTCGATGACGACGCCGAGGTCGAGCTGCTCGAGCATCGCGCGCACGGCGCGGAGCTGCGCGTCGGAGGTGTGGTCGGGCGGGAGATGGTTCGCGTCGGGGGTGAGCGCGACGGCACGGTAGCCAAGCTCGGCGATCACCTCGAGCGCGTCGGCGAGGCGATGGTGCGCGAAGCCGTTCGTGTTGTAGCCGATCCGGTAGGGGAGCTCCGCCATCACGCGTCGGCGACGCGTGCGCCCGACCAGCGCAGCAGCGCGGCGTACTGCTTGTACAGGTTCATCTCGGACGAGCCTTCCGGCGTCTTGAAGAACAGCCCGAGCTCGCCGACCGGCCCCGACTCCCCGCGCTGCTGCGCGAGGAGGATGAGCCGCGAGATGTCGAGCACGAGCGGCGCGGCGAGCACGGAGTCGGTGCCCTCCCAGGTGAACTGGAGCCGCATGCGGTGGCCCGCCCAGCCGCGGAACTGGATGAAGTTCCACGCGACCTTGTGGTCGGCGAGCGGCTTGAAGTAGTCGATGCGGACGTCGCCCTCGGGGGCGTAGCCGAGGATCCCCTCGAGCACCCCTTTCTTCGAGGTGATCTTGGACGACTTGTTCTCCGGATCGGCGAGCACGAGGCCGTCGGTGTTGCCGAGGATGTTCGTGCTGTACCAGCCCTCGACGGTGAGGGCGCGGATGGGGAACATCGGCGAGAGGGCCGTCTTCATCAGCGTCTCGCCCGTCTTGCCGTCGCGGCCCGCGAGCGGGACGCCGGCGGCGCGCGCCAGCTCGGCGACGGCGGGCAGCGATGCGCCGACCGACGGGGTGAAGTTCGCGTGCGGGCAGCCGGCGCGGATCGCGGCGTAGGCGTAGAGGCACGACGCCGGGATGCGCGCGTCGTCCGCGTCGATCGCGCGCTCGAGGTCCGCGGCGCTCCACGCCTGGAGCGCGGCGGGCGGCGGCGGTTCGGTCGACGCGAGGTTGACGACGACCGTCGGCTCGCCCGCGGCGAAGGCGCGGATGTCGCCGGTGATTCGGCCGACGGCCTCGCGCGCGGAGCCGGCCACGAGCGCGGGCCGCTCGGCGCCGGCGAGCGCATCGATCGCGGGGCCACCCCCGCGAAGGATGCCGCGCGTCACACGCACGCGCTCGAGGTCGGGCGCGAGCGCGTCGATCGTCGCGGCGGGGAAGCTGCCGACGCCGGCGAGCGTGTCCTGCGCCGTCTCGGCGAGCGTGCCCGGCGCGAGATCGCAGCCGCCGATGCCGACGCGATCGAGCGGCGGAAGGCCGAGCCCGTGAAAGGGCGCCGTCTCGGTGAGCAGCGCTTCGAGCGGCACGATCCCCCGCTCGGCGGCGAAGACGCCCGCCGTGAGCGTCGTGGCGATCGCGCCGCGCGCGCCGACGATCCAGATCTTCACGCGGAGATCTCCTGCGTCGAATGCGTGCGTGGCGCGACGCGCGGCAGCGCGCGGAGAACGGTGGGGCGCATCAGCTGATCGGGATGAGAGAGCGGCCCCACCGGGTGAGGCCGAGCAAGGAGAGCAGGACGACCGCGGGGGCGGGGCGACGCGGAACGGCGAGCGCTCCGTCGAGCGCGGGAATGGCGCGGATGAGCGCAGCGACGGCGGGACCGACGGTGGACGGCGCGGGCTCGCGCAGCGCGCGCGCGACCGCGGGGCCGGCGAGTCCCGCGGCGGCGGCGCTCCACGGAATCGAGCCGGGCGCACCGCGCACCGCCGCGGCGACCAGTGCGGCACCGGCGAGCGCGGCGCCGCCGCGAAGCTCGCGCTCGCGCGCCGCGCCGGTCTCGCTCCGCGCGAGGAGCGTGAGGCCGGCGACGTAGGCGCCGAGCAGCAGCGCGGACTCCACTCCGCGCGACGGCGTACGTCGCGTCCAGCGGCGGCGCGAGCGCGCCGCCTCGACCCCCATCATGAGCGAGAGCGCCCGGCAGCCGCCCATCGCGATCGGCCCGAGCCTTTCGGAGCGCTTGAGGCCGAAGTCGTAGGCGAGCACGAGGCCGGCGAGCGCGGGGCCCGTCCAGCGCGCGCCCGCACGGTTCGCGGCGACGACTCCCGCGAGGAGGAGCGATCCGCCGACGATCGCCGCCGCGCGGGGCGAGACGGCGCCGGACGGGATCGGCCGCTCGGGACGCTCGCGCGCGTCTTCGTCTCGATCGGCGAGGTCGTTGAGCGCCATCCCCGCGAGGTAGACGAGCGCCGACGCGGCGGAGAGCCGCGCGGCGCGGCCGGCCGTCGGCACGCGGCCGTCGGCGAGCAGTCCGGCGAGCGGGTCGCCGAGCGCGGAGAACGCCGCGGGCGCGCGCACGAGGCGCAGGTAGGGGAGCAGCGCGTCGCGCGCGATGCGCTGCGCGTCGCCGCGCCGGCGCGCGATGCGCGGACGTGCCTCAGCGGACACGCGCGATGGCTCCGGCGACCGTGGGGGAACGCGCATCGTCGAACAGCTGGCGGAGCAGCAGCTCCTTCACGTCGGTCGCGGCGACCTCGCCGTCGGGGACGAGCGCCGGATCGCCCGAGATGAACACGGGCCCGTGCGCGGGGTCGTCGGTGATGCGGCCGTGCGAGCCCTTCACGAGCGACGCGTCGAGCGGGATGACGTCGAGCAGCGCACGAGAGCCGAGCAGCTTCCGCCGCGCCAGCACGCTCCCGACCTTGAGCACCGGGAAGCGGATGTCGGGATCCATGAACAGCTCGACCGGGTCGTAGCCCGGCTTGCGGTGGATGTCCACCGTCCGCGCGTAGTCCGGCGCGCGATCGTCGTCGAGCCAGAAGTAATAGGTGAACCAGCGATCGGCGCGCGAGATCGCGACGAGCTCGCCCGAGCGCGGGTGATCCAGCCCGTGCGCGCGCTTGCCTTCGGCGTCGAGCACGGTCTCCACGCCGTCGAGCCGCTCGAGGAGGGCCTTCACTTCGGCGATACGCTCGGGGCGGCGTACGTAGACGTGGGCGATCTGGTGATCGGCGACGGCGAACGCGTCGGAGGCGCCGGCGTCGAGCATGTCGCGCCCGAGCTCGGAGCGCGTCTCGATCAATCCCGCCTGGCGCAACGTCCTGTTGATGTGTACGGGTCCCCTGACGGGGGTGATGCCGTACTCGGAGAGCACGACGACGCGCGCGCCGTCCTTCTCGACGTGCTCGATCAGCTCACCGGCAATCGCGTCGATCGCGCGGAGATCGCTCGCGAGCTTCGGGTCGCCGGGGCCGAGCCGCTGGAGGTCGTAATCGAGATGCGGGAGGTAGACGAGCGTCAGCGAGGGATGGCGCGTGTCGTACACGTGCGTCGTGCAGTCGGCGATCCAGCGCGAGGTCGTGATGTCGGCGCGCGGGCCCCAGTAGTTGAACAGCGGGAAGACCCCGAGCGTCGCGTTCAGCTCGTCGCGCAGCGGCATCGGCTGCGTGTAGACGTCCGGGATCTTGCGCCCGTCGGCGGGATACATGGGGCGCGGCGTGACGGTGAAGTCGGCGCCGCTGTACATGTTGTACCACCAGAAGAGCTGCGCGCAGGTGAAGTCGGAGTCCGCGCGCCGCGCGACGTCCCAGATCTTCTCGCCGGCCACGAGGTGGTTCGACTGCTGCCAGAGGCGCACCTCGCTCGTGTCGCGGAAGTACCAGCCGTTGGCGACGGCGCCGTGCTCGCTCGGCAGAAGACCCGTCGTGAACGTCGCGTGCACCGAGCAGGTGACGGCCGGGAGCACGGTGCGCAATGGCCGAAGCCCACCTCGCGCGGCGAACGCCGCGAGGTGCGGCGTGTGCTCGCCGAGGAGATCCTCGGTGAGCCCGACGACGAGCAGGACGACCGTGCGTCTCACGCCGCGGCAATCCCCGCCGCGGGCGAGGCATCCGACTCGGAGCGCGGCATCGCCGGCGCCGCCGGCGTGGCCTCCGCGCCGCGGAGCTGGAACTTGGGCGACTGGCCGAGGAAGGCCGCGGGATTGTCGAAGATGATGTGGTCGATCAGCGCGTCGTCGTGACCTCGCCGACGCATGGCGAGCGCGAAGTGCGGCACGGCGTCGGGAAGGCTCGGGCCCCAGTCGCACGCCGACGCGACGCAGATGCGCTCCGTGCCGTAGCGCTCGAACATGTCGATCGCGCGCTCGGGGCTGACCTTCGTCTGCGGGTAGAGCGTGAGGCCCGTCCAGAAGCCGTTCTCGAGGATCATCGGCAGCGTGTGCTCCTCGGCGTGATCGATCATCACGCGCGAGGGCTCGATGCCGCCGTACTCGGTGAGGATGTCGACGATCGTGCGCGTCCCCTTGAACTTGTCCTCGAGGTGCGGCGTGTGGATGTGGATGAGCTGATCGTGCTCGAGCGCGAGCTCGACGTGATCGCGGAAGGTGGCGATCTCGTTGCGCGTGACGCGATTGAGCCCGATCTCGCCGATGCCGAGCACGGTGGGAAGCTCGAGGAACTTCGGGATCCGGGCGACGACCTCGCGTGCCAGCGCGCGGTCCTCGCCCTCCTTCGGGTTGAGGCAGAGCCACGCGTAATGGCGGATGCCGTACTGCGCGGCGCGCTTCGGCTCGAAGTCGGTGAGGTGGCGGAAGTAGTCCTCGAAGCCGTCGGGGGAGCTGCGGTCCCAGCCGGCCCAGAAGGCGGGCTCGGTGACGGCGACGCAGCCGGTGAGCGCCATGCGCACGTAGTCGTCGGTCGTGCGCGAGACCATGTGCGCGTGCAGGTCGATGTAGCGCATCAGGCCACCCCCAGCGTCCAGCGGTCGTACGCGCCGCGCGCGCTCTTCGTGTCGAGCGCGGGAAGGGGCTCGGTGGTGGGATCGCTGAGGAGGAGCTGGATCCGCTCCACCCGGGTGTCGGGGCCGTCGCTCGCGGACGGGTCGGCGAGGAGGGCGATCGCCTCCTGGAATGCCCGGACGCGGAAGTCGCGGTTCACGAGCGATGGATCGGTGCGGTCGAGCCGGTCGAGGTACGCCGCGATCTCGAGGAGGCGGGTCCGGTTCTCGATGAAGTATTCGTCGACGAGCTGCCGGCCCGTCTTCGGCGAAGGGATCACTCCGGGCTGCACGAGACGCCCTCCTGAAATGTGATGGCCGATGGGTGGCGGCCGCGGGGCCGGTCCACGCCTCTCAATCTACTCTACGCACCGGGGGGTCGATCGGCTGGGTGCGCTCGCGCGGCTGACAGCGCGACCTCCGCGGGGCATCTTCCGGCGCGGCTGTGCCGTCGCCGGTTCTCCATCCCCGTTCATCGTGCCTCCACTCCATCTCGGCTACTGCACCAACATTCACCCCGGCGAGAGCTGGCCGGAGGTGCGCGTGAACCTCGAGCGCTACCTCGTGCCGGTGCGCGCGCGCATCGCACCGGACAGGCCGTTCGGCGTCGGGCTGCGCCTCTCCGGCGAATCCGCACGCGAGCTCGCCGCGCCGGCCGTGCTCGACGAGCTGCGCGGCTTTCTGCGTGCGCACGACCTGTACGTCTTCACGGTGAACGGGTTCCCGTACGGGCCCTTTCACGGGCGACCGGTGAAGGAGCAGGTCTACCTGCCCGACTGGCTGGAGCCCGAGCGACTCGCCTACACCGACCGGCTGGCCGGCATCCTCGCCGCGCTGCTGCCAGACGGGCTCGAGGGAACGATCAGCACGGTGCCCGGCGCGTTCGCCCCACGCGTGACGGGCGAGGGGGATCGCGCGCGGATGGCGGACGCGATGCTCGCGCACGTCGCGCATCTGGTGCGGCTCCGCGCCGAGACGGGGAAGCACGTCGCGCTCGCGCTCGAGCCGGAGCCCTGCTGCTTCCTCGAGACGATCGGCGAAACGGTGGAGTTCTTCCAGCGCGATCTCCTCTCGCGGAGGGCGGTCGCCGGCGTGGCCGCGGCGACCGGACTCTCTGCCGCCGACGCGGAGCGCGCCGTCCGCGATCATCTCGGCGTGTGCCTCGACGCGTGCCACATGGCGGTGGAGTTCGAGGATCCGCGCGGCGTGCTCGACGCGCTCCGCGACGCGGGGATCCGCGTGGCGAAGATGCAGGTGACGGCGGGGCTTCGCGCGAAGGTGGACCCGGGCGACTCGGCGGCGCTCGACGCGCTGGCCGAGTATGCGGACGACGTCTACCTGCATCAGGTGGTGGAGCGCCGGCCGGACGGGACGCTGGAGCGCCATCTGGATCTTCCCGAGGCGCTCGCCGCGGCGCGCGGACGGACGGAGTCGCGCGAGTGGCGCGTGCACTTCCACGTGCCGGTCTTTCGCGAGCGCTACGGCGCGTTCGAGGGGACGCAGGGGTACGTCGACGAGCTGCTGCGGCTCGTGCTCGAGCGCGAGGTGTGCACGCACTTCGAGGTGGAGACGTACACCTGGGACGTCCTCCCCGAGGAGTTCCGGCGCGAGGGGATCGTCTCGGCGATCGCGCGGGAGATGGAGTGGGCGGGGGAGCGGATGGAGGGGCGGTGAAGGGTGAGCGGTGAACGATGAACGGTTTTTCGGTTCACGGTTTTTCGGTTGACGGCCGGCCCCGGGACGCTTCTCACACCACTTCTCCCGCCGTCGCCGTTCCTGCCGGCTGACGTCAACCGTCAACCGTCAACCGTCAACCGTCCACGCGCGCCCAGCGCGTCGAGCGCTACGCTCTCTTGACTCCGCGGCGCGCGTCCGCGGCGTCGCCGAGGCGGAGGGCGGGACGCGATGCCTCGGAGGCGACGGCGGCGTCTTCACGCGAGCGCCGGCGATAGGGGACGAGGTCCTGGCCGAGCACGACGAGCGTGCGCGTGGCGACCGTGCTGGCGAGCGGTTCGGGGATCGCCATCTGGCGGATGTAGGAGTCGATCGCCCGATCGAAGGTCATGTCCTCGGCCAACGTGTCGACGAACATCAGCGCGTTGTCGACGTGCGCCCTGATGATCGACTCCTCGGCGCGTGCCTGGGCGAGCCGGAGGCGCCGCTCGGCGCTCGGATCGATCTTCCGCGCGAAGATGCTCTCGGGAAACAGTCGCTTGAGCCAGTTCCACATGGGCGGGGGCGGTTGAGGCGAAGGAGCGTAGCGCAGGGAATATACCAGGAGGCGGGGGCGGGGGCGCCGCGTGGACGGTCGACGGTCGTCGGTTTGACCGTCGACGCCCGGCCCCTGGAGGCTCCTGCGTCCCGAGGTCGGCCGTCAACCGACAAAGGGCGTACCGATGAAGCGCCTCTGCGTGAGCGCGCCTCTGCGTGAGCGCGCCTCTGCGTGAACGCGCCTCTGCGTGAACGCGCCCCTCACGAACTTCCGTACGCCCCGATAGACTCCGCGCGCCATGCGTTCCCCCCACCGCAACCTCACCGTCCAGGTCCTGTTCGCGATCGCGCTCGGGATCGTGCTGGGGCTGCTTGCCCCCGGCGTCGCGAAGCAGATGCGGCCGGTCGGGGACACGTTCATCAATCTCGTGAAGATGGTGATCGCCCCCGTGATCTTTCTGACCATCACGCTCGGGATCGCGAACATGCGCGACCTGCGGAAGGTGGGGCGGGTGGGCGGCAAGGCGCTGCTCTACTTCGAGGTCGTCTCGACGGCTGCCCTGGCGATCGGATTGATCATCGTGAACGTGACGAAGCCGGGGGCGGCGCTCGACGTGAGCGCGCTCGCGAAGGGCGACATCTCGCGCTACACCGCGGCGGGACAGCAGATGAGCTTCGTCGAGATCCTCACGCACATCGTGCCGCCGAGCGCGGTCGATGCGTTCGCGAAGGGCGACGTGCTGCAGATCGTCTTCTTCGCGGCGATGTTCGGCGCCGCGCTGGCCTCGATCGGGGAGCGCGGACGGGCGCTCGTGCCGGTGCTCGAGTCGCTGTCGCACGTGATCTTCCGGATCGTCGAGCTGGTGATGAAAGTCGCGCCGATCGGCGCGTTCGGCGCGATGGCGTACACGATCGGCACGTTCGGCCTCCAGGCGCTGCTCCCGCTCGGCCGGCTGATGCTCGACGTCTACCTCACGATGGCCATCTTCATCTTCGTCGTGCTGAACCTGATCCTGCGTGCCTGGGGGTTCTCGCTCTGGGACTACCTGAAGTGGATCCGCGAGGAGATCGTGCTGGTGCTCGGCACCTCGTCGTCGGAGGCGGCGCTGCCGCTGATGCTGGAGAAGATGGAGCGCTACGGCTGCGCGAAGTCCGTCGTGGGGCTCGTGATCCCGGCGGGGTACTCGTTCAACCTGGACGGGACGTCGATCTATCTCTCGATGGCCACGGTGTTCGTGGCGCAGGCGTTTCACGTCCAGCTGAGCCTCGCGCAGCAGCTCAGCGTGCTCGGCGTGCTGATGCTGACGTCGAAGGGCGCCGCGGGGGTGACGGGCTCCGGCTTCATCGTGCTCGCGAGCACGCTCTCGGCGATGCGCGTCGTGCCGGTGGAGGGGGTGGCGATCCTGCTCGGCGTCGACCGGTTCATGAGCGAGGCGCGCGCGATCACGAACCTGATCGGCAACGGGGCGGCGACGCTGGTCATTGCGCGCTCCGAGAACGCGTACGTGGCGCCTTCGACTACGACCGCGAGTCGTGAGTAGCGGCCAGCGAGTACCAGGCAGCGGGATACGACACGGCCTCGGGAGGCAGGCGCTTCCCGAGGCCGTATCTCGCTACCCGATACTCGCTACCCACTACATCCTACTTGCCGTTGCCGTTCGACAAGGTGCCATCCCTCCTCACGACTCCTGACTCTCGTACATCTCCTTGAGGGAGTTGACGACGTTCGGGTCCGCGAGGGTAGTGGTGTCGCCGAGGGCGCGGCCTTCGGCGATGTCGCGGAGGAGGCGTCGCATGATCTTGCCGGAGCGGGTCTTCGGCAGGTCGGCGGAGAAGAGGATGTCGTCGGGGCGCGCGATGGCGCCGATCTTCTCGGCGACGAAGTTGCGGAGCTCCTCGCGGAGCTCGTGGTCGTGGCGGAACCCTTCGCGCAGCGTCACGAACGCGGCGATCGCCTGGCCCTTGAGCTCGTGCGTCTTGCCGACGACCGCCGCCTCGGCGACGGCGGGATGCTCGACGAGCGCGCTCTCGACCTCCATGGTGCCGATGCGGTGGCCGGCGACGTTGAGCACGTCGTCGACGCGGCCGAGGATCCAGTAGTTGCCGTCCTCGTCGCGTTTGGCGCCGTCGCCGGGGAAGTAGAGGTCGGGGCGGCCGGGCCACTTGGAGAAGTACGTCTGCACGTAGCGCTCGTCGTCGCCCCAGATGGTGCGGAGCATCGAGGGCCAGGGGCGGGTGAGCGCGAGCAGACCGCCGCCGACCTCGATCTCGTTCCCCTTCGCGTCGAGGAGGGCGGCGCTGTAACCGGGCAGCGGAACGGTGGCGCTGCCCGGCGTGGTCGCGGTGATGCCGGGGAGCGGCGAGATGACGATCGAGCCGGTCTCGGTCTGCCACCACGTGTCGACGACCGGGCAGCGGTTGCCGCCGATGTGCTCGCGGTACCACATCCAGGCCTCGGGGTTGATCGGCTCGCCGACGGACCCGAGGAGGCGCAGGCGCGAGAGGTCGTGCTTCGCCGGCCACTGATCGCCCCACTTCATGAACGCGCGGATCGCGGTGGGGGCGGTGTAGAGGATCGTCACGCCGAACCGCTCGCAGATCTCCCAGAAGCGATCCTTCTCCGGCCAGTCGGGGGCGCCCTCGTACATCACGCACGTGGTGCCGTTGGCGAGCGGGCCGTAGGTGAGATACGTGTGACCGGTGACCCAGCCGACGTCGGCGGTGCACCAGAAGACGTCGTCCTCCTTGAGGTCGAAGACGATGCGCGTGGAGGTCGCGGCGCCGACGAGATAGCCCGCCGTGGTGTGGACGATCCCCTTCGGCTTCCCGGTGGTGCCCGACGTGTAGAGCACGTAGAGGACGTCTTCCGCGTCCATCGCCTCGGGCTCGCACCACATCGGCGCGTTGCGCACGAGGCGGTGCCACCAGTGATCGCGTCCCTCCTTCATGTCGGCGAAGGCCTCGCCGCTCGTGGCGCCGGGCCGGCGCTGCACGACGACGACGTGCGTGATCGACGGCGTCTCCTCGAGGGCCTTGTCCGCGTTGCGCTTGAGCGGAACGATCTGGCCGCGCCGGTAGCCGCCGTCGGCGGTGATGAGGACCTTGCACTGCGAGTCGTTGATCCGGTCGCGCAGCGACTCGGGGGAGAAGCCGCCGAACACCACGGAGTGGATGGCGCCGATGCGCGCGCAGGCGAGCATCGCGATCACCGCTTCGGGGATCATGGGCAGATAGATCGCGACGCGGTCGCCCCGCTGCACGCCGAGGGACCGGAGCACGTTGCCGAACTGATTGACGGCGACGTAGAGGTCCCAGTAGGTGAGCGTCCGACGGTCGCCGGGCTCGCCCTCGAAGACGAGCGCCGCCTTGTTGCGGCGCGCCGTGCGGATGTGCCGGTCCACGCAGTTGACCGACGCGTTGAGCGTGCCGCCGGCGAACCACGTCGCATGCGGGGGATCCCACGCGAGGACCCGGTCGTACGGCCGGATCCACTCCAGGGTCTTCGCCTGCTCGGCCCAGTAGGCCTCGGGGTCGGCGGCGGCGCGCGCGTAGACGCCGGGATCGTTCGGGAGTGCGGCGGCGCGGAAGGCGTCGGAGGGCTCGAACTTCCGGTTCTCGTGAAGGAGGGCTTCGAGGTCGGACGACATGTGCGATCGGGAGGTGGAAGAGAAGGCCGGCTCCGAGCATACTGCCGCGCGTCCGCGCGCGAGGCAAGCGATGCCCGCCATTGACGCGCGTGCGTCGGGCTGTAGGCTACGCGTCGCCCACCACCCTCTGGAGGATGGATGTCCGAGTCCATCGCGAGCCCGCGCTCCGCCGGCGGCACCGTCAACGCGCTCGGGATCGCCGAGGTACGACGCGTGATCTTCGCGTCGTCGCTCGGCACGGTGTTCGAGTGGTACGACTTCTATCTGTACGGCTCGCTCGCGGCGATCATCAGCAAGCAGTTCTTCTCCGGGGTGAACCCCACGGCGGCGTTCATCTTCGCGCTGCTCGCGTTCGCGGCGGGATTCGCGGTGCGCCCGTTCGGCGCGCTGGTGTTCGGACGGCTCGGCGATCTCGTCGGCCGGAAGTACACCTTCCTGATCACGATCCTCATCATGGGCATGTCGACGTTCGTCGTCGGCGTGCTGCCGAGCTACGCGCGGATCGGGATCGCCGCGCCGGTCATCCTCATCCTCCTGCGGCTGCTGCAGGGGCTCGCCCTCGGCGGCGAGTACGGCGGCGCGGCGACGTACGTCGCCGAGCATGCGCCGCACGAGAAGCGCGGCGCGTACACGTCGTGGATCCAGACCACGGCGACGCTCGGGCTCTTTCTCTCGCTGCTCGTGATCCTCGGCTGCCGGCTGTGGCTCGGCACCGCGCGGTTCGAGGCCTGGGGATGGCGCATCCCGTTCCTCGTGTCGCTCGTCCTGCTCGCGGTCTCGGTGTGGATCCGCCTCCGGCTCAACGAGTCGCCGCTCTTCCAGGCGATGAAGGCCGAGGGGAAGACGTCGAAGGCGCCGCTGCGCGAGTCGTTCGCGCGGTGGGGGAACCTGAAGATCGTGCTGCTCGCGCTGTTCGGGCTCACGGCGGGGCAGGCCGTGGTGTGGTACACCGGACAGTTCTACACGCTGTTCTTCCTGACGCAGACGCTGAAGGTGGACGCGCAGACGGCGAACCTGCTCATCGCCGCGTCGCTCGCGCTCGCGACGCCGTTCTTCGTCGTGTTCGGCGCGCTGTCCGACCGGATCGGCCGCAAGCCGATCATCATGGTGGGGCTCCTGCTGTCGGCGGCGACGTACTTCCCGCTGTTCCGTGCGCTGACGCACTACGCCAATCCGGCGCTCGCCGCGGCGCAGGAGCGGGCGCCCGTGACGGTCACCGCGAACGCGAACAGCTGCTCGGTGCAGTTCAATCCCGTGGGGACGTCGAAGTTCACGTCCCCATGCGACGTGGCGAAGGCGGCACTCGTGAAGCGCGGGGTCCCGTACACGAACGAGCAGCTCGTCGACGCGCGGGTACCGTCGCCCGTTCAGGGCGCCGCGAACGACCGCGCCGCGACCATCTCCGTCGGCTCGACGGTGATCCCCTCCTACGACGCGAAGGGACCCGATGCCGCGGCCGCGGCGAAGACGTTCGACGCGTCGCTCGGCGCCGCGCTGAAGACCGCGGGCTATCCGGCCGCGGCGGCGCCGGATCAGGTGAACAAGCCGATGGTGACGCTGATCCTCTGGATCCTCGTCCTGTACGTGACGATGGTGTACGGTCCGATCGCGGCGATGCTCGTGGAGCTGTTCCCGACACGGATCCGGTACACGTCCATGTCACTGCCGTATCACATCGGCAACGGCTGGTTCGGCGGCTTCCTCCCCCCGATCTCGTTCGCGATCGTCGCGTCGACCGGGAGCATCTACTCGGGGCTCTGGTATCCGATCGTCGTGGCGGTGATCACGCTGGTGATCGGCACGCTGTTCGTGCGGGAGACGAAGGACGTGCAACTGGCATCGGTAGTGTGAGGCCGTTGTCGGTGTGTCGGTGTGTCGGCGACCAACACACCGACACACCGACACAC
>DATJGU010000073.1:0-20757 GCA_035494615.1 Gemmatimonadaceae bacterium
GGATGACCAGGCTCGCGCCCGGCCGGGTTGCCCCATTCGGCCATCTCGGGATCACCGCGTGTGTGCCACTCCCCCGAGCTTCTCGCAGCTTACCACGGCCTTCATCGCCTCCGTGTGCCCAGGCATCCCCCACATGCCTTCACTCGCTTGACTACCACGACCCGCATAGCCAAGCAGCCTTCCGCGCATCACTTCGCAATCTACCTTCTACCGGCGCCCACCCCGCTCCACACAGCACGCGTCGCGCGCTGCGCTCACGTCGTGAGCGTCGGTAAAGATTCCATTTCCCACGAATCGATCGCCGGCGAAAAGACGACGCCGACGACCCATCCTCTGCCCTTCACTTTTCAAACAGCGGCCGCGATCCGGATGATCCACCGACGGATCGCGACGAGCCTTTCACTGTAGCCGGTCGACGTCGCGCCTGCAAGGCACGACCCTGCACGCCGCGACACCGAGCGTCCCACGCTCGACGCGCATGCCGCGCGCACGACGAGGGGTTCGAAGCATAACGGATTTCGAGCGTCGGTTCAACCGGCGCACCCGCGCAATTCACGTGCGACGCGCGCACGTCGACGGCTCGCACACGACCGCGTCGGCGATCCGAGGGCTCGTCAGGTTTCGTGCGCCGGGCCGAACTGCAACGGCCGGAACGGGCATCACGTCCCACGCATCACGCCGCCACTGTACCTTCCGCCATGGACACCGCCACGGTCTCGGCGAAGGGAGCGCGGCGATGGGCCGCAGGGCATCCGTGGATCTTTCGCAGCGATCTCATCGACGCGCCGTCGAACGACGCGGGTGCGGTGCGCGTGCTCGATCGACGCGGCAAAGCGATCGGCGTCGCGCTGTGGAGCCCGCGCTCCGAGATCTCGCTCAGGCTTCTCGACCGGGACCCCGACGCGGCGATCGACGCGAGCTGGTGGCGAGCAACGCTCGAGCGCGCTCTCGCGCGCCGGCGTACGCTCGACGTCGACGCGACGGCCTACCGACTCGTGCACGGCGAAGGCGATCTCATCCCGTCGCTGATCGTCGATCGATACGAACGCTGCCTGGTCGTGCAGCTCATGAGCGCCGGCCTCGAGCACTTCCGTCCCGAGATCGTGCGCGCACTCGTCGAGCTCGCCGAGCCTGATGGCATCCTCGCGCGCAACGACGTGCCCCTGCGCCGCAAGGAAGGGCTCGACATGGAGGTCGCTCTCCTGCACGGGAGCGTGCCCGAGGAGATCGAGGTGACGGAGCACGGCGTGCGCTACCTCGCGGCGCCATGGCGTGGCCAGAAGACGGGTGCGTTCCTCGACCAGCGGGAGAACCGCGCGCTCGTCGGGCGGGTGGCGCGGGGTCGCACCCTCGACTGCTTCAGCTACCACGGCTCCTTCGCGCTCCATCTCGCACGGCGCGCCGACAGCGTGATCGCACTCGACAGCTCGGCGCACGCGCTGGAGCGCGCGAGCGAGAACGCGCGGCGAAACGGCTTCGAGAACGTCGAGCCGATCGAAGCGAACGCGTTCGACTGGCTCAAGGCGCGCGAACGGGAACGCGCGCGGTTCGACACGATCGTGCTCGACCCACCCGCATTCGCCAAGAGTCGCGCGGCGCTGCCCGGTGCACTGCGCGGCTACAACGAGATCAATCTTCGCGCGATGCGACTCCTCGCGCCGGGCGGCCTGCTCTTCACGGCGAGCTGCTCGTACCACCTCACGAAGCCGCTCTTCCTCGAGATGCTGGAGGGCGCGGCGGCAGACAGCGGACGCCGGCTCGTCCTGCGCGAGCTCCGCGGCCAGCCGGCGGACCATCCCGAAGTGCTGACGATTCCCGAGACGGGCTACATCAAGGGCGCGCTGCTCGAGGCGATCGACTAGCGCTCGCGTCGCGGGCGGCGCGCCGTGGCGGAGCGCGGCGTGGCGGAGCGCGGCCGCGGCGGCGAACGATCGTCGGCGGGCTGGCACTGCGGGCAGTAGTAGGTACTGCGCCCCGCCTGCACGACGCGCTCGATCGCGGTACCGCACCGACGGCAGGGGAGCCCTTCGCGATCGTAGACGTCGAGCGTCACGGTGTCGTCGTCGGTGTAGCGCGAGCCGGTCGCGCGCCGCAGCACGGCGGCGATCGCATTGCGCAGCGCCACGACGCGCGGGCGCGGCAGCGCGTTGCACGGCGTGTACGGGTTGATCCGCGCGCGCCAGAGCGACTCGGCCGCGTAGATGTTGCCGAGCCCCGCGACGAGCCGTTGATCGAGCAGCGCCGGCTTGATCGGCCCGCGACGGGGCGCGAGTGCGGCGGCGAGCTGCGCCGCGGTCCACTCCGGATCGGCGGCGTCGGGTCCGAGCCCGAGCTCGAGCTCGACGCCCGCAGGATGGACGTCGAGCGTGCCGAGTGCACGCGAGTCGACGAACACGAGCGATGCGCCGTCGTCGAGATCGAGCACAGCGCGCGCGAACCGCGGCAGGGGCGCACCGGTGCGCATCACCTCCCAGTCACCGTTCATGCGGAAATGCGCGTGGAGGATGCGTCCGTCGTCGAGGTGGAGCAGTTGATGCTTGCCCCGTCGCTCGACGCGAACGATCCGCGCGCCGGCGAGCGCACGGAGCTGCGCCGGACGGATGCGCCGGCGCAGTGCTGGGTGCAGCAGACGCACCCGCGTGACGGCGCGGCCGCGCACGCGGGTGCGCAGCACGTCGAGGGCGGCTTCGACTTCCGGAAGCTCTGGCATCGCGGGTTCGGCGGTTGACACGAGCGCGTGGAACGAGACAAGATGCCGCGATGACAGCGCGCGCTCAATCGGACGTCGCCGGCACCGGCGGTCCGGTCTCGAGGGATTCGCCGGCGCGAGCGGCCGGGGTGCGGCGAGCGCTCGTCGTCGTCCTCGTGCTCAACGCCATCTCGGCGGGGCTGAAGACGGGCGTGGGCGCGCGCACGGGCGCGCTGACGGTGCTCGGCGCGGCGCTCGAGTCCGTGCTCGACATGTTGAGCAACGTGGTCGCGATCCTCGCCGTGTCGGTCGCGGCGCGCGCTCCCGACGAGGGTCACCCGTACGGCCACGAGAAGTTCGAGACGCTCGGCACGCTCGGGATCGTCGGATTCCTCTCGATCTCGTGCTTCGAGCTGCTGCGCCAGAGCATCGGCGATCTGTTCGGAAGCCACGGGCCGCCGTCCACCTCGCTCGCCGATGGTGCGCTGCTGCTGTCGTCGCTCGCGGTGAACGGCTTCGTGGTGCTGTTCGAGCGGCGTCGCGGACGTGCGTTGGCGAGCCCCCTGCTCATGGCGGATGCGGCGCACACGGCGAGCGACGTCTTCGTCACCATCCTCGCGCTGGCGTCGCTGGCGTTGTCGCACCTCGGCATCGCCAAGGCCGACGCGGCGCTGAGCGTGGTGGTCGCGATGATCATCGCGTGGAGCGGCTACCAGATCCTGCGGGACTCGATTCCGATTCTCGTGGACGCGCGCGCGGTCGACGCGGGGCGGCTCGCGGCGATCGTGCGCACGATTCCGGGCGTGGTCGGCGTGCGCTCGGCGCGCTCGCGGAGGACGTCGTCCGGGCATCTCTTTGCCGAGGTGACGATCCTCGTGGACGGCGCGACGAGCGTATCGGCGGCGCACGACTTCACCGACGACGTGGAGCGCGCGATCGAACGCGAGCTCGGCACGTCGGAGGCGATCGTGCACGTCGAGCCGGCGTGATTCGATAACTGCGCACCGGCGAGCCACTTGCGCGATGCGCTCAGCCATCTAGTTTGGGGCGTCCCGCTCCGCGCTTTCCTCCCCCACCACCTGCCGGATGCCCCCGCGGCCCTCACGCTCGCTGAAGCACGAGTACGAGCTGTTCGTCGAGCGCGAGATCGAGAACTACAAGGAGTCGGTGCCACGGAACGTGCTGCTCTCCATCGGGGACGAAGCAGTGCGCGCGCTGGCGGACGCGCAGCAGTTCGCGCTCACCGAGCTGCTGCTCTGGGACGAAGTCGACCGGATCATCTTCAAGCGGCTTCGCCTGCCGAGCTACGCGACGTGGCGGCGGCGACGCGTGCGGTTGATCGACGAGCTGCGCCGGCCCGAGCACTGGGGATTGAGCCCGGACGACGCAGTGGTGCGCGCGGTCCAGCCGGTCACACCGGAATCGAAGGTGCTGGTGGCCGGGGTTCCGGACGAGAGCCGGTTGCTCTACCTGGCGGCGCAGGGATGCGACGTCACCGCGCTGACGAACGGCGACGAAGTGCAGCGCGTGCTCGACGCGGCGGAAGAGGCCGGGCTCGGCGAGCGCGTTCGGGCGACGAGTACCGCGCTGGGCACATGGACGCCGGACGAGCCGCTGGCCGCGGTGATCTACACGCCCGCGGCGTTCGCCGGGCTGAGCGCGGCGGAACGCGCGCGCGTGATCCAGGTGCTGCAGAGCGCGACCGCGGATGGCGGAGTTCACCTCGTGCGCACGATCGCGGCGGGGAAGCGCGCGCCGGTGTCGGTGGACGAGCTGAAGCGCCGCTACCAGGGGTGGCAGGTCACGGTCGAGGAGGGGAGCGCGAACACCTTCCTCGCGCGGAAGTCGGTCGCCTGACCTGTTTCGGACCGACACGCTTCGCGACGGTTCGAGTCGTGTCCGAGTGACACGAGAGAGCACTCCCCGCCAGCCTGCTGCGGACCCAAGCTCCGGCACCGCAACGACTTCCGCTGCGCCCACCCGTTGGCACCGCAAGTGCCTCGACGGGGGCGTCCCCGCCCGTTCCGGGGACTTCCTCCCTCAGGCGATTTCATATGAAGCAGAGCTCGGACGCATCGTACGACGAACCGGTGGGCATCGTGATCTCTCGCGGGGGGGCGCTGGCGGAATCGGCGCCTCGATTCACCGCGTACGTCTGGGCTCCTGCCCCGGACGACGACCTCACCGAGGAAGCGCAGGCGGCCTGAGCTCGGCCCGCGTCCCCTGATGGGAGCGGAGCGCCCCGGGCATTCGCCGGGGCGCTCCTTTTTTCGTTCGCTGTGCTCGGTACGCGCCTTGCCCTCGCGAAGCGAGCGTGGAGAGCCGACCCGCCGAGTGGGACACCGAACGCGCGCAGCTCCTGGGGCGCCGCATCTCCGATCTCGGCCTCGAGATCCGGGGGAGTCGAGTGGAGCGGCTGGTCGAGCGGTTGCACGACGAGCTGGCCACGCGTGGCGTCGCGTTCCACCCGCCGGTCTATCTCAGCGACGAGTGGGGATGTCCCGACGGGACGCCCGTGATCGGAGTGCCGTTCTATCTCGCGGATCCGCGGCTCGAGCGCATCGAGGCAGAGCACTCCGGCGTGGTGGAGGGAGAGGAGGAATCGATGCGCTACCTGCGTCACGAAGCGGGGCATGCGATCAACTACGCGTTCCGGCTCTACGAGCGCCCCGACTTCGCGACCGTGTTCGGCGACTACGGTCTGCCGTATCGCGATCGCTACGCGGCCGATCCCCTGTCACGCTCGTACGTGCGACACATCCTCGGATGGTACGCGCAGAAGCATCCCGATGAGGACTTCGCCGAGACGTTCGCGGTGTGGTTGACGCCGGCGATCGACTGGCGCACGGAGTACGCGGGATGGGACGCCCTACGGAAGCTCGAGTGGACCGACGGCGTGATGCGCGAGCTGCATGCGCTCTCGCCCGAGGCGCCGGTGGTGTCGGAGGACGACCTCCCCGTGGGCGCGATGCACTGGACGGTCGAGGAGCATTACGCGGACGACGACGCGACCGTGCCGCTGGGTGACGGCCGACAGTTCGACGGGGATCTGCTGCGAATCTTCGCGCGCGTGGCCGACGCGCCGGCGGGGGAGCCGGCGGCGCGCTTCCTCTCGCGCCACGAGGGAGAGCTGGTGACGCGCATCTCGTACTGGACGGGCGAGGGTCCTGCGGCGGTGCGGGCGCTCGCGCGCGTCCTCGCCGCGAGGGCGGACGCGCTCGACCTTCGCGCGTCGGGGCTGGAGGCGGCGACGCTGATCGAGCTCACGGCGTTCGGGACGGTGGTGATGATGCACTGGCGGTACTCGCGCGTCTCGCGACCCGCGCAGCGGGAGGGGCGGGGCGAGGAGGAGGTGTCGCATTGAACGTGACACTGCTGCACGGCGCCGATGCGGCGGAGCCGCCGGAGGATCCGGTGCTCGGGCAGATCACGGACGCGCTCAGGGCACTCGGCCACGAGGTGTCGCGCACGGCGGTCGGGGGCGACGTCGTGCCGGTGATCGACGCGCTGCGCGCGGCGGATCCCGGACTCGTGTTCAACCTCGCGGAATCCTTCGACGGGAAGAGCGCGCTCGAGTCGAACGTCGCCGCGCTGCTCAACCTGCTGGGACTGCGGTACACCGGCTCGAGCCCCGCCGGCCTGCTGATGGCGGGGGACAAGAGCCTGACGAAGAAGGTGCTCCGCTTCCACGAGATTCTCACCCCGCAGTTCGCGACGGTGTATCGCGGTGCGCTGGACCACGCGGGCGATCTCCGCTTCCCCCTGATCGTGAAGCCGCCGCAGGAAGACGCATCGGTGGGGGTGACGTCGAAGAGCGTGGTGGGCGACGTGCGCGAGCTGCTGGCGACGATGGACACGCTGCAGCGCGAGTTCCAGTCGCCGGTGCTGGTGGAGGAGTACGTAGACGGCCGTGAGTACTACGTCGGCGTACTGGGGAACGTCGCGCCGGAGGCGTTGCCGGTGATCGAGCTCGACTTCGGCGACTTTCCCGCCGACCGGCCGAAGATCGCGAGCTGGGAGGCGAAGTGGGGAGAGGGGGGAACGGGGGGAGCGTCGGAGACGGGCGCGGAGTTCGCTGGGACGACGTCGGTGTTTCCGCGCGATCTCGCGCCGGAGCTCGCGTCGCGGATGCAGGCCGTGGCGGTGGAGTCGTTCAACGCGCTCCGGCTGCGCGACTACGGGCGAGTGGATCTGCGGGTGACGCCGTCGGGCGAGATCTACGTGATCGAGGTGAACCCGAACTGCTATCTCGAGCGGTCGGGCGAGTTCGCGCGCGCGGCGGCGGAGCGCGGGCTCGACCACGCGGCGCTCGTGGAGCGGATCGTGGAGCTGGCGACGGCGCGGTACGCGCGGTGAGGGGTGGGGCGGAGACGGCAGAGTAGATCCCGCGCCTCGCTGCGCTCGCTCGGGATGAACGAAAGAAGCCGGCGCATTCGCGCCGGCTTCTCCGTTGTACGACGAACCGTTGACGCTCTTACTTGCGCGCCGACTTCCGCGCGCCCTTGCGAGCGGACTTCTTACGAGCGCCGCCGCGCTTGGCACCAGCCTTCTTCGCGGACGACTTGCGGGCGGACTTCTTCGCGCCCTTGCGCGCACCCTTCTTCGCAGCTGCCATGGTACTCTCCAGTGATGGAGTTGAACGCTCGATCGAACCCCCGGTGGTTCGTACGAGCCGGCGGCGGGACGCCGAAGCGCCTCATCCACCGCGCCACCTTCTCATGGCGAGTCGGTGACGTCATCGCGCCGCCAGGCTACACGGCGACGCTCGTGCTGCAGAAGTGAAAGCGTCTCACCTCTCGAAAGTTCTGCAGTAAGACGGCCGACGCGTCAATCCGCAAATTCTCGACCGCGGCGACCGCCGGAGACCTGGAGCCGGTACGACACCACACGCGTCGGTGGCTGGCTCGTCGAGCGCATGACGCCCGGTGTGAGCGCGCAGTAACGCCGGTGCGACGGTCACGGAGGCGAAGGGAGACGCGATGCGCGACGCGATCGCGGTGGTGGTGGATGTCGACGGCAGCAACCCGGAACGGGTGAAACCCACGCAGTACCCTCGGCGCACCTTTCTCGTTGGACGTCGCGCGAGCTCGGCCGAGCGCCGCGCGAATAACGAGCAACTTGCGCGAATATAGGAACCGTCGAAATGCCACGCAATAGCGAATCGCGCGTCGCGCAAAGAGATGCGTGCACTCGGCGAACGGCGCGGCACGACGTCGCGCGCACGCGACCTGCACTTCCCCCGCTCGTTCGCGCCGGCGAGGTTTCCCCGGGCGATCGCGGCGCGCGGGCGTCGCGCGCGATTCTCCAGCAGCGAGTGCACCCACGGTGAGAGCGTTGGTGAAGGCGGCCGCCGGCCCGGGATTCGAGTTGCGCGACGTCCCACGTCCGACGATGCGGGACGACGAGGTGCTGATCCGAGTGCGCCGCGCGGGCGTGTGCGGCACCGACGTGCACATCTACACCTGGGACGCGTGGGCGCAGGGCCGGTGCCGTCCGCCGTTCATCGTCGGCCACGAGTTCGCCGGCGACGTGGTGGAGGTCGGGCGGCTCGTGACCGACGTTCGCGAGGGCGATCGCGTGACGGCCGAGGGGCACATCGTCTGCGGCCGCTGCCATCTCTGCCGGACGGGCAACGCGCACGTCTGTCCCAACACGCGGATCATCGGCGTCGACCGGGACGGCTGCTTCGCCGACTACATCGCCATGCCGGCGACGAACGTCTGGCACCTGGACGACTCGGTCACCTACGAGGTGGGCGGCATTCACGATCCGATGGGGAACGCGTTCCACACGGCGCTGACGAACACCGAGATCCCCGGGTCGACGGTGCTCGTGACGGGGTGTGGCCCGATCGGGTTGTTCGCCGTCGGAATCTGCCGGGCGGCGGGGGCGTCGCGGATCATCGCGAGCGACGTGATCGAGATGCGGCTGGCGCTGGCGCGGGCGATGGGCGCGCACGACGCGGTGACGCCGGATCGCGCGGCGAGTGCCGTGCGCGCGGCGACGGGCAGCCTCGGCGTGGACGTCGTGCTCGAGATGTCCGGGGTGCCGGCCGCGATCCACCAGGCGTTCGAGCTCGTGCGCGTCGGGGGGCGGGTGCAGATGCTCGGCATCCCGGCGCGGCCGATGGACGTGGACTTCGCGACGGAGATCATCTTCAAGGGGATCACCGTCTACGGCGTCGTCGGCCGGCGGATGTACGAGACGTGGATCCAGATGTCGCGCTTCCTCTGCTCCGGTCAGTTCGACCCGACGCCGGTGATCACGCACCGATTCCCGCTCGAGCGGTACGACGACGCGATCGACGCGATCCGGAGCGGGAGCGCGGGCAAGGTCGTGTTCGAGATCTCCTGACGAGGCCGATCACCAGCATTCCGATGACACGCAACGCCGCCTTCACCGCCGGCCTCGAGGGCCGGCTTCAGCAGCTTCGCGACGACGCCGTCTACAAGCGGCTCAACTACCTCGATTCGCCGCAGGGGCCGCGCGTGCGCATGGAAGGCCGCGGGGAGGTGCTGATCCTGTCGTCGAACAACTATCTCGGCCTCGCGGCGGAGCCGGCGGTGGTCGACGCGGGGATCGATGGGCTGCGCCGGTTCGGCGCGGGAACGGCGAGCGTCCGGTTCATCTGCGGCACGTTCACGATCCATCGCGACCTCGAGGTGGCGCTCGCGCGGTTCGTCGGCACGGAGGCGTCGATGTCGTACGTCTCGGCGTGGAACGCCAACGAGGGGCTCACGGCGACCGTCGTGGAGGAGGGCGACATGGTGCTCTCCGACGCGCTGAACCACGCGTCGATCATCGACTCGATCCGTCTCGCCAAGTCCATCACGAAGTGCCAGAGCGGCGTGTACCGGCACGGCGACCTCGACGACCTGCGGGCGAAGCTCGCGGCCGCGCGGTCGGCGAAGCGACGGATCATCTGGAGCGACGGCGTCTTCTCGATGGAGGGTTCGATCGCGCCGCTCCCGGACCTGCTCGAGATCGCGCGCGAGTACGACGCCGTGCTCGTGATCGACGACTCGCACGGAACCGGCGTGCTCGGACGGACGGGGCGAGGGACGGCGGAGCACTTCGGCGTGCTCGGCGAGGTTGACGTGATCACGTCGACGCTCGGCAAGGCGCTCGGCGGCGCGGCGGGCGGATTCGTCGCCGGATCGACGGCCCTGTGCGACTATCTCACGCAGCGTTCGCGGCCGCAGCTCTTCTCGAACGCGCTGCCGCCGACGGTCGCCGCGAGCGCGCTCGCCGCGGTCGAGCTGATCGAGCGCGAGCCGGAGCGCGTCACGACGCTGCGCGAGAACGCGACGTACTTCCGTGAGAAGATCGTCGAGGCGGGGTTCTCGCCGCTCGCGGGGGAGACGCCGATCGTGCCGATCATCGTCGGCGAGACGTCGGCGGCGATCCGGATGAGCGAGATGCTGCTGGACGAAGGGGTGTTCGTGACCGGGTTCGGATTTCCGGTCGTGCCGCAGGGCGAGGCGCGAGTGCGGTGCCAGATCTCGGCGGCGCACACGCGCGACGATCTCGACGAGGCTGTGACGGCGATCACACGCGTGGGGCGGCGGCTCGGACTGATCTGAACCGCGGGGCGGTCACACGCGCCGCACGGCGATGACGAGCCGCTTCCAGCTTTCGGTGCCGGGCTCGCCGATGCTCCGCACGCGCGCGCCGTAGCGGGCGCCGTCGATCATGCGCGGGGCGAGCCAGCGATTCACGTCGGGCGAGAGGTGGCCGATCACGTCCCCGCCGGGCGCATGGACCCAGACGCTCGGCTGCTCGACGCCCGGGGGGTCGGGGACGAGAATGAGCTGATCTCCCTCGCGAAGGCGGTGGACCACGCGCGCACGCTCGCCGAAGACGGTGCCGTACACGGGCGCCTCGAAGCTCGGCGAATCGGGGAGGATGGACGACACGGGACTCCTCCGGCGGTTGGGGGCGGCGACCCGCTTTCCAATGAAGGGCGCGCGCTCGGAATCCGGTGATGCAGCCGGCGTTCCAGTATGGCAACCGGACCGGTTTCGCGTGACCCGGCACCCCGCCCCCTCGTCACAGACATGAGCCTGCAATCGCTGGCGGTTGTGGCCTATGCTCTCTCTCCTCGAGGTTCCGTATATGCGACTGCTCCGTGTCTTGACGGCGGCCATCGGGCTGGCGGCCCTGCTCCCCCGTCCGGGTGCGGCCCAGGCCGGCCGTCAGTTCAAGGATGCGTGGTTCTGGGGGATCAAGGGCGGCGGAATGCTCTATTCCTCCGCGAGCACCGACAACTCGGCGGCACCGATGGTGGGCGCGGAGTGGCTGATCACGCGCTCGCGCGGTGGCCTGTACGTCTCCTTCGATCAGGCGTTCCTGTCGACGACGGGCGCGTTCCAGGATCGCGATCCCGACAGCACGTTCACGCGCACGGTCGCGTTGAAGAACATGCGTCGCTTCTCGATCGCGGCGATGGTGTTCCCGATGCAGTCGGCGCGGTACCATCCGTACTTCGGGCTGGGCGTGGCGCTGAGCCAGATCGGCGGCGCGACGTTCGAGTCGGGCTTCACGAACCCGGCGCGCTACGCGGTGGCGCTGGACAGCCTCCAGTCGAAGAAGACGAGCTTCTCGCCGACGATGATCGGCGGGCTCCAGATTCGCATGCGGCCCTTCTCGATCTTCGGCCAGGCGGTGGCCTCGCCGGCGCAGAAGAACTTCTTCCTCTACAGCGGAAGCGGGAACCAGTCGTTCAACCTCTCGCTCGAGGGCGGGATCAGGTACAATGTGGGGAGCTCGATCGATCGGGCGAAATAGAGCGGTGCGTTCGTGCGTTGGTGTGTTGGTGTGATAGTGACGGCCTCGGGGAGCTCCTGCTTCCCGAGGCTGTTTCGTTACCTACACACCGACACACCGACACACCAACACACCCCTTACTCCGTCGAATAATCCGTGCGCGCGAACCCTTTCGGCGTCGCGGACACGAAGGAGTCGTCGCGGACGAAGTAGCGGAGCGGCCAGTCGGCGGCCTGGGCGATGCCGATGCGCGGGGTCACGACGACGTCGGCATCGGAAACGGGAGCGCCCGCGCGGATGACGACGCGGCCCGTCCGGAGCGAGTCGCCGCTCATGTCGCCGACGATCCCCATCGCCATGCACAGCTTGCCGGGGCCGTTGGTGAGGTCGCGGTCGCGCTTCACCCTGGGGCGTCGCGCGCGCATGAGGTCGAGCCCGAACGTCGGGGCGACGGCGCGGACGAGCACTGCGGCGCCGTGCCCGCGCTCGCGAGTCACGGCGTTGAAGCACCAGTACATGCCGTAGATGAAATAGACGTACGCGCGTCCGGGCGGACCGAAGAGGTGCGCGGTGCGCGGCGTGAGTCCAGCGGCGGCGTGGCAGGCCGGATCGTCGGGGCCGAGGTAGGCCTCGGTCTCGACGATGCGCCCGCGCGTGATCCCCTCCGGCGTCGTGCACTCGAGCTCCGCGCCGAGCAGCTCGCGCGACACGATCTCGGTGGAACGATCGTAGAACGACTGCGGCAGCGGCGACCCGAGACGAGAACGCCGCGCTGTTCGCGCGGCGTTCTCCGTCACTGCTCGGTGCCCGCGCCGACGGTCTTCTTCGCCCTCGGCTTCTTCGCCGCGATCTTCTTCGCGGCGGCTTTCTTCGCGGCCGGCGCGGAGCCGTCGCCACTCGGAGACGCGGCGCTCTTCTTCGCTGCGCGTTTGGCCCGCGGCTTCGCGGGCGCGCTTCCTCGATCCGCGCTCGGTGCCGGTGCGTGAGCCTCCTGCGACGCGGAAGGCGTAGACGCGGGCGTGGCGGGTTCGGTGCGTGCTGCCGGCGCAGGAACGGCGCTCGACGCCGGCCCGACGACGCCGATGCTGAGCAGGTCCGGCGGCGGTGCGCCGGGACGGCCGCGTCCGCGCGGACCGGCGCCCCCGCGCGGGCCCATCCCTCGCGGAGTGGCGGGTGCAGCGCTCGGTGCCGGCGCGTTGGCCGTCGCGGACCGTGCAAGCTGATCCGACACCGGCTCGGCGTCCACCGCGCGCGCGACCTCGAAGTCGTCGCCGCGGCGGCGCAGGTCGATCACGTCGCTGTCGTGCGCGTCCTTGAGGATGCGCGGGAAGTTGCGATCGCTGAGGCTCTCGCTGTCGCGGCCGAGGAGGTCGCGCGCCTTGGCGCGTATCGCACTGGCCCGCACGGCCTCGTCGCCCGTGACGAGCGATTCCACGGCGCGCCGGACGAGATCGAACGCTTCGTCGCGGGTGAGCCGCTCGCCGCCGACGCCGATCTGCTCGGCGCTCTCGGCGCGCGGCGCGCGCTCCTGACGATCCTGTCGTTCAGGGCGAGGCTGGCGCTCGTGCCGGACGCGCTCGCGCGGCTCCCCGGATGGCGCGTCGGCGCGCGGCTCGGGCTCGGACGTCTCGGCGCGCGCGGGCGTACGCGCTTCCGGCGCCGCGGCACCGTCCGCGAGCACCGGATGCTCGCCCGTCTGCTCGGCGCGCGGCGCGCGCTCCTCGCGATCACGTCCGCGGCCACGCCGTCCGCGCCGGCCGCGTCCACCCTCGCGCTTGCGCTCCTCGGCCGGCTCCGCGCCGTCGCCGCGTGCGGCCTCGTCGGCCGCCGCGTTCTCCGCCGCGCGTGCGTCGCCGCGTGCGCCGCTCGGCAGCCCGATCTCGAGCTGGCCGTTCTCCAGCTTCGTGGCCGAGAGCAGTCCCCGCTGCACGGCGTCCTGCACGAAACGCGAGAACTTCGACATGCCGAGATCCTTCTCGTCGAACGACGCGTCGATCTCCTGCATGACCTGCTTCAGCCGGTCCGAGCGCATGACGTCGCCGTTGCGCTTCATGCGGGTCACCGCCTCGGTCACGAGCTCCCAGGGATCCCACTTCCGAGCCGGCTCCTCGTCGGTGTTCTTCACGAGTCCCGCGAGCGCGTTGTAGCTGTAGTACTCGTCGCAGTTCATGACGAGCAGGTCGCTCGACGACTCGCGGATGCCGACGCCGATGACGTACTTGCCGTACTCCTTGAGCTTCGTGACGAGCGAGGCGAAGTCGCTGTCACCGGAGAGGAGGATGTAGGTGCCGATCTCGGGGCGCGTGAAGACGAGCTCCATGGCATCGACGGCGAGCCGGATATCGGTGGCGTTCTTCTTCGACGAGCCGTAGGCCGGCGCCATGATCATGTCGATCGACGATTCGGCGAGCGGGACGATGTACTGGGGGTAGCGCCGCCAGTCGGCGTAGGCGCGCTGCACCGCGACCTTTCCCTTGATGATGTCGGAGCCGAGCAGGGTCCGGAGCTCGTTGCCGAGGTCCGAGCGGATCCCCATCGTGACGTTGTCGAAGTCGATGAGGAGGGCTGCGTTCGGGGCGTGCATCGGGGGCACGTAGTTGGCCGAGGCAGCGTGTGACGCGTTGAGCGCCTGGGGGCCGCGGTGGATCAGCGCAGCGCCGGAGCGCGACGGTCCATTCCGCGTGGAGCGTGGGTTCATGCGATCCCTTGCGTCGTGCGACGCATGGCATGTGAGCGGGCGTGGCAGCACCGTGGTGCAGCGCCCGTGCTCTCGTCCGCGGCGGTCCACCCGACCCGATCGGTCGGCGAGCGCGGAGGCAGCGCGAGAGGCGATTCGCGGTGCGTGCGTCGACCGGCTCGCCCGCCGCGCGTCGCGCGGCTCGACTGGGCGATTCCGATCACACCGTCACCGTCGTTGACCGGTCACCCCCGACGCCGCGGACTCGAGAGCTCGCGCCGACCTGGGTGGCCGCGGCGTAATCTATGGCGTCCCAACGAGATGCGTAAGCGCCCGACCGGGCCGGTCAATCGCCCATCGCCTTGAAGATCACACGCTTGGGGCGGCGGCCGTCCCACTCGCCGTAGAAGACGCGCTGCCACGGGCCGAGATCGAGCCGGCCGGCGGTGACGGGAACGATCACTTCGTGGCCCACGGTGATCGAGCGCAGGTGCGCCGCGGCGTTGTCCTCGCCGGTGCCGCTGTTGTGCCGGTACGCGTCGGGCTGCCACGGCGCGATGCGCGTCTCGAGCCAGTCGAGGATGTCGGCCCACAATCCCGATTCGTGATCGTTGACGAACACCGACGCGGAGATGTGCATCGCCGAGACGAGCACCATGCCTTCGGTGATGCCGGCGGCGACACGGCATGCCTCGACGTCGTCGGTGATGTCGATGATCTCCTGCCGGTTCGCGGTGCGGAACGTTCGGTAGCTCGTGTGTACGCGCATGAGAAGGAATGCAGGGTGGATGCGCTCCGTGGCGGCCAGTATGTTACCGCGAAACCCCCCTCCACGCGCCGCGTAGGCGTCCCCGTGAAGCAGCTCGGTTTCCGTGCCCGCCTCTTCCTGATCCTGCTCGGCTTCGCGCTGATCCCGACGATCGTGCTCGCGGGGGCGTGGGAGCTGACGGTGGTGCGGGCGCTGCCGCTGCTCGGCACGGCGCCGGCGATGGAGCGGATCGCGGCCACGGGGGACGTCGCGATCTCGGCGGCGCGGCAGGCGCGGCTCACGGCGGCACAGCGGGCGCTGCTGGACGAGCACAAGCGCGCGCTCGACGAGGGGCTGCTGCGCGGGCGGCAGATGGAATTCCTCATGACGCGCCGCGCGCCCGCGGTGGCCGCGCTCGCGGCGCTCGGCGCCGCGCTGCTGTTCGGCGTGGTGGCGTCGCGCGTGGCGGGTCATCTGAGCCGCAACCTGAGCCGGCCGCTGAGCGAGCTCGTTGGATGGACCGAGACGATCGGCCGTGGCGAGCCGCTCCCCGACGGTCCGCCGCGCAAGGGCGCGCCGGAGTTCGTCGTGCTGCGTAACCGGATGCGCGAGATGGCGACCGAGCTGCGGCTCGGCCGCACGCGCGCGCTCGAGGCGGAGCGCGCGACGGCGCTGCGCGAGGCGGCGCGGCAGGTGGCGCACGAGCTCAAGAATCCGCTGACGCCGATCCGCTTCGCGATCGCCCGACTCCGTCGCGAGGCGCCCGACTCGCTCGGCGAGACCATCGACGTGCTCGAGGCGGAATCGCGCCGGCTCGAGGAGATGGCGCGCAGCTTCGCGCTGTTCGGCCGGCTGCCGGAAGGTCCACGGGCGGCGGTGGATGTCGGAGAGCTGGTGCGGGCGACGACGCGGAGCGCGGTGCCGGTGGACACGCCGGTCGCGGTGAACGTGGCGGACGACGTGCCGATGGTGGCGGGACATGCCGACGCGCTGGGACGCGCGCTGACGAACGTGCTGCTCAACGCGGTGGAGGCGAGCGCGCCCGGCGCGGCGGTGGACGTCTCCGTGCGCCGCGCGGCGCTGGACGGCCGCGCGATGGTGGAGGTGGCGGTGCGGGACCGAGGCGTCGGCATTCCCGAAGGGCGGCTGTCGCGCATCTGGGAGCCGTACGTGACGCACAAGCCCGGGGGCACGGGGCTCGGGCTGGCGATCGTCCGGCAGACGGTGCTCGCGCACGACGGCGCGGTGTCGGCGGAGAGCACGGCGGGCGCCGGGACGACGGTGCGACTCTTCCTGCCGGCGGGAGCGCCGGCCTCAGCGGAGGATGGACGACATGGTTGATGGCGTATGGATCCCGATCATCGCGCTGCTCATCGTACCCGTCACCGCGATCGGGTGGCCGCTCGCGCGCGCGGCGGCGAAGCGGATGGAACAGGGCGCGCAGCAGCCGCGGATTCCCGCCGACGTGTCGGCGCGGCTCGAGCGGATGGAGCAGGCGATCGACTCCATCGCGGTGGAGGTGGAGCGGATCTCGGAGGGGCAGCGCTTCACGACGAAGCTGCTGTCGGAACGGACGTCGAGCGCCGAACCGCCCGGCATCGCGCCTCCGCAGCGATGACGCGCACGCGGCCGGCGCGCGCGTCGTCGCGAGCCGAGTAGGCGGCGATGGCGAGCATCCTGATCGTCGACGACGAGCCGAACATCCGCCGGATGGTGGGCGCGCTGCTCGCCACGGAGGGGTATGAAGTGCGCGACGCGGCGGACGGGGCGACCGGCGTCGCCCGGGCGGCGGAGAGCGAGCCGGACGCGGTGCTGCTCGACCTCATGATGCCGGGAGAGCTGGACGGCCTGGCGACGCTGGCGCGGCTCCGCGAGGCGACACCGGACGTCCCCGTCATCATGATGAGCGGACGCGCCGGCCTCGCCGACGCCGTGAAGGCGACGAAGCTCGGCGCGTTCAACTTCCTCGAGAAGCCGCTCTCGCCGGAGGGGGTGCTGCTCGCGCTCGCGTCGGCGCTCGAGCTGCGGCGGGTGCGGCGCGAGGCGAGATCGCTGCGGGAGGACCTCGGGCTCGCGGGAGAGATGATCGGCGACAGTCCCGCGATGACGCGCGTGCGCGAGCTGATCGCGCGCGTGGCGCCGACGGATGCCCGCGTGCTCGTGACGGGCGAATCGGGGACGGGCAAGGAGCTCGTGGCGTCGGCGATCCATCTCGGGAGCGCGCGGCGCGACCGGCCGTTCGTGCGCGTCAACTGCGCGGCGATCCCGCGCGATCTCGTGGAGAGCGAGATGTTCGGCCACGAGAAGGGCGCGTTCACCGGCGCGACGGAGCGGCGCATCGGGCGGTTCGAGCTGGCACACACGGGCACGCTTTTCCTGGACGAGGTCGGTGATCTCGGGGCGGAGGCGCAGGCCAAGCTGCTCCGCGCGATCGAAGCACGAGAGATCGAGCGTGTGGGAGGGTCGAAGCCGATCCGCGTCGACGTGCGCATCGTGAGCGCGACGAACCGCGATCTGACGCGCGCGGTGACGGAGGGAAGCTTCCGGGAGGATCTGCTCTTCCGGCTCAACGTGATCCCGATCGAGGTGCCGCCGCTGCGCGAGCGTCCCGACGAGCTCCCGGCGCTCGTGGCGCACTTCTCCGCCCTGCACCGGGCGCGCACGGGCCGGCGCGCGCCGCAGTGGACGGAGGGCGCGCTCACGCTGCTCGCGCGCTACCGGTGGCCGGGCAACGTGCGCGAGCTGGCGAACATCGTCGAGCGGCTCGCGATCCTGCACGCGGGAGGGGACGTCGACGAATCGGACGTGCGCGCCGTGCTGCCCGTGGAGGGGGGAGCGCCGAGCGGGGCGCGACGCGCCGATCCGCTGCCGGATCCGGCCTCGCTGGACAGCTCGCTCACCGACACGCTCGACGCGCACGAGCGCACGCTCATCGTGCGAGCGCTGTCGGCGGCGGGCGGGAACGTGGCCGAGGCCTCGCGCAAGCTGAAGACCGATCGTGCCAACCTGTATCGCCGCATGCGGCGGCTGGGGATTCCCGTCGGTGACGAATGACGGGACGAGCCGCCGCCCGCCGGCCATATCCCTCGTGAGACCGATGCGTGGACTGATGCTCGCGGCGCTCGTGCTCTGGGTGCCCGTGACGGTGCGCGGGCAGGGCACGGCGCGCGATACCCTCGCGGCGCGCGACCAGCTGCCGCGCGACGTGGCGCAGGAGGTGGTCGCGCTCTACAACGCGACGACGGGGCTGCGCGCGACCGAGCCGACCGAGATCGCGGCGGGCCGCGACGTCGCCGGTGACGTGGCCGTGCTCGACGGACCGCTCACGATTGGCGGGCACGTGGCGGGGCGCGTGCTCGCGATCAACTCCGACGTGATCCTGCTGCGCGGGGCGCGGATCGACGGCGACCTGCTCGTGGTCGGCGGCGAGGTGGAGGGGAGCGACGGGGCATCGATCGGCGGCGAGCTGCGGATCTACCATCCGCCGCTGCAGTACACGCGCGACGGGGATCTGCTCGTCGCCCAGCTCGACGAGACGCGACCCGTGGAGCAGTGGTGGCGACGGTTCGAGCGGCGCCGGCGGAGGAACTTCAACCGGCTCGAGATCGCGAGCGCCGGCCCGTACAACCGCGTGGAGGGGCTGCCCGTGCGGATCGGTCCCGTGCTGTATCGCGATCAGGGGTGGGGACACGTCCGCCTCGACGCGACCGCAGTGCTGCGCTCGGCGAGCAGCTTCTCGTCGTCGAAGGCGGACGTCGGGCACGACGTGAATCTCGAGGCGCGGCTGGGCCGGCGACTCGGCGCGAGCGTCGGGGGGCGGCTGTTCGACGTCGTGGACGGGGTGGAGCAGTGGCAGCTCAGCAACGTCGAGGTCGCGCTCGCGTCGTTCCTCTTCCACCGCGACTATCGCGACTACTACGGCCGGCACGGCGCGCAGGTGTACGCCGCGCTGCACCCGACGGAGACGGTGGAGCTGTCGCTGGCGTTCGGCGACGAGCGGTGGCGCTCGCGGCCGACGCGCGATCCGTTCTCGCTGGCGATGAACGGGATGCCGTGGCGCGACAATCCGACGATGGATGCCGGGCGGTTCCACGTCGCCAACCTCACGCTGCGGCTCGACACGCGGAACGACCGGCTCGATCCGCGGGACGGCTGGTACGTGCTCGGCGACCTGGAACGCGGCACCGGGCGGATCGATGCCTCGGGCGCGACGTCGGCGGGTGTGCGCATCGTACCGGAGGGCGACACGCGCTATCTGCGCGGTTTCGTGGACGCGCGGCGCTACAACCGGATCGCGCCGAACGCGCAGCTCAACCTGCGGCTCGTGCTCGGCGGCTGGCTGGCGGGAGATCCCCTTCCCCTGGAGCGCCGGCTCTCGATCGACGGGCCCGGCACGGTGCCGGGGTTCGACTTCCGGAGCGGGGGCGGGATGGACGTTGGCACGTGCAGCGAGGGTGCGGCGCCGGCGGGACGGCCCGCGCAGTGCGAGCGCGTGGGACTCGCGCAGCTCGAGTATCGGAACGACATCCACGTCTCGGTGACGCGCGGCAGCGGCGAGGCGAGGCGGACACGGTTCCGGCTCGACGGCGCGTGGGTGTTCTTCGCCGACGCGGGGCGCGGCTGGCTGGTGAACTCGCCGGCCAGTCCGCTCGACGAGGGCAAGGGAAAGCTCCCGTCGCTGTCGTCGTATCGCACCGACATCGGCGCGGGGCTCGACTTCGATCTGCTCGGCCTCTACGTCGCGAAGGCGCTCTCCTCGCCGAACGAGCCGGCGAACGTCTTCCTGCGCGTGCGGCACCGGTTCTAGTCCGTGCATCGTCTCGCGCGCCACGCTCTGCTCGCGCTCGTGCTCGCGCTCCTGTCGCTCGGGAGCGCGCCGCTGGGCGCGCAGCGTCGCGTGCAGCTCACCGTGACCGTGCCCACCGCGACCGCTCCCGGTCTCGTGGTGGCGACCGGCCTGTTCGCCGATCCGGAGATGCGCGAGCTCGTGCGGAGCGGGTTTCCGGCGTCGCTCCGCTTTCGCCTCGAGCTGTGGCGCTCGGGTGGGCTGTTCAACGATCTCGTCGGCACGCACGAGTGGGAGCTGATCGTGCAGTACGATCCCTCTGGGCAGCGCTATCGCGTCGTGCGCCGGCTCGGCGGACGGCTCGAGGATCTCGGCAGCTTCGCGACGCTCGCGACGGCGCAGGCGATGCTGGAGCGGCCGCTGCGGATCACGCTGCTCCCGGATCGTGCGGGACGCCGGTACTACTACAACTTCGTGCTGGATATCTCAGCGCTCTCGGTGAGCGACATGGATCAGCTCGAGCGGTGGCTGCGCGGAGTACGCGGCGGAACCGCGGCCGGCGCGCTCGGCTCTGGGGTGCGCACGCTGATGCTGCGAATGCTCGGAGGGGAGAACCGGCACTACGATCGGCGGAGCGCGCAGTTCGAAGTCCAGGGACAGTAGGCCGTGTATGAACGGCAACCGCTCGTAGGTGGTAGGGAGTAGCGTGTAGGCGGTAGCGAGACGACACGGCCTCGGGAAGCTCTGCCTCCCGAGGCCGTGTCGTTCCCGCTACTCGCTACTCCCTACCCGCTACTACTTACTGCTCGTTGCGGTTTCGAGCAATCAGTCCGCCGCCTCCCCCGACCCGTCGTGCTCCAGCACGTGGAGTGCGCTCGAGTGGGTCGACCGGTGGGGATGCGTGCGGTGCTCCAGGGCTTCGAGCTGATGGAGGATCGCGTCGCCGTAGAAGGTGCGGATGTACCGCGCCTGGGTCTGGGTCAACCGGCGCACGGCCCACGAGAGATGCACGAAGTGCGGCTCGACGGGGCGCGTGAGCGGCATCATTCCGATCTCGGCCGGGAGGCGGTTGCCCTTGCGCGTGTTGCAGG
>DATJGU010000074.1:0-8195 GCA_035494615.1 Gemmatimonadaceae bacterium
CCGAACGTGCCGATGCGGCACACCGGACGCAGGTCGCAGAAGCCGCACTCGTCGTTGCGCGGCCGCGTGACCAGCTCGCCCCGCGCGACGCGCGCGATCTCGGCGCGCAGCGCCCGCTGCCGGTACCTCATGTAGTCGGAGAACTCGTCCGGGCCGAGCTTGTCGATCTTCCCGCCCGAGCCCCGCGGGACGAACGCGTCGGCGAAGTCGCTGCGCATGACGCCGTAGCGCTCGGCGCCGCGGATGCCGAGATAGACCGCGCCGACCGGCTCGATGCCGAACAGCGGGAGGACCTCGCAGTAGATCGGGAGCTGGAAGTCCGCCAGCTCGTTCATGTCCGTCAGCTGGTACGCCCCCTTCCCGCTCTTGTAGTCGATCGCCACGCCGTACAGCCGGCCACCGCGTTCGACGACGTCCACCCGGTCGATCGAGCCGCGCAACGTGCTGAACGAGATCGGCGATCCGGGCGGCAGCGGCACGTCGAGCCCCTCGTCGCGAGAGGCGGGGTCGCGGCCCTCCTCGTCCGTGCCGAAGCCGAGCTCGAAGTACGCCGGCCGGCCCGGGCTCGCCGCGTAGTGCCGGTGCTCCTGCACGACCAGGTCGCGCAGCATCATGTGAAGGAGGTCGCGCTCGAAGTGCGTCTGCGCGTCGTCGCGCAGCTCGAGCGGCACCTTCGTGTGCCACCAGCGCTCGAGCACCTCGTCGAGCGCGCCGGGCTCGAAGCCGAGCCGCCCCACCTCCCGCAGCACGCCGTGGCCGATCGTGCCGAGCAGGAGCTGGTCGAGCGGCGGCGCGGCGAGCGCGCCGAGTCCGAGGCGCTTCTTGCCGAAGTGCTCGTAGAGGCAATGCGCGATCAGCTTCGCCTGGCTCGCCGACATCCGCCCCGCGAGCGGCGCCGCCTCGGCGAGGATCTCGGCGGGAAGGTGGATCACCTGCTCCGCGTGGAGCAGTCCGTCGTAGGCGCGCCGCTCGCCGCCGGAGAGCGACGACAGCGCATCGCGCACCGCGTCGAGCTCCGGCGCCGACGACTCGGCCGAGCGGTGGCGCGCGACCATCGTCGCGCGGACGATGCGCTCCCCGCGCGATGCCGCGAGCGCGAGGCGCCAGGTGGGGTCGCCGACCGAGCGCGCGGCCCGCTCGCGGATGCCGAGGTCGTCGAGGTAGAACGACGGAAGCTGCTGCTCGCCGTCCTCGCTCGTCGCCGGCCAGGAGACGACGAGCGACTCGCGCGCCGCGCGGCGGATGCGCTCGCGCCGCTCCTGCTCGCGGGCCGACCGGTCCGCCGCGAGCGGGATCATCGCGCCCATCTCGTTCAACGCGCGCTTCACGCGCTCCGGAAGCAGCGGATCCTCGCGCGTGCGGCGCGGGAAGAGTCCCTCGCGCCAGCCGACGGCGAACACGTGGCGCGCAGCCGGCAGCCCCGCGCCGGCGATCGTGAGGTGCACCCCGTCCGACGGCTTCGCGTCGGCGCGCACCGTCGACTCGGCGATCGTCTGCGACAACAGGGCCAGCCACTCGCGCGCGGCGATGCGCGTCGTCCCCGTGACGCGGAGCGCGTGGTCCAGCTCGTCCGCCGCGTCGGTGAGCGTCGTCCATCCCGCCTGATCGAGCCGAAGCGCCTCGTCGCGGCCCGCGGCGAGGTTCGAGCGCCGTCCAGAGGAGACGAATCCGAAGTCGAGCGCGAGCGAGCCGAGGGCGGAGGCGAGCTCCTTCGGTGCGCGCTGGCCCTCGATGCGCAGCGCGAGCTTCGCGACGTTGCTCGCGAGCGCGACGAACTTCCGGCTGCGCGTGCCCTCGGCGAACCGATGCCACGTGCGCAGCGCGCCGAGCCCGCGCATGACAAGCGTGCGAGCGAGCCGGTCGTGACGATCGAGCGTGAGCCCCACATACGGCGTGGCGAGCAGCGCGAGGCCACGCTCGGGAGTGTCCTGCTCGGCGTCGGCGAGGAGCCGGAACGTCTCGAGCAGCGCGCTTGCGAGCGGGACGTCCGCCGCGCCGACGCGACGCGGGCTCGCGACCGGGATGCCGACGCGCGCGCACGCGTCGGCGAGGAGCGCGAGGTACGTCGCATTCGGCGCGACGCCGAGCAGGTCGCTCGGACGGAGATCGGGGCGCGACCGGAGGAGCGCGAGCATCTCGCGCGCGACCAGGTCCACCTCGTCGTGCATCCCGACGCCGCCCACGGCGCGCATGCTCGGCGATGCGTACGATGTGTGGTCGCCGCGCGTGAGCTCGAGCCCGAGCGAGACGAGACGGTCGCCCGGGGACGACGAATCACCGTCGGGAACGAGATCGGAGACGCCGATCGCGCAGCTCGGCGACGCGCCGATCGCCGCCGCATACAACTCCCACGCGACGCGATGCGGGAACGCCGGATCCTCGATCACGAGCGGGAGCGCTGGCACCCCTGCCGCGAGGAGCGCGTCGACGCGATCGGTGTCGTCGGCCAATCCGAGTGCCGAGCGTTGCACCTCGAAGCGACGGTACGCGCCGGCGGCGCGTGCGTCGCCGCCCGCCTCCTCGAGCTGCTGCGGTGTGACGCGGTTACGCCGGAGCGTGTGGACGAGCGACGCGACGGCGCGCACCGCGCCGGCGGGGGGCGACTCGCTCGCGTCGTCGAAGAGCGGAACGCGTGCATCGCGCGCGGCGCTGCCGACGAGGATGCGCTCGAGCGCGGAGGAGAGCGTGCGCGGCGCCGGTAGTCCGGCGCGCGATTCGAGGAGCGGGAGGAGCCGCCCTGGCGACGCGATCGTCAGCCCGATGGCGACGTCGCTCGCGTCGACGAGTCGGCCGAGCGCGAGGCGCCGCGCGGCGGCGGAGGGCGCGATGAAGACGGCGCCGGCGGTGGCGCGGCGGCGGCACCAGTCGCCGACGGCGGCGGGATCGGAGTGGAGGTAGAGCTCGCGGGAGAGGGGCGAGCGCGGTGACGGCATCGGCGCCGGCGTCAGGGAGGGATTGGGGCGGGTCAGGGCTGGGGAGGATAGGGGGGAGCCCTGACAGTCCTAAACATGCATTTATCAGCGGAAAGCGAAAGGGTGAGCGTCGTGAACCGATGCCTTGGCCAAAGTATCGGCGCGCGGCCGTGTCAGCCTTGAGACGAGCTGCGACCGAAGTGCATGCAGTCTTCCGTCCTCGTCATCCATTCGATGCTGTCTCTCGTATAGAGCGGCAGGCCCGCCGTCCGTCCGACCTCGGGGTGCCATGACACTCCCGGCCACTGCTCAGTAGGCGACAGCGAGACCCAGTCCCGTCCTCCCCCGCTGCCGCTCGATCATCGGCCTTACCCGCGCGACCGCTCCATGCGCTTCGTTCCACTTCCGCACGTCACCCGGCGCCGTCGCCATCCCGTACACCCAGTTGAACACCGCCGGCAGCAGCAGCACCTCCGCCGTCGTGATGTCCGAGTCGCTGCAGTACGGATCGCAGTTCCCGAGCACCCCGACCGCGGTCGCGACCTCGGCGAGACTCAGCCCGAGCAGGACGGCTCCCTTCGTGTTGTTCCCCGCGTAGAACTGCCCCGCGCCGGTCAGCAGGAACCCGAACAGCACCGCCGTCCCGCCGTCCTTCGCCGCGTAGACGACGCTCGGCCGCGCGTTCTCTGAAGCGATCGCGGAAGCGTTAGCAGATTCGCTCGTCGCCCTGTCTCTCGCGGCGCGGCTCGGACCCTGCGCCACGGTCGATCCGCTTACGACCGCGTTCGCCACCGTGAGATTCACGATCCCCATCCGCGGCTTCACGTCGAGCGCGACGTTCCATCGATAGCTGCGGCCGTGCCAGCGCACGGGCTCCGGGGTCGAGAGTCGGTACGTGCCCGGCGCGGCGGCGAACCGCAGCACGCCGGCATCGTCGGTCTTCAGCAGCAGACTGTCCGTCGCGCCGCGATAGAGGGTGAGCACGAGGCCGGGCACGGGATGATACTCGCCGAGCCCGTCGTCCAGGGTGGCGTTCACCTGCACGTTGATCTGCCCGTTCACCTCGGCGCCGGGAGTGAAGAACTGCTGGCCCTGGAGCGAGAAGGAGGGCGCGAGAAGGAGGGCGAACGCCGTCGCCGTCAAGACGAGTCGCATCGGAAAGCGGAGAGGTGAGTGGCCGGATGGTGGTCAGCCAACCTGCGCTCGACCTCTGACAGCCGACGTCGCTGGAAGGCCGCCAGCCCTACCGCGTCACCTCCGTCCCCTCGCTAAGCACCGCGAGATAGCGCTGGTAGCTGAACACCCGTCGCCGCTCCCTGCCCGTCAACTCGCGCACGATTCCCAGCGTCGCGAGCCCCTCGAGCACCGTGTACACCGTCGGCAGCGACAAGCCCGTGAGCGACGCGAGACCGTTCGCGCTCGACACCAGACGCTTCTCGAGCACGGCGTGCACTCGAAGCGCGGACGCACTCGCCCGTCCCAGGCGGCGAATCAGTTCGGCGTCCTCCTCGAAGACGGCGTTCAACCGGCGCACGGTGTCGACCGACTGCATCGCCGTCTCGCGAACGCCGTCGGCGAAGAATCCGATCCACGCCTCCCAGTCGCCCTCGCGGCGGACCCGGTCCAGCAGCTCGTAGTACTCGTCGCGGTGCTGCTTGAGATACAGGCTCAGATACAGGAGCGGCTGCTGCAGCACGCCCTCGACATGCAGGATCAGCGTCACGAGGAGGCGCCCGACTCTTCCATTGCCGTCGAGGAACGGGTGAATGCTTTCGAACTGGACGTGCGCGAGCGCCGCCTTCAAAAGCGGCGGCGTGCGCTCCGGGCGGTCGTGCAACCACTTCTCCAGTGCGCTCATGCACTCGGGCACGTCCGACGCGGGTGGCGGGACGTACTGCGCGTTGCCCGGACGACTGCCGCCGAGCCAGTTCTGTGTCCGGCGAAATGAGCCGGGATCTTTCTCGGAGCCGCGCCCTCTCGCGAGCAGGATGCCGTGCATGTCGCGAATCAGCCGGTTCGAGAGCGGGAACCCTCCCTTCAACCGCGCGAGTCCATGCTCCAGCGCCGCGACGTAGCCAGACACCTCGGTCACGTCGTCGATCGGCACTCCGGGCAGCTCCTCGGCTTCGAACAGCAGCAGGTCGGAGAGCGTCGACTGCGTGCCCTCGATCTGCGACGACAGCACGGCCTCCTTCCGCACGTACGAGTAGAGGAAGTGCCCACTGTCCGGGAGCAGCAGGGTGATGGTGTCGAGTCGTCCGAGCGCCACCAGCGCCTCGTGAATGCGCTCCTCAAGGGCGACGTCGAACTGAAGCGGGGGCGCGGGCGGCAGAGGCTTCGGCAGGAACGCGCGTACGCGCTCTCCGCCAATGCTGGAAATCAGCCGGTAGGATCCGGTGGGACCGCGGTGCATGTGCGGCTCGACGACGCTGTTTAAAGAATCTTCGTTATGGCCGACGCTATTTAAAGATATGTCGCAATTTTAATTAACGCCAGGCTCGTCCGTGGATCCCGGCGCGCTGTACGGACGTGCCGGTTACCCGCAGCCCCGCCCCCAGTCGATTCCGAGCGCCCCCTCCCCCACGCTCGCCCCGCGATGTCCGCTCCCGCCCACCGCTCCTGGCGTTCCGCCTTCCCGGACTTCGTCGCCTTTGCCATCGGCCTCGGCGTCGCGTGGGCGCTGCGCTGGCGCACGACGGACCTCATCTGGTCGCTCTGGCTCTCCAGCCTCGTCGTCGGCTACGCGCTCATCGTCTGGGCACTCGCCGAGCCGGCGCTCGAGCTGCTCGGGATCGGGTGGGCGCATCGCGACGCGGTGCGCGCGTCGCCCGCGGCGAACGACCCGCGCCAGATCGCCGCGCTCGTCGCCATCGCGCTCGTGGGGGGTGGGTTCTATCTCGCGTTCTTCACGATCCACTTCGGCGGGTTCCACTTCCTCCACGCGCAGTTCCTGCTCTCGTGGTGTCCGCTCGGCGACGGCTTCCACACGATGAACCGCGCGGCGTTGGCCGAGGTGTTCCGCCGTTACTGGGGCGCGCTGCCCTCGGCGTTCCTCGCGCGGCGGTATGCGTTCGTACGCCGGACATTCGTGCCGCGATCGCAGGCCGGTGGCGTGGCGCGCGATCCGTACGACAGCCGGGTCTTCGGCCCGTATCTCCAGGTGGCGCGAATGCACTTCATCATCATCGCATTCGGCGCGGTGCACGCGGCGCGGCGCGAGAGCTTCGCCGTCTACGCGGCGGTCTACGCGCTCTACTTCTTTCCCTGGCGGCTGCTCCGGAGAGGGGCGCGCACCGAATCGGACGTCGCTCCCGCGCTCGCGACGCCGGCGAATCGCTGAACGGGCGAGCCCTGGCGTCAGCAGCCTCTCGCGTGATGAAAGGCGGACGGCGCCCTTGTCGACGGGCAAGCGGACCGTACATTGGCGGCGGCACCCTCCCTCCGTCTCTCGTCCCGAGACCGATGCATCTCCCCAGCGGCGTGTCCACGGCCACGGCGCTCTTCGCGCTCGCGCTCACCGCCTGCGGCGGCGACGGCGGAAGCGCGAGCGCGGCTCCCTCCGCTCCCCCCGCCGACGTCACCCTCGCGCTCAGCGCGAGCATCTCACAGCCCGTGCTCTCGCCGTCGCTCAGCAACGAACCGATGTTGACCTGCAGCGCCGACCTCTCGGTCCAGGCGACCGGCGTCGGCACTGCGACCGTCGCGTCGCTGTACTTCCGGTACTCCGACGTGCGCGACTCGTCGTCCCTCGCGACGTACACGATCGAGGGGGCCGATCTGCAAGGCGCGTTCGGTGACGGCAAGATCGCCGCCGGTGCCACGCAGCGGTCCACCTGGGACATGACGGGGCCGTACTCGTTCGCCGTGGAGCTCCAGGCGCGCTACCGGAACGGGACGACGGGGAACGACTACCGCCTGTCCGATCCGGTGCGGTTCCGCTGCGCTCCGTCCTCGGTGGACGGCGCGGCGTTCCCGACCCTGACCTCGGTCACGGTGGATCCGTCGAGCGGTGCGCTTCCCGCGGATTCAGTACTGAAGATCGCATTCACCGCGAGCACCCCGGCCGGCGCGCTCTACTCGATCGTGCGCATTACCGGACCGTGTGTGATCGACCAGCGATTCGTCGAGCAGTTCCAGAGCAGCGTGTCGCACTCGCTGACGATCCCGCTGTCCTACCCGTGCCAGCTCGGCGTTCCGGTGGGAGTGGACGTGCTCGCGTTCGACGCCACCGCCGTGGGCAGCGCTCAGCAGCAATCGTATCCGGTGACGCTCGTCGACGGTCAGCCGCCGGGGCTCGACGTCGGCTTCTATCCTCCCGACCTACCGATCACGTACCCGCTGCCCTCTGGAGACTTCGTTGCGTCGGACACGATGCTCGTCGCCGTCGGCGCGCACGACAACTACCACGTCTCGGCGATCGTCTGGGAGATCTACCCGTTCGGCACGACGGACACGCTCGTGCTCCGCGATTCGGCGGTCGCGCCGGACACTGGGCTCTACTACGGAGGCAGGTTCTATTCGAAGCCGCTGCTCCTCCCGCTCCAGGCAGCCTGGGTCGGCACGAAGCTGCAGTTTCGAATCCGCGCGCGGGACGCCGAGGGCGCGTGGTCCGACGAGCTCGTGACGCCGCAGGACAGCGTGCGCATCAGCGCGTCACCGGCCGGAGGCGCGGGGAGCGATCGCCTCCTCGCGTCGGGCGCGGCGCACGACCCGAGCAGGGCAGCCCGGATTCGTGCGATGCGCGCGTACCCGATCGCGCGAGGCCTTCCGACAGGAGCTCGCGTCACGACGGGAGCGTCGTCCACGGCGACCTGGCCACCTTCGGGCGGATTCCGGGTGGTATGGGTCGATCCCCGCCGCGCACTGCCCACCGGCGCGGCGCGAACCGATCGACGCACGCACTGAACGAGCGCGTGCAGCGCCCCGCACTCGAGGTCAGCGCCGCTCCACCACCGCCATCGTACACCGCGACACGCACACGAGCCGCCCGTGCTCGTCGGTGATCTCGATCGACCACACCTGACTCGTCCGCCCGACGTGCACCGGCCGCGCGACGGCGCGCACGACGCCGTCGCGCATCGGCCGCAGATGATTGGCGTTGATCTCCTGCCCCACGGCGGCGAACCGCTCGCGATCGATCAGCGCCGTCGCGCCGAACGACGCCACCGTCTCCGCGAGCGCGACCGACGCGCCGCCGTGCAGGATCCCGTACGGCTGCCGCGTGCGGTCGTCCACGGGCATCGTCGCGACGACCTGCGATTCGGACAGCTCGAGGATCTCGAT
>DATJGU010000075.1:0-27902 GCA_035494615.1 Gemmatimonadaceae bacterium
GCCGCGTTCCTCATCAACACCGAGCTGGAATTCGAGCGCAACGTCGAGCGGTACGTGTTTCTGCGGTGGGGGCAGGACGCCTTCCGCAACTTCCGCGTCGTGCCGCCGGGTACCGGGATCTGCCATCAGGTGAACCTCGAGTACCTCGGCCGCTCGGTGTTCGTGAACGAGGAGACCGGCGAAGCGTATCCCGACTCGCTCGTCGGCACCGACTCGCACACGACGATGATCAACGGCCTCGGTGTCCTCGGCTGGGGCGTCGGCGGCATCGAGGCCGAGGCGGCGATGCTCGGGCAGCCCGTCTCGATGCTCATCCCCGAGGTGATCGGGTTCAAGCTCCACGGCAAGCTTCCCCCCGGCGCGACGGCGACCGATCTCGTGCTCACGGTCACCGAGATGCTTCGCAAGAAGAAGGTCGTCGGCAAGTTCGTCGAGTTCTACGGAAGCGGATTGAGCTCGCTCAGCCTCGCCGATCGCGCGACGATCGCGAACATGTCGCCCGAGTACGGCGCGACGATGGGCTTCTTCCCCGTCGACGCCGAGACGCTGAAGTACCTCCGCCTCTCCGGGCGCAGCGACGCGCAGGTCGCGCTCGTCGAGGCGTACACGAAGGCGCAGGGGATCTTCCGCACCGACGACACGCCGGATCCGGTGTTCACCGACAGCCTCGAGCTCGACCTCGGCACCGTCGAGCCGAGCCTGGCGGGTCCGCGCCGGCCACAGGACCGCGTGCCGCTCAAGCTCGCGAAGCAGATGTACCAGGACTCGCTGAAGACGGATCTGGAGAAGTCGGGGACGCTGGCCGGCGTCGCGTCGACGCGCTCCGCGACGGCCGTCAGCGCCACGCCCGAGCTGTCCCCCGCCGTCATGGTCGCCGACGGCGAAGGCGCGGGCCAGGCGCAGCACGAGCACGGGGGCGTGAAGTGCGAGTACAAGAACCAGACGTTCACGCTGCGCCACGGCTCCGTCGTGATCGCCGCGATCACGAGCTGCACCAACACCTCGAACCCGAGCGTCATGCTCGCCGCGGGGCTGCTCGCGCGGAACGCGGTGAAGAAGGGGCTCACGGTCAAGCCGTGGGTGAAGACGTCGCTCGCCCCCGGATCGAAGGTGGTGACCGATTACTTCAACGCGGCCGGCGTCACCGAATATCTCGACGCGCTCGGCTTCCAGCTCGTCGGGTACGGCTGCACGACGTGCATCGGCAACTCCGGTCCGCTTCCCGACGAGATCGCGCAGGCGATCGAATCGGGGAAGCTGTTCGTCGCGAGCGTGCTCTCCGGCAACCGCAACTTCGAAGGGCGCGTCAATCCGCTCACCCGCTACAACTATCTCGCCTCGCCGCCGCTCGTCGTCGCCTACGCGCTCGCGGGCCGGATGGATCTCGATCTCACGCGTGAGCCGCTCGGCATCGGCGCCGACGGCCCCGTCTTCCTCCGCGACATCTGGCCGTCGCCGCAGGAGGTGCAGGACGAGATCCTGCGCAGCGTGAAGCAGGAGTTCTTCCGGAAGCAGTACGCCGACGTCTTCAAGGGCGACCAGCACTGGCAGGGTCTCGACGTCCCGACCGGCGAGACGTACGCGTGGCAGGAGGATTCGACGTACGTGAAGAATCCGCCCTACTTCGAGGGGATGACGATGCAGCCGCCGGGCGTGAAGCCGATCACCGGTGCGAAGGCGCTCGCGCTGCTCGGCGATTCGATCACGACCGATCACATCTCGCCGGCGGGCAACATCCCCGCCGCGAGTCCCGCCGGAAAGTGGCTCCTCGAGCAGGGCGTGCAGCGCAAGGACTTCAACTCCTACGGCGCACGCCGCGGCAATCACGAGGTGATGATGCGCGGCACCTTTGCCAACATCCGGCTCCGGAACGAGATGGCGCCCGGCACCGAGGGCGGCTGGACGGCGACGTCGCCGGGCGGCACGCCGGTGTTCATCTACGACGCGGCGATGGAATACCAGCGCGCGGGCACGCCGCTCGTGATCGTGGCCGGCAAGGAATACGGAACGGGTTCCTCGCGCGACTGGGCGGCGAAGGGTACGGTGCTGCTCGGCGTCCGCGCCGTGATCGCCGAGAGCTTCGAGCGCATCCACCGCTCCAACCTCGTCGGCATGGGCGTCCTGCCGCTCGAGTTCACGAACGGCGAGACGCGTCAGTCGCTCGGTCTCACCGGCTTCGAGACGTTCGACGTCGAAGGTCTCGACGCGACGCTCGCGCCGCACTCGACGCTCACCGTACGCACCCGGGCGGCCGACGGCAGCACGAAGAGCTTCAAGGTCCTCTGCCGCATCGACACGCCGGAGGAGCTCAACTACTACACGAACGGAGGGATTCTTCCGTACGTGCTGAGATCACTGGCGAGGAAAGGGTAGCTCGAACTGCCGACCGCTGTACCGGGTGCTGAAGTACCCGGTACTCGGCCTGGCATACGGATCCACAGAATGCACGGCTGATCGCTCTCTCGCGCCCGCGCCGTGCACGGCGGTGCGAGCCGCGTCGCGGAGCAGCACTCGCGACTGCAGCCGGCGGTTCGGCAGTTCAGTCCCCCCGCTCCTCATCCAGGATCGGGCTATGGTGCCGCGCCTCGGTCGCGGCCTCGATCTGCGCGAGCAGCTCGCGCTCGATCTGCTTGACGTCGAGCGGCTCGAGCATGCGATGGAGCTCGGGGTCGTCGCCCACGCGGTGGCCCATGCGCGTGTACAGCCCCGCCACGAGCTGCAGTGTCTTCGTCACCTCCTGCTCCACGCGCAGGCTCACCTGCAGCCCCAGCTCCTCGCGCAACTCGGCGATCGCCGACTCGCGCTGCTGCGCCATCAGCACGAAGATCGAGAGGAAGATCGCCTCGAGCGAGACGACCATCGTCAACAGGCCGAACGGGAACGGATCGAACGGCACGAGCCCGAGCAGCCCGGTGTTCCACGCGATCCAGACGGCGAACCAGATCGCGTGCGCGACGAGGAAGTACGTCGAGCTGGCGATCTGGTTCAGCCGATCGACGAATCGCTCGAGCCACGTGCGACGCTTCGCGTACTGCGCCTTGACCGCCCCGATCGCGAGATTGGCGACGTAGCGGCGCTTTCTGCGCTCGCTCCCGTCGGCCGCGACGGCATCGTCCTCCCGATCCGGAGTCTCGTCGGTCATCGTGGCGCGGGTGAGCGAGAACCATGCCGCCTGAGCCCGCCGCGCTGCGTGGCTCCGCCGCGACGAACGCCTCCCATGCGACGCGGCGCGCACCGGAAGATCCGATGCGCGCCGCGTGAGCTCTGCTCGCGGGTGCCGGTTGCCGGCACCTGCTCGCCGCTACTTCTCCACGTCGACGGTGTGGCCGATGATGCCGCCGAGGATGCCGCCGGCCGCCGCGCCGATCAGGCCGCCCTTCACCCTGTCGCGACTCGTCGAGGCGCCGAGGATCGCGCCAGCCGCCGCACCGATGGCGGCGTCGCGCTTCGTGTGGCGCACCGGCTCACGGGCCGGCGCCGGATAGTACGTCCCCGACGAGCTGCGACGCGCCGTGCTGCGCGCGGGCGCGCGGTACACCGGCGCCGGAGCCGGCGCGTAGACCGGAGCCGGTCCGTAGTACGGCGAGCGCGCCATGGCGTTGTACTGCTGGGCGCCGTACGGCTGCGCGCCATACGGCATGCCGTACTGCTCGGTCGGCGAGACGAACTGCTGCGCCTGATACGGCTGCGCCTGCGCCGCGAGCGCGAGGTCGTTCTTCAGCGCGTCGTCGGAACGCGCGTCGTTGCCGCGGCTGCATGCCCCGAGCAGGGCGAGTCCGGCCAGCGACAGTGTCATCCCAAGCTTGCGCATCGGATCCTCCATGGCGTGTGCGATCGTCTACGCCGCCTCTGGGAAGCACGGGCCGGACCACCACGCGAGCCCGCCTGCGGCGGCCCCCGCGCGTGATCAGCCCGCCTGTCGTCCCCCATGCGAGACGGTACCGTCCACAATTGCGTACAGCGCTTCGCGCGAGGTTCGCGTTGTGCAACACGGGATCGCCGCGCATACTCAGCTCGTCCACACTCGTTCCAACGCCATGCTCACTCGACGCACCACCATCGCGCTCGCCGCCCTGCTGGCGATGCCGCTCGCGGCCCCCGCCGCGCGCGCACAGCAGAGCGCGACACAGGTCTCGCCCGAGGTCGGCACCATGGCACCGGATTTCTCGCTCTCCGGCGCCACCCGATACGGGCTCCTGAAGGATCCGGTTCGCCTCTCCGACTTCCGCGGGAAAACCGTCGTACTCGCCTTCTTCTACCGAGCGCGAACCAAGGGCTGAACGATCCAAATGGAGGCGTACCGTGATCAGTACGCCAAGCTGTTCAACCAGGGTCGTGGAGTCGTCGTCCTCGCCGTGAGCGTGGACCCGGACACCATGCTCGCCGCCTGGGCGCGCGAGCTCGAAACGCCACTGCTGTTCGGGAGCGATAGCGGCCAGGTCGTCGGCAAGCGGTACGGCGCCATCCGCGGGACGATCGACAACCGCTCGCTCTTCGTCATCGATCCGTCGGGTCGCATCGCGCACCGCATGCTCCCGTTCAACGAGCTCTCGCAGGCCGCGTACGAGGAGCTCGCCGAGGCGGTGAAGAAGACGCTGCCTTCGAGGTGACCGTCCGTGGCGCCGCGCCCAACCGGGTGCGGCGCCGCCGGACGTCGGCCGTCGGCGCACCCGCCCGCCTGGCGCCCCTAGTCACCGCTCCGCCGAGCCTGCCACGGGCACGGGTTGTGCCTTTTCGAGCTCCGCCTGGCAACCTCGTCCTCTGCGACGAGCGCTGCCCGCGTGACTCACTCGCCGACGCGCCATCTCCGGAGCGTCGCCGCCACCCCGACGGAGCAGTCTTCCGATGTCGCAGTCTCCCGTACCTTCGTCACGATGCCGCGCTCCGCGCTCGCTTCGCGCCGCGGCCGCCCTCCTCGCCCTCGCCGTCGGCTGCAACGCTGGCGGCGACTCCACCGCCCCGCCGCCGACGCTCGTGAACACGGGCCCCGAGAACTCGGGCACCCCCGACGTCTCGGGGTTCTACAGTCGGGTCGACGTCGCGCCACCGGCCGACTGCACCCCCGCCGCTCCTCCCGCGGGGGGCACGGTCATCCTCGGCAACTTCACCGATACCCAACCGATCAAGCTGTATCAGAACGGAACGCGCCTCACCCTCGCCTACCAGGCTACGCCGCAGCTGCCGGCCGACACGGGCCGGGTCGATCTCGACGGCAAGATCGCGCTCGGCGTGCAGAGCGTCGGCTACAAGGAAAATCTGCGAAGCGGTCGTCAGTTCTACGTCGATCTCACCGGCGCGATGCAGCTCACCTCGCAGACCGCCGGGAGGTATACGGGGTCGGGGACCTACGTCTACGTGTTCCACGAGGGCTCGCCCGACGCCCCGGTGTTCGCCACCTGCTCGCGAGTGGTCACGTTCGACTTCACGAAGACCGGGTGAGCGACGCCGCGTCGCGCGTTTGACATCCGCTCGCTCCGGGCCAGCTTTCCGCCCGGCCACGCCGATGTCCCCCGCGCGCCCGCCTTCGTGATCGATCGCCCGCTCGAGCACCCGCACGCCACTTCGCTCGTCGCGCCGCGCGCCCCGCGCGCGCTGCTCGTCGACCTCTACGACGCCGCCGTCGCCGGCGCGGCTCCCGGCCCGCTCACGACGGCCGCGCTGCGTGACGCCGACCTCCGCCGCGATCAGCGCGTCCGCCTCTTCGCGCTCGGCAAGGCCGCGCACGCCATGGCGACGGCGGCCGTCGCCTCGCTCACCCACGCGCGCCACGACGTGACGGGCGGCGTCATCGTCGCGCCGGAAGCGCTGCCCTCTCCGTACGCCGCGCTCGCCTCCCTCGCCGGCGATCATCCGGTGCCGGGCCGCCGCTCGTTCGCCGCGGCGCAGCGGATCGGCGAAGCGGCGGCGGGCATCCGCGGCGACGACATGGCCATCGTCCTCGTGAGCGGCGGTGCCACGAGCCTCGTCGGCGCGCCGCTTCGCGGCATCGCCGAGGGCGATTTCGTCCAGCTCTACGAGCTGCTCCTCGGTTCCGGCCTCGACATCCGCGCCATGAATGCCGTGCGCAAGCGCTTCGCGCGCTGGGGCGCCGGCCGGCTCGCCCTCGCCCTCGCGCCGGCGCGCACGCTCGCGCTCGTCGTGAGCGACGTCGAGGGCGACGATCCCGCCGACATCGCGTCGGGGCCATGCTCCCCCGACTCGAGCACGGCACGCGACGTCGTCGCCATCCTCGAGCGCGCGGGGCTGTACGGTCGCATCGCACCGACCATGCGCGAGCACCTCGCCGGCGCCGTGCGGGGCACCATTCCCGAGACGCCGCGCGCGACGCATCCGGCGTTCGCGCACGTCGCCACGCGCGTCATCGGAAGCAATCGGCTTTCGACCGAGGCGGCAGCGCGCCGCGCGGAGCGGCTCGGCCTCGCGGTGGTGAATCACGGCAGCGTCCTCGAGGGCGACGCCGCGCGCTGCGGCGCGTCGCTCGCCGACGCGCTCGTGGCGCGCGCGCGCGACGGCTGGCGCGGCTGCGCGATCTGGGGCGGCGAGACCACCGTGACGCTTCCCGCGCGCGACGGCGAGCTGCCGCGTGGGGGCCGCTGCCAGGAGCTCGCGCTCTCGGCGGCGCGCGTGCTTTCCGAGGTGGGCGAGCCGGCGCGGGGCATCACGCTCCTCGCCGCCGGAACCGACGGACGCGACGGGCCTACCGACGCGGCCGGCGCATTCGCCGACGCGTCGACGTGGGAGGCGATCCGCGCGAGCGGCGTCGCGCCCGACGTCGCACTCGCGCGGCACGATTCGTACGCCGCGCTCGACGCCGCGGGCGCGCTGCACCGCCGCGGGCACACCGGAACGAACGTGCGCGACGTCGTGATCGCGGTGGTCGAGTAGCTCGGCGGCACGCGTCTTCCCACCCGCTGCTAGCTTTCGGCCTGACCCGTGCCAGTCATCGACCCATGACCACTCGACCGTTCACCGTCGGCATCGTCCAGGACTCCGCGTCGGCGGACGCCGCCGCCACGCTCGAGGCGAGCATCGCCCACGTGCGCGAGGCGGCTTCGCGCGGCGCGCAGATCGTCTGCCTGAAGGAGCTCTTCAACGCGCCGTATTTCGCCAAGGCGCAGCGAGCCGAGCGCTTCGACATCGCGGAGCCGATTCCCGGTCCGACCACCGACGCGATGCAGAAGGTCGCCCGGGAGCTCGAGATCGTGCTCATCGTGCCGCTCTTCGAGCGCCAGGCGCGCGGCGTCTATCGCAATTCCGCCGCGATCATCGATGCCGACGGCACGCTGCTCGGCGTGTATCGCAAGATGCACATCCCGGACGATCCGCTCTTCAACGAGAAGTACTACTTCGTTCCCGGCGACGCGGCGCACGACGATCGGATCGACCGCATCGGCGAAGTGGCGAAGCAGGCGAGCGGCTTCCGCGTCTGGCGCACGCGGTACGCGAGCATCGGCGTGTTGATCTGCTGGGATCAGTGGTACCCCGAGGCCGCGCGCATCACGAGCCTCCTCGGCGCCGACATCCTGTTCTACCCCACCGCCATCGGCTGGCATCCGTCGGAGAAAGCAGAGTTCGGTGCTGCGCAGCAGGACGCGTGGCGCACCATCCAGCGCTCGCACGCGATCGCCAACGGCGTGTTCGTGGCGTCGCCGAACCGTGTCGGCCACGAGGAGGAGCCCGGCACCGACGGGATCGAGTTCTTCGGACACTCGTTCATCGCCGACCCCTTCGGTCGCGTTCTCGCCGAAGCGGGAAGCGGCACGGAGATCCTCACCGCCGTCTGCGATCCGAAGCTCATCGAGGAGACGCGCCGCAACTGGCCCTTCCTCCGCGACCGCCGCATCGACGCGTACGCGCCGATTCTGTCGCGCTACCTCGGCGCGTAGACGCGGTGAACGGTGAACGGTGAGCAGTGAACGGCGGGCCTCGGGATGCCGCCACGGCCGCCCTGCCGCCGTCGCCGTTCCTGCCGGCTGACGTAAACCGTTCACCGTTGACCGTTCACTCTCGGTTACCGCATGCCCTCTGGCTTCACCTTCCCCGCGGAGTGGTCCCCGCACGACGCCACCTGGCTCGCCTGGCCGCATCACGAGCCCGACTGGCCCGGCAAGCTCGCGCCGATTCCGTGGGTGTACGCCGAGATCGTGCGCGTGCTCGCGCGGCACGAGCGCGTGGAGATCCTGTGCCAGGACGAGGAGGTCCGCGCGGCGTGCGCCGGACATCTGCGCGCTCACGGCGTCACGGACGGCGTGCGGCTGCACGTCGTCCCGACGGATCGCGTCTGGCTGCGCGACTCGGCGCCGACCTTCGTGCACGACGAGTCCGGCGCGGTGCGCCTCATGGACTGGGAGTTCAATGCGTGGGCGAAGTATCCGAACTTCGCGCGCGACGCCGAGGTGGGCCGCGCCGTCGAGCGCATCACTGGGCTGCAACGCGAGGAGCCGCAGCGTCCCGACATGGCGGGACCGCTCGTGCTCGAGGGGGGCGGCATCGAGACGAACGGCGAGGGGACGCTGCTCGTCACCGAGGAATGGCTGCTCTCGGATCGACAGGTCCGGAACCCGGGGCTCGATCGCGCCGCGTACGAGCGCGCCTTTCGAGACTACCTCGGCATCCGGCGCACGATCTGGCTCGGCGAGGGGTGCGTCGGCGACGACACGCACGGCCATGTGGACGACGTCGCGCGCTTCGTCACACCCGGTATCGTCGTGCTCGCGTACGAGGAGGATCCCGGCGACGAGAATCACCGGCGCTCGGTCGACAACATGCGGCGACTCGAGCTCGCCGGCGCGGATGCGGGTGCGCTGCGTGTCGTGCGCCTTCCCTTCCCGCGCGCCGTGACGATGAACGGCGAGCGGCTGCCGGCGAGCTACGCCAACTTCTACGCCGCCAACGGCGTCGTCCTCGTGCCGACCTTCAACGACCCGAACGATCGCGTCGCACTCAACACCCTCGCCGAGCTGATGCCGAACCGACAGGTGGTCGGCATCCATGCCGTCGATCTCGTGTGGGGGTTCGGCACGCTGCACTGCCTGACCCAGCAGCAGCCGTCGCCCCGCTGAGCCATCGGCGCTGCGGCTCTGCGCGGTTCGGTCCTTGCACCCCGAGGCCTGTATGAAGATCACCCTGCTCGATGAGGATGCGATCCGGCTCGAGCCCGTCGTCGGTCCGCTGACGATCGAGGCGCCGACCGCGGAGATGCAGTACTCGCCGTTCCACATGCTCGCGAGCTCGCTCGCGAGCTGCATCTTCTCGGTGCTCTACTCCTGGGCCACGCACGCCAAGCTCAGCGTCGACGATCTGGTGCTCGAGGTGCGCTGGACCTTCGCCGACGATCCGCACCGGGTGAGCGACCTCGCGGTGACCTTCGACTGGCCTTCGCTCCCCGCCAACCGGCTCGCCGCGGCGAGGCGCGTGGCCGAGCTGTGCACCGTGCACGCCACGCTGCATCACCCGCCGACCGTCACCGTCGGTCCGGCGAGCGCGCACGAGCACGTCCACACGGCGCCGAACGCACAGCCCACGGGATCCGCGGCATGACGACCGTTCCCGTCGTGCGCTTCACCGTCGCCGGCCACGATAGCGTCGCCCCCTCGCTCGGCCGCGCCTACACGGTGGTGTACGACGGCGATTGTCGCGTCTGCACGCGTCTCTCGAAGATGCTGATGCAGTGGGATGGCGGGCGGCAGCTCGAGGTGGTTCCATCGCAGCAGCCCGGCGTGATGGCGCGCTTCCCCTGGATTCCCGCGCGCGCCTACGCCGAGGCGCTTCAGCTCATCGCGGCCGACGGGACGACGTGGCAGGGCGCCACGGCGATCGAGAAGCTGCTCGACGTCCTCCCGCGAGGCCGCCTGATCTCGTGGATCTTCAGGATCCCGTTCGTTCGCACGATCGCCGACCGCTTCTACCGCTGGTTCGCCCGCAACCGCTACCGGCTCGGCTGCGGCGAGCACTGCCAGTCGCGCCCGTTGAACGTGATGTGGGAGGAGGCGGAAAAGAGCGGTGACTTGGTGACTTAGTGACTTGGTGACTTGGTGACTTGGAAACGGCCTCCGGACGCAGATGCCGCTCGAGGCAGTTTCTGCGTCACCAGTCACCGAGTCCCTGAATCACTCACCCGCTCCGCATTCTCCTCCCGCTTCCGCCGCATCGCGATTCCTTCGAGCCAGCGCTCGACCGCCTCCGCCTCCTGCTCGTCGAGCGACTCGCGGTCGTGCTCGACGCCGCGCGGCGCCTCGCCCCCGCTGATCCGCACCATGTTCTCGACGACGTGCGACCACGTCCGGTCCTGAAGCCGGTCGCCGAGCGCGCGCATCGCGATGAAGTCGATCACGTTGGCGGGACGGTCGTAGAGCTCCACCTGGAAGCGGATCGCGTTCCCGCGCGGCTCGCAGAGGAAGCGCACCGCGCCTGCGAGCGGATGCCCTTCCAGCGTGAGCAGCGTCGCGCGCCGCGGCTCGAGCGACGCGACCCGTACCTGCACGTGTCCGCGCATCGGCAGCGCCAGGGTCAACGTCTCGCCTTCCTCGATCACGTCCGACGAGCGCGGCTCCGCCTTCACGTCGACGAACACCGGCGTCACGTCGTCGAAGTGCGTGCGGAACAGCTCGAACATCGCCTCGGGCGAGTGCACCGCCCCGGCGATGTCCGCCCAGTAGCGCTTGCGCTCGAGCGTGCCGACGCCCTCGTCGGGCAACTGCTCCGGCTGGAGCTCGGCGAGCTGCCGTAACCCCTCGTCGAGCGGCGTGGGCGTGATGCCGAGCACCTCGGTCAGCGCGTTCGGCTTCCCCTCGGCGATCGCGTTTCCCTCCCGCAGCATCTGCAGCTCGGCGTCGCCGAGCGGGATCTTCCATCCGACGAGCGACACCGCCTTCGCACCGAGTGACGCGAGCATCTCGGGCACCGGAATGCTCTGCACGTCGCGACCGGTGATGCGGCTCATGCGCCGATGCAGATCGTTCTGGCAGGTGAGCTCTCCTCCCGCGAGCTCGAGCACGCGGGCGGCGAGGTCGTCGCGCTCGACCACCGTCGCCAGCGCGGCGGCGAGGTCCTCCCACCAGATCGGCTGAAAGGTCTGATCGCCCGAGCCGACCTTCGGTACGATCGGGCTCACGCCGCGCACGAGCCGCAGCATCACCGAGATCTGGCCGTCGCCCGGGCCGTACACGTTTCCCGGGCGGCAGATCGTCCAGCTCCCGTCGAACCCCTCGACGATCCGTTCCGCGGCGCGCTTGGAGCCATGATAGTCCGACGCTCCTTCCGGCGCGCCGAGCGACGAGACGAACACGAAGCGCCGCACGCCCGCGCGCTGCGCCTCGGCGACGATGTTCGCCGTCCCGTCGACGTTCACACGCTGAAACGTCACCTTCGGCGGCGACTCCTCGACGATTCCGGCGACGTGCAGCACCGCGTCGCACCCGTCCGCCGCTCCGGCGATCGAGCCCCGATCCGCGATGTCACCCTCCACCGGCGTCACGCCGTCCGGCCACTGCCGCGCGTCGCCGCGCGCGTGACGCGCGAGCAGGCGCACGGCGTGGCCGCGACGCAGCAGTTCCGTCACCGTCCCGGCGCCGACCACGCCGCTCCCACCCGTCACGAGTATCTGCATCGTCCCTCGGCTGCTTCGGTGAACTCGATTCTTCGGGCGTCCAGGGCAGAGAGAGTGCCAGCGCGCCGCGCGCGGTGTCGCGTCCGCCATGCGTCCCGGTATCTTCACGAGTCGCCGGCGCCGCCGGCCAATTCCACGCTTCGCATGCGCATCGAGACCATCGCCGCTCGCGCGGGCCACGCGATCGATCCTTCGACGGGCGCCGTCGTTCCGCCCATCCATCTCAGCACCACCTTCGAGCGCGAGCGCGACGGCAGCTACCGCCAGGGCTTCCTGTATGCCCGCATGTCGAACCCGACGCGCGGCCTGCTCGAGTCCGGCCTCGCGGCGCTCGAGGGTGGCACCTCGGCGATCACGTTCTCGTCCGGCATGGCGGCGACGAACGCGGTGTTCCAGGCGCTCGCGCCCGGCGACCACGTCATCGCGCCCGCCGACGCGTATTACAGCACGCTGAAGCTGCTCCGCGAAGTGTTCGGTCCATGGGGGATCGAGTCCGACGCGTGCGACATGAGCGATCTCGACGCCGTACGGCGGCTCCTCCGTCCGACGACGAAGCTGCTCTGGGTCGAGACGCCGTCCAACCCGCTGCTCCGGGTCGTCGACATCGCGGCGCTCGCCGAGCTGGCGCACGGTGCCGGCGCACGGTGCGTCGTCGACAACACGTGGGCCACGCCCGTGCTGCAGCGACCGCTCGACCTCGGCGCCGACGTCGCCATGCACAGCACCACGAAGTATCTCGGCGGTCACAGCGATCTGATCGGCGGCGCGCTCGTCGCTCGCGCCGACGACGATTTCACCGCACGGCTGCGCGGCCTTCAGGCGCTCGCCGGCGCCATCCCGTCGCCCTTCGACTGCTGGCTGCTGCTGCGCGGCATCCGCTCGCTGCCGTGGCGCATGCGTGGGCACTGCGCGAACGCGAACGCCGTCGCGCGCTTCCTCGCCTCGCATCCGGCGATCGAGGCGGTGCACTACCCAGGCGTGCCGTCGCATCCGGGGCACGAGGTCGCCGCGCGCCAGATGCGCGACTTCGGCGGGATGCTGAGCGTCCAGGTGCGCGGTGGGGAACAGGCGTCGATCGAGGTCACCAACCGGCTCACGCTCTTCACGCGCGCGACGAGCCTCGGCGGCCCGGAGTCGCTGATCGAGCATCGCGCGTCGGTGGAAGGCCCGACCACCATCTCGCCGCGCAACCTGCTGCGCATCTCGGTCGGACTCGAGAGCGCGGAAGATCTGATCGAGGATCTGCGGCAGGCGCTGGGGGGAGGGCGGTAGTTGGTGTGTTGGTGTGTCGGTGTGTCGGTGTGTTGGTGTGTCGGTGTGTCGGTGTGTTGGTGTGTTGGTGTGTTGGAGTCGCCCGGCTCCGGGTGGCCGGTATGCCAGTTCCCCTACCAGATACTCGCTACTCCCTACATGCCGTTGTAGGTCGACACGACGGCGTCCGGGGTCGTTCTTCGAGCCTGGGCCGCACTAGCTTTCCTGGATGGCCCCGCCCGCCGTTCTCCTCCTCTCCGGTGGTCTCGATTCCACGACCCTCCTCGCGCACGCGCTGCACGAGGGGTTCGACGTGCACGCCATCACCTTCCGGTACGGTCAGCGGCATGCGGCGGAGATCGACGCGGCGCGCCGCGTCGCGACGCATTTCGGCGTGCACGACCACGTGATCGCCGACATCGACCTGCGTACCTTCGGCGGCTCCGCGCTCACGGCGGACATCGACGTGCCGAAGGACCGCGGCGACGCCGACATCGCGCAGGGCATTCCCGTCACCTACGTGCCGGCGCGGAACACGATCTTCCTCGCGTTCTGCCTCGCCTGGTCGGAAGTGCTCGGCGCGTCCGACATCTTCATCGGCGTGAATGCGCTCGACTACTCGGGCTACCCCGACTGCCGGCCGGAGTACGTCGACGCCTTCGAGCGGATGGCGAACCTCGCCACGCGCGGCGCCGTCGAGGGCACGGTCCCCGTCCGCATTCGCGCGCCACTTCTTCATCTCGGCAAGCGCGAGATCATCGCGCTCGGCCGTTCGCTCGGCGTCGATTACGCGCTGACGCTGAGCTGCTACGATCCCGCCGCCGACGGACTCGCCTGCGGCCGGTGCGACGCCTGCCGGCTCCGGCGGCGGGGCTTCGCCGAAGCGGGCATCGAGGATCCCACGCGCTACGCCGCCGCGGTGCGCTGAGCACATGACGTACGTCGTCCGCGAGATCTTCTATACCCTGCAGGGCGAGGGGCGCAACGCCGGCCGCCCCGCCGTGTTCTGCCGGTTCAGCGGATGCAACCTCTGGACGGGACGCGAGCAGGATCGCGACGACGCCGTCTGTCGGTTCTGCGACACGGAGTTCGTCGGCGTCGGGCCCGACGGCGGCCGGTTCGCCGACGCGGATGCGCTCGCGGACGCCGTGCTGTCACGTTGGCCGCATGTGTCCGGAGGGCGCGCCGCCGGTGGGCGGCCGCTCGTCGTCTGCACCGGCGGCGAGCCGCTGCTACAGCTCGACACGGAGGCGGTGCGTGCGCTGCACGCCCGCGGGTTCGAGGTCGCCGTGGAAACGAACGGCACGCAACCCGCGCCGCCCGGAATCGATCATCTCTGCGTGAGCCCCAAGGCCGGTGCGCCGCTCGTGCTCACGCGCGGCACGGAGCTCAAGCTCGTCTATCCGCAGCGCGAGCCCGCCGCCCAACCGGAGCGCTTCGAGCATCTCGCCTTCGACGACTTCATCCTCCAGCCGATGGACACGCGCGATCCGGCCGAGACCCGACGCAACGTGCGCGCGGCGCTCGCCTACTGTCTCGCGCACCCTCGCTGGCGACTCGGCCTCCAGACCCACAAGCTGCTCGACATCCGCTGACGTCCCTGCCCCGCGTCACCGTCGTTGCGTGACGCGCATCACATCGTCCATACGCACACGGGCTGGCGGCGCGATTCGTGGTTGACCTCGGCGCGCCTTCCTCCTAGCATCCGTGCCAGCGCGCGCCGGTGCACACCTCCGCGCGCTGCGCATTTCGACCGTTTCGTCACGCCGTTCAGCATGCGATTGCCGATCCGTCACGCCGCTCGCACGTGTCCTCGTGTCGTGCGCCCGCTCCTCGGGTGCATGCTCGTCGTCGCGTTCGCGCTGCCGGCGCGCGCGCAGACGGTGGCCCGCGCCGATTCGGTCATCGCGCGCGGCTCGCGCAAGCCGTTCGCCGCGTTCAGCGAGTCGGTGCACGACGTCCGCGACTCGCTCGTCGCGCTCGCCCGCGCGCAGATCGGCACGAAGTACGTCATGGGCGGCACGAGTCCCGACGGCGGCTTCGATTGCAGTGGCCTCGTGAAGTACGTCCTCGCCGCCCTCAGCGTGAAGCTCCCGCGCACCGCGGCGCAGCAGGCGCGCGTCGGCCGCGAGGTCTCGCGCGATCGCGACCGCCTGCGGCCCGGCGATCTCCTCACCTTCGCCACGCGCGGCAAGTCGAAGATCAGCCACGTCGGCATCTACGTCGGCAACGGACGGTACGTGCACGCGAGCAGCGTGGCGGGGCGCGTCATCGAGAGCGATCTGTCGCGCACCGGCTCGCCGCTGATCAAGGCGTGGCGGGGCGTGCGCCGCGTCGTCGCCGGCACCGACGCCGACTCCACCGCCGACGGCCCGGGCTGATCCCACTACCGCGGCGCGCCGGCTGACTCGCCCGCGCGCCGCGCCCGAAGCACGCCGTCGGCACCCACGCGCGCCGCGGTTTCCGGGAAGTCCAGCCGCCCCAGCGAATCCACCAGCGCGAGCGCGCGGCGGCCGCGGTCGCGCCGCAGCACTCCCGGCGCGAGCTGCATCGTCGGATGAAGCTCGGCGTCGCGTACCCGTCCGGTCCTGTCGAGCGTCGCGCAGAGCAGCGCGCTCCGATTCGCCGGCTCGTGCAGCCTGAACGGGCCGTAGGTGAGCAGGTTTCCCAGCGAGTACGCGATCAGTGCGCCGCGCTCACGCCACTCGATCGCGCGCAGCACGTGCGGCCCATGGCCGAGCACCAGCGACGCGCCTCCGCGGACCGCCGCGTCGGCGAACGCTACCGGATTCCCTCGGTCGATGCCGAGATAGCGCTCGGGCGCGTCGGTCGTCCGCTGTGCCTCGCGCCCCTCGGCGCCGAGGTGCATCGTCACGATCACCGCCGGGTAGCGGTCCGCCGCGCGCGAGACGAGCCGGCGCACGCTCGCCGTGTCGCGTGCGTCGGGCGTCGAATCCGAGGTGTAGAATCCGAGCACGCCGACCGTGTCGCCCGACCGAAGCGGCACCCCGGTCGCCTCGGAGTCCGCGCCCGTCACGAGCACCCCCGCCCGCGCGAGCGCGGCGATCGTGCTGTCGCGTCCCTCGCTCCCCGCGTCGCGCGCGTGATTGTTCGCCACGTTGCCGACCACGACGCCCGCGGGCAGGAGCGAGCGCAACGCCCGCGCGCTGGCGGGTGGTGCGCGAAAGGCGAAGCAGCGCGTCGAGCGCGGCCCGCACTTCTGCGGCGCAGGACCGGCGCCGATCGCCGACTCCACGTTGAGCAGCACCACGTCGGCGTCGGGAAGCAGGGCGCGCAGCGGCGCCGCGAGCGCGGCAGGGTCGTCGCGCTGGTGGTAGCGCGTGCGGAGCCGGCGCTCCGCGACGCGTGCCCACGCCGTGTCGAGGTTCGTGCCGAGCGTGACGTCGCCACCGGCGCACACCCGCACCGGCGCGTGCAGCGCGTGGGCCGGCAGCGAATCGGTGCGACTCACCGGCCTCGGCGCCGCGACCGGAGCGGCAGGTGCAGGTGCGACTCGCGCGCTGTCGGCGCGGACGGGCACCGGCTCCGACGGTGGGGTTGGCCGCGGCGCGGAAGGCGCCGGTGCCGGCGCGGGCATCCTGCCGCTCGCGCACGCCACCACACCCGCCAATGACGCGGCCAGCCACGCGCGCACGATCCTCGCCATCCCCATGATGGCGGGAAGCTCGCGCCGAACGCCGGCGTTCGTCAATCCGCTCGCGCCGCCGACGCGATACCTTTCCTCGATGCGCATCGAGATCTCCGACGCCGCCCAGCTGCATGCGCCGCCGACACGGCGCGACTTCCTGCGTCTCGTCGGCGCGGGCGGCGCGCTCCTGTTCCTTCCCGGCCTGCTCTCCGCCTGCGGCTCCGACGCCGGCGCGGTCACCGGAACCGGAGCGCCCGGCAGCGGCGAGCCGCTGGTGATCGACTTCTCGCGCGGCGACGTCGCCGTGCTGCAGTTCGCGCTCGTGCTCGAGCAGCTCGAGGCCGACTTCTACTCGCGCATCGTCGCCGCCTTCGCGTCGTCGGGATTCTCCATTGCCGACCAGGCCGTGCTGAGCGACATCGCCAACCACGAGGTCGTGCATCGCGAGCTGCTGAGCGCCACGCTCGGCGCCGACGGCTCGTTCGCCGTCTCGCCGACGTATGGGGGACTCGACTTCACGAAGCGCGCGGACGTGCTCGCGCGCGCGAAGGCGATCGAGGACCTCGGCGTCGCCACGTACGACGGCGTCGCGCAGTATCTCCAGGGCGCCGACTCGCTCGCGCTGCTGGCGCGCATCGTGTCGGTGGAGGGCCGGCACGCCGCCGTCATCCGCGATCTGCTCGATCCGCTCACGGGCGCGTTCGCGCCGGGAGCGACGGACGATCTCTTCTCGCCGCCCACCGCCGCCACGGCGCTGCAGGGGCAGATCGTGGACCGGATCGGCTTTCTCGCGCTCCCCGCCGGCTTCGTGGACGGGCCGAACGCCAATGGCTGATACACGCGACGCGATCGATGCGCTGCAGCTCCTGCTGCAGGTGGCCCATCTGCAGTCGGAGCTCTACTCGCGCGCGCTCGTCGATCCGGCCTTCGTACCGGCGAGCGACGCCGCGGTGATCGGGACGCTCTCGCAGCAGGAGGTCGCGCACGTGTCCTCGCTCTCGGCGCTGATCACCGAGCGCGGCGGCGTTCCCGCCGCGCGGCCGACGTTCGACTTCACGGCGAAGGGCGCGATTCCCGGCTTCGCCTTCGCCGTCGACCAGTACGCGACGTTCACGATGCTCGCGCAGGCCGCCGAGGATCTCGGAGTCCGCGCGTACAAGGGCCAGCTCGCCGAGCTCCTCACTGACCTGCCCGCGCTGGTGACCCTGCTCGCGATCCACTCGGTCGAGGGACGGCACGCCGCGGAGGTACGCCGCCTGCGCGGAAAGAAGAGCTGGATCACCGGTGATTCGCGCGACGACCTGCCGCCTGTTCTCCAGCCCGTGTACGACGGAGAGGCCAACGTCGTCGTCGGTGCGATCGACGCGGGCGCCGCGGCGTCGCAGGTCGGTGGCGCGACCACCGCCTCCGAAGCGCTCGACGAGCCCCTCGACGCGGTCCGGGTCGGCGCGATCGTCGCGCTCTTCGTGGCGTAGCGTGCAGGTGGCGCACGGAGCGCCGGCGCCGACTACTTCGGGCGCGAGCTGCCGCCGTCCACCACGTAGCGCCAGCTTCCGTCGCGCTGGCGCTTCCACACGGTGAGGTACTTCGAGAACCGCTCGACCTTCGTGCCGTCCTCACGGTAACCGGTGAACACGGCGTTCCCCACGGTGAAGCCGAGGTCCCCCGAATCGGCGACCTCACCCGCGACCGGGTGCCACACGAGCGAGTTCTTCTCGGTCGGCGCACCGAACGACTGGCTGATCGCGCGCGGCCCGCTGATGAACTCACCTGGGCCGGAGAAGATCTGCGCGTCGTCGGCCGCGTAGCGGCCGAACGCCTCGCCGGTGCCGACCTGCGCCGCGGCGCGCGAGAACTCGGTATCGGCCGCGCGCACCGCGTCGAGCGGCCCCGTGACGCGCGACATCGGCACGTCGGGAATCGCCGACGTCGCCGCATCGGCGGGAAGCACGATGTCCGTCGGCGGGCTTCCGTAGGTCTCGGCATACCCCGCGATCCGCCACCCTTCCGGTAGACGTCGCCAGAAGGCGATGTACCGGTCGATCCGGATCGCCGGTGACCCGGCCGCCGCGGTGCTCACGATCGTGTAACCGTAGCTGTAGCCGCTCTTCCCGTCGCGGCTGGTCTCGGCCCGCACCGGTTGCCATCGCACGGCGAAGGGCGAGGCGAGCGACTCGGCCGCCACGATCGCGCGCGCGGCGATCCGTCCACGCACGATCGGGAGGCCACCTCGGAGGTAGATGACGTCCGAGGTGAGGTTGGCGACGAGCCCATCGGGCATCCCGCTCCGCGCCACGGAATCCGCACGTCCGAGATCGGCACGCAGCAGCTCGTCGTGCGCCGCCTCGGCCTCGGATGGCGGCTCCAGCAGGGCGGCGCCCGCGAACGATGCGCCCGGCGAATGCCCGCGATGGCAGGCGGTCGCCGCGAACGCCGTCATGAGGAGAACCGGGAACCGTCGCACGCCCACGCTCCGTCGCGCCGGGTGAACGCGGGAGCGGGCCCCGCGTAATGAGACTCTACAGCCCGAACCCCCGCTGCGCTACTCGCGACACAGAGGCTGGCGGACTCGGCAATGAGGAAGGTTCCCGACATGGTGTGAGCATTCCTCCGCCCACCGGTGGTACTCCGCCCGACGGCGACTCGATCCCTCGCCGGCGACTCTTCTCTCGTTCGCTCGCGAGGAGAGTTCGACGATGAGCCGCACCCACCGTTTCGTGATCGCGCTCGCACTGCTCGGCGTCGCAATTCCGGCGGCCGTGCGCGCGCAGAGCGCGAGTGCCCTCCCCTTCGCGATCGGCGAGCGGCTCACCTACGATGGGCGCGTGAGGGGCATCGGCGGGAAGGGGACGATGTGGATCGCCGGGCCGGTCGACGTCCGCGGCGTCTCCACCTACGAGCTCCACTTCGACTTCTCGGCACGCGTCGGCCCGATGACCGTGAGCCAGCGCTCCACCTCCTGGCTGGATCCCGAGCGGATGGCGGCGATGCGGTTCACCAAGAAGGAGCGCCGCCTGCTCGCCCGGCACGACGAGAAGGTGGAGCTCTTTCCGGATGAGCGGCGCTGGACGGCGGACAACGGCGCCAGCGGAGCGAGCCCTACCAGCGCGCCGCTGGACGAGCTCTCGTTCATCTACTTCGTCCGCACCCTTCCCCTCACCGCCGATTCGACGCTGCGCTTCGCGCGCCATTTCGACGCCGAGCGGAGCCCCACGATCGTGCACGTGCTCGGGCACGAGCAGGTCACCACGGCCGCGGGGGTGTTCGGCACGGTGGTCGTCGAGATGCGCGTTCGCGATCCGGAGCACTACCGCGGCGAGGGCCGGATCCGGTTCTCCATCTCCGACGACCGCTGCCGCATCCCGGTGCGCATCGAGAGCACCATCCCCGACGCGGGGACCGTGGTGCTCACCCTCGCCGACGCGGGGGGCGACACCCTCTGCCCGGCGCGTCTCGCGCGCCGCTGAGCGGAGCGGTGCCCTGTCGGGAGATCCCCCGGCCCGGCGGGGCGGAAGCACCGAGAAGGTTCCGCACTTCGCCCCACGGACCCGAGCAGCTCGAAATGCCAATTTGGACCCGCGAAGAACGACACGCGTTCGACGTGAGAGACCAAGTCGGAAGTCAAGGAGACCCGACCCATGCGTACCAACCTCAGAACCACTCTGCTCGCTCTGGCGATCACCGTTCCGGCCTCCGGGGCCTGGACGGTCGCGAACGAGCAGCTCGTGCTCCAGCCGCAGAGCCGCCTCTGGATCGAAGGCACCTCCACCATCCGCGGCTTCAGCTGCAAGGCGGGTGAAGTAAAGGCGACGGTGGAGGCGAACGGGCCGAATGCCATCGCGGCGCTGCTCATCGGCGACAAGGGGATCACCGCCGTCCACGTGACGGTGCCCGCGGAGCGGATGGATTGCGGCAACGGCACGATGAACGAGCACATGAAGAAGGCGCTCAAGGTGAGCGACAACCCGACGATCGACTTCCGCGTCACGAGCTACGACGTGACCCGCCAGGCCGACGGCATCGCCGGCACGATCACGGGGACCCTGGAGCTCGGTGGCGTCACCAAGACCATCACGATGGACGCCGCTGGCAAGCCCCAGGACGGAATGCTCCACGTGACCGGGAGCTACCCGCTGAAGATGACGGAATACGGCCTGAAGCCGCCCTCGCTGATGTTCGGCCGGATCAAGGTCGCCGAGAGCGTGAGGGTCAACTTCGACCTGCTGCTGAAGAGCTGACGGACCCACCACTCCTCACTCGAGGAACCCAGACCATGACCACCACTCGATATCTCATCCTCGCCGCGCTGCTGTCGGCGACTCCCGCCTTCGCGCAGCAGCCGACCGTCACCGTCGCCACCACGGACAGCGTCGTCAAGAGCGACAGCGTCACCGCCGCGGCGAAGCCCGACACGCAGCCGGCCACGAAGTCCACGCCCAAGGTCGCCCGGTACTACGCGCCGGCGATCGAGATCCAGCACATGCGTGCGCCGGACCAGCGCGGACTCAACGTCTTCGAATCGCCGAAGGAGCCGGGCGCGGCGTACACCGGGTTCAAGCTCTCCTGGGGCGGCGCGTTCGCGCAGCAGTTCCAGAACCTGACCCACAAGAACGCCGCCACTCCGAAGCTGAACGCGGACGGCGTCGACCTGAACCAGCTCATCCCGATCGGCTCCGGGTTCAACAACGCCGACGCGAACCTGTACCTCAACGTCCAGCTCGCGCGCGGCATCCGCGTCGCCGTCGAGACCTACGCCTCGGCGCGGCACCACAACGAGAGCTGGGTGAAGGACGGCTACTTCCTCATCGACGCCTCGCCGATCGAGAGCAAGCTGCTCGACCGGATCATGCAGGTCGCGACCCTCAAGGTCGGACACTTCGAGGTGAACTACGGCGATGAGCACTTCCGCCGCAGCGACAACGGCATGACGATGTACAACCCGTTCGTCGGCAACTTCGTGATCGACGCCTTCACGACGGAAATCGGCGCCGAGGCGTACTTCCGGAAGAACGGCTTCCTCGCGATGTACGGGATGACGGGCGGTGAGGTGAAGGGTCAGGTCACCGCGCCAGGAAAGCGCGGCCCCACCTACCTCGCCAAGCTCGGCGTCGACAAGCAGCTCACCAACGACGTCCGCGTCCGGCTCACCGGTTCGATGTACAAGAAGGACCGGTCGGCCAGCGGCACGCTGACGAGCGGTGACCGGGCAGGCTCGCGGTACTACGACGTGATCGAGAATACGCTGTCCACCGAAAGCGCCCAGGCCTGGAGCGGCGCGATCCAGTCGGGCATGCGGAACATGGTCACCGCCTTCGTGGTGAACCCCTTCGTCAAGGTCGGCGGCGTGGAGCTCTTCGGAAACGTCGAGACCATGACCGGTGCCGCGGCGAACGAGACGCACCGCCGGACGCTCCGCCAGCTCGTGGGTGAAGGGCTCTACCGCTTCGCCGACAACAAGCTCTACGTCGGCGGCCGCTACAACACCGTGAACGGCGAGCTCGCCGGCATCGCGAACGACATCACGGTGAAGCGCGCGCAGCTCGGTGGCGGCTGGTTCGTCACCCCGAACGTCCTCTCGAAGATCGAGTTCGTGAACCAGAAGTACGAGGCCTTCCCGACCAGCGACATCCGCAGCGGCGGCCAGTTCAAGGGCTTCATGATCGAGGGAGTGGTGGCGTTCTGAATCGACACCGACGACACCTCCGAGCAGGTGGTAGCGGGTAGTCGGTAGCCAGTAGCGAGAGAACGACATGGCCCCGGGAGGCAATGGCTCCCGGGGCCGTGTCGCTTCCGGCGGCTCTGGCGGGGCTCGAATACCGCTTGAATGATCGAGCTGCTCGAGCCGCTGACCTTCCGACTGCTTCATGCGGATCGGGCGGATGACTGCACGGATCGAGCGGATCTGCTCCGCTCTAGGTCCCGCTCCGTGTGCCGGAGGTTCCTCTCCATCCATGGCTCAAAGGTCCCTTTGGCTGCGGCGTCGAGGTCCCTGCACCGGCGCACCGCTCCTCTTCATCCACACCCGCAACGTCCTTGCTTTTCCGGCTGCGGCGCCGAGATCGGTGCGCGACAGAGCCTGCTCTTTCGGGCCGGCGGTACGAGCGTCCAGGCCAATGGTGGCGATCCGCCTGATCCGTGCAGTCATCCGCCCGATTCGCGCAGTCATCCGCCCGATCGGCGTGAAGCAGTGCGGACCCGGCGCGAAGATCTCCGCCACGCTGGCTTCCCGCTACCGAGTACCCGCTACCCGCTACCACCTACCGGCAGTGGCGGTCCATCGAGGCCCCCCGCCCCACCGTCCAGCCCGGTACCCCCTCGACCTCTCGGTCGTCTCTGGGGTAGATTACTTCTCACGCCGGCATGTCCCGGCCGTTACCCGAGTACCGTTCTGAGTTCAGTTCTGAAGAGATCACCCGACCGACGAGGCCGGCGCCCCCGACGCGGAAAGAGCAGTGGTTCACAACCGCAGCTGACGTCCAGCTCCACCAGCCGCACGGCCTACCTGGAAACGAAACGCTGGCTCATCGCGAAGCACGGATCCGTCTGTGCGTACTGCGGTCGCAGCGTCTCCGAAAACACCGTCACGCTCGATCACGTGACTCCGCGTCGCGGCCAGAGTGCCTACGACCGCCGCGACAACCTCGTGCTCGCCTGTCAGCCGTGCAACGGCCTCAAGGCGGACATGCCGATCCTCTCCTTCCTGCTGCGCAAGCGCGAGCGTGCCACCACGCTGATGCGCTACGGCGCGCACCTCAGCCCGATGCTCGTCGAGCTCGTGCGCGGCCTGGCGGGAGTGACCGGCGAGGTACCCGCGCGGGTGAAGGAGCGGTTCGACGACCTGTTCTTCGAAGACGGCGAGTCGCCGTACCACGAGTCGCCCTACCGCGACTGACCCGACGACGTAGCGGTTCCGCGCGCTTTCACTGAGCGCTCGCGCCGTCTACGCTCCGATCGTGCTCGGCTCGCGCGTCAGATCGCGCAGGAAGGGGAACCGGCCACGGATCTCCGCCACGCGCTCGGCGCTCAGCACGACGTAGCCGGCCGCGCCATCGGTGGTCGCCGTCGGGACGAGCCGCTCGCCCCACGGATCGTACGCGGCGGACCCGCCATCGTACGAGAGCCCGCCTGCCTCGCCGGTGCGATTCACGCCGACGACGTAGCACTGGTTCTCGATCGCGCGCGCCGGCAGCAGTGCGTCCCAGTGGTGCCGCCGCCCCGACGGCCAGTTCGCGATGACGAACATCGCGTCGACCTCCGGCGCCACGGCGCGGAACAGCTCCGGGAAGCGCAGGTCGTAGCAGACGAAGAGGCTGATCCGCACGCCGTGCACCATCGCCACGACCGGCCCGTCTCCGGGCTCGTAGGCGCAATGCTCGTTCGCGTAGGCGAACAGCTTCTGTTTCCGGTACGATGCCTCGAGCTCTCCGCCGGGACCGAACAGGAGCGCGGTGTTCTGGAACACCTCGCGTCCCTCCACGGTCTCGCGCGCCGCCACGCCGGCGAGGAGGTGAACGCCGTTGTCGGCGGCGATCTTCGCGAGCGCACGCACCGGCGCCGCGTCGAGCGGGAGCGCGTGCTCCTTCGGCTCCATCGTGAAGCCCGAAAGCGCCATCTCCGGCAGCGCGACGAGGTGCGCACCGTGACTCGCGGCACGATGCACGAGCGACGCCGCCCGCTCGAGCGACCCGAGCGGATCGTGCCAGCCTGTGTCGTACTCGCCGAGCACGACACGAAGCTCGTTGGTCACGCCGGCTTCCTCCCGTGTAGCACGTCCGGATCGCTCAGCGCCCTGGTGAGAGCGGCCGCCCCCTCCTTCACCATGGGCGTGGCGCAGCTGTAGGCGAACCGGATGGCGTCGTCGCAGGTCTGGCCGAAGGCGATGCCCGGCGCACTCCCGATCCCGATCGCCGCGAGCTTGTCGGAGAGGTCGGCTGCGTCGGCGACGCCGAGCCGCTGATAGAGCGACGGATCGAGCTCGGCCCAGACGTAGAACGCCCCGCGCGGCGTGAACGGGCGTACGCCGTCGATCTTCGAGAGCGCCGCGATGAGCGCATCGCGCCGCACGAGATACTCGGCGCGCATCTCGGCGAGCTGCGACTGGTCGCCGACGACCGCCGCGAGCGCCGCCCACTGCGCGAGGCTGTTCACGCCGTTGATCGTGCAGCGGAGCAGCTTCGGGATGCGGTCGTGCAGCAGCGGCGACTTCGTGACGATGTAGCCCGTCCGAAGGCCGCTCATCGCGTAGCTCTTCGAGAAGGAGAAGATGCTGATCACCTTCTCCGACTGCTCCGGCGACACGAGCGACCCGATCGAATGATGCACGTGCGGCTCGTAGATCACGTCCTCGTACGCCTCGTCGGAGACGAGCCAGAGGTCGTGGCGCTTGGCGATGTCGGCGATCTCGCGGAGCGTCTGCTCGGAGAGCACGGCGCCCGTCGGGTTCTGCGGCGTGTTGAGGAAGATGGCGACGGTGCGCGGCGTGATCGCGGCCTCGATCTCCGCCGTGTCGTACTCGAAGTCGTGCTCGGCGCGGAGCGGCACACCCACCGTCACCCCGCCCGCCAGCCGGATGTTCTCCGCCACCTCGGTCCACATCGGATCGGGCAGGATCACCTCGTCGCCCGGCGAGAGGAGGGCGCCGAACGCGACGTACAGCGCGTGCATCGCACCGTTGGTCAGGAAGATGTCCTCGTCGGTCACGCCGGCGAGGCCGTTCTTGCGCACGACCTTCTCCGCGAGCGCCTTGCGCAGCTCGGGGATGCCGCTGTTCGGGATGTAGTGCGTCTTCCCTGCTGCACCCGCCTTGTTCACCGCTTCCAGCACGTGCGGCGGCACCGAGAAGCTCGGGTCGCCCGACTCGAGGCGGTACACCTTCTTGCCCGCCGCCTGAGCCTTGAGGAGCCGTTCACGAATCTGCACGATCAGGCCGAGCGAGATCTCGTCGAGCGGATGCTGGGCTACTTCAGGCGATGACATGCGCGGGCTCTCCGGGGTATGCGTGCGCGGGGAATCGAGAACTGGGGCGGCAGGGCTCGAACCTGCAACTTCCCGATTAACAGTCGGGCGGTCTGCCAATTGACCTACACCCCAATCGTTGCTGCTGGCGGCGCTCGGCCGCGTGATCCTGCCCATCTCGGTCCTACTCACAAAAGCGCCCGCCAGGGGAGACCTGGCGGGCGCTGCTTCGACACCTACCCACGCGCGCTAGCCACGTCTCCCTGAGGGGCTCCGATTGATATTATTGCCAGGCTTGAGCGCGCGCTTCGTCATGGACTTCGTTCGGTGGTGGCCGCGCGTGCGCGCGACACAGGTCATGCTACGGCTGCCGTCGGTGTCTGTCAAGAGCCCGGTTCCCCGACCGTCTCACACCAACACACCAACACACCAACACACCAACACACCGCTTCTCTACCATCCTCCTCCTTCCGGCAGCCACGGCGCGAGCCGCTCGCGCAACTGCCGCAGCGCGCGACCCATGCGCGCCTCCACGGTCTTCACCGAGATCTCCAGCACGCCCGCGATCTCCGGATAGGTGAGCCCATCGCGCCGGCTCAACTCGAACACCTCGCGCTGCGGCTCCGACAATCCGGCCACCGCCTCCGCGACCGCCGTCTCCAGCTCGCGCGAGGCGACGCGTGCGTCCGCCGCCGGCGCCCCGCCGGGCGGACGCACGAACGGCTCGGATCGCCGCACGGTGCGTCCGTGCCGCAGCTCGTTCAGCGCGCGATTGCGCACCGACTGATGCAGGTACGCTCGCACCGCGCCGGTGAGCGCGAGCGACTCGCGCCGGCGCCACAGCTCGAGCATGACGTCCTGCACGATCTCCTCGGCCAACGCGCGCTCGCCGAGCAGGCGCGCGGCCGAGAGCACGAGCCAGGAGTAGTGCCCCCGGAAGATCGCGGCGTACGCGTCGTCGTCTCCCTGGCGCAGCCGCGCCAGCAGTTCCGCATCATCCACGGCCGGCGTATCGTTGCGGGCGAAGGTCCGGCATGGCCGCCCAATCTAACCGCGAACGAGCCGACGACGAGGCGAGCGCCCTCTGTGCGCCGGCCGCGGGCGTAGGGTGTCCCTCCACTCGGGTGTCTCAAGCAGCATGACCGACGAACGCGCGCAGCGTCCCGACCTCGACGCGGAATGGGAAGGGCTCGCGCGCTACCTCGCGGGCGAGAGCGATCCAGACGAAGCGCGCCGCTTCCGCGAGCGGCTCGCGCGTGAGCCGCGGCAGGCCGAGCTCGTGCGCGCGCTCGACGCCGCGCTCGCGGCGCCCACGGAGCACCCGATCCCGGCCGAAGAGGTCGAGGCCGCGCTCGCGTCCGTCATGGCGCGCCGAGGCCGTTCGGCCGAGGTGGCATCCCCCGGAGGTGCGGGCGTCCTGTCGATCGACCGTCGCACGCGACCAACCCCCCCCGGGCGCGCGCCGTCCCTGTGGCGCGCGCCGGCGATGCGCGCCGCCGCCGCGGTGCTCCTCCTCGCCGGCGCCACCTTCGTATGGCGTGGCCGGTCGGAGGCGACCGACCGCTCCACGGTCGCCTCGCTGCCACCGGCCGCGACCACCTACGTCACCGCCGTCGGTCGCGTCGACACGATCGCGCTCGTGGACGGGACGCGCGTCATCCTCGGACCGGGCAGTGGGCTCCGCCCGGACGACTCGTACGGCGCCCGCGCGCGCGGCGTCACCCTGCGTGGCCTCGCTTACTTCGACGTCGTGCACGATTCGACGCGGCCGTTCGTCGTGCACACGGCGAACGCGACGCTCAGCGACGTCGGCACCAGCTTCACCGTGCGCGCGGACACCACCTTCGGCACCCGCGTCGCGGTGACCTCGGGCGCCGTGAGGGTGGCGACGGTCGCGCGGGCGGGGTCCGCGATGGTGTTGCGGGCAGGCGATCGCGCCGAGGTGACGACGGACACGATGCGAGTGGAACGTGGAGTGACGGAGCCGGGTGAGCTGGCGTGGACGCGTGGCGTCGTCACCTTCCGCGACGCGCCGCTGTTGCTGGTCGCCGCCGAGCTGCGGCGGTGGTACGGCGTCTCGCTCGTGGTCGAGGATTCGGCGGTCGCGAGCCGGCGGGTCACCGCGTCGTTCGTCCGTGCCGGCGCGGACGACGTCGGTCGCGTCCTCGCCGCGGTGCTCGGCACGACGGCCACGAGGTCGGGAGACACGCTCCGCCTCGGCGAGCCCGCGAGCGGCCGGTGATCCGGTCCGCATGCGCGTGATCGCCCTCGCTCGGCGACGCGCCGCCATCGTCGTCGCGGCGGCGCTCCTCGCCGCCGCGCCGGCGGCGCGCCCGCAGGCGAGGGGCGGCTGCAAGGAGCTCGCCGATGCGCCGGGGACGACGGCGAGCTGGCCCGCGCCGCTCGACGCCCGCGTGTCGCTCGCCGCGCGCGGCATCT
>DATJGU010000076.1:0-53695 GCA_035494615.1 Gemmatimonadaceae bacterium
CGATCGCCATCTCACTCGACCTGTTCGGCGACCGCTGGTCGCTGCTCATCGTGCGCGATCTGCTCTTCGCCGATCGCTGCACGTTCAAGGAGTTCGCTGGAGCGGACGAGCGCATCGCGACGAACATCCTCGCCGACCGGCTCGGCCGGCTCGAGGGGGCCGGCATCGTCGAGCGGCGCGCGGATCCCGCGGACGGCCGGAAGGTGGTCTACGTGCTCACCGACAAGGGCTTCGACCTCGCGCCCGTGATCCTCGAGATGGCCCTCTGGGCAGCGAAGCACGAGGACACCGACGCGCCCCCCGCCATGGTGAGCGCGCTGCGCCGCGATCGCGCGCGCGTGCTGCGCGAGCTTCGCGCGCGGCGACGACGCGCGTAGCCCGCTGCACCGCGGCGCCTCGAGACGCGGGACGACGCGGCGACCCTCACGACCAGGTCATCTGCGCGCGATGGTGCCTCGCGTGGTACCCCTGGAACGTGACGTAGTCGGCGATCCGCACGCGACCGAACAACACGCTCGTCATCAGGTCGCCCGCCGCCGCCGACCTGATCGCCGCCTCCTCCAGCGCGCGCCAGGCCGCGGCGAGCCGGCGCTCCGCGTCGGCCGGCGTGGCTGGTCCGTCGTCCGGGGTCATGGCGGGATTGGCCTTGGCTTTCGGAAACGTCCCCGACCTGAGTACGCGGTTGAAGAGGAGCGTACGCACGAGCACCCGCACCGGTCGCGGCAGGGTGGGAAACCTCGTCGGCCGCCCCGCGATCTCGGCCGCGCTCGCCTCGAGCGCCAATGCGACGTGCTCGATGACCTGCGCCGGCGTCCATTTGCCCGCCGCGCGCGGGGTGGTCCACCGGTCGGCGGATGCGTGCGCCGTACGGATCATGTCGTCGACGGCGGTGCGCGTGGTTTGGAGACTCTCGGAGAGTTCGGTCATGAGGCATCCTCGCGGGAGAGATTTGCTTGCGTTTTGCAAGTAAATAATCCCGCCGGCCGATCGGCGCAAGCCGAGGACCTCCACGCCCTGGCCGATTGCAAGGCCGATCGAGGATACGCCGGCCCCGAGGGCCAGCGCACCGGTGACCCGCGCGATCCGCGCTCCCTCTGGGGCGAGCCGCTCGAGCGTGATCGCCACCGTCACGACCGTCATCGTGCGCAGATCCATCGCCCCGACGACGAGGAGGATCGCCATCAGGTTCGCGCAGCAGCGCAGACAATCGATTCCGAGACGCACGCCGTGTCGCCAGGATGAGCCCGCGCTCGCCCGACGTGCTCCGTCGTGCGCGGACCGGAAGCGACAGTGACGGAGCTGCCGTGCCTTCCACGCCGTGAGCTGGATCGCGCCCATCACGATGACGACGAGCCCCGTCGCGACGGGCACGGCGCCCGCCAGCCCTGGCGTCTGCCGCCGTGCGTCGATCAGCGCGGCCCGACCGAGCCACGCGGCTGATCCGGCCGTCCCCCAGACCGCGAGGTAGCCGAGCACCGCGAGCACCGTGAGCAGGCCGGGTCGCGGCGCGCCCGACCGTTCGGCCGCCACGCGGTACCGCCACAACTGCGGCGCGAGCGACGGCAGCATCATCGCCGGTGTCATCACCACCCACATCCCGACGAACCGCGCCGCGCTCGCGAGCGCACCGTGCCGGCTCGCGAGCGTCCATGATGTCGCCGCCACGGCGTCACCCTCCATCGGCATGCCGTTCATCGCGTGCATCGACGCGCACCACGCGACCGTCGCCGCCGCGCTCGACGCGACGACCAGCGCGACGACGCCGTAGAATGCGCGCCGCGACGACAGCGCGGAGTGCATACGCTCCCTCTCGATCACCGCGTCGCGTACGCGTCGCGGTGCTTCCACCAGATGCCCGTCTCGTTGCGGCCGAGCGGCGCCCGGTCGAGCCACTGGTACATCCCCCACAGACCGTCGAGGCCGCGCGCGTACGTCGAGTACGTGTGGTAGACCACCCCGTCCGTGAGCGTGAACGCGCTCATTCCCGGTCGCTCCCGGATGTACGTGGGCACGTCGGCACCCGTCATCGCCGCGACCTGGGCCACGGGGCCGCCGTCGCCGCGCAGCGTCCACGCGCCCTCGCGCCGGTAGTTGTAGTCGATCCCGCCCTCGCGCTGCTGCGCGGCGGTGAAGCCCACGCTGAAGTCGGCGTTGAAGTCGCTGCCGAACGACGACGCCCACGGGAACCGCCAGCCCATCCGCCGCTTGAATCCCTGCAGCTTCGCGAGCGGCGCTTTCGAGATGGCGCAGAGCGTCACGTCGTGATGCGCCAGATGCACCGTGAACCCGTCGAACCCGTCGGCGATCGCCGAGCACGAAGGACACCCGGCCGTGTAGTCGGGTCCGAACATGAAATGGTAGACGAGCAGCTGCGAGCGCCCCTGGAAGAGATCCGGCAGTGCCGCGCTTCCCTGCTCGGTCTCGAATCGATATTCCTTGTCGACCCGGACCCACGGCAGCTCCTGCCGTTGCCGCGCCAGCTCGTCGCTGCGCCGCGTGTGCTCCTTCTCCGCCTCGAGCAGCTCGAGCCGAGCGGCCAGCCACTCCTCGCGTGTTCCCGTCGCGTGCGTCGTCATCGCTCCACTCCTCCGTCGTCGTTGTCGTCGTGCGTCGCCCTGCGATGCTCCGCGGGCGGCCTCGTGGTCGCGACGTAGCTTAGGAGCGTCGATCGAACGGTGAGAGTAACAAGTTTGGCGCGATTCGCATGGACTCCCTGATCACGGCCGCCGCGCGCACGCTCGCCGCCGGCGATCCGCTCGGCGCGTTGAACCGGGTGGCGTTGCGCGGCGACCCGCCCGCGCTCGCCCTGCGCGGGATCGCGCTCGCACAGCTCGGCGACCTCCCGCGCGCGCGAGCGCTGCTGCGGCGCGCGGCCCGTCTGTTCGGCGCGCGTGAGGCGCTGTCGCGCGCACGGTGCGTCGTGGCCGAGGCGGAGATCGCGCTCGTAACGCGCGACCTCGGCTGGTCGCCGAAGGCGCTCGACTCGGCGCGCGAGACGCTCGAGCGACACGGCGATCGCGTCAACGCCGCGCTCGCGCGGCATCTCGTCGCTCGTCGTCTCCTCATCACCGGTCACCTGGACGCCGCCGAGCGCGTGCTCTCCGGTTTCGATCCCGCTCCCTTTCCTCCCGCGTCGCGCGCCGCCCACGAGCTCGTGGTCGCGGGGATCGCCATGCGCCGCGTCCGGACGCGGGCAGCGCGTGAGGCGCTCGCTCGCGCGACGCGCGCGGCGGGCGACGCCGGCATTCCCGCGCTCTCGGCGGAAGTCGAAGCGGCGCGGCGTGCCCTCGACACCCCCGCGGCGCGCCTGGTCGCCGGCGGCGTGGACCGGCTGCTTCGGCTCGAGGACGTCGAGACGATCCTGGCGTCGAACGCGTTCGTCGTCGACGCCTGTCGGAACGCCGTGCGTCAGGCGGGCGTGGTGGTTCCGCTCGCGACGCGTCCCGTGCTCTTCGCGCTGGCGCGTACGCTCGGCGAAGCATGGCCAACGGACGTCGCTCGCGACGTGCTGCTCGCGCGCGCGTTCGGCGCGCGCCACGCCGACGACTCGCATCGCGCGCGGCTGCGCGTCGAGATCGGACGGCTTCGCGCCCTGCTCCGCCCCATCGCCGGCGTCCGCGCGACGCCGCGCGGCTTCGCGATCGCGCCGCACGGCGCGCGCGAGGTCGTCGTACTGGCGCGCCCCGTCGACGAGCCGCACGCGGCCGTGCTCGCCCTGCTCGCCGACGGTGAAGCGTGGTCGAGCTCCGCGCTCGCGCTCGCACTGGGAGCGAGCCAGCGCACCGTGCTGCGCGCGCTCGATGCGCTCGCACGGAACGGGACGGCGCAGTCGTTCGGCCGCGGCCGTGCGCGGCGCTGGATTACCCCGCCCCTCCCGGGTTTCACGGCGACTTTGTTACTCCCCGGTCCGCTGCCGATCGATTAGCCTCGGATCATGCGACACTCCAGCGCCGATGTCATCCGCGAGTACGGGCCCTTTCCCGGCGTCGACCAGGTCGGCGGCGTCACCTGGGACGGCGGGCGCGTCTGGATCGCCACCGGCGATTCGCTCGACGCGATCGACCCGGAGAGCGGAACGGTCGAACGCTCGCTCGACGTTCCCGCGCACGCCGGCACCGCGTTCGACGGCCGGCATCTCTTCCAGATCGCCGAGCGCCAGATCCGGAAGATCGATCCCGCGACGGGGCGCGTGCTCGCGACGATCCCGGCACCTGGCGACGGTGGCGATTCCGGACTCGCGTGGGCCGAGGGGAGCCTGTGGGTCGGTCAGTACCGCGAGCGGAAGATCCACCAGATCGATCCCGAGACCGGCACGATCATCCGCACCATCGAGTCCAACCGGTTCGTCACCGGCGTCACGTGGGTCGACGGAGAGCTCTGGCACGGCACCTCCGAAGCCGGCGAGAGCGAGCTCCGGCACCTCGATCCGAGCTCGGGCGAGGTGCTGGAACGGCTCCGGATGCCCGAAGGCGTCGCCGTCTCCGGACTCGAGTCCGACGGGGGCGAGCGCTTCTTCTGCGGCGGCGGAAAGAGCGGAACGGTCCGCGTCGTCCGCCGCCCGAAGCGAGCCCGCGACGTCAGCGCAGCTCGAGGACGACCACCGAGTGCGCCGGAAGGCTCACGCTGAGCTGACCGCCCGACACGTGCGCGCCGCTGAACGGCGCCGGCTTCACCGCGTCGGGATCCTCGAACGTGTTGTGGCTGTTCATCGCCGGTCCGGTGAGGATGCGCCCCGTCGCGCTCCCCACGGTCGCGCCGCGGATGTCGACGGTCACGTCGTGCGCGCGCACCGGATCGAGGTTGCTCAACGTCACGTGCACGACGCCGCCCTTGTCGCGCGACGCCGAGCCGCTCACGGCGCGGATCGAGTCGGCGCCGAACCGGTACCACGCGTCGCTGGTGACGGTCAGCGGGAGCAGCACCGCGTCGTGGTGCACCGTATACATCTCGAACACGTGATACGTCGGCGTGAGGAGCATCTTGCTCCCCTGCGTCAGGATCATCGCCTGCAGCACGTTCACCATCTGCGCGATGTTCGCGCCGCGCACGCGCTCGGCGTGCTTGTTGAAGATGTCGAGCGATGCCGCGGCGACGAGCGCATCGCGCATCGTGTTCTGCTGCACGAGGAATCCCGGATTGCTTCCCGGCTCCGGATCGTGCCAGGTGCCCCACTCGCCGACGATCAGCGCCACCCGCTTCCGCGGATCGTACTTGTCCATGATCGCCGAGTGGCGGCGGATCATCTCGTCGACCGCGACCGCGTTGTGCATCGAGCGGAACCACTCCGCCTCGCTGAACTGCGTCGCCGAGCCCTTGTGCGCCCACGGGCCCGCGAGCGTGTAGTGGTGCATGTCCAGTCCGTCGATCATGCGCCCCGCGTCGCGCATCACGACTTCCGTCCAGTTGTAGTTGTCGTCCGAGGGGCCCACCGCGATGCGATAGGGCCGCACGTCGCCGTACGCGGGAAGGAAACTCGCATAGCGCTTGAGCTCATCGGCGTAGTACTCCGGGCGCATGTTGCCGCCGCACCCCCAGCTCTCGTTGCCCATCCCCCAGAACCGCACCTCGAACGGCGCGTCCTGGCCGTTGCGGCGGCGCAGGTCGGCCATCGGGCTCCGCCCCGGGTGGTTCACGTACTCCCACCAGTCGTGCATCTCCTGCACGGTCCCGCTCCCGAGATTCCCGACGATGTACGGCTCGGCGCCGAGCGCCTTCGCCAGCGCGAGATACTCGTGCGTGCCGACGCCGTTGTCCTCCGTGACCCCGCCCCAGTTGTTGTTGACGAGGCTCGGCCGCTGCGCGCGCGGGCCCACGCCGTCGCGCCAATGGTAGTAGTCGGCGAAGCAGCCGCCCGGCCAGCGGATGTTCGGTACCTGGATCCGCTTCAGCGCCTTCACCACGTCGTCGCGCATCCGCCACGGCTCCGACGGCGAGGAGCGCGACCAGACGCCGTCGTAGATCAGCCGGCCCAGATGCTCGGCGAACTGCCCGTAGATGTGGCGGCTGATCGTGTCGCGCCCCTGGTCGGCGTGGAGTACGAACTGCGACGTCGTGCTCGGCGCGGCCGACGGCTGCTGCGCACGGAGGGCCGGCGCGACGAGGAGCGCCGCGGCGAGAAGGATCGAAGCGAGTCGGGTGGGCACGTGTGGTGAGGTCCGGGTGATGAGCGCGCCCGCGAACCGCTCGCGACGCGCGCCCGACCGTGATAATCAAAATGAGCCGTGCGGGATAGACCCGCGCGGCCGCTCAGAGCAGCACCGCGCCCTCGACCCGCAGCAGCAGCATCTTCGTCTCCGTGCCGCCGCGCGCCGAGAATCCGCCGGTGCGTCCCCCCGCGGCGAGCACCCGGTGGCAGGGGACGACGATCGGGAACGGGTTGCGGCCGAGCGCTTCGCCGACCGTCCGCGAGAGCGCGACGTCGCCGAGCCGGCGCGCGATGTCGCCGTAGGTGAGCGTGCTCCCAGGCTCGATCGCGCGCGCCAGCGCGTAGACCCGCCGGTCGAGCTCCGGGACGCCGTCGTCGACGAGCGAGATCCACGTCAGATCCACGCGCTCTCCCGCCATGAGCCGCACGATCCCGTCGATTGCTCGGCGGACGTCGCCCTGCGGGTCGGCCTCCTGCGCGTTCGGGAGACGCCGACGCAGCCGAGCGCGGATCTCCGCCGCGCTCGGCTCGGGAAGGAAGGTGCGCACCACGCCGCGCTCGGTCCACGCGATCGCGCAGAACCCCAGCGCCGTCTCGAAGAGCGCGTAGCGTGCCGCGGTCACGACGAGGTGAAGTGCGCCGACGCGGCTGGCCGGAACAGCAGGAAGGCGATGAACCCGAAGATCGCCACGTGCGCCGCCAGTGCGCCTGGATGTCCGACGCTGATCACGACGTGCAGGAGCATCCATGCCGCGAGCAGCCACCGCGCCCAGTTCCGTCCACGGATCACGAACGTTCCGCCGACGAGCGCCGCGATACCGATCGCCAGCACGAGCAGATCGTCGCCGGCGAGATGTCGCGCTCCGCCGAATAACGGGGCGACGCCGCGCCACAGGTCGAGCACGCCGAGCGCGAGAAAGACCACACCGACGGCGACGACGGACGCCACGCGCTTGCCTGCGAGTCCCTGCGGGGACGAGGCCGAGTCGATCATGGGATCGGTCATGATGCGTGCCCTCCCCGGTCGCGCTGCCACTCGGCGAGGATCTCGACGACGCTCTCCGTCGGCTCGGCCGTCGGCTGCGTCCACTCCACCGTCGATCCCGCGTCGAGCAGCGCTCGTCCCACCTCGGCGTACTCCGCCGCGCGGTCGAGGTGCATGTGCGACCCTTCCGCCGCCCAGACCAGCGGCTGGCCGTTGAACTCCCGGTCGCGCACGTCCGGCGACGCGCCGCGCGCGAGCAGGAGCCGCACGGCGCCGGGCCGCCCCGCCATCGCGGCGCTGTGCAGCGCCGTCTTCCCGATCTCCTCGTCGCCGCGGTTCGGATCGAACCCGCAGTCGAGCAGCAGCGCGAGCGTCGCGACGTCTCCCGACTCGGCCGCTTGATGGAGTGCCGCGTAATGCTCGGCCGAGATGTCGCCGCGAAGCGCAGGGTGCCTGGCGAGCAATGCCTCCGCCGTCGCGCGATCACCGCGGCCGCACGCCGCGACGAGTTGGTCCACCGGTGCCAGCTCGTTCGCGGCGCCCTGCGCCCGCAGCCATTCGGCTACCGGTTCGTTTCCGTTGAGCGCGGCGACGGCGTACGGCGTACGCCCGTCGGCGCGCCGGCGCGTGAGATCGGCGCCGCGCGCCGCGAGCGACTCCACCAGCGCCACGTCCCACCGGCGCGCGGCGACGTGCAGCGGCGTCTCGCCGTTCGCGGCGAACACCGGATCCGGATCGGCGCCGTGCTCGAGCAGCCACCGCGGGCCCTCCGGTGTGCTCGTCCAGTGGAGGATGGCGTAGAGCGCCGCGGAGCCGTCCGTCGCCCAGGCCTGGTTCGGATCCGCGCCGAACTCGTGCAGCAGCTCGAGCGTCTCGACGTCGCCCGCGCTCGCCGCCATCGGCAGCGTGACGCCGTCGTTCGGATCGGCGCCCGACTCGAGCAGCGCCCTCGCGAGCCGTGCGACGCGCGTCACGCGCGTCGCGCCCCAGAGCACCGGACGCCGCACGCCGTGATGCAGCCAGGGGAAGCGCGTGTTCGGGTCCGCGCCGAGCTCGACGAGCCGCCGCGCGATGGCGGCGAACCCGTCCACGTTCGCGACCGGCGATCGGCCGAGCGACGTGTAGCAGACGTAGTGCAGCGGCTCCCAGTCCCGAGGTCCGCCGGCCTCGCGGGCGAGCGCCGGACGCCGCGCCAGATGCGACGCCACCGTGTCGGCATCGCCCGAGACAAGCGCCGCGTGGAAGCTCGCGCCGGCGATGCGCCGATGCAGCGCGAGGATCCGCTCGGCACGCGAGGTGCGACCGTCCGTCGCCGCCTCGACGAATTCGCGGATGGCGTCGTCGAAGTCGAGTGTTAGCTCTTCCACGCGCTCGCGCAGCGCGTTCCACGAGGGGAAGCCGTGCTCGCGCGCGATCGCCGATTGGGCGTCGTGGAGCGCGAGCGATGTTCGCGCGAGCTCGGCGTCGCCGACGCCCGTCAGCGATGGCAGAATTCGGAATCGGGCGAGCGCGGCGGGATCGGCGGCACGCGCGTCGCGGAGCAGGTCCTTCGCCTGTCGCCTCAGCTGATCGAGGTCGGGCGAATCGGGCAGGGGGCGGGGAGCCGGCATACGTCCTCCATGCTATTGGCCGGCGGTCCGCAAGCTGGCCAGCACGGAGACGAAGTGCCGTCACCAGGAACTTCCACGGGTGGACTCAGCCCTTCGCACGGACCCGCGGGCGCCCCGAAGCGCCCCGCGCTATGATGCATGCAACACGGCCACGGCGTCAACTCCCACGCACGTACGCACCACGCACAGCGAGCTCCCATGTCCGAGCCCATCACCTACGTCGCCCCCTCGACCACCGCACCGTCATTACCCAACGGCGTCATCGCCGCCGAGAGCCTGCGCGGCGAGGGCGACGCGCCCGGCGCGGTGGCCTACGTCCATTACAACGGGCCCACCGACCAGCTCTCCACGATGTGCACTGGCATGTGCGTCCTCGAGCCCGGCGCGTCGCCGCACCCGCCGCACACGCATCCGGAAGAGGAGCACATGATCGTCGCGAGCGGCACCGGCATCATCGAGGTGGACGGCGTGCGCACCGCCGTCGGCCCGGGTGCCATCATGTACTGCGCCTCCAACGTCTCGCACGGCATCACCAACACCGGCGACGGGCCGATGACCTTCTACTGGTCCAAGTGGCTCGCGAAGGGGGCCGCGTAGGCGAGGCGCGCATGTTCGCGCACCTGACGCTCCCCACCCGGCACGTCGAGGAGACGACGCGCTTCATCGAGCAGGCGCTCGGCTACCGGCGCAAGCGTGTCCCCGACAACTCCCCCGTCGAGGCGCAGTGGCTCGACATCGGCCACGGCCAGGAGCTTCACGTGTTCTACGTCGAAGGATTCGAGCTCTCGCCCTTCGAATCCGAGTTCGGACGCCACGTCGCGCTCTTTCATCCGGTCGACGACTTCCCCGCGGTGCGCCGGCGCATCGTCGAGGCGGGCGGCGAGCTCGTCGAGCCGCTGCGCGCGACGCACTTCCAGCGACTCTTCTTCCGCGAGCCCGTGAACGGATACCTGTTCGAGCTGATCGATCGCGAGCGCCACCGCGAGATCCTCGCCGAGGCGTAGTGGAGACCATCGGCGCACTCCGCATCCGGGCGGGCGTTCTCGACGCCTATCGCGACGTGCTCACCCCCGCCGCGCTCGAGGCGATCGCCGTGCTCGCGCCACTCGACGAGCGTCGCCGCGCCCTCATGCGCGCGCGCATCGAGCGCCGCGCTCGGCGCCAGCGCGAGCACGAGCCGATCGGCTTTCTTCCCGACGACGCGACCATCGGCGGCACGCGCATCGCCGTGCGCGATGCCAGGGCAGGGAACTTCGACGGCGGTGCCGTCCCCCACGATCTCCAGCGGCAGTGGATTCAGGGCACCGGACCCGCGGCGCGTCCGCGCGCGAGCACGGACGAGAGCATCCGCAACGTCGCCTACGCCCTCCTCTCCGGCGCCGACGGCTGGATGTTCGACGGCGAGGACGCACTCGGCCAGGTCGACACGATGTCGCTCGACAACCAGCGCAATCTGCGGCTGGCGTTCGAGCGCGCGGACCTGTTCATGACCGCCGCCGAACGCGTCGCCGGCGAGATGAACGCCTGGGCGCGCGACTTCTTCGGCCACGCCATCGTCGGCGACTGGCGCACCCAGCTCGACTTCACCACGCGCATCTTCCGCGTGCGCGGGCTGCACCTCGACGACCGCCACGTCGCGCTCGCGGATGGCCACTCGCTCGGCGCCTCGATCGTCGATCTCGCGCTGTACGTCGTCGCCAATCACGCGCGGCTGCGTGGCGAGGACCGCAGCGTCGTGCTCTATCTCCCGAAGATCCAGACCGCCGAGGAAGCCGCGCTCTGGAACGATCTGCTCGACGCGCTCGAGCGGCACCTCGCACTGCCGCGGGGGACGATCAAGGTATACGTGCTCGTCGAGCAGCTCGAGGCCGCGTTCCAGCTCATGGAGATCCGCGCCGCGCTCGGCGCGCACTTCGTCGGCTTCAACACGGGACGCTGGGACTACATCAACAGCGTCGCCGACGCCACGTCGTGGGATCCGGCCGTCGTGCATCCGAACATCGACGCCGTGACGATGACGTACGGCTACATGCGCGCCTACGAGGATCGCGTGCGCCACGCCGTGAACACCCCCGATCGCAACGGCCGGTTCGCGCTCTGGCAGGGCGGGATGGAGCCGAACATCCCCGTCGGTTCCGAGGCGGGGGTGAAGGCGGGGATGGCGCGCGCGATCGCCGGCGCCGAGCGCGAGCAGCGCGAAGGGGCGAGCGGCAAGTGGGTCGCGCACTGGAAGATGGTGCACATCGTCCGCCCCGTGTGGGAGCGCGTCGGCGAGGACAACCAGATGGGTCGCGCGTTTCCTCGGCTCACGTACACGAGCGAGGACGCCGCCGCGCTGCGCCGGCTCGAGCCCGCGCCGCGCACCGTTCGCGGCGCGCGCGATTTGATCAGCGTCGCGTTGCAGTATGGCAACGCCTTCGGCCGCGGCTACCAGGCCGCTGCGCTCAAGCCCGCCGATTTCTTCGGCGACGACGACGTCCTCTATCTCATGGAGGACATGGCCACCGGCGAGATCCGGCTCAGCATCCTGTGGGAATGGGTGCACAAGGGCGCGCGGCTCACCGCGGGCGACGCGGGCGCGGGAGTGGGCGAGGGCGATCCGTTCACGCTCGAGCTCTGCCGGCGGCTGATCGCCGAGGAGTACGAGAAGCTCCAGCGCGCCGGCGATCGCGACGTGCACGACGACTCGAAGGGGACTACGCTGCCCATCGCGCGGGAGATCGTCGACCGATACGTCGGCGAGGGAGTGAAGCCGCCCTGGTACGTCGATCTGCTGAACGTCGTACTCGGCGTGCGGGACGTCGAAGCGGCGCGGGAGCGCATCGACGCGTATCTGGCGGCGTTCGAGCGCGACGGCACGCGCATCACGGAGAATCTCGACTTCGGCGCCGGCGACTCACGAACACCTTCGGGCTGATTCGTGGCAACGCTGCGTGAGATCCTTCGTCTCGGAGCACCCGCCGACGCGGTATGGGACGCCGTGCGCGACGTCGGTGCCCTGCATCGGCGTCTCGTCCCCGGCTTCGTCACCGACGCCCGCCTCGAGCAGGGTGCGCGCATCGTCACCTTCGCCAACGGCATCACGGCGCGCGAGGAGATCGTCAGCGTCGACGACGTCGCGCGACGGCTCGTGTACGCGATCCCTCGCGGACGGTTCCTGCATTATCAGGCCACCGTCGAGGTCCACGACGACGGCGCCGGGGCTCGGCTCGTCTGGACCATCGACCTCCTCCCCGACGAGTTCAGCGACGGCGTCGGCGCGATGATGCGCCAGGGCGCGGACGCGATCTGCGCCACGTTCCACGGGGAGCGCGAGAGCCGCGCGTGAGCAGTGACGGGGGTGGAGCGCCGACCGGCGACCGGCTATGATTCGTGTCTCGGAATCGTGCCGCCACGGACGGGTCCGGAAGGCATGAGGCCAGGTAGCTCAGTTGGTAGAGCAGCGGACTGAAAATCCGCGTGTCGGCGGTTCGATTCCGTCCCTGGCCATCCCATCGATGCTGCGAGACGTCCGCATCGAGAAACGCCCACCCGATTCGGGTGGGCGTTTGCCTATCGGATACCGCGGCACTCCGGCGCGACGGAGCGCGCGCGCGACATCGCGACGTCGAGAACGCCCGCGACGGCCCTCGACGTCCGCACCGCTGCCGTTGCGCGAAGTGGCCAGCTAGCCCACCTGTGCATACCATCGCAGCACGCGCATGGCGCGCAAGGTATTCCACCGGCTCGGCCGACCTGCGCTCTCGTCCAGCTCGACCGGCATCCGGCCGGGATACATGATGTCGAGCGGCCATCGGCCGTCGCGATCGCGCTTCGACGCCACGAGCTCGACCGCCTCGGCAGCCCGTTCGTCCGGCGCGCGGCCCGCACGGCGAAAGTGGTCGAGCCCTCGCAGCACGTCGTAGTGCCACCACGAGGGAAAGGCGAGCTGCGTCCAGTCGCCACCGCCCTTCCGATCGCGCGCGATCACTTCGCCCGTCGATCGACGCCGCAGGAGCCGTCGCTCGAGCAGATACTCCTGGCCCCGACGCTGCGCACTGCCGAGGGCCGGCGTCGCCCCGCCCGCCCGCTCGTACTCGGCCAGCGCCTCCAGCACACAGATCGTCGTGTTGAACGACGAGCGCGCCGAGCGCGTCGGAGCCTCGCAGTTCCAGCCGCCGTCGGCGAGCTGCTCGCCGAGCAGGCGGTCGACGATGCCGTCGACGTTCTGCCCGAAGTAGGCGCCTGCCGTCGCGACCTGGGCATTGATGCACGGCTCGATCTCGCCGGCGAAGAACGGATTGTCGGCGCACTCGGGCGGGCCGCAGCCACGCCATGTCACTCGATCGCGCACGCGGCCAACCGCTCGGCGGGCCTCGATGCTCGCGGGGTCGAGTCCCAGGTGGTACAGCAGCGTCAGAACGTGCATCGTGGAATCCCAGCCGCGGTTCCACGCCGCGCCACCCCAGCGCCCGTCCGCCTCCTGGAGCGCGAGCAGCCGCGCCCCTGCTCCTTCCCGTGCGACCCTCGCCCGCTCGGCGGCGACCGCGGCGTCCGACGCATCGGTCAGGTCGGCCATCACCTGCCAGCGAATCGACGGATCCGAGTCGAGCAGCCATTCGATGACGGTCACGAACCTCCCTCAGGGGCACGGCGCGTGGTAATTGCTGGGCGCGCTGGGGCATCCCGAGTGGCGCGCCGTCCATCGATGGTTCAATGTCGTGGGCGCACCACCGATCCGCGAACCGGCGCGCAGGACTTCCCACGCTTGCCAGGATCTGCCATGCCCCGCACCGCCTCGATCGTCCTCCTCGCCTGCCTCGCGTTCGGCGCCGTGCCGAGTGGCGCGCAGACGTCATCGCCCGCAACGGAGAGTGCGCTCGGCCTCATCCCCCGTCCGCAGCGCCTCGAGACGCGGGCAGGGGTGTTCACGCTCGACTCCGGCACCATCATCTGGACGGACCTCGCGAGCGCGACCACCGGCCGGCAGCTCGCGCGCTACCTGGAACCGGGCACCGGGCTCGCGCTCTCCGTGCGCAGCGGCGGCACTCCACCGCGCGTCGGGTCGCGCCGTGGAGCAGGAGTGATCGAGCTGCGCCGGGACGGATCGCTGGCTGCCGCGCTCGGGCCTGAAGGCTACCGCCTGACGGTGCGGCCCGGCCGCGTCGTCGCGCGCGCGGCAGGCGATGCGGGCCTCTTCTACGCGGTGCAGACGATGCGGCAACTGCTCCCCCCGGCGGTCTTCCGCGCGGCGCCGCTGCCCGATGTGACATGGACGATGCCGGCGGTCGACATCGAGGACGTGCCGCGCTTTTCGTGGCGCGGCGCACACCTCGACGTCGCACGTCACTTCATGCCGAAGGAGTTCATCGAGAAGTACATCGACCTCCTCGCGCTGCACAAGCTGAACGTCTTCCACTGGCACCTCACGGACGACCAGGGTTGGCGCCTCGAGATCAGGAAGTATCCTCGGCTCACCACGGTGGGCGCGTGGCGGGCGGAGACCGTCGTCGGATGGCAGAACAGAGATTCGACGAAGAACGTTCACGACAGGACGCCGCACGGCGGCTTCTACACCCAGGACGACGCACGCGAGGTCGTCGCCTACGCGGCCGCGCGGCACGTGACCGTCGTTCCGGAGATCGAGATGCCCGGTCACGCCCGCGCCGCGATCGCGGCGTATCCCGAGCTCGGTGTCACCGGCGAGCCGATCGCCGTCTGGACCGATTGGGGCGTCACGCCGTACATCCTGAACGCGGACTCCAGCACGGTCGCCTTCATGCAGGACGTGCTCGCGGAAGTGCTGACCATCTTTCCGAGCCGGTTCATCCACGTCGGCGGCGACGAGGCGGCCAAGGATCTGTGGCGCACGAGCCCGCGCATCCAGGCGCGTATCCGGCAGCTTGGGCTGAGGGACGAACACGAGCTCCAGAGTTGGTTCATCCGGCAGATGGACGCGTTCCTCACCGCGCGCGGGCGGCGGCTGGTGGGGTGGGACGAGATCCTCGAGGGCGGGCTCGCGCCCGGGGCGACGGTGATGTCCTGGCGCGGCGTGCAGGGGGGCGTCGCCGCGGCGCGCGCCGGACACGACGTCGTGATGGCGCCGCTGGACTACACGTACTTCAACCTCTACGAGACCCAGGACCGGTCGCGCGAGCCCCTCGCCTACCCCGGTTACCTCCCGCTCGATTCGGCGTACGCGTTCGAGCCGGTGCCGCCGGGGCTCGACAGCGCGCAGGCGCGGCACGTGCTCGGCGCGCAGGCGCAGCTCTGGACGGAATACATCCCCGACCCGAGGCGCGCCGAGTACATGGCGTTCCCGCGGCTCGCCGCACTCGCCGAAGTGGTGTGGACGAGGCCCGAGCGAAAGGACTTCGCGAGCTTCCGCGAGCGTCTCCGGCGCAACGCCGCGCGACTCGACGCGCTGGACGTGAACCATCATCCGCTGCGTTGAGACTCGACTGCCTGCGCGCGCGATTCACGCCTGGGGGGCATCGCTCCTCCCGCATCGATCGGTATACTCTCGCGACTCCGGTTCACCCGCGGACCCTGACGAGCCGTCACGCCATGTCGAACACCAGACGTCAATTCCTGGCCGATTCCACGAAGCTGTTGGCCGCGACTGGCCTTGTCGGCATCGTGCCGTCGACTGCCTCCGCTGCCGTTCCAGTGACAGCGCGATCTTCCCCCAACGACGCGATCGCATTGGGGCTGATCGGAGCGAGGGGTCAGGGAATGGCTGATTTGCGCCAGGCGCTGAAACAACCCGGCGTTCGCTGCGCCGCCCTCTGCGACGTCGATGACGCCGTGCTCGCCGAACGTCGCGCCGACGTCGAACGGATCCAGGGCAAGGCCCCGGTCGTGTACAAGGACTTTCGTCGGTTGCTGGACGACAAGTCCATCGATGCGGTGATCATCGGCACGCCCGATCACTGGCACTGCTACCTGATGACCGCGGCCTGTGAGGCCGGCAAGGACGTGTACGTCGAGAAGCCGCTCGCGAACAGCATCGGGGAGTGCGACCTCATGGTCGCCGCTGCGCGGAAGTACGCCCGGGTGGTTCAGGTCGGGCAGCAGCAGCGCAGCGGCGACCACTGGCAGTCCGCCATGCGGCTCATCAAGTCGGGCGGGCTGGGCCAGCTGAGAAAAACGCTGGTGTGGGCGAACTTCAACTACGGCGCTGGTCAACCCAGAGTGCCCGACTCACCGGTGCCGCGGGGCGTCGACTTCGACATGTGGCTCGGCCCTGCGCCGAAGCGAAGCTTCAACGCCGCGCGCTTTCACGGCTCGTGGCGCATGTTCTGGGACTACGGTGGCGGCTTGATGACGGATTGGGGTGTGCACCTGATGGACATGGCGTTGTGGGCGAAAGACGTCACCACCGCGCTGCCACTGTCCGTCGCCGCGTCGGGAGGGAACTTCGCCTACCCCGATCGGGCGCACGAGACGTTCGACACGCAGAGCGTCACGTACCAGATGCCGGATCACGTCATCACGTGGGAGCACACGGCCGGCATCGAAACCGGTCCGTGGGGGCGGAACTACGGACTCGCGTTCGTCGGCAACGATGCGACGCTCGTGATCGACCGCTCGTCGTGGGATCTCTTCCCGGAATCGTCGGACGGGAAGTTCGAGGTGCCGGCGCTGCCGCGTCAGGCGGGGACCGATTCTCACGAGGCCCACGTCAGGAACTGGATCGACTGCCTGAGAACCAGGAAGGATCCGGCCTGCCCGATCGAGACGGGACGACTCGCGGCGATCTACACCCACATGGGCAACATCGCGATGCGCACGAGCTCCCGTCTGGTCTGGGACGCGGGCAGCAGGACCTTCGGCAGCAACGCCGCCGCGAACGCGCTCCTCGTACCGACGTATCGCACGCCATGGAAGCTTCCCACGGTGTGAGCGTGGGACGCTCCGCGGCTGCATCGAAACCCTTTGGCTCACTCCAGCATAGGCCGCCATGACCATGGATCGCCGCAGCTTCCTCGTCTCGTCGTCGTCGGCGCTCGCGTTGGGGACGAGCGGCCTGCTCTCGGACGCATCCGATCGGCCGACCGCGCCTCCTCCGATGCGAGCCGAGCCAGATCGGCGGATCGCCGGCGACACGGTCACCGTCTACACGACCGCCAGAGACAGCGATCTCCGTCTCTCGCCGGCGCCGCGGCTGACGTTCAAACGATCGGGCCAGCCGCTCGAGACGCAGACCTGCGTCTTCGTCGATCCGAACAGACGATTCCAGACCGTGCTCGGCGTCGGTGGTGCGCTCACCGACGCGGCGGCGGAGACGTTCGCCAAGCTGCCGCCGGCACGGCAGACCGAGCTGCTCGACGCGTACTTCGATCCCGCAAAGGGCATCGGCTACGCGCTCGGCCGAACGACGATCCACAGCTGCGATTTCTCGAGCGACAGCTACACCTACGTGCGCGAGGGCGACGCCGCGTTGACGTCGTTCAGCGTCGACCACGATCGGCGCTTCCGCATCCCGTTCATCAAGCGGGCGATCACGCGGGCCGGCGGCAGGCTCACGCTGTTCGCCAGCCCGTGGAGCCCACCCGCGTTCATGAAGACGAACGGCGACATGCTGCATGGCGGGAAGCTGAAGCCCGGGATGCGGCAGGCCTGGGCGAACTACTACACGAGGTTCATCCGGGCGTACGCGCGGGAAGGGATTCCGATCTGGGGAATCTCCGTCCAGAACGAGCCGATGGCGACGCAGCGGTGGGAGTCGTGCATCTACACCGCCGAGGAGGAGCGTGACTTCATCAAGCAGTACCTCGGCCCCACGATGCGGAGCGCTGGGCTGGGCGACACGAAGATCATCGCGTGGGACCACAATCGCGATCTCATCTATCAGCGCGCCAGCACCGTGCTCGAGGATCCGGAAGCCGCGCGCTACGTGTGGGGGATCGGCTTCCACTGGTACGAGCCGTGGAGCGGCGGCGACCAGATGTTCGACAACGTCAGGCTCGTGCACGAAGCCTTTCCGAACACGCGGCTGCTCTTCACGGAGGGATCGGTCGAGGCGTACAAGCGCGAGGACCTCACGAGCTGGCGACTCGGGGAGCGCTACGGACGCTCCATGATCAATGACTTCAACAGCGGCGCGGTCGGATGGACGGACTGGAACGTCCTGCTCGACGAGACCGGCGGCCCGAACCACGCCGGCAACTTCTGCTTCGCGCCGATTCACGCCGACACGAAGACGGGCGAGTTGATCTACACGAACGCGTATCACTACATCGGGCACATCTCGAAGTTCGTGAAGCCGGGCGCGCGGCGGATCGCGTGCTCGCCGAGCCGGAGCCAGTTGCTCGCCACCGCCTTCCGCAACCCCGACGCGTCGGTGGCGGTGGTGGTGATGAACGCCAGCGATACGAAGGCGGACTATGCGCTCTGGATGGACGGCAACGCGGCGGAGGTGAGCAGCCCGCCGCACTCCATGCAGACGCTCGTGTTCTGAACGCGAGTCCGCGTCGGCGACCGCCCGGTCACGGCGCCGAGCGCGCGTACATGCCGACGACCACGCCGGTGAAGTTGGCGCCCGCACCGCCCGCGCCCTTGGTGCTGAGGATCTTTCCGTCCGCGTTCTCGAGCACGGGGTTCCACCGGCCGCGCTCCGTCGCGAACGAGAACCCGTACCGCCCCCCATCGGCGTCGATGCGCAGATACACCGGCGCTCCGGCACGCGCCGAGAGCGGCTTCGAGGCGATCACGACCGGCGTGTCGGTCGTGCCCGCGCGGCGCTCCACCTGCACGACGGGCTGTCCATCGGCGAGCGTCACGGTCATCGCGTAGAAGAAGCTCTCGCTCTGGAACGCGACGAGACCGGCGCGGTCGCCGGCGCGCGCGGGCGTGAACCGCATCGCCGTCGTGAACGTCGCCCGCTGGTGCTGCTGCCGTCGGCCGACGAACGATGGCTGGCCCTTGCTCGCGATGTCGTCGGGACGCGCCCGCATCGTCAGCGCGCCGCCCTCCAGCCGCCACCACCGCTCGCGCGGCGTGCGAAGCATCAGCCAGTATGGCGCGAGCGTCGACCCGTCGAACTCCTCGCGCACCGTGAAGTTGCCGTGTGTCGGGATCGCCGGTGCCGGCTGCGCGGGCAGCTTCGGCTTCTTCACCGCGTACGGGATCGGCTCGCGCCCGCCGACGAAGCTCGGCCAGCCGTCCTTCCACTCCACGGGCAGCAGGAAGGTCTCCCGCCCCGTGTTGTAGTAGTCGTCGTCGTACGGACGCGTGGCGAGGAAGATCCCCCACCACTCGCCGGCCTGCGTCTGCAGGAAGTCGCCGTGGCCCGACGACGTGACGGGAAACGGACGCGCCGGATCGAGGTGGCGCTGCGTGAGGATCGGATTGATCGGCGCGGGCGCGGGCACGTAGGGCCCGAGGACGTCGTCGCTGCGGAACACCACCTGCCGGTGATCGACCGCCGTCCCCCCCTCGGCGCAGCTCAGATAGTACTTCCCGTCGATCTTGTAGATGTGCGGCCCCTCGATCCAGATCGGCTTCTGCGTGATGTCCACGCCGCCGTTGATGATCTGGGTCGCGGGGCCCTTCACTTTCTTCGCCGCGACGTCGAACTCGCGGATCCAGATCGCGCGGTGTCCCTGGTATGTCGAGCCGCCCGTCGGCTCGTCGTTGTTGATGACGTACGCCCTCCCGTCGTCGTCGAAGAAGATCGAAGGGTCGATCCCGCCGACTTCGGGAAGCCACACCGGGTCCGACCATGGCCCGGCGGGGTTCGTCGCCGTCACGAGATAGTTCCCCCCGCAATCGACGCACGTGTTGAGGACGTAGAACGTCCCGGCGTGGTGGTTGATCGTCGGCGCGAAGACGCCGCGCGACATCCCGAGCGAATCGAACTTCAGCTGCTCCGGACGATGAATCACGTTCCCGATCTGCGTCCAGTCGACCAGATCCTTGCTGTGGAAGATCGGGATGCCGGGGAAATACGCGAAGGTCGACGAGATGAGATAGTAGTCGTCGCCCACCCGCGCGAGGCTCGGGTCCGGATAGAAGCCGGCGAGGATCGGGTTGACGTATTCGCCCGGTCCGGCCGGGTGCACGTCGTAGACCGAGTCGTGCCCGCTGTACTCGAACCAGTCGAAGCGCGCGACCGGCGCCGCGGCGCGAGTCGACGCGTTGGTTGATGCCTGGGCACCGGCGGCGCCGGCGAGCGTGACGAGCAGGGCGACGAGCGACGCGATCGTGCGCATGAGACCTCGAGCGGCGTTGACGGTGGTGGAACGAGGAACGTCGGCGGCGCGCGCGGCCGCCGCAAGAGCCGGGCGCCGTCGGCGTGCGCGCGCGTCGGCTGCGCGTCGAGCTCGCGCGGTTGACGCCTTCTCCCCGTCGCCGCAGCGTACCCGCATGTCACGACCACTGCGCTTTGCCCGCCTCCTGCCGATCGCCGCGACCGTGTTCGTCGCGAACGCGTCCGCCCAGACGATCACCGCCACCATCGACGCGACGGCGAAGGGCACGCCCATCTCGCCGCTCATCTACGGCATGTTCATCGAGCACGGCGGAAGCCTGCTCGAGCAGGGGTTCCGCGCCGAGCTGCTGGACGACCGCAAGTTCTACTTCGCGATCGGACAGATGCCGCCGGTGCGTCCCGGGCCCTTTCGCGCTGCGGCGCGCGGCTGGCGGGCCGTCGGGCCGGCCGATGCCGTCCGCATGGACAGCGCGCATGCGTATGCGTCGGACCACGTACCGCTCGTTGCGCTCGCCGGCGACGCGCCACGCGGTATCGCGCAGGATGGCGTCGCGCTGAAGGGCGGCGTCGGCTTCACGGGACGCATCGTCGTCGCGGGGGACCCCGGGGCTCGCGTCGACGTCAGCCTCGTGTGGGGAGCGGGCCCGGGCGACCGCCAGACGATCCACCTCGCGCCGCTCACCGCGGCGTGGACGACGCAGCGGTTCCAGGTCGCGTCCCGACCGGTGACGACGGATTCCGCGCGCTTCGAGATCACCGGCATGGGACGCGGCACGTTCCGCGTCGGTGCCGTGTCGCTGATGCCGGCGGACAACGTGCAGGGCTTCCGGCGCGAGGTGGTCGCCGCGCTCGCCACGCTGCACTCGGGCGTCTATCGCTTCCCGGGCGGGAACTTCGTCTCCGGACCGTACGACTGGCGCGACGCGATCGGCGACCCAGACCGGCGTCCGCCGCGGTGGGACCCGGTGTGGAGCGCGCTGCAGCCGAACGACTTCGGCCTCGACGAGTTCATGCGGCTCTGCACGCTGCTCGACGTCGCTCCATACGTCACCGTGAACGCCGGCTTCGGCGACGCCTTCTCCGCCGCCCAGGAGGTGGAGTACGCGAATGGCGCGGCGACGACGCCGATGGGACGGCTGCGCGCGGCGAACGGGCATGCGGCGCCGTACGGCATCAAGTACTGGGGCATCGGCAACGAGATGTGGGGCGACTGGCAGTACGGCTACATGGCGCTCGACCAGTGGATCGCGAAGCAGGGACAGTTCGCGCGGACCATGCGGCGCGCCGATCCGTCGATCATGCTCGTGGCGCCGGGCGCGATGCCGGACGCGATGACCGGTTCCGGCATGGCGAAGAAGCTCACCGGCCAGGTCGTCGCCGAGCCGATGGGAAAGGCCGACTGGAGCGCGGCATTGCTGTCACGCTCGATCGACGACTTCGAGATCCTCAGCCAGCACTTCTACGTCTACGGCCGCACCCACTACGACCTGGAGCAGGGGAAGCAGGTCCCCGACGATTCGTCGCTGTCGCTCGTGGAGTGGTCGCGCAAGCCGGCCAATATGGTGCGCGTCGCGTACGAGCACTTCCAGACCTACCGCGAGCAGATCCCGTCGCTGCGGCGCAAGCCGGTCACCGTCGCGATCGACGAGTGGGCGTACCCCGGCTCCCCGCCGGGCGCATTCAAGCCGGTGCCGGCTTACGCGTGGGCGCTGAACGAGATGTTCCGGCACAGCGACACGTTCACGATGGGCGGGTTCACCTTCGCCGGCTCGACGCTGAGCGCGACACGCACCGACGCGGTACTGAACCCGATCGGATTGATGTTCCAGCTCTATCGCGACCACTTCGGGACGATCCCGCTCGCCCTGTCGGGCACCTCGCCGCAGCCGGCGCGAACGGGACGCGTCGGCGGCGAGATCCCGAACGTGAACGCGGGCAGCCCGACGTACCCGCTCGACGTCGCGGCCGCGCTCTCCACCGACGGCAAGACGTTGACGATCTCGGTGGTGAATCCGTCCGATCGCCCGCAGTCGCTGCGACTCGCGCTGCGTGGCAGTGCGCTGCGGCCGGGCGGCATGGTATGGCGGATGGCGCCGGGCACCGTCACCGCGGCGAACCTCGCCGGCAGTGAGCCGCAGGTGCGCATCCAGAGCACACCGGCGGATGCCACGGAAGCGCTCGCCATCCCGGCAATCAGCGTGAGCGTCTACGCGTTCCCCGTCCGTCTCGATCGCTGAGTACCGTCCCGCCACCGTCGTGGCGCGCCGCGTCGATCGCTCGGCGGCGTCACGCGGTGCCCGCTCCGACGCTCATCCCGACGCTCCTCCCGCGACGAGCCCGCGCCCCGCGATCTCGAACGTGAATACGTAGTCCCCGTGCCGCTCCTGCGGCAGCGTGATCGTCAGCCCCTCCGCCGTGCGGTCGAACTTCAATGCCGCGGTGCCCGGCGTGCCCGTCCACTGCGCGGTGGTGAACAGCTCGACGCGCTCCACCTCGCCCGGCGCGTGCTTCGACCCGCTCGCGAGCGATTTCAGCGTCACCCGGCCGCTCTCCGGCCACGCCATCACGAACGCGTAGACCTTGCCGTCCTTCTGCACGTAGCGGACGTCCTCCGCCGTGTACGGCTTGTTCTGCCCCTCGTTGAACCCCTGCGCCCGCAGCGGTGCCTGCGCCGCGGTCGACGGCCCCTCGCCGTACACCGACCAGGGGCGGCTCGCGTAGATCGCGCGGCCGTTCGTTCGCATCCACCGGCCGAAGTCGGCGATGAACGACAGCTCGTCGTCGTCCGGCGTCCCCGAGCCCGGGAGCGGCACGTTGAGCATGAGGTTCCCGTTCTTCGCCACGATGTCGACGAGCATCTGCGCCACCATCTGCGGCGTCTTGTAGCGGTGATGCTCGAACACCGGCCGCGAGTAGTGCCACTCCCCGATGCACGTGTCCGTCTGCCACGGTAACGGCAGCACGTCCGTCGCGACCCCGCGCTCGATGTCCCAGACCATGCACTTCCGCTGCGCTTCCGAGAGGACCTTGCCCGTGATCACCCCCTCCAGCCGCCCGCCGTTCTTCTTCAGGCTCCGGTTGTAGAAGTTCGCCGCGATGCGCAACCCGACGTCGCTCACCGGATACAGCGGCAGCGCAGTGTCGTCGAAGTACACGAGGTCGGGATCGTGCTGCTCGATCAGGTCCATCGTGCGCGCGTAGAACCGCTCGCAGTACGACCGGTCCGGCACGCTGCTTCCCTTGCTCGCGTCCCAGTCCCACACGAGTTCCCGCCCCGGCGCGTGGCGCTGCTCGTACAGGTCCTGCGGGTCGAGCCCTTCCCACCACCGCCCCCTCCCCTGCCCGCGCGTGAGTTTGCCGTCGTACGGCACCCCCTTCAGCGGTCCCTCCCTGTCCGAGCCCTGCGTCACCTCGTACCAGCTCCACGCGTGCGCCGCGTGCACCGACACGGCGAACCGGAGCCCCGCGCGCCGCGCCGCGTGCGCCCACCCGCCCACGAGATCCTTCTTCGGCCCCACGCGCACGGCGTTCCACGGCTGGTGCCTCGAGTTCCAGAGGTCGAGGTTGTCGTGGTGGTTGGCGAGCGCCATGAAGTACTGTGCGCCGGTCTGCTGATACAGCGCGAGCAGCTCGTCGGGACGCCACGACTCGGCCTTCCACTCGTGGATCACGTCCTTGAACCCGACGCGCGACGGATGCCCGTACCGCGCGACGTGCGCGATGTAATCGCGGCTCCCCTCCTCGTACATCTGCCGCGCGTACCAGTCCCCCTGCTCGGGCACGCACTGCGGCCCCCAGTGCGCCCACATCCCGAACTTCGCATCGCGGAACCAGTCCGGCGTCCGGAACTGCGCGAGCGACGCCCACGTCGGCTCGAAGTCCACGACGCGCGAAGTGCGCGGCGAACGGATGGACGGCGTCGGCAACAGGAGGCCGGCGGCGGCGACCGCCCCGGTGTGGATGAACTCGCGGCGCGTTGGCGACATGATCGGTGTGAGCGGAACACGGTGGCCCGGACGCGCCGACATGCTCGGCGCGACGTCTGGCCAATGTGCACACCCGATCCGTGCCGAGCCAGCGCGCGCGGCCAGCGCGCGCGGCCAGCGCGCGCGGCAGAACCTGCGGGACAGTCGGTCCCTAGGGCGCGAGCCGCAGCCGCGCTACCGTCGGAGGCAGCGCCTCGGCACCGGGCCGGACGCTTCCATCGGGAAGCAGCGCCCCGCCGCCGCTGTATGCGATGAGCACGTACTCGTCCCCGACGATGATGCCATGCGTCGGATCGCTGATCGCGCCGCCCTGCGCCAACACCTCGCTGCGCGTGACGGCGCCGCGCGCCTCGTCGATCGTGAACCGGACGATCCGCGCGGGCGCGACGCCGTTCTGCACGGCGATCAGCATGTGGGGTCCCCACCACTGCAGGCCGTCGATCCCGTTCACGGCGATGGTCGGCGGATTCGCGAGCCAGCGCACCGCGCCCGACGATCGATCGACACTGGCGAGCCCGCGCACGTAGTCGGGCACGATCAACGTTCGGCCGTCGTGGGCGACCACCGGTTGCTGCGGCCCGGTCAGCACGCCGGCAGCGACCAGCGTGTCGAGGGCATCCGTCGCGAGGCGGATTGCGTAGATCGCGCCCGTTCTCCCGTCGGTGACGAACACGTCCCCATCGGGCGCGACGACGAGGTCGCCGGGCTCGCGCGGGACGCCGTCGTCCGGGAGATCGAACCGCCGCGCGATCCTGCCGGTCGCGAGGTCGAGCCTGAGGATGCTCGCCCGCGGCCGCGCGCCGGGCGCGAGTCCGGGAATGCGGTCGTTCCCGATCGTCGTCGCCCACAGCCGGTCGCGCGCCGAATCGACGCCGAGCGCGAGCACCGCCCAGAGCGGCGCGCCGGGAGACGACGCCGCGAGCGTGTGCTCCCGACCGCCCCCCTCGACCACCATGATGCTGCGTCGCGCGATGCTCGAGAGCAGATACCGATCGCGGCGCGCGTCGTACGCGATGTCTTCCGCGGCGAAGCCGCTGTCGGAAAGCGCGAACGTCTGCCTCGCCCGTCCGCGCGGTGCGGCGTTCGCCGCCAGACCGCGCACGATGGCGGCCCACTGGCTGCTCCCGACGAGCGGTCGGAGCAGCGAATCGCCCGTCACGTCGCGCGAGATGCCCGCTGCGACGAGGGCACGCAGAACGCCGAGCGCCACCGCCGTGTCGCCGCGCTGCGCGTACCCGCGCGCCAGCCCGACCGCCGCTCGCGGATGGTGGTGCAGCAGGCTGTCGACGACGCGCGCATGATGGAGATAGCGCGCCCAATCACGATGAGCCGCCGCCGAGTCGGCCGCGCGAGCGTGCTCCTGCCAGCTCGAGTCCTGCGCCGCATGCGCTGCCCACGCACTCGCGCGCACCGTGACGTCCGCTCCGCCCGCAGCCGCCGAGAGGAGAAGGCCCAGCACGATCGCGATCGACGTCAGGCAGCTCGTCTCCACGCGGCGCGCGAATGCTCCCTCGTCCGGGTCAGGCTCCCGTACGCTCCGCCACCAGCGCCGCCACTTCACGCACCTTCGCCGCCACGATCGGTGCCTTCGGCAGCGTCTCGCTCACCGCCTCCGTCGTCTTGAGCCCGTTGCCGGTGATGCAGAGCACGACCTCGTCGTCCGGGCGCAGCGTCCCCGCCTCCGCCAGCGCGAGCGCGCCGGCCACCGTCACGCCCCCTGCCGTCTCGGTGAACACGCCCGTCGTTTCCGCGAGCAATCGGATCCCGGCGACGAGCGCGTCGTCGCTCACGTGCTGCCCCCCGCCGCCGGACTCGCGCATCACCTTCGCCGCGAATGCGCCGTCCGCCGGATTGCCGATCGCGATCGACCGCGCGATCGTGTTCGGGATCTCCGGCACGAGCGTCGAGTCCCCGCGCTCCCACAGCCGTACGATCGGCGCGCAGCCCGACGCCTGGGTGCCGTACACGCGTGGCGTCGGGTCGCTCACGAGTCCCGCGTCGATGAACTCCTTGAATCCCTTCCCGAGCTTCGTCACGAGCGAGCCGCCGGCCATCGGCGCCACGACCGCCGTCGGCAGCCGCCACCCGAGCTGCTCGGCGATCTCGAACGCCATCGTCTTCGAGCCCTCGCCGTAGTAGCCGCGCAGGTTGACGTTCACGATCCCCCACCCGAACCGGTCGGCGAGCTGCGCGCACAGCCGGTTCACGTCGTCGTAGTGCCCCTTGATGCGCACGAGGTTCGGCCCGTACACCGCCGTGCCGATCACCTTCCCGATCTCGAGGTCCTCGGGGATGAAGATCCACGACGCGAGCCCCGCGCGCGCGGCGTGCGCCGCCACCGCGTTCGCGAGGTTCCCCGTCGAGGCGCAGCCGACCGTGTCGAGCCCGAACGCGATCGCCGCGTTGATCGCCGTCGACACCACGCGGTCCTTGAACGAGAGCGACGGATGCGACACCGCGTCGTTCTTCACCCACACGCGCGCGACGCCGAGCCGCGCCGCGAGCCGCGGCGCGTCCATCAGCGGCGAGAATCCGGTGTCGCGCGACGCCAGCGGCTCCCCCTCGAACGGCAGCCACTCGCGGTAGCGCCACATCGACTGCGGCCGCGCCGCGATCGTCGCACGGTCGGGCAGCCGGCGCGACGCCGGATACAGCGGCTCCAGCGGTCCGAGGCAGTTCTCGCAGATCGCCACCGGCGCCGCGTCGTTCTCCGTACCGCACAGCTTGCACCGCTGCGCATACGGTCGGAGTGTGCCGCCGGTGGAACGACGCGACGCGCCCTGTTCCAGGCCGGCGTCGGGAAGGATCGATGTCATTGCCGTCAGGACTGTCGTCGAGGAAACCAACACCAACACACCAACACACAACACACCAACACACCAACACACGTCAGTACTTCGGTATCCTCGGATCCACCTCGTCGCTCCACCGCAGGATCCCGCCGGCGAGATTCCACACCCGCTTGAACCCCGCCGCCTGGAGCTGCCGCACCGCCTTCGCGCTGCGCCCGCCCATCTTGCAGTGCACCACGATGTCGCGCGCGCTGTCGAGCGACGAGAGCGATTCCGTGAACGCGCCCAGCGGCACCAGCCGCGCCCCGGGAATCCGCGCGATCGCCCACTCGTGCGGCTCGCGCACGTCGATCAGATCGAAGTCGTCGCCGCGCTGCTGCTTCACCGCCAGCTCCGCCGGCGTCATCTCCGGGATGCCGTGCGGATCCTGCTCCGGATCGCCGCCGACGCCGCAGAACTGGTCGTAGTCGATCAGCTCGCGAATCTCGTGCGTGCCGCACGCCGGACAGGTTGGATTCTTGCGCAGCCGCATCGTGCGGAACTGCATCGACAGCGCATCGATCAGGAGCAGCCGCCCGATCAGCGGCTCCCCGATCCCGAGCAGCAGCTTGATTCCCTCCGTCGCCTGGATCGTGCCGACCAGTCCCGGCAGCACGCCGAGCACGCCGCCCTCCGCGCAGCTCGGCACCAGCCCCGGTGGCGGCGGCTCCGGATACAGGCACCGGTAGCACGGCCCCTCCTGCGTCGCGAACACCGACGACTGTCCCTCGAACCGATAAATGCTGCCGTACACGTTCGGCTTGCCGAGGATCACGCACGCGTCGTTCGTGAGATAGCGCGTCGCGAAGTTGTCCGTGCCGTCGATCACGACGTCGTAGTCGCGCATGATCTCCAGCGCGTTCTCGCTCGTGAGCCGCGTCTCGTACCCCTCGACGTGCACGTGCGGGTTCATGTCCCTCACCCGGTCGCGCGCCGATTCGAGCTTCGGCCGCCCCACGTCCTTCGAGCCGTGCACGATCTGCCGCTGCAGGTTCGTCACGTCGACCACGTCGAAATCCACGAGGCCGATCGTGCCGATCCCCGCCGCGGCGAGATACAGCGCGAGCGGCGAGCCGAGCCCCCCGGCGCCGATCAGCAGCACGCGCGATGCCTTGAGCCGTTGCTGCCCCTCGAGCGCGACCTCGGGCAGGATGAGATGCCGGCTGTACCGGAGAATCTCGTCCGACGAGAGCTCCTCCAGCTGCGTCGCGAGTGGCGCGGTCGCCGTGGCCATCGTCGTCAGCCTCCCGCGATCGCCGGCACGACGGTCAGCTCGTCCCCGTCCGTCACCGGCGCCTCGAACCCGCCGTTGAAGCGGATGTCCTCGTCGTTCAGGTAGAACGTGACGAAAGGATACGGCTGGCCCGCCTCGTCGCGCAGCCGCGGCGCGAGGTTCGGATAGCGCGCCGCCACGTCGGCGACCACGGCGCCGACCGTGCTGCCCGTCGACTCGATCGCGCGGCCGTCGGCCAGCTTCGCGAGCACGGTGGGAAGGAAGAGTGTCACTGCCATGAGAGTGTCTCCAGCCTGCAGGATGTGAATGCGTCGTACTCGTGCCGTCAGCTTCCGGCGCCGGCGGCCGCCGGCGTGTCCTCGCAATCCTGGTGCACCACGAGGCTCCGCCCGTCCACCTGCGCCGGGTTCACGAAAGCGTCCGCCGTGACGCCGTGCGACCCCCACGTGCTCCGCATCGCGTCCGCCACCGCCGGGGCCTGCCGCTCCGGTGCCACCGCGACGAGCGTCGAGCCGGAGCCGCTCAGCGTCGCTCCGAACGCGCCCGCGGCGACCGCCGCCCCACACACCGCGTCGTAGCCCTCGACCAGCGCGCGCCGATACGGCACGTGCAGCACGTCGTCGAGCGCCACACGGAGCGCATTCGCGTCACCGGTCGCGAGCCCGTGCACGAGCGCGGCGGCGCGGGCGGCAGCCTGCACGGCCGTGGCGTGCGCCACCTCGCGCGGCAACACCCCCCGCGCGTCGCGCGTCCTCACCTCGAAGTCGGGCACCGCGAACACGAGCGTGAGCCCGCGCGCGAAGGTGAGCGGTACGACGTGCGCACCGCCCGGCAGCACCAGCACGACCCCGCCGTGGATCGCCGGCGCGACGTTGTCCGGATGGCCCTCCACTCCCGCGCAGGCGGCGACGAGTTGCTCCTCGCTCAGCGAGAAGCCGCAGATCCCCGTCGCGGCCACCGCGCCCGCCACCACCGCCGCCGCCGAGGACCCGAGCCCTCGCGCGACCGGAATCGTCGAGCTCACCCGCACACGCAGGGCGCGCGGCGCGGCGCGTCCCGCCGCCTCGCACGCCGCGCGCAGCCCGACCACTACCCAATCCTCGTCCGCCGGCACGTCCAGCCCCGTGAGCGTGCCGCCGCGCTGGATCACCGTCGCCGCATCCGGCTCCGGCTGCACCACCACGGACGCCGTCAGCCACCGGTCTACCGCGGCGCCGACACAGTCGAACCCCGCCCCGAGGTTCGCCGCCGACCCGGGCACGCGGACCACCGCGCGCCGTCTCACGCGCCCCACCTCGAGAGGCGGCGCGACGCGCGCGCGGCGGTCCACGTACACGACACGAGACCGGAATCCATGATACCTACTTCTCGACCGGAAGACGGACCGAGTTCCCCCACTCCGTCCAGCTCCCGTCGTAGTTGCGCACCTTGTCGTAGCCGAGCAGGTACGTGAGCACGAACCACGTGTGGCTCGACCGCTCGCCGATGCGGCAGTACGCGATCACGTCGTCGCTCTTCTTCAGGCCGGCTTCGCCTTCGTAGATCGCACGCAGCTCGTCGGCCGACTTGAACGTGCCGTCCGGGTTCGCCGCGCGCCCCCAGGGAACGCTCTTCGCGCCCGGCACGTGTCCGCCGCGCAGCACACCCTCCTGCGGATACTCCGGCATGTGCGTCTTCTTCCCGCTGAACTCGTCCGGCGAGCGCACGTCCACGAGCGGCTTCTTCGCCTGGCTCTGCTTCAGCGCGTCGTCCTTGAAGGCGCGGATCTTCGCGTCGTTGCGCTCCTTGGCGACGTACTGCGTCGGCGGATACTTCGGGACCTCGGTGGAGAAGGGGCGCCCCTCGGCTTCCCACTTCGCCCGTCCGCCGTCCACGACTTTCGCGTTCGTGAAGCCGAACAGCTGGAACACCCAGAACGCGTACGTCGCCCACCAGTTGCTCTTGTCGCCGTAGAACACCACCGTCGTCGAGTCGTCGATGCCCAGCCGGCGCAACAGCGCCTGAAACTGCTCCTTCGACACGTAGTCGCGAACCACCGGATCGTTCAGATCCGCATGCCAGTCGATCTTCTGCGCGCCCGGGATGTGGCCGAGGTCGTACAACAGTACGTCCTCGTCGCTCTCCAGGATCCGCACCTTCGGATCGTTGAGGTGCTGCGCCACCCATTCGGTGGTCACCAGCACGTCCGCATTCACGTAGCCCTTGTCGCTGGCGGTGGTCGAAACTCGCTCGGTGGTGGTGCTCATGATCGTGCCTCGGTGAAGGGTCGTCGAGTCGTGAACGAAGCTCGGTGAGGCGGCGGGACGAAAACGGCCGCCTCGAGCGGAGCGGCCGGGAGGTCCCGTGGGTCCGTCGGAGTGGGCTGGACTAGCCCCGCTCCTCGCATCCCGACCGCGGCGTCGGACACGGGCGACAGCCCGCCATCCGGCCGATGGGCGCGCTGATCGCGCTCCCCGTACACTCCGGACACATCCGTCCCAATCCGTGCATTCGCTTCGTGCGGCGTGCGCGCGAAGACGCTGGGATCGAAGACGGAAGACCGCGAGCGGACATGGATGCGAGCAGCGGCGGTTGAGGGACGCAAAAAAGCCCGGCGTGCAGCGCCGCCAGGCGATTCGCTTTTTAGCTCTTTGTTTAACGTGGCGGCAAGAGGCGGCAAATCACCACGAGTATTCGATTGTGATTCGCATTCTACGGCCTCGGGCCCGCGTCGTCAAGGCCGCCCGCCCCACCTCGGCGCGATCCCCGCCTCGCGCCCACGCTCGCCGTGATCACACTCTTGATCCCGCCCCGGACGTTGAAGTCGCCCACGACCTCCATCCACACCGGCCTGGTCGCTGCCGCGAGATCGTCCAGGATTCGGTTCACCGCGCGCTCGTAGAAGATCCCGTCGTTGCGGAAGCTCCAGAGATAGAGCTTGAGGCTCTTGAGCTCCACGCACACCTCGCCCGGGATGTACCGGATGTGCATCGTGGCGAAGTCGGGCGCCCCGCCCTCCAGCTGTCGAAGCTCCGCCGCGTCCGTCTCGATGCCGCCCAGCGGACAGAGCGACGTGAACTCCGGGCACTCCATCGCGATCTCGTACTCGCGCCCCGGATACGGGTTCGCGAACGTCTCCAACAGCTCCGGCCTCGGCATCCCCCAAGATCGCACCCGACGGCACCGCCGGGCAACGTGGTGCCGGTCGCACGGTGCCCGGCGGCGCAGGCAATGGGGGATCCCCCGGATCGCTCCCCTGGCGGACCTCGGGACGATCGCCATATGTTGGGAAAGTGCCGGTCCCCTCTGGGCCGGCCATCGCCGCCGGGAGAACGGCCTGGCGGTACTGCCCCCCGGCAAGCCCGGGGGGCTCTTTCTTTCTACCGCCCCTCGTCTCGCAGCCGGCGCGCCATCTCGTCCAGCACGGCGCGCTCCGCCGGCGTCAGGCTCTCGAGCCCCTCGAGCGAGATCTTGTCCAGCACACGGTCCAACTCCCCGACGGGCTCCTCGTGCACGGAGGCAAGTGGTGCCGCCAGGGCGCGGCGCATCGGCTGCGGCTGCTGCGCCGCCACCGCGTTGCTCTTCGCCACGATCTCGTCCACGTCGTCGCGCTGCTGAGCGGTGCTCCGGCTGCGCGGCAGCGTACGGGGAATCGCGCGCGGCGTCTCGTCCTGCGGATAGTCCGGCGCAGGCGAGATGCGCTGGCGAAGGCGCTCGATGCTCGCCGCCGGCGGCGTGCGCATGTACAGCCACGCGAACGCGATCCCGCCGACGTGCGCCGCCGCCGCGATCGGCGCACCCCCCGCGACGTCCGCACCGGCGCCCGCCGCGCTCAGCCCGAGCATCGCCGCGCCGAGCAGTACGAGGACCGTCCAGGGCCGCATCGGCAGCGCGCCGAGCAACGAAACGTCCTGATCGGGCCACTGCTGCCAGTACGCGAACATCACACCGAGCGTCCCCGCCGTCGCGCCGGCGAGAATCCCGTCGTGCACGAACAGCATGTGCGCCACGGCGCCACCGAGGCCGCACCACAGATAGTAGAGCGTGAACCCGCGCGATCCCATCGCGCGCTCCAGCCGCGGACCGAACGCCAGCAGAACGTACATGTTCACCGCGAGGTGCCACACCCCGTAGTGCACGAACATGTACGTCAGCGCGCTCCACAGCGTCCGCTGCAGGCTCCCCGCCTGGAACCCGAGCACCGCGAACGCGTCGGCGTCGCTCACGACCGTTCGCTGCAGGAACAGCATCGCGACGTTGATCGCGACGAGCACCTGTACCGCGCGCGTCAGGCGCGGCCGGTCGGAAGAGTCGTGTACGGTGGAAGTCGCCATCGGACGGGAGCTGCTCGAGATGCCACGGGCGGCGAGGCGCGACGCGCCCGCCATCTTCTCCTTGAACGTACTAAACGTGACGCGCGTTGCGGGTTCCGCGCGCCCGTTCCTCACCGCATGCCCGTCGGCTCCGGCACTCTCGGCAGCAGCCGGACGTCGTCGTGCACGCCGGCCGCTCGCTCGAGCCATGCGAGCCATCGCCGGTCCATCGTCAGACTCTCCGCCGGCGGGTGAACGACCACCGACGTCTCGGCGCTCGCCCCCTTTGTCTGCTCGACGATCCTCAGAAGCCGCCCGTCACTCGGGTCCGCTTCGGGCAGCAGAACGACCGCCGACGGAATCGCCTTCGCCGCCGCGACGCCCAGCGTCGTCATCGCGCGCGCCACCTCATCGACCTCTTCGACGCCCGTCAGCGTCACCTGAACGAGCGCGAGCTTGTCCGCGATGCGCTCCAGAGCGTCCGGTCGTTGCCCATCGTGATCGAGCATCGCGCCGAGTGGCGTACCGCCGGCGAGCGCGGCCGCGAGGAACTCCACTTCGCCGAGCGGATCGCCGCCGCAGATCGCGATCGAGTGGTAGACGGACCGCTGCACCAGTCGCGCGAGCTCGCTTCGCAGAGCGTCCGGCGTGTACATCGTCGCCGTCTCCGCCACCCGCGCGAACCGCACGAACAGCTGTCGACGTCCGGTCCACGGGCCCGTCGATCGGATTCCCGACGGGATCCCCGCCAGCGCTGCACCGAGTGGAAGCGAGGGACTCATCGCGATGCTCGTTGGGCGCTCACCGCGAGCTCCGCGATTCGCTCGCACAGCTCGGGAAAGGGCATCCCCGCCGCCGCGGCCGCCTGTGGGATGAGACTCGTCGCCGTCATCCCGGGCAGCGTGTTCGCCTCGAGGCAGAAGAACGCACCCCCGTCGTTCATCCGGAAGTCGATGCGTGCGCATCCGCCGAGCTTGAGCGCCGCGAACGCGCGGCGTGCCTCGTCCTGCACGGCCGCGGTCTGCGCGGCCGTCAACGGCGCGGGAAAGAGCTCGTCCGCCATCCCCGCCGTGTACTTGCACTCGTAGTCGTAGATCTCGTGCTTCGGGATGATCTCTCCGACAGGAAGTGCCTCGCCGCCGAGTATGCCTACCGTCAACTCCCGTCCCGCGACGAACTGCTCGATCATCACCTCGTCGTCGTGCTCGAATGCGTCGGCGATCGCCGCGCGCAGCGCCGACGGTTCCTTGACGATCGACAGGCCCACCGTCGAGCCTTGCTTCGACGGCTTCACGATCACCGGCCAGCCGAGGGCGCGCTCGACGATGGACTCGTCCGGCGGCGACTCGCGCTCGGTCGCCATGAGCCAGTCCGCCGTGCCGACACCATGTGCGCGAAAGAGGTGCTTCGAGAGGTCCTTGTCCATCGCCAGCGCGCTCGGCAGATGACCGCTCCCGGTATAGGCCACGCCCGCGAGGTCGAGGAGTGCCTGGATCGTGCCATCCTCGCCGCGTCCGCCGTGCAGCGCGAGGAACGCGACGTCGCAGTCGCCACGCGCCGGCAGTCGCGCGGCCGTGTCGGCCACCGACTCCGCGCTCATGCGCGCGAGCTCGCTCGGCGACGGCGGCCGCTGCTTCACCACCCCGGACGCGAGCATCCGCTGTTCGTCGGACTGGGTGACCGGACCGCGCGCCGTGTCGATGACCTGCACCTCGTGTCCACGCGTGCGAAGCGCTTCGGCGATTCGCAACCCCGACGCGAGCGAGACGTCTCGCTCCGACGAGGTCCCGCCCATCAAGACTGTGATTCGCACGCTCGTCGTGGTGAAGAGTGGACGGATCGGCGCGGCACGCCCTTCATCGCGTCATGAGGTACGCGAGCATGTCGCTGCGCGTGACGATCCCTTCGATCGCGCCGTCGCGCCGCACCAGCACCGCGGGCGTGGCCTTCGAGAGCAGCTTCTGGACCGACTCGACGTGCTGCGTGGCATCCAGCACCGGGAAGGCCTCGTCCATCACCTCGCCCACCACGGCGTCGAGGAATCGCGAGCTCTCGAGGCCGCGCTGCGTCATGGCGTATTCCGTCACGCTGCCGATGCACTCGCCGTTTTCGAGCACGGGCAGCTGCGAGACGTCGTGCAGGCGCATCAAACCCAGCGCCTGGCGTACGAGCTGGCCGGGTGCCGCGCTCACCAGCATCGCCGGCGCCCCTTCGCCCTTGTGCGCGAGCAGGTCGCCGAGCGTGACGCGATCCGGCTCGAGGAGCTGATTCTCTCGCATCCACTCGTCGTTGAATACTTTCGAGAGATAGCGCTCCCCCGTGTCGCACAGAAACGTCACGACGAGCGCGTCGGGATCGTCGACCTCGCGCGCCACCTGCATGGCGACGTGCGTGATCAGGCCCGCGGACCCGCCGACGAACAGCCCCTCTTCGCGCGTCAACCGCCGCGCCATCGCGAACGCGTCGCGATCGCTCACCGTCCGGTACTCATCGATCACCGACAGGTCCAGTGTGCCGGGCAGCTTGTCCTGCCCGATCCCCTCGACCTTGTACGGCGCCCCCGCGGCGTCGGGCGTCTGCGTACCACCGCTGCGCCACAGGCCGGCGAGGATCGAGCCCTGCGGATCCCCTGCGATGATCCGGATCTTCGGGTTGCGCTCCTTGAGGTAGCGCCCCACCCCGGTGATCGTCCCGCCCGTCCCGGCCGACGCCACGAAGTGCGTGATCCGTCCCTCCGTCTGCTCCCAGAGCTCGGGACCCGTCGTGGCGTAGTGCGCGTCGGGGTTCGTCTGATTGTAGAACTGGTTCGCGAGCACCGCGTTCGGCGTCTCCTCGGCGATTCGCTTCGCCATCATCACGTAGTTGTCCGGATGGTCGGCCGGCACCGCCGTCGGCGTGATGATCACCTCGGCGCCGAATGCCTTGAGCAGACGAACCTTCTCCTGCGACATCTTGTCCGGCAACGTGAACACGCACCGATAGCCCTTGAGGGCCGCGGCGATCGCGAGGCCGACGCCCGTGTTGCCGCTCGTTCCCTCCACGATCGTGCCGCCCGGGCGCAGACGCCCCTCGCGCTCCGCCTGCTCGATGATCGGCAAGCCGATCCGGTCCTTCACCGAGCCGCCGGGGTTGAAGAAGTCCGCCTTGCCGTACACGGGCGTGCGGACACCGCGGGTCACGCGCGTGAGGCGAATGAGCGGCGTCCAGCCGATCGTCTCGAGCACGCTGTCGTACGGCCTCGCGTTCCGTACGGCGGTCGTCTGCGGCGAGGTCTCGGGTGTGGTGGACGGGCTCATCGGTCTCTCATCTCGCTCCTGTCGGTGCTGTCGCTGCCGTCGCTGCCGTCGCTGCCGTCGCTGCCGTCGCTTGGCCACGTGCGATGCAGGATCGTGTCGCCGGGCAGTGCATGCGCTTCGGGATGTCGAAAATAGACGGGGAACAGGATCGACACGCCGAGCGGCTCGCCGCGCAGTTTCGCCGGCACGAACCGCAGCTCCTGCGATCCCTTCACCGCCGCTGAGTCCAGCGCCGCGTAGCCGCTCGATTCGTCGATGCGCGTCGAATCCGGCGTCACCTGGCCGTCGCGGTCGACGTACAGGTGGAGCGTCACGTTCCCCTGCACCTTGCGTGCGTACAGCGCCGGTGGGTAGTGGAAGGGGAGCTCTCCGTTCAGCATGCGTGGGATCTCGTCCGGCTGCGGGGGGCCGGCCTGAAACGCCTGCGCCACCTTCCGCGGCGTATCCCGATCCACGCAGGCGGCCAGGACGACGAGGAACGAGAGCGCGCCCGCGCACCGCACTGCCCGCTCGCCTGCCGTGCGCCTCCGTGCGGCGGTCGCGTACCCGTCACGCATCGCCACGCGCCCGTTCCGCGAGCTCGGCCAGCAGCTGCAGCGCGGCCAACGGCGTCAGGGTGTTGGCGTCCAGGTGTCGCAGGCGTTCCACCACCGGGTGCGGGACGCCCGGGGCGAACAGCGCCAGCTGATCCGGAGGATTCGTCGGTCGCACCGTGGCACGTCGTCCGTTCGCGACGCTCTCGCTCTCGCCGCTCGCCGGCCGGCCGCCGCGGGCGAGTGTCGGCACCAGGCGGTCCCCCTCCCCTTCGAGCAGCTGCAGGACCGCGCGCGCGCGCGCGATGACGGGCTCCGGCAAGCCCGCCAGCTTTCCCACCTCGATGCCGTAGGATCGGTCCGCACCGCCCGGCTGCATCCGGTGCAGGAACAGCACCTGGTCCCCGACTTCGCGCACGCCCACGTTATAGTTGCGAACGGCTACTAATTCGTCCGCGAGCTGCACGAGCTCGTGGTAGTGCGTGGCGAAGATCGTCTTGCAGCCCACGGCGTCGTGCAGGTGCTCGGTCACCGCCCACGCGATCGAGACGCCGTCGTACGTGCTCGTGCCGCGGCCGATCTCGTCGAGCAGCACGAGGCTCCGCCGCGTCGCCGTGTGGAGGATCGCGCTCGTTTCCGCCATCTCCACCATGAACGTCGATTGGCCGCGCACGAGATTGTCGCTCGCCCCGACGCGCGTGAACACGCGGTCGCACACCCCGATCGTCGCCGCCGCGGCCGGCACGAAGCTGCCCACCTGCGCGAGGACCACGATGAGCCCCACCTGCCGGAGCAGCGTGCTCTTCCCCGCCATGTTCGGGCCGGTGAGGATCACCACGCGCGCGTCGTCGCTCAGACCGACGTCGTTCGGGATGAACTTGTCCCGCGGCATCATCCGCTCCACCACCGGGTGTCGGCCCGCGGTGATGTCGAGATCGAAGCCCTCGGTCATCGTCGGGCGTACGTAGCCCTCGCGCGCGGCGACGTCCGCGAGCGCGGCGAGCACGTCGAGCTCGGCCACGATCCGCGACGCGCACTGCACGCGCGCGATCTCGGCACCCACGGCGGCGCGCAGCGTCTCGAACAGCTCGCGTTCGCGTGCCTCGATCCGCTCCGCCGCCGTGAGGATCCGTTCCTCGTATTCCTTGAGCGCGGGCGTGACGTAGCGCTCGCCGCCGGTCAGCGTCTGACGCCGCTGGTAGTCGGACGGCACGAGATGCCGGTTCGCGTTGCTCACCTCGATGAAGTAGCCGAACACCCTGTTGTAGCCGACCTTGAGCGACGGGATCCCGGTGCGCGCGCGCTCCTCTGCCTGGATGCGCGCCACCGCGTCCTTGCCCCCGTCGCGCAACACGCGAAGCTGGTCGAGTTCCGCGTCCACGCCCGGCGCGATCGTCGCCTCCTCGCCCAGTTGGATCGGCGGCCGTTCGACGAGCGTCTCCAGGACGCGCGACGCTACGGTCGCGCAATCGTCCCAACGAGTCATGAGCGCCGCCATGGAGCCGACGTGGGACACCGGACGCATCGCCGTCTCCACGCTCGGCAGGCGAGCCAGCGAACCGCCGAGGGCCGCGAGCTCACGCGGCGTCGCTCGACCCGCCGCGGCCTTGCCGCCCAGCCGTTCCATGTCGCGCACGCCGTCCAGCGCGGCGCGCAGCGCGGCGCGCGCCGTCGCGTCGCCGACGAGCGCCTCCACCGCATCGAGTCGCGCGTCGATCGCTGCCCGCGTCACGAGCGGCGCGAGCAACCACTGCCGCAGGAGCCGCGTCCCCATCGGCGTCGTCGTGCGGTCGAGCACCGAGAGCAGCGTTCCCGCCGTGCTCGCGCCGCGCAGCGATTCCACCAGCTCCAGATTTCGCCGCGTCATCTCGTCGAGCGGCATCGTACCACCCGCACGCTCGAGCTGCGGGTGCGCGAGGTGCGGCACGCCGGCCGGCTGCAGCTCCTTCAGATAGCGCAGCAGCGCGCCGGCGGCGCCGACCGCCGCATCGTCCTGCGCCTCGATTCCGAGGCCATCGAGACCGCGCACGTCGAACTGCCGCGCCAGCTCCTCGCGCGCCATCGCCTCGTCGAACTCCCACGCGTCGCGCTCCGTCACCAGCGCGCCGTCGAGCGCCGGCGTCCGCGCGGGCCAGCCTTCGTGTTTCGGCACGAGCAGCTCGCGCGGCGCGACGCGCGCGAGCATCGCGTCGAGCTCCTCGATGGGAACGACGCTCAACCGGAGCTCGCCGGTCGACACGTCGGCCGCGGCGAGTCCCGCGACGCGCTCGCCGGCCGTCGTCGTTCGGTGTGGCCCGAGGGCGGCGATGAAGTTGTTGCGCGCGCCGTCGAGCAACTCGTCGGCGAACGCGACCCCGGGAGACACGGTCTCCACCACCTCGCGCCGCACGATCCCCTTCGCGACCTTCGGGTCTTCGACCTGCTCGCAGATCGCGACTCGATAGCCCTGCTGGACGAGTCGTCGCAGGTACTCCGGTCCCGCACGGACGGGCACGCCCGCGAGCGGGACCTCCGACGCGCCCCCGTTGTTGCGCGACGTCAGCGTCAGCCCGAGCACGCGCGCCGCCGTCTCGGCGTCGTCGTAGAACATCTCGTAGAAATCGCCCATCCGGAAGAACAGGATCGCGCTCTGGTGTCGCGCCTTGATCTCCCGGTACTGCTGCATCAGTGGCGTCGCGACCGCACCACTCACGGGCGCGGTGCTCCCGCCGCTCTCGGCTCGTCCGTCACGAAGCCGATGATGCCGCGTCGCTTCAGCGCCGCGACGGCGGCGGCGGCGGCCTGGCGCGTCGGATAGTAGTCGAGCCGCACGCGGAATGGCTTGGAGGTGCCGCTGATGCGCGCCTTGACGTCACGCGCCGCCAGCTTGCGCACGAGACGCTCCGCATCCTGCCGCGTGTTGTATGCCGCCAGCTGAATGGTCCAGATCCCGCGCCGCGCGCCGTCGTCCTCCGCCTGGGCGGCCGTCGGTCCGCTCTGCGAGGGTTCGGACGCGGGCGTCTTCGGTGCGGCCGCTTTCGCTTTCGAAGCGGACGTCGTCGTCGCGGCCGGTGAGCGGGGAGCGTCGATCGGCGTCGCGTCGTCCGGCTTCGACCGCTCGGGCTGCTGCGTTGCAGCCTTCAGAGCCGACGGCTTCTCCGCAGTTGGCCTCTCCGTTGCCGGCTCCTCCCTTGCCGGCTTCGACGCGGCCTGCGTGACGGTCGTGGGGACCGGCGCCCGTGGCGCACTCGCCTGCGCCGCCGTGCACCGCGAGCCGTAGTAGTCGATCTGATTGCGAAGCTCCACGTCGGCGGAGCTCACCGATGCACGCGCCTCGCCGAGCATCGCGCAGCCATGCCCCGTGTCGCGCTGCTCGAACGCGAGCCGCGCGGCGGCGAGGCCGGCGCGCGCGCGCGCCGGGCTCGCCGGATGCTCGCGCACGAATCGCTGCAGGTGCTGGAACGCCGCCGCGCGATCGCCTCGTGCCTGTTCGAGCTCCGCGAGCGAGAGGAGCGCCTCGTCCGCGTATGCGGAGAGCGGATATTCCACGATCACGCGCCGGTAGTCCTGCTCCGCATCCGCCGCCGTCTCGGCGAGCGCACCCCGCCAGTACAACGCGTCGCCGTACGCGGCGGTCCCCTCGGTCGCGGCGCCGAGCATCGAATCCACCAGCGCGCGGCCTTCCGCGCCGCTTCCTTCGCCGACGAGCCGGCGGGCGCGCTGGAAGATCGAATCGGTTGCCGGTGGCCGCACCCCGGACGTGCCGGAGGCCTGTGCATGGATCGCCCTCGGCGCGCCGAGTGCGCCGAACGCGAGGATCGTGAGGCAGGCGAGACGACGCATGGACGACGAATGAAACGGCGCGGCGTTCACGCCGCGCGGCGCGACGTGCGGCCACAGAGCGCCAGCACGAGATTCGTGAGCAACTGCTCGGGGGAGGAGATACGTGTTTCCTTCAGTGCGACGTCGGCGGTGAGCAGTGCGTCGACCGCAGCGTCCACGTCGGCCGCGCTCCAGCGCGCCGCGTGCTTCGTCCACGCGCCGACCGCTTCACCCCAGGGACGGTGCGGGTACGCCCCAGTCTCCCTGAGAAGAGCCATCAGCTCGCCATAGAGCGCACGATGAGCGACGCCCGCCGAGAGCGCCGCTTCGGCATATCCCAGTGCGAGCGTCTGCGCCGTGAGCGCCATCACGATCGATACCGGCGTGATTTTCGGTTGCTGCAGCACCAGCGGGATCAACCCGAGCGCAACGCCGGCGTCGCGCTCGGCAACGGCGTCGAGGAGATCGCCCAGCGACTCGCCCCGCCGCACGCCCACCACGGCCGCGACGGCGGCTTCGTCGATCGTCTCTGGTGCGTAGCTCGCCAGCTTCTCGAGCTCGATCGCGAGCTGCGCCAGCTCGCCGCCCGTCGCTTCGACGAGGAGAGCGACCGCCTCGGGTGTGATCGCGCGGCCGAGGGTCTGTGCATGATACGTCACCCACTTCGGGAGGCGCTCGCCGTCGAGTGGGGCAAAATCCACCAGCGTCGCATGGTCGCTCAGCGCCTTCTCCGCCTTCACGCCGCTCGGCCACACCAGAATCAGCACCGTGTCCGCGGCCGGACGAGCGAGATACCGTTCGAGCAGCTCGCGAGGCCCTTTCTTCAGCTTGTCCACGTCGCGCAGCACGACGACGCGCCGTTCCGCCAGCATCGGCGGAGTGCTCAGCAGCGCGTCCAGCGTTTCGGCGTCCAGCTCGGAGCTGCGGCGGATCTCCAGATTGAAGTCGCGCGTTGCCGGATCTGCGGCCGCGTCGGCGAGCTGACGACTCGCGCGCTCCTTCTGAAAATCATCCTCGCCCACGAGATAGTAGACGGGATCGAACACGCGCTTCTTGAGGGCAGCGTGGAGCGCTTTCTCGCCGGCAGATGCCATGCGCGAAATATAGGACGGATCGACGAGGCCGCGACCGCGGCGATTTCGCCGCCGCGTGCCTCGCCGTCGCCGCGCTCAACGTCCGGCGACGTCGCTCGCCAGATGCCAGGGCGTCTGTTGCGCCACGAGGACGGCGGGCCAGATCGGCATCCCCGCCGGCATCGACGCGACCATCGCCGGCGTCGCCAGCGGCGACGGCTCGGGCTCGGGCAGCGTCGCGACCACCGGGGCGAGCCGGATCGTGCGCTCTCGCTCGGCCGACAACATCACCGTCGCCGTCACTCCGGCCGCCATCGCGATGCCTGCGGCGAGCGCCACGAACGTCCCGCTCGAGAAGGGACTTCCGTGGCGCGTCGTCATCCCGACCATCACGCCGGGATCGCTCCGGCTCGCCTTGAGCGCTCGCTCGTGCGCCAGACGCATCTGCAGTCGCTCGGCGAATGCCGCCGAAGGCTGGATCGCGGGCAGGTTGTGCGCGAGCAACAGGGACCGACGGATGCGCGTGTCGTGCGCTGCGCATCGTGCGCATAACCGCAGGTGTCGCCCCATTGCCTCGATGTCCACGCCACTCAACGTGTCGTCGACGTAGGCGTCGTGCTTGCGGCGAAACTCCCGGCAGTTCATGCGGCGCGTGGGCAGGGTGGCTGGTCCATGATGATGTGCCCTCGGTACCCGCGGGACCAGGGCCTGTTCCCACCGAACCGGGCGGTGGCCCGCTCCGGCCAACGCACCCAACGCAACGGGGGGCCTCCGCGCCCGGAGACCCCCCGTCCAACTCGCCAACTCACCGGCGCGCCGCAGTCAATCGACGTACGGCTCGATGATCTCCGCGAACGCATTTCGCGCCCGGTTGAGCCGCGATTTCACCGTGCCGAGGTTGCAATCCGTGATCTCGGCGATCTCCTCGTAGGATTTCCCCTCCAGCTCGCGCAGCACGAACACTTCCCGGTGGTGCGCCGGCAGCTTCGCCACGGTCTCGGCAACCAGCTCGCGCAGGTGCCGCTTTCGATAGAGGTCGTCCGGGCGCGCCGTCGTATCCTCGAACTGCAGCGGCCGGTCCTCGTCCTCCCAATTGCCCTTCATCGTCTGGAAGAGCACGAGCGGATTCCGCGAACGGTTGCGCAGCTCGTTCTTCGCCAGATTCGACGCGATCGTGTAGGCCCACGTCGAGAACTTCTTCGACCGGTCGAATCGATGCAGGTGGCGGTAGACCCGGATGAAGACCTCCTGCACGAGGTCCTCGGCCTTCTCGCGATCGCCGATCGTGCGGTAGATGAAATTGAGCAGCCGGGTCTGGTAGCGGTCGACGAGCTCCTGGAAGGCGCGCTCCTCACCGTCGAGGAACGAGGAGACGACGTCGCCGTCGTCCATCGCCCTCAGCTGATCACGGATTGTCGGCCCACTCTGGGCGACCCGCTTCATTGCGATGTCAGCCATTCTTCTATCCCCCCGCCCTGCAAAAGGGTGTCGTCCCGACGAGCCGATGAGTGAGACCCTGCGACTGTCTTCGTGCCATCACTAAGGCAGGGGCCATGCCCTGCGGGCACTTTCTCGACTGACGACGTAAGTCATTGCAATACCTTCACATAGGCGAACAATGTCGGCGCTAGGGACGGCTATCCACTGTTCAGCCCGTCCTCTAATCGGTACAGTCGTGGAGAATGCCATGGCCGGAGTGTCCACTTTTGACACTCTCCTGGCGCGTCGGGTTGTCTCGCGGTTGTGTCGCGTTTCGCGCGCGCGAGGCAACGCTCGGGAAATGCATGTGGCGTGACTGGCCCATGCCCCCGAGACTGGATCGCGGCCGATTCCTATTCCCGCGGCCTCGGAGCGCAGGTTGCCGAGGCGGCCGCCATAGAGGAGCCCCGCCGCTCAGCCGGTCTTGAACCCAGCCGCGTAGAGCAGGCCGAGCGCGGTCTTGGCGTCCGGTACTTCCCCACGCTGTACGAGCTCGAGCGCCTCGGAGAGCCGCAGGATCACCACGTCCGCGAACTCGTCCGCTTCGCGCGCCGACTCCCCATGGGTGAGATCGGTGGCGATGAACAGGTGGATACGCTCGTCGGTGAACCCCGGCGTCGTCAGGATCGTGATGAGCGGCTCGATGCGGCTCGCAGTGCATCCGGTCTCTTCCTTCAGCTCGCGCGTCGCGCACGCGAGGGGCGCCTCGTCGGGATCCAGCCGTCCCGCTGGAATCTCGAGGATGTAGCCGCCGGCGGCGTACCGGTACTGCCGCAGCAGCAGGATCTGCGGATCCTCCCCGTCGGGCTCCGTCAGGAAGGGCACCACGGCCGACGCACCGGGGTGCCGCACGATGTCGACGTCGGCCTCGCTGCCGTCCGGATAGCGGACGTGGTCCTCGTCGAGCTTGATGATTCGCCCGGTATGGATGCGTTTCGTGCCGAGCTGCGCCTCGGGCCGCGTTCCGGCGGGTCGCGCGTCGATGTCCGCCGACGTCACCACCTTCGGACCGTTCTTTGGGCTCATGCGCCGCCCTCGCTCGCGTCCGGTCGCACGATCTCCGCCGGCGCACCACGCAGCTCGGACAACGGTCCCGTGATCACCGCCGGGTCGCCCGCCGCGACGATCCGAAGCTGCTCCGGATGAAGATGCTGCTGCGCTGCTCGAAGCACGTCCTGGCGCGTCACGCTCCGGATGCGTTCCCGGTATTCGTCGTAGAAGTCCTCCGGGAGATCGTGGATCACCAGGTTCGACAGCGCCGTGGCGATCGCCGCCGTCGTCTCGTACCGGATCGGAAAGACGCCGTCGAGGTAGCTCGTGGCGAGCGTCAGCTCCGCTTCGTCGATCGGCGCGCTCCGCATGCCGTCGATCTCCCGCAGGATCTCCTGGACCGCGGCGGCGGTCACGTCGCTCCGGACCGCGGTGTGGATGGTGAAGGGTCCCGCATTGCGCCGCCATTCGAACGCCGAGAATGCACCGTACGTGTACCCATGCGCTTCGCGCAGATTGAGGTTGATCCGCGACGAGAACAGTCCCCCGAGTACTGCGTTCATGACCGTGACCGCGAAGTAGTCGGGATGCCGTCGCGGCAACCCGACGTGCCCCACTCGCAGTTCCGATTGTGGAGCGTCCGGCTTCGCGACGACGCGCACGAGAGATCCGCTCGAGGCGGTGTCCACCGCCCGCGGGTCGGCCGGTGCCTGTGTGCCGCTCCAATCGCCGAACAAGGCGTCGGCGAGCGTGCGCGCGCCCGCCATCGTGACGTCCCCCGCGAGCACGACGGTCGTCGTCGCCGGCTGATAGCGCTGCTCGTAGAAGCGGCGCACGCTCCCCGAGGCGAGTCGGCGTACGCTCTCGCTGCTCCCGCCCGCCGGGACGGCATACCGGGCGCCGCGTGCGTAGACCGCGCGGGCGAACTGATCGTCGGCGATGGCCCCGGGCTCCGCGCGGCGCTGTAGCAGCTCGGAGAGGCGTTCGTCGCGCAGTCGCGCGACCTCCCGCTCGGGAAACGCCGGCGTTCGCAGCATGTCGCGCACGAGCGAGAGTGCCTCGCCCAGGCGTTCGGCCAGGACCGTCAGCGACACGATGGCGGAATCCCAGTCCGCCTTCGCGTCGACCGACGTTCCGATCCCCTCGAACCGGTCCGCGAGCGCGGCACCGTCGAGACCGGCCGCGCCCTCGAGCAGGAGCTGCGCGGTCAGCGCGGCCACCCCTTCGTCCCCCTCGCGCTCCGCCGTCGCGCCGGCGTCGATCACCGCCGAGATCGAGACGAGCGGGAGCTTCGGTACCGTGGCGACGAACAGCCGGAGACCGTTCGCGAGCGTCGCGCGCTCGAAGCGGGGGAAGCGGTAGCTCCGCGGCGCGGACGGCAGCGGCCGCGGGGTCGGCCCGCTCGCTCGCCCTTCCTCTCGCGCGGCCGTGCTCATCGCGCACCCGCTTCGGCGAGTTCGCGCGCCGTCGTTGCGGGCGCCGCCTCGCGCGGCACGTACAGCAGGCTCGCGCGATTCTCCGGCCCGAGCCGCGCGCGCGCGAAGGCGTTCACCTGCTCCACCGTCACGGCGCGATGACGCTCGGCCTGCACGTTCACGAGCGACGGATCGCCGAAGTAGGTCGCGAAGAGCGAGAGCTTGTCCGCGCGATCGCCCGCCGACTGCAGCGAGACGAGCAGCTCCGTCTCGATCAGCGATACGGCGCGCGCCACTTCCTCCGCGGTCACGCCTTCCTCGTGCATCCGGTCGACCTCCTCGTGCACTGCCCGCTCCAGTTGCTCCGGCGTCGTCTCGGGCCGGCCCGTGACGTCGAGCACGAGGAGATCGCTCCCCTTCGTGAGGTCGTACGTGAACGACTGCGCCTCCGAAGCGACCTGTCGCTCCCGTACGAGCCGGCGGTACAGCCGGCTCCCCTTCTTCATTCCGAGAATCGCGCCGCACACGCTCGCCGCGTAGTACGCCTCGCTTCCGAACACCGGTGAGCGCAGCGCCAGAAACAATCGCGGCAACACGACGTCGTCCTGGACCACGTCCCGCAACGCTCCCTCCAGCGTCGGTGGCAGCGTCATGTCCGGCAGCGGGGGCTTGCCCGCACCGCGCGGAATCGGACTGAAATGACGCTCGACGAGTCGGCGCGCCTCCGCAGGGTCGAAGTCGCCCGCGATCGAGAGCACCGCGTTGTCCGGGGTGTAGTACGTCCGGAAGAACTGCTCGATGTCCTCGAGGCTCGCCGCGTCGAGATCGCTCATCGAGCCGATGAGCGAATGGTGGAACGGATGGTCCGGGGGAAAGCAGAGCGCCGGCAGCCGCTCCCACCACGAACCGTAGGGCTGATTGTCCATCGACCACCGCCGCTCGTTCTGCACCACGTCGCGCTGCGTGTCGAGCTTCTGCTGCGTCATCGCCGGCAGGAGGTAGCCCATGCGGTTCGCCTCGAGCCAGAGCGCGAGCTCGAGCTGATTGGACGGCACCGTCTCGAAGTAATTGGTGCGATCGAGCCAGGTCGAGCCGTTCAGCGTCCCGCCGGCGCGCTGGATCAGCTCGAAGTGCTCGTTCGCGCCGACGCTGGCCGAGCCCTGAAACAGCATGTGCTCGAACAGGTGCGCGAACCCCGTGCGGCCCGGCCGCTCATTCGCCGATCCGACGTGGTACCACAGGTTCACCGCCACGATCGGCGCGGTATGGTCTTCCGACAGCGTGACGAAGAGTCCGTTGTCCAGCCTGAACGTTTCGATGGCTATTTGCATGGTCGTAAGCTGCACGCCGGATGTGGCGCGGGGTACCGGGCCGGAGCGCCCCAGATCTCGCACCTCTCGCGCCAGACGACGGCGGGGCACGCCATCCGGCATGCCCCGCATCGGAGGCGGACCGGTCGGCCGCCTCAGGGAAGGGGCGGTGCACCCAGCACGTCGCGCACGTCGCGGATCACGATCTCGCCGGGTCGCACCGCCCGGAGTCCGGGCTCGATCAGCTTGCGATCCCCCACGATGACCACCGCGAGCCGATCCGGATCGACGTACTGCCGCGCCACGCGCTGCACGTCGGCCTGCGTCACCGCGCCATAGCGCTGCACCGCGGTCGCGAAGAAGTCGAGCGGGATGCCGTAGGCGATCAGCGGGAGATACTCCGACGCGATGCCGCCCGTCGTCTCGAACTCCGCCGGCAGGCCGAGCTGCAGATACCGCTTCGCCTTCGCCAGCTCGGCCTCGGGGACGGTGTCCCGGATGGCTCGCAACTCCTTCATGAATTCGATGAACGCCGAGTCGGTCTTCGCCGTCACGACTTCCGCGCTCGCGATGAACGGCCCCGCGGAGCGTCGAAGGCCGAACCCCGAGCCCGCGCCGTACGTGTAGCCGTGCGTCTCACGCAGGTTCTGCATGAGCCGGCTCGTGAAGGAGCCGCCGAGAATCGTGTTCATCACCTCCAGCGCGAAGTAGTCGCGCGTCGAGCGCGGCGCACCGATGCCGCCGATCCGGAACGACGACTGCGCCGCGCCGGGCTTGTCGATCAGCACCACCGTGGTCGCCTTCGCGCCAGTGGGTGCCGTGGTCGACACGACCGGTACGGAGTCTCGCTTCCATCCTCCGAACATCTCCCGCGCCCGCCGCTCGACGTCGCTCGGCCGCACGTCGCCCACGACGAGCAGCGTTGCGTTGTTCGGCCGGTAGTACGTCGCGTAGAACCGCTGCAGCTCCTCGCGCTTGATCGACGCCATCGACAGCTCCGTCCCGGCGAGCGGACGACCGTACGGATGCTGCGTACCGAACACCGCGCCCGCGAACGCCCGGTCGGCGATCGCCGGCGCGCGGTCACGAAGCTGTTGCAGCGCGGTGAGCCGGACCTTGCGAACCCGTTCGAGGTCCGCGGGCGGGAAGGTCGGGTGCAGCGCCACGTCGCCGAACAGCGCGAGCGCACTGTCGAGCTGCACCGTGGGGGTGTGGAGCGACACCGTGCTCTGATCCCAGCCGCTCGTCGCGCCGAGCTCCGCCCCGAGATACGCCGCCTGGTCGGCGATCTGCAACGAGCTCCGGCTCGTCGTCCCTTCGGTCAGCATCGCCGCCACGAGCGACGCCATCCCCGATTTGCCGGCCGGATCGCTCTCACCGCCGGAGCGCAGTTGCAGCCGGACGTCGACGAGCGGCAGCTCGTGCTGCTCGATGATCACGATCCTGAGCCCATTCTCCAGCTGCCGTGTCGTGATGGGCGGCAGCGTCAACGTGGGCGGCGGGCCGAGCACCGGCGGCTTCGAGAGATCCACCGCGGCGGCCGCCGGAGCCGCCGGCGTCGGCACCACCACGGGTGGTGGTGTCGTGATCACGCGCGTTCCGGAGCAGCCGGCGAGCAGCCCGAACACGGCGGCCAACGTGGCCCGAGGCGCGCCGAAGCGTCGTGCGGTGTTCATCGCGCACCCCCCGACACCTTGAGCTCCTGCTTCCCCTCGGGCACGACGGTCAGCACGACCTTCGGTCGCTGGAGATAGCTCGCGGCAACTCGCTGCACGTCCGCCGCGGTCACGCGCTCGTAGCGCGCGAAGTCCTGCTGCACGTAGTCGGGGCTGTCCGCCTGATAGTCGTACGCCGCGAGTCGGTCCGCTTTCCCCAGCACGGAGGCCAGGCCGTCGAGAAACGTCGCGCGGCGGCTGTTGAGCGAGCGAGCGAGTTCCCGCGCCGTCACCCCGTCACGAGCGATCCTGGCGATCTCCTCCGCCACCAGCGCCGCCATCCGGCTCGGTGTCTGTCCCGGTTTCGGCGTCACGGCGATCTGGAAGTAGCCGTCGAGCCGGCCGCTCGACTGGAACGCGTTCACGTCCTGGGCGACCTGCATGTCGAACACGAGACGCTTGTAGAGGCGTGAGTTCTTGTCACCGGCCAGCACGTCAGCGAGCACGTCGAGCGCCGCGTCGTCCGGGTGGTACAGCTTCACCGAATGCCACACCTCGTACAGCCTCGGCAGAGTCACCTTGTCCTCCTGCACGAGGAAGGTGTCGCGCGCCACGGTGAAGGCGGGGACCGTGGGCCTCGGCGGCATCTGCGGTCCGCGCGGTATTCTCGCGAAGTAGCGGTTGACCCACGCCACCGCGGAATCGCGCACGAAGTCGCCCGCGATCACGAGCGTCGCGTTGTTCGGCGCGTAGTACGTGCGGAAGAACGCCTTCACGTCCTCCAGCGAGGCAGCGCTCAGGTCGGCCATGGACCCGATCGTCGGCCAGTGGTACGGATGCCCGGCCGGAAACAGGGCGCCCATCAGCGTCTCGTACGCGCGGCCGTACGGCACGTTCTCGTAGGACTCGCGCCGCTCGTTCTTCACCACGTCGCGCTGGAGGTCGAGCTTGGCCTGGTCCAGCGTCGGCAACAGGTATCCCATCCGGTCCGCGTCGAGCCACAACGCCAGCGGCAGCGCGTTCGAGGGAAGCCGTTCCCAGTAGTTCGTCCGATCGGTGTTCGTCGTGCCGTTGTTGTCGGCGCCGGCGGCCTCGAGCCACTTGTCGAACTGCCCCACGGGTACGTGCTCCGAGCCCATGAACATGAGGTGCTCGAACAGATGGGCGAGCCCGGTCCGACCCGGCTGCTCGTCGCTCGAGCCGACGTGATACCACGTGTTCGCCACGACGATCGGCGTCGAGTGGTCCTCGTGGAGGATCACCTCGAGGCCGTTCGCCAGCGTCAACTTCTCGAACGGCAGCTTCGGCACCCCAGGCGGCGGCTGCGCAGCCGCCCGCGAAGCGAGGGCCAGCGCTATTAATGTGCAGAGTGCTACCAATAGTCGGCGGTTCACGGGTCGGTCCTCTCGAGGATGAAGGCCAGCGGGGCTTTCACCGATTCGCTCAGCGCGTATTTCCAGCGCTCCGTCGGGCTCGCCGCGATCGGGCTCGTCGGCGTCGGCGACGCGTAGGGCTCCAGCCCATGGCGCCGCGCGAGAATCGTCAGCCGGAGCATGTGAAAGGGATCGCTCACCAGCAAGACGTCGCGACGTCCCTGGCTCGACATCAGCGCCGCCACCCCCGCCATCGATTCGCTCGTCGTGCGCCCTTCGCTCTCGAGCAGGATCGACGACCGCGGAACGCCGTGCTGCGCGACGTAGCGCTGGCTCACTGCCGCCTCGCTCGTCGTGTCGCCGGCACCCGTCCCCCCCGTGACGATCATGATCGGTGCCAGTCCGCGCCGCCACAGCGCGATCGCATGGTCGAGTCGCGCACGCAGCACGGGGGACGGACGACCCACGTATTGCGCTGCCCCCAGCACGACGATCGCCCCCGCTGGCCGCGATTGATCGTGCCGCTCCCACAGGAGCACCGCGCCGAGCGAGGCGGCCCAGAAGAGCAGGAGCAGCCCAAGCCCCGCGAGCGCGAGGCGCACGAGGAGCGGGCGCGAGGAACGCATCGCCAAGCAAGCTAGCCCGTGGCGCTCGATCGACGAAAGCCGATCGCCGCGGTCAGTCGGTGAGCCCGAGCAGCGCGAGCCAGAAGATGTCGTAGCTCACCCGTGGATCCTGCGGTGAGCCCGCCGCGGCGTCCAGCGCGAGCCCATCCACGAATGCCACGACGGCGTCCGCCATCAGCGCGGGCGGAATGCGCGGGGTGAGTCCGAGTTCGGAGAATAGTTCGTCCACGGAGCGCGCGGCGCGGCGGCGCCGCTCGCTCGCCACGACGCGCACTGCGGCTCGCACGCGGCCGTCGCGCGTCAACGCCAGCTCGGCGAGCGCCGCGAGCTCGCCGAGCCGCAGCTCTTCCTCGAGCCAGCGCCATAATGCGTCGAGTCCGACGGACTCCGCGCTCCCCGCAAGCGCCGCCGCCTCGCGCCGCAGGGTGCGCTGGCCGATTCGCTCGACGACCTCGGCCATCAGCGTCGCGCGGTCGTGATAGTGGTAGTGCAGGAGCGCCTTGCTCACCCCCGCCTCCTGCGCGATCGCCGCCATGCTGGCGCCGGCCACGCCCTCGCGCGCGACGCAGCGAACGCCCGCGTCGACGATCCGGACGCGTGCGTCGCTCGCTGAGCCGGCGTCGGCCGGCTGGGTCACAACACGATCCGCTGGTGTGGCGTGGGGGCGAGCACGGAAGGATAGCCGGCACGCTGAAGCTGTTCGGCGAAATCGTCCTGCGCATCCGGCTCGCCATGCACGAGGTAGACGCGGGGCACCTCACCCCCGGTCCCGCTCCGCCCCCCGGACCGCACGCGATCCAGCCAGCCTTGCAGCTCATGGCGGTCGCCGTGCGCGCTGTATCCACCGAGCACTTCCACCCGCGCCCGCAGCGGTACGTCGTCGCCGAATACCCTGAGCATGGGCGCACGCTCGACGATCCGGCGCCCGAGCGTGTGCTCCGCCTGGAATCCCACGATCAGGATCGTGTTGCGCGGGTCCGGCGCCCCATGGGTCAGATGATGCAGGATGCGGCCCGCCTCGGCCATCCCCGAGGCGGCGATGATCACCATGGGCCCGCGCTGCGTATTGAGCGCCTTCGATTCGCTCGCCTCGCGCGTGTACCGCACCAGCGGAAAGGTGAAGAGATCCTGCACGCGGCGAACCAGATCCTCCGTCTGGTCGAAGATTTCCGGATGCATCGCGAACACCGTCGTGGCGTCGATCGCGAGCGGGCTGTCGATGTAGATCGGGATCGCGGGAATCCGGCCTTCGCGCGCGAGGATGTGCAGGTCGTACACGAGCTCCTGCGTCCGCCCGACGGAGAACGCCGGCACCAGTACGCGCCCGCCGCGCGCCGCCGTCTCGCTGATGATCCGCGCCAGCTCGTCACGCGCGCCCGCCACGGGCGGATGGTCGCGGTTGCCGTAGGTCGACTCCAGGAGGACGACGTCGGCGCCCTCGGGCGGATGGGGATCCCGGATGATCGGCAGTCCGTTTCGGCCCACGTCGCCCGAGAAGACGATGCGCAGGCGACGACCCTCTTCCACGCAGTCGAGCGCGACCGACGCCGAGCCAAGGATGTGGCCCGCGTCGCTGAAGGTCGCACGAACGCCCGGCGCCACGTCGAAGGTCGTGTCGTAGGGAAGGCCGACCATCCGGTCCACGGCGGACGTCGCGTCGCGCATCCCGTACAGCGGGGCCACGGCTTCCTTGTGTCGCCGCGTGAGAAACTCCGCGTCCTTCTCCTGGATGTGCGCCGAGTCGGCGAGCATCACGGCGGCGAGGTCGCGCGTCGCCGCGGTGCAATAGATCGGGTTGGCGTAGCCATGCGCCGTCAATAGCGGCAACCGGCCCGCATGATCGATGTGTGCGTGCGAGAGCACGACCGCATCGATCTCCCGCACCTCGACGGGCAGCACCGCGTTCTTCTCTCGCGCCTCGCTCCGATGGCCCTGGAACATCCCGCAGTCCAGGAGCACCGTTCGGCCGCCGATGCGAAGGATGTGGCAGGAGCCGGTCACTTCGCGTGCGGCCCCGGCGAATTCGATCTCCATTGCGTGCGTCGCCTGGTCGGGAGGGAGGGCGGGCGAGCGTCCGCGTCCGCCAGAGCCCGTCGGAGCACGAGCGCGCACAACTTCGGGCCTGTGCGGCGCGCCGGCAACCGTGGCTCGGCTGGCACATCTGGCGCGGCTGTTGCCGCGCACGAGAGTACTCAGCTACTGGAGGTGCGTCATGCTCGATACCGTCATCATCGGGCGCCGCGGACGCGCGTCGGTGCTCGCGTGTGCGGCGCTCGCCCTCGCCGCCTGCGCCACGTCCCGAACCACGCGCGTCGAGTCGTCCGGCTCGGTCTCCGACGAGGTCATTCCGGTCAACGCGAGCGTGCTGCCCGCCGGCGCCACGCTCCAGGCGAAGCTCGACCAGACGCTCGGCACGAAGCAGAGCAAGGTCGGTGACAGCTTCACGGCCACCGTCGAGAATACGATCACCGCGCAGAATGGGGCGACCGTCGTTCCCGCGGGCGCGACGATTCGCGGCCACGTCACGGCGCTCGAACCCTCGAAGAACGTGACGGATCCGTCGGTGATCCGGCTCGACTTCGACCAGCTCGCGATCGGCGGACGTAGTTATCCCTTCCGGGCGAGCGTGGCGCGTGCCGCACCGCAGCAGGTCGGGGGCGATACGCGGAACGAGACGCTGCAGAAGGCAGGGATCGGGGCAGCCGCCGGCGCCGTGCTCGGTGCCGTGCTCGGCGACGCCGATCTGAAGCACATGGCCATCGGTGCCGTTCTCGGCGCGGCGGCGGGAACGGCCATCTCGCTCGGCACCGGCACCGTGGACGCCGCGCTTCCCGCCGGGACGACGCTGACGCTGCGCGCCACCCAGGCGGTCGCGTTGCGCTGACGCCAGCGGTCCCGCCGCACGCGACGCATCACGGGGGCGAGTGCCGCGGCACTCGCCCCCGTGTGCATGATCGGCTGTCCCGCGCGAGCGAGCCTCCGATCACCCCTCGGCGTCGCCCGGTCGTTCGAATACCAGCGTCACCCGATGCTCGTCCTGCGACATCAGCGCGGGACGCCACCCACTGCGACTGCGTTCGTTGAGCAGATCGGTGAGCGCATCCTCATCGTCGCGTGCATGGCGCGTGAGCCGGAGCATCACGGCTTGGTATTCTTTCATGCGCGCGAAATTAGTAGCTTCTGCCCCATGGACACCACCCCTGCGTTTCCGACGCTGCGTCTCGTCACGCATCCGTTGGTACAGCACAAGGTGACGCTGCTTCGCGACCGCTCGACGCCGACGAAGATCTTCAAGGAGCTGGTCGATGAGATCGCCACGCTCATCGCCTACGAAGCCACGAGCGAGCTGGCCCTCGAGCCGACACCCGTGGAGACGCCGCTCGAGCGCACCACCGGAATGCGAGTGAGTGGCAAGAAGCTCACGCTGGTGCCCATTCTCCGCGCTGGGTTGGGCATGGTGGATGGGGTTGCGCGGCTCGTGCCCTCGGCGCGGGTTGGACACGTCGGGCTCTATCGGGATCACGACACGCTCGAGCCGGTGGACTATTACTTCAAGGTGCCCGGCGACGCCGCCGAGCGTGATTTCTTCCTCCTCGATCCCATGCTCGCCACCGGAGGCAGCGCCGCGGCGGCGGTGACGTCGCTCAAGCGCGCGGGCGCCACCCGCATTCGGCTGCTTTGCCTCGTCGCCGCGCCGGAGGGGGTGCGCCGCCTCGCCGATGCGCACCCCGACGTCCTCGTCCACTGCGCCGCCCTCGACCGGGAGCTGAACTCGCAGGGCTACATCCTCCCGGGCCTCGGCGACGCTGGAGACCGCCTCTTCGGCACCAGGTGACGGGGACAGTCGTCGTCGCCGCACAGCGGCGA
>DATJGU010000077.1:0-19673 GCA_035494615.1 Gemmatimonadaceae bacterium
CGCGAGTATCCCGTGCGTCAGGCGACGGCGCATCCGGTGTACGAGAACGCGCGCGTCGAGCGGTTCGCGGAGGAGCTCGGCGCGCTGCGCGCGGGCGACGTCGAGCGCGCCCTCGCCATGGGACGTCTGATGGGCGAATCGCACGCGAGCTACTCGGCGTGCGGCCTGGGGAGCGACGCGACCGACCGGATCGTCGCGCTGGCGATGGCGGCGGGTCCGGCGCGCGGCGTCTACGGCGCGAAGATCACGGGCGGCGGCAGTGGAGGCACCGTGGCGGTGCTGGCGCGCGCCGATGCGCGCGACGTGGTGCGCGAGATCGCGGCGGCCGTGGGCGAGGGGGAGATCATCGAAGGGTCGTCGGACGGGGTGGTGCTCGTGAACGGCAACAGCCGGTAGGTGGTAGGGGTACTGGGTAGCGGGAAGTGGGTAGCGGGAAGCGGGAAGTGGGTAGTGGGTAGTGGGTAGTGGGTAGCGGGTAAGGAGTACGAGCCGCGACGGATCTCGATGAGCTCTCACCGATGATGGCGCAGCGGCAGCTCGAGATCGCGATGGCGGCGATTCCCGCCGTATACGCGTGGTGGAGCGCGTGGCGCGTCGTGAGGGCGCGCGACGATCCGACGCTCCCCGAGCGGCTGTTCACCCGGATGCGGCGCGTGGCGGGGATCACGGCCGCGTTCGCGGTCGCCCTCGTGCTCACCGGGAACATCGTGCTCGCGCTGGCGACGATCGTCGTCGTGCTCGCGGCGAACTATCCCGTGCGGCGCGTCGTGTATCGCGACGAATGGTCGCTGTTCGGCTACCTCGGCTACACGATGGCGTGCGGCGTCGCCGACATGGGCGCCGCCGCGCTCCTGTTCCTCGGGCCCCTCGCGGCGCTATGGGTCGCCGGCACCATCGCGCCGCCCGGACGGGCGCGCGTGGTCGCCGCGCTCGCGGCCGGCGTCGTCGACGCGGTGCTCCTGCTGGCGTGGTATGCGCGCGCGACGCGCATCTGGCTTTTCGCGCGGCGGGCGTCGCCGCTCGACGCCGCCGGATCGCGCGCGGCGCTCCTGTCGCGTCTCGAGGCCGTGCTCGACCGCGCGCGCGAGCGGCTCCCGCGGAGGCCGGCGCTCTACCGCTACGGACCGCGCGGCGGCCACGAGGCCAACGCGATGGCGCTCATGTCGCGCGCCGAACCGGCGATCGCGATCAGCGACACGCTGCTCGACGCGCTCGATACCGACGAGACGACGGCGATCTTCGCGCACGAGGTGGCGCACCTCGAGGAGCACGCGGCCGGCGACGTGCGCGCCGAGCGGCGGAACGTGCTGCTCGTCGGCGCGATCGTCGCCGTGCTCCCCGCGCTCGAGCTGTCGGGGATCGTCCCCGTGCACCCGATCTTCGTGGTGGCGACGATACCCTTCTTCTTCCCGGCGATCCTCACGGGCGGGCGGCTCACGCCGCGCCGGCGCGAGACGGCGGCGGATCTGCGCGCCGTCGAGCTGACCGGCGACGCGGAGCCACTCGTCCGTGCGCTCACGACGCTGCACCGCGTGCAGTTCCTGCCGCAGAGCTGGGGGGCGGACGTGGAGCATCGGATGACGCATCCGAGCCTCGCGCGACGGATCAGCTGGATCCGGGCGCGGAGCGGCGCCGCGGCACACGCGGCATGGGACGCGCTGGTGTTCGCCTCGCCGGTGGCCGGCACGTTCGTGGTGCTCGAGCACGGGCGCGCGCACTGGTTCGACGGCGTGCCCGCGGACACGCCGCTCGAGCTCGCGACACTGCGCGAGCGGGCGCGCGGGCGGCGCTCCGTGGCGTACGAGCAGCTCGCCAGCCTCGCGCTGACGGAGGAGGACGGATCGCGCGTGCTGCGCGCGACCGACTCCAGAGGTCGCGTGTGGAGCACGCGAGTCCGCGAGGAAGACGTCGCCGCCCTCGAGGCCGCGCTCGACGAGGTTGACGCTCGGCGCACGGACGCGCGCCGGTCCTCGCTCGCATTGCGCCCCTCCACGGCGCGCCTCGCGGCGTTCGCCGTGTCGGTGGCCGCGGCCGCCGCGCTCGTGTGGGGACCGGTGACGCTGGCGGCGCTCGTCGTGCTGTGCGTGCCGTCGACGTTCGCACTCGCGTCGCTCGCAGTGCTCGCCACCGGCACGGCGTTCGCCGCGCTCGCGGGATGGATGCCGATCGTCGACCATCCGCTCGTGGCGACGGCCGCACTCGCGCTCGCCGGCGCCCTGTGCGGCTGGCTCTCCTGGCGCTGGCGCGCGGTGCGACGCGCGCCGCGCACGCGCGCCGAGCGGATCGGCGCGATCGTGCTCCTGGTGATTCTGTCGTGTTACGCCGTCGTGGCGGCGATCGCCATGCTACCCGGCCGCAGCCCGGTGCTGCGCGATCTCGTCGGCGCGCCGGCGTGGGTGACGCTGGTGCTGGCGCTAGCTGGCATCGGGGCCGGGTGGGTACAGGTCACACGACGACTGCCGGCAGGTGGTAGGGAGTAGTGGGTAGCCGGTGGCGGGTGGTCAGCGTGGCGGAGGTCTTCGCGCCCGATCCGCTCGGAGGCAGTCGAGCCCCGAGAAGAGGGGCGTGATGCGTGCTCGAAAAGGAGACGGCCTCGGGGAGAAGGAGCACCCCGAGGCCGTCACCGAGTCACCAAGTCAGCGAGTCACCGAGTCACTACGCTCTTATCGGCAGCTCGTGATGCGGCCGGACGGCGGCCTGGATGGCGCGGCCGAGTGCGGCGACGCGCTCGTGGGCGTCGTCGTAGGCGCTCGTGAGCGGCACGCGGCCGGCGGAGGTGACGAGGGCGAGGCGGTGCAGGTAAGGCGGCCCGTACTCCGTCTCGACGGCGACGGCATCGAGGGCGTCGTAGGGCATCGTGCCCGACTTGCGCTGGAGGAGCCGGACACGGGTCCAGTTCACGCGTCCTTCGTGGGGGCGGAACTCGAACACGCTGCGCTCGTAGAGCGCGAAGAGGAGCAGGGCGAGACCGGCGCACACCCAGCCGGCCACCCGGTGACCGACGGTCGGGTCGAGCAGCGCCCAGCCGGCGATCGCCATGAGCGCGAAGGCGCTGAACAGCTCCAACCACGCGGCGTACGTGATGACCAGCGTCCCGTCGGGCAGAGTGCGAGCTCTCATCTGACGAACCTCCCTGATGATTGCCGCGCAAGCTTCATCGCGCCGCGGCGTCTGGGAGGAGGACGGCGAAGCGGGCTGAGGGGTCACGGGAAGCGTGACGGGGGTCACGGGGCGCGTGACGGGGGTCACGTGGGGACTGTTCGTGACGTGGTGACTTGGTTCATTCGTGACTTGGTCGGTGACTTGGTGGCTCGGAACTGCACTGGCCACCAGCGCCCGACCAAGTCACGCCGTGGGGACTCCAGGCTGGTTGGGCGCCGGGTCGAGGTCGGGAGCATCGAAGCTCGAGCCAAGACCTTCCGCCTCGATGCACGCACACGTCTGCTCCGGTGCTCAACCACGGTGACCTGGTTCAACTGCCGTGTCGAAGTCACCGACCAGGTCACCAACGAGCCAAGTCACCAAGTCACCGGTCCAACGAGCCAAGTCCAACTCACTCAAAAGACCCTCCTCTGCAGCCTGTCCACCCTGAACTTCGCCGTCTCCGCCACGGCCATCACGGCCATCACGCCGGCCTGAACGGGGTCGGTGACGACGAGGTCCGCCGCGTCGGGTACGCTGCCGGCCATGTTGAGGCTCACGACGAGGAGGCCCTGGGCGCGCACCTCGCGCACCGCCTTCTCGATGTCGCCCCCCATGAGCGAGCCGGCGAGGACGATGGCGAAGGCGCGCGGGAGCCGGGCGACGGCGCGCACCGCGTCGGCGAGCGGCTGCTCTCCGACGAGCGGGATGGTGTCGACGGAGATGCGCTCGCCGCGGATGTTGTGGCGGTCCGCCTCCGAGATCGCACCGATCGCGACCTGCCCGACCTGTGCGCCGCCGCCCATGATGATGATCCGCTTGCCGTAGATCGCCTTGAGCGTGTCGACGACCTCGACGCCGTGCACCACCGGCAACGCGTCGAGCGCGGAGACGAGCTCGGGGACCTCGCCCGGGAGATCGATCTCGAAGTAGACGAGATCCTCCGTCGTCCCCTGGCTCGTGATGGCGACGGAGGAGATGTCGCCGCGCTGGTTCGCGATGACGCCAGTGAGCTGGTGAAGCACTCCGGGGCCCGTCGCGGCCCGCACCTGCACTCCGATCCGGTCGTTCGTCATCGCGATTCGAGGGCTGATGGCCGCTTCACGGCGCCGAACGCGGCGAAGCAGCCGTTCTTGTGGAGGACGTCGACGTCCGCGAAGCCGGAGCGGCGCAGGAGATCGAGCTGAAACCGCAGCGGGCGCGGCGTGTCCTCCCGCTCGACGTAGGCGAAGACGTGGTCGCGATACGCCTCGTCGCGGAGCGCCGCGAGATACTCGCCGTACCGCTCCCACATCAGCGCCTGCACCGCCGGAATGGAGTGCGTCACCAGATCGGAGATCCAGAGCGAGCCGCCGGGCCGCAGCGCGCGAAAGAAGCTCGCGAACACCGACTCCCACTCCTCGTCGCCGCGCAGGTGATGGAGCACCGCCGCCGCGGTGATCAGATCGAACCGCTCCTCGCCGAGCGCGAGCTCGCGCACGTCGCCCTGGATGCAGGTCACGCGGCGTGCCGTCGTGCCGCGCAGCCGCTCCTCGGCGCGGTCGAGCATCGAGCGACTGAGGTCGACGAGGGTGACGTCGAGACCGGGCAGCGCCTGGAGCATCCGGATCGCGTAGTTGCCCGCGCCGGCGCCGACGTCGAGGAGGTGCGTGGCGGCCGGCGTCGTCGCCGCCGCGGCGCGCGCGATCAGCTCGAGCGAGAGGGGCGCGTCCATCGTGGCCGACTGCCCCGTCTCGAGATTGGCGAAGCGCTCGACGTCGGCGTCGAACCGGCGGCGAATCTCGTCGACGGTGGATTTCATGTCCCGCAATAAAGCGCCTCCGCGAGGGCGACGACAGCCGCCGCCACGTTGACAACGTGCGCCGTGCCGCCAGTTTGTGCGCGCACGCCGCTGTACCCGTTCACTGCGAGCTCGAGTCCTTCGCCCACACCGCACCATGTCTTTCCGCCTTCGCGCGCTCCGGTCGCTCTCCATCCTCGCCGCGCTCTCGGCGTGCACACACGGCGCGACCGTCACCACGACTCCGGCGCCGGCGCCCCCCGCGGCCGGCACGGCGGCGACGATGATCGCCGTCGCGCGGGGAAGCCGGATCGAGCGGCTCGATCCCGCGCTCGATTCGCTCATCGCACCGGACGCGCGCGTCGAGCGACTCGCGGGAGGCTTCGACTGGACCGAGGGCCCGGTGTGGCGCCACAGCGGGGGATACCTCCTGTTCAGCGACATCCCGAAGAACACGACCTACAAATGGAAGGAGGGCGAAGGCCTCTCGATCTTCCTTCGCCCCGCGGGATATGCGCTCGGCACCGACCCGCCCGGCCGGGAGCTCGGCTCGAACGGGCTGACGTTCGACAGGAACGGGACGCTCGTCGTCGCCGACCACGGGAACCGCGGCATCTCGCGCTGGAACGACTCGCTCTACACGCGCACCGTCGTGGTGGATCGCTTCGAAGGGAAGCGGTTCAACAGCCCGAACGATCTCGTGTGGGCGCCGAACGGGGATCTCTACTTCACCGATCCGTCGTACGGGCTGCGCGGCCTCAACGACGACCCGAACAAGGAGCTGCCGTTCAACGGCGTGTTCCGGCTCTCGGCGAGCGGGCAGCTCAGCGTGGTGACGCGCGACCTGAGCTTCCCGAACGGCGTCGGCGTGTCGCCCGACGGCCGCACGCTGTACATCGGGATCTCGGACCCCAAGACGCCGTACGTCATGGCGTACGAGATCGGCGCCGATGGCGTGCCCGGCAAGGGTCGCATCTTCTTCGACGGGAGCGCGCGCGTCGCACAGAAGCTCCAGGGCGCGTTCGACGGGCTCAAGGTCGACGCGAAGGGGAACGTGTGGACGAGCGGGCCGGGGGGCATCCTCGTCATCACGCCGCAGGGGAAGCACCTCGGCACGATCGTGCCGGGCGACGTCGTGTCCAACTGCGCGTTCGGGGACGACGGCTCGACGCTCTACATGACGGTGAACCACCAGCTCATGCGCGTGCGCACGCGCACGAAGGGGCAGGGGTTCTGACGCCGCGCTAGCCGAGCGACGCGATCGCCTGCTTCAATACGCCGGCCGAGCGCTCGAGCGCCTCGCGCTCGCCGGCGTCGAGCGTCACCGGGATCACCTCCACCGCCCCGTCGACGTCGACCACCGTCGGAAGTGAGAGGGCCACGTCGCGGATGCCGAGCGCGCCGGTCTGGCAGCGTGACACGGTGAGCACGCGCCGCTCGCCGCGGAGCGCGGACCGCAGCAGCGCCGCCGTGGTGAGGCCGATGGCGTGGTTGGTCGCGCCCTTGCGGCGGATGATCTCGTAGGCGGCGGTGCGGACCTCGGTCGCGATCGGCGCCTCGCGCGCGCGGTCCCAGGTCGGCCACTCGCGAAGCGGGGTACCCCCCGCGTGCGCGCTGCTCCACAGCACCACCTCCGAGTCGCCGTGCTCGCCGATCACCTGGGCGTGGACGGAGTGCGGGTCGACGCGGAGCTCGTGGCCGAGCACCTGCCGCAAGCGCGCGGTGTCGAGCATGGTGCCGGTGCCCATCACGCGCTCGGGAGGCAGCCCCGAGCTCCGCGCGACGACGTAGGTGAGGACGTCGACCGGGTTGGTGACGACGACGACGAGCCCACGGTAGTCGCGCAGCCGGCGGCCGATGTCGCCGAGGGTGGCGGCGTTCTCACGGAGGAGGTCGAGCCGCGACTCGTTCGGCTTCCCGCCGCGCCCCGCGGCGAGGACGAGCGCGTCGGTGTCGAGCATCTCGTCGAGGTCCACGGCGCGCACTGAGGCCGTCGTGTAGAACGAGGCCCCATGCGCGAGGTCCATCGCCTCCCCTTCGGCGACCTCGCGCCGCAGGTCGGTGAGCCGCAGCTCGCTCGCGAAGCCGGCGTGCAGGACGGAGATGGCGACGCTCGCGCCCACCCAGCCAGTGCCCACGACGCCTACGGTGATCGGCATGACTTCAGCGCTCCGCGAGGCTCGGTGAGGGCTCCGGCGCCAGCGGGTCGGCGCCGCGACGCGTAGAGTGACGGGCCATCAAGTTGGTCCGTCGCGCGGGGCTATCGCAATGCGAGCGCCGTGGCCCACATTCGTGCCCTGACCTGGCCGGGCGGTCTCATCGCTGCCGCTCCGCCCCCACCGAGCGAGACTCTCATGGCATCACAGCCGGCACCCGTCGCCCACGAGTCGCCCGCGCACCGCCGGTACATCCCCGGCCTGCGCTGGTGGATCTGCGGGCTGCTCTTCCTCGCGACGACGATCAACTACGTCGATCGCCAGTCGCTCAGCGTCCTCAAGACGATGCTCGAGCAGCGAATGGGGTGGAGCGAGGCGGATTACGGCTGGATCCAGTTCGCGTTCACGGCGGCGTACGCGGCGTTCCCGCCCATCATGGGACGCGTGATGGACTCGATGGGGGTGAAGTTCGGCCTCGCGCTCGCGCTGGTGCTCTGGTCCACGATGTCGATGCTCACCGCCCTCGCGCGCGGCACCTTCAGCTTCGCGATCGCGCGCTTCTTCCTCGGCGCGGCGGAGGCGGGAAACTTCCCGGCGTCGATCAAGGCGATCGGCCAGTGGTTCCCGCAGCGCGAGCGCGCGCTCGCCACGGGGCTGTTCAACTCGGGGACGAACGTCGGCGTGATGGTGTCGTTCATCACGGTGATGATCGCCGAGTCGTTCGGCTGGCAGTTCGCGTTCATCGCGATCGGCGCGATCGGCTTCGTGTGGCTGATCTTCTGGCAGATCGGGTTCCATCCGCCGAAGCAGCATCCACGGCTCTCTCCCGAGGAGCTGGCGTACATCGAATCGGACCAGGCGCAGAGCCAGGAGAAGCTGCGGCTCTCGTGGACGACGCTGCTCCGGTTCAAGCAGATCTGGCCGTTCCTCCTCGCCAAGCTGCTGACCGATCCGGTGTGGTGGTTCTATCTGTACTGGCTGCCGAGCTATCTCGCGAAGGAGCGGGGGCAGGACATCCTCGGCAGTGCGTTCCTGCTCACGGGGATCTACACGGCGGCGAGCGTCGGCTCGATCCTGGGAGGCTGGCTGTCGGGCTGGCTGATCGGGCGCGGATGGCGGATCGCGACGGCGCGGTACGCGGCGATGGGGATCGCGGCGGTGTGCGCGCCCTTCGCCATCCTCGCCTACTACACGAGCAGCTTCATCCTCTGCCTCGTTCTGCTCGGCCTCGTCACGGCGGCGCACCAGGCGTGGTCGGCAAATCTGTTCACGACGGCGACGGATCTCTTCCCCTCGAAGGTCGCCGGTTCCGTGGTGGGACTCGGCGCGACGACGGGCGGACTCGGCGGCATGTTCCTCACGCTGCTCGCCGCGATGTCGATCCAGTGGGTGGGGAATCAGAGCGTCGTGTTCGTGTGGGCGGGGCTGATGCACCCGCTCAGCCTGCTCATCTTCTGGCTCGTGCTCGGCCGCAACTTCCGCATGGCCGACGTGGACGCCGTGCTGGAGACGAACCGGATCTCGAAGCCGCTCGCCATGGCGGGGGGAGCGCTGATCGCGCTCGGGATCGTGCTCACGGCGGTGATCTGGGCGAACTGGGACGCGTCCGTGCGCGCGACGAGCTTGGCTGGCGCGGCGCAGGCGGCGACGGCGGCGGTGGGCGTGGCGCTGATCGGCGGCGCGCTGCTGTACGCGGGGCTGCACAAGGAGCAGAACACGATCCGTGCGGCGTGAGGCCGCGGACGATGCGATCGGCGCTCGCACGGCAACCACAAGTCGGTGGTAGCGAGTAGCGGGTATCCGGCCGCGGGTAGACGGAGCGGCAGAGGTCCATGCGCCGGGGCGAACTGCTCCATGCGGATCCGTGCAGTCATCCGCCCGATCCGCATGGAGGCAGTCGAGGCCCGGCGCAAAGGCACGGAGAGCTCAGCGTGAGACGAACGTCGTGACGCTCTTCGCGGGCAGGGTGACGGAGAAGCGTGGGCCATCGACCGCGATGGTGGGGAGCGCCGCCCAGCTCTCCGTTTCGCTGGTCCGCACGGCGTCGAAACCGGTGGGGCACGACGCGCCGCCGGCGAGCGCAGCGTCGACGGTGTGGTCGCTGGCGCCGAGGTTCGTCGCGACGACCACCAGCGTCGCGCCATCCACGAACGCGGCGACCTTCACGTCGTGCTCGGCCGATGCCGAGGCGATGCGCACGGCGCCGGGCCGCACGTACCGCGAGTACTGCCCCATCACGTAGTACTGGCGGTTGACGTCGTAGCCGGCGTACGCCGAGCCGCTCACGCGGATGCGAACGAGCTGCGAGCCATCCCAGTCGCCGAAGTAGCCCCACAGGTAGTCGACGGCGGAGACGCCGTCGTCGACGAGCAGCTCCTGCATGATCGCCGCCCAGGCGAGCCAGTCGCCGGGCGTGGAGTACTCCGTCATCCAGACGGGGATCCCGTACTGCGCGGCGAGCGCGCGGACGTCGCCTTCCCGGCCGCGCTCGTAGAGATGATAGGCGACGGCACCGACGTACTTCCGTGCGTCGGGGTCGGCGAGGATCGTCTGCAGGCGCCCGTACGCTTCGCTCGCGCTGAAGTCGTCGGGGACGACGAGCTTCGTCTTCAATCCCTCGGCGGCCATGCGCGGGCCGAGGATCTTCGCGACGTCGCGCATCCACGCGCCCGACCAGTAGCCGCTGCGCACGTAGCCCGGCTCGTTCACGAGCGAGTAGTAGGGCATCTCGACCCCCGCGTCGCGCCAGTGGCGCAGCATGACGAGCACCCACTCGGCGTACTCTGCCGGGTTCGACTCCGACATCCACGACTCGATCGTGATCGGCGACGCGAACCAGGTGGTGACGCCGCGGGAACGAAGCTGCTCGATCGCGGCGATGTAGCCGTCGCCACGCTTCCAGCCGAAGTCGAACTTCGACAGATCGGCGACGTTCGGGTCCGCGTTGTCGTTCGCCGCTTCGATGCCGTCAGGACTCACGCGCGCCCGCGTGAGCCCGAGGTCGCGGTAGAGGAGGTCGAGGATCTTCGCCTGATCGCGCGCGGTGGGAATGGCGGCGGCGCGCTTCGTCGTCTGATCGAAGGTCTCGGTGACGTGTGGATCGTCGAACAGCGGGAGCGAAGTGCCGAAGCCGTCGATCGTCTGGAAGCGGCGCGAGGGGTCGAGTGAGATCGTGGCGGGGGCGCCGAGGGGCGCGGCGCTCTCCGCGACGGCGCAGGAGCCGGGGCCGATACCGTCGCCGGCGCACGCGGTGAGGGCGAGCGCGAGCGTGGCGCCGAATGCGTGATACGGCCGGGCTCGTCGTGGAGCGATCCGAACGGGTGTCATCACCAAACGTACAGGAGCGGCGCGCTCGGCTCGGTGACGGGCGTCGCGCCCGGCTCGCTTCGTCAGGGACGCAGCCCGCCGAAGCCTCCGCGCAGCGCGCCCTTGAAGCCTTCCTTCGCCGTCTGCGCCGCGCCGGCGGTGGCGGGCTTCGCGCCGGGCTTCGCGCCAGACTTCGAGCCCGACTTCGCCGCCGCCGCGCGGCTCGCCGCCGAGGCCTGCGCAGTTCGCGCATTCGCCGCGCGCGCCCGTGCGCCGACGTCGATCATCTGATAGTCGGCGGGAGCGACGAGCCGCGCGGCGTCGACGGCCGCCGGCGCGAGCTCGGTGACGCGCATCGTGCGCACGGTCGTCGTGACGGCGTTCCGTTCGTCGGTCGACGTCGTGGTCGAGACGATCTCGAGCGGCACGCCGTGCCCCATGCGTGCGGCGGCATCGGCGGTGCGCGCGGCGAGCGCGCCGAACTCGCCCCCGGCGAGCGCGAGCTGCCCGAAGTGCGCGAACGGATTGGCGAGACCGGGCTGCTCCGCCGCGAGCGCGTACTCGGCGACGACGTGGTCGGTGGCGTCGTGCGCGACGAGCCCCGACGCCGTCTCGATCATGTAATCCTGCACGAGGCGCCAGCGTGTCGTCGCGAGGCCGAGCAGGGGCGCGCCGGCGCCGAGCGGCTCGAGCTTGACGGCGACGTCGCCGATGGCGGTGGTGGTGCCGGGCGCGTTCGCGGCGAGCGCGGCGACGCCGCGATCGAGATCGGCGAAGGCGTAGCGCAGGACGCGGCGCTCCTTCGGCGAGACGACCAGAAGCGCGGTCGAATCGGCGAGGACGTACGCGCCACCGTCCGCGCCGACGCCCGACTCGCGCGCCGCCGAGTCGACGTCGAGCCGCGCGTGCGTGCCGTCGGTGATCGCGCGGCCCGAGAGGAGAAGCTCGTCGCGCGTCGTGCCGTCTGGGGCGGTGACGTGCGCGTCGATCCGGAGCCGATAGGTGAAGCCGGTCGATGCGGCGTGCGGCGTCGCGGCGACCAACGTGACCAGTGCGACCAGTGCGGCGAGCGGGACGATGGTGCTGGCGAGAGACGAGCGGGCGGCGAGCGGCATCGGATCCTCCGGGCGAGCGGCTGCGGCGCGGGGATGCGTCGGCGATCGAAGGTAGGAGACCCTGGCGGATTCCTCCAGAGCGGTCAGATTGGCGGACCGTCCCGCCCGCACCGCCCCCACAAACCGTATCGAATGCCCCTGCTCTGGGTCGTCCTCGGAGTCGCGCTGATGCTCGTGCTCATGCTCGTCGTGAAGCTCGACGCATTCCTCGCGCTGCTGCTCACCGCGCTGGCAGTCGGGCTGCTGAACGGAATGGATCTGCTGCGCACGCTGCAATCGATCCTCACGGGCATCGGCAACACGATGGCGGGCGTGGCGCTGATGCTCGTGTTCGGCGCGATGCTCGGGCGATTGCTCGACGAGAGCGGCGCGGCGCAGGCGATCGCGATGCGGTTGATCGATCTCACGGGCCTCCCGCGCGTGCAGCTCGCGATGGCGATGACCGGGATGCTGGTCGGGATCGCGATGCACTACAACGCGGGATTCCTCGTGCTGATCCCGCTCGTGTACACCGTCGCGCTGGCGACGCGGCTGCCGCTCGTGTACGTCGGCCTCCCGCTCGCGTCGGCGTTGTCGGTGACGCACGGCTTCACGCCGCCGCATCCCGCGCCGACGTTCCTTGCCCTCCTGTATCACGCCGACATGAACCGGACGCTGCTCGTCGGCCTCGTGGCGGCGATCCCGGCGTGCTTCGTCGGGGGCGTGCTGTTCAGCCGCACGGTGAAGGTGCGCACGATGGAGCCCCCGCCGGGCCTCGCGCGCGTGGCGCCGCTCGAGCGCGATCAGCTTCCGGGATTCACCGTGAGCCTCGTCGCGGCGGTCGTGCCGGTGATTCTCATGCTGGCGAATGCGATCGTCGACATCTCGCTCGGCACCTCGGCGATCGATCCCTTCCGGCCGGGCACGAACTACGCGGCCGAGCTGGCCGCGGCGCTGCCGAGCCCCGCGCTCCGGACGCTCGTGACGTCGCTCAAGTTCTTCGGCAACCCGAACGTGGCGCTCGCGCTCGCGGTGCTGTTCGCGCTCTACGCGCTCGGCGTGCGGCGCGGGAAGACGATGGACGAGCTGATGAAGAGTCTGCAGGGCGGCGTCGCGACGATCGCCGGGATCCTGCTGATCATCGCGGCGGGGGGCGCGTTCTCGCAGGTGCTGCGCGACGGGGGCGTGTCGGACTACATCACGCAGCGCGCGGCGGCGGTGCAGATGAATCCCCTGCTGCTCGCGTTCGGCGTGGCGGCGATGCTGCGCGCCGCGATCGGCTCGGCGACGGTGGCGGGGATGACCGCCGCCGGCGTGCTGGCGCCGACGGCGGCCGCGGCGAACGTGCATCCCGAGCTGATGGTGCTGGCCACCGGCGCCGGAAGCCTGATGTTCTCGCACTTCAACGACAGCGGCTTCTGGATGTTCAAGGAGTACTTCAACGCGACGATCCGCGAGACGTTTCTGACGTGGAGCATGATGGAGCTGATCGTCGGCGTGATGGGGCTCGGCGCCGCCCTCCTGATGAACCTCGTGTGGTGACGTGCGCGCGGTGCGCGGTCAGAATCTGAGGGTCGAGAGGTACTCGTAGTCGCGGCGCACGCTGTCGATCGGCGCGCCGGGATAGCTCTCCTGCTCGACGTAGACGAGCTTGTCGTCGATGTCGGTGATGCGGGCGAGGAGCGCTCGGAGGTCGAGAACCCCCTTGCCGAGCTCCGTGTCGTGCTCCGCCTTCATCGCGGGCACGTCCTTGATGTGGAACGCCCAGTAGCGATTGCCATAGCGGTTCATGAGATCCATCGGATCGCGGCCTCCCTGGGCGGCGTTGCCGACGTCGAGCTGGAGCCGAACGAGATTCGGATCGAGGCGTTCGACGAGGGCGTCGTAGCCGACCTTTCCGTCGAAGGCGACGAAATCGGGCGCCTCGTCGTGGAACCCGAGCCAGAGGTCGTGCTTGCGCACCGCCTCGCCGGCGCGATTGAGCTTGTCGGCCCACGAGGTGAAGCCGTCGAGCGACTTGCGTGCGTCGTCGGGGAGGTTGGCGAGGATGAGATACTTGTGCCCGAGGATGCGCGCATCGTCGGCGGCGCGGTCGAGCTGATCGAGGTTGTTCTCGCCGATGTGCGTGGACGGCGCGCGGAGGCCGTGGCGGTCGAGCATGGCGCGGACCTGCGCGGGGGGCGTGTTGAAGTTGTTCATCGACATCAACAGCTCGACGTCCTTGTAGCCGATCGCGGCGATCTCGGCGAGCGTCTGCTCGAGGTTGACGCGCGCGGCGTCGCGGAGCGTGTACAGCTGCAACCCGACGCGGCCGAGCCGCCGGCTGGTGGCGGCGCCGGCGCGGGGCATGGCACACGCGACGGCCGGCGCGACGAGCGCGGCACCGAGGGTGTGGACGAAGGACCGTCTATCCATTCAGTGGCTCCAGTGGGGGACTGGCCCGAAGCTACGGGGCGGGGCGTGTGGGCGGGAGACGGATCGAGTCGATCCTGCCGGACGGGCCATCTTTCGGAGAACTGCCGCTCGGGCCGGCTTCTACCGCGACGTGTTTGTTCCACGCGGAGGCGCGGGAGGCTCCTCCCGCAAGGATTTCCGCGCGGAGGCGCGGGAAGCTGGCGGAGGCGCGGGAAGCGGCAACGGCAACGGCACGCTCTGCGAGCTACTCGCGCGATCGCACGCACCTCTGCCCTGCAACCTCCAAGACTCCTCGGGTCGTGGATGGAGAGGAGCGGAGCGCTGATGCATCGAGCTCGACCCGAAGTTTCGGCCCCGCCGCTCGGCGCTCACCCACAGGGCAGTTCCCCGCGCCTCCGCCCAACTCCGCGTCTCCGCGTGAAACACGTTGCCGGTAGAAGCCGGCCCGAGCGCCTGTTCTCCGCTCTGCGCCTTCGCGAGATGCCGAAAGACTACCCTTGCCTGGCCAGGATCGATCTCCGATCTTCGCCGAACCAACCACTATCCAGAGCCCGTATGTCATCGACTCCGAGCCGCCGAGAGTTCGTGAAGATGGCGGCGATCGCCGCGGCGGGGGCGCCCTTCGTACCGCCGCTCGTTCGTCCGCTCGCGCATCGCGCCACCCCGACGCCTTCGGCGAAGCCGCTCGGCTTCGCGGTAGTCGGGCTCGGCAGCCTCGCGACGAATCAGATCGCGCCGGCGCTCCAGACGACGAAGAACTGCCGGCTCGCCGCGATCGTGACCGGCACGCCGGCGAAGGCGGTGAAGTGGAAGGCGCAGTACGGCATCCCGGACCGCAGCATCTACGATTACGACACGATGGACCGGCTCGCGGACAACCCGGACGTCGACGTCGTGTACGTCGTCACGCCGAACGGGCTCCACGCGCGCGACACGATCAAGGCGGCGAGGGCGGGCAAGCACGTGCTGTGCGAGAAGCCGATGGAGGTCTCCTCGGAGCGCTGCCAGGCGATGGTCGACGCGGTGAAGGCCGCGGGGCGCCAGCTCGCGATCGGCTACCGCTGCCGGTTCGAGCCGCACCACCTCGAGATGCTGCGCGTCGCCCGCGACAGGGAGCTCGGCGAGGTGCGGCTGATCGAAGCGGCGTTCGGGTTCCCGATCGGCGACCCGACGCAGTGGCGCCTCAAGCGTGCGCTGGCCGGCGGCGGACCGCTGATGGACGTCGGCATCTACGCGATCCAGTCCGCCGAGATGATCGTCGGGAGCTATCCGGTGGCCGTCACCGCCGTCGAGACGACGAAGACCGATCCGGTGAAGTTCGCCGACGTCGAGGAGTCGCTCGCCTTCGAGCTCAAGTTCGCCAACGGCGTCGCCGCGTCGTGCATGACGTCGTACAAGGTCGGCGGGATGAACCGGACGACGGCGTTCGCCGATCGCGGCACGTTCGGTCTGACGCCGGCATTCAACTACGACGGGATCCGCGGCTGGCGCAGCGACGCGAAGCCGCTCGAGGCGCCCGAGGTGGATCAGTTCGCGACGGAGATGGACGACTTCGCCGACTGCATCAACGCCAACCGGCCGACGAGCGTCTCCGGCGAGATGGGGCTGCGCGACGTGCGCACGATGATGGCGATCTACGAGGCGGCGCGGACGGGCCGGACGGTGCAGATCGCCTGATCGGGCGCGCGCGATGCCGCGCGCCGAGGGCCGCGCCTGGATCGGGATCAGCGGCTACGACTACAAGCCGTGGCGCGGCCCGTTCTATCCGGCCGACCTGCCCGCGCGCCGCTGGCTCGAGTACGCGAGCGCACGGTTCGACAGCGTGGAGCTGAACGGCACCTTCTACAGCCTCAAGTCGCCCGCGGTGTTCGAGCGCTGGGTGGCCGAGACGCCCGCGCGCGGCTTCGTGTTCGCCGTGAAGGGCGGGCGGTTCATCACGCACAACCTGAAGCTGCGCAACGCGGATCGCGCGCTCGGCAACTTCTTCGCGAGCGGCGTGCTCGCGCTGGGGCGGAAGACAGGTCCCTTCCTCTGGCAGCTTCCCGCGACCTACCGGTTCGACGCCGAGCGGATGGACGCCTTCATGCGCCTCCTGCCGCGAAGCTCGCGCGCGGCGGAAGCGGTCGCACTGCAGCACGACGACCGGCTGCGTCGCGGCGCGCTCGTGGATGCGGCGGCGAACGTGCGCTACCGGCACGCGTTCGAGGTCCGGCACCCGAGCTACTTTCACGAGGAGTTCTACGCGCTGCTTCGAGAGCACCGGTGCGCGTTCGTCGTCGCGGACACGGCGGGAAAGTTCCCGTACGCCGAGGAGGTGACGGCCGACTTCGTGTACGTGCGGCTGCACGGCTCGCGCGAGCTGTACGCGAGCGGCTACACCGACGCCGAGCTCGACGACTGGGCGCGCAAGGTGGCGCGGTGGCGCCGCGCGGGGCGCGACGTCTACGTTTACTTCGACAACGATGCGAAGGTGCACGCGCCGTTCGACGCGCTGCGACTGGCAGAGCGGGTGAGGGTCGGGGGGTGATGCCCGCTAGCGAGAGGTCTCGCGGGCGCGGTCGCGGCGCCGCGCCACGAGCTTCGTGATCTCGTGCACCCAGAGCAGCACGCTCGCCGCGCCCGCGCAGAGCAGCCAGTCGCCGGCGCCGAGCGGGGTCGTGCCGAACGCGGCGCGCAGCGGCGGCAGGTAGACGACGAGCGCCTGGAGCGCGACCGACGCGAGCACGGCGGCCCACGTCCACTTCGTGTGGGCGAGCCCGGAGAACGCGCTCCGCCGCCGCGAGCGGGAGTCGAACACGTTGAAGAGCTGCGCGAGCACGATCGTCGTGAACGCCATCGTGCGGGCGTGACGCTCGTCGCTCGTGCCGGCGAGGAGGCCGCCGGGGAGCGACAGGTCGAACACGAACAGCGTCGACGCCGCCATGATGAGGCCGGCGACGGCGATGTCGCGCCATGCGTGCGGCGAGATCACGGACTCGTCGCGCCGGCGCGGCTTCAGCCGCATCAGTCCCGGCTCCGCGGGGTCGACGCCGAGCGCCAGCGCGGGCGCGCCGTCGGTGAGCAGGTTGATCCAGAGGATCTGCGTGGCGAGCAGCGGGAGGAGCAGCCCGCCGTCCGGCTCGCGGAGCCCGAGCGTGCCGGCGAGCACGACGCCGACGAACATCGTCGTCACCTCGCCGAAGTTGCCGGAGAGGAGGAAGCGCAGCGCGCGCCGGATGTTGGCGTAGATCGCGCGCCCCTCCTCCACGGCGGCGACGATCGTGGCGAAGTTGTCGTCGGCGAGCACCATGTCGGCCGCCTGGCGGGAGACGTCGGTGCCGGTGATCCCCATCGCGATGCCGATGTCGGCGGCGCGGAGGGCGGGGGCGTCGTTCACGCCGTCGCCCGTCATGGCGACGACCTCGCCCGTGCTCTGGAGCGCGCGCACGATGCGCAGCTTGTGCGACGGATCGACGCGCGCGAACACCGACGTCTCCCGCACGGCGCGGGCGAGCGCCTCGTCGTCCATCCCCTCGAGCTCCGCGCCGGCGACGACGCGGTCGTCGTTCGTGATGCCGAGCTCTCGCGCGATCACGACGGCGGTGCGCGGATGGTCGCCGGTGATGAGCACCGGGCGGATCCCCGCGGCGCGCGCGCGGCGCACCGCATCGTGCGCCTCGGGGCGCGGCGGATCGATCATGCCGACGAGCCCGAGCAGCACGAGATCGCGCTCGAGCGCATCGGCCGCGTCGGCGTCGCCGGCGCTGGCGTCGATCTCGCCATCGAGCGGCCGGTACGCGACGGCGAGCGTGCGCAGCGCCTCGTCGGCGAGCGACTCGGACTCGCGCAGCACGGCGTCGCGCCGCTCGGGCGTGAGCGGCACTTCCGTTTCGCCCACGAGCTCGCACGCGCACCGTCGGAGGAGCAGATCGGGCGCGCCCTTCGCGAACAGCATGTGCGCGTCGGGCCGCTCCGACCGCTCGTGCAGGGTGCTCATGCGCTTGCGCTCCGAGGTGAACGGCTGCTCGGCGAGCCGCGGCCAGCGCGACTCGAGGTCGTGCACGTCGACTCCCGCCGCCTGCGCGGCGAGGAGCAGCGCGCCCTCGGTCGGGTCGCCCTGCACCTCCCAGTCGTCGCCGGCGCGGCGGAGCGAGGCGTTGTTGGCGAGACTGGCCGCGACGAGCGTGCGCTCGAGCTCCAGCCGCTGCTCGCCGCCGAGCCGCGGAAGCTCCGCCGGCGTCGCGCGGCCGCTCGCCGTGCGCACGACGCGCACCGTCATCTCGTTGGTCGTGAGCGTGCCGGTCTTGTCCGACGCGATCACCGTCGCGGAGCCGAGGGTCTCCACGGCGGTGAGCCGGCGGACGATCGCGTTGCGCCGCGCCATGCGGCGCACGCCGATCGCGAGCACGGCGGTGACGATCGTCGGCAGCCCTTCCGGTACCGCGGCGACGGCGAGCGCGACGCCGAGCAGGAGGACGTTGACGATCGCCGCGACGCCGTGCGCCTGCTGCACGGCGAGGATCACCGCGACGACGACGATCGCCACGACGACGACGAGCACGGCGAGCGTGCGGCCGAGCCGGTCGAGCTCGCGCTGGAGCGGCGTGGCTTCGGTCGGCACCGCTTCGAGCATGCCGGCGATGCGGCCGATCTCGGTGTTCATCCCCGTGGCGACGACGCGCGCGCGTGCGCGGCCCGACACCGCCGTCGTCCCGCTGAACACCATGTCGGTACGGTCGGCGAGCGGCGTGTCGTCGGCCACGGGCGCGAGGCTCTTCTCCACGGGAACGCTCTCGCCCGTGAGCGCCGCCTCGGCGACGCGGAGCGCCGCGATGCGGAGCAGGCGGGCGTCGGCGGGGATGGTGTCTCCCTCCTCGACGAGAATCGCGTCGCCGACGACGACGTCGCGCGCGGGAACGCGGCGGCGCTCGCCGTCGCGGATCACGGTGGCCTCGGGGGCCGACATCGCGCGCAGCGCCGCGACCGCGGATTCGGCGCGCAGCTCCTGCACGTAGCCGAGCGCCGCGTTGAGCAGCACGATGGCGAGGATGGCGATCGCGTCGTACGGGAGCGCAGTCTCGCGCTCGTGGATCCAGAGCACGAGCGAGATCGCCGTCGCGGCGAGCAGGAGCAGCACGAGCACGCTGCGGAACTGCGCGACGAAGCGCCGCCAGTGCGGGACCGGCGGCGCGGAGGCGAGCTCGTTGGGGCCGTCGCGGGCGAGGCGCTCCGATGCCTCGCCCGCGGTCAGGCCGCCGTCGTTTTCGTGCATGCGCGCGCCGGCGTGAACGCGACCGGCGGGCGCGGGACCGCGCGCCGGTGTGCCGACGACGCGCCCGTCCCCCGTGCTGCTCACGCGGTCGGCGTGAAGGTGAGGATCGTCTGCCCGTCGCCGTGCTTGATGCGAAGGCCGAGATCCTTTCCGTCGGCGCCGCTCGACACGGCCACGGCATCCACGTGCGTGATGCCGCGGGTGAGGTGCGGGGTGCCGCCCTCGGGCGAGCCGAGCATCAGCTCGACTCGCGCGTCGCGCGGGTCGTAGGTCGCGCCGACGAGCGCGTAGCCGGTCTCCTGGGTCTGCGCACCGATCTCCGGATCGTCGACCTCGAGCACGGTGCGGCGGCCGCGATTGCGCTCTGCGAACTCGGCGAGCTGGCGCGGCCAGTCCTCGTGCGCCGTCGTCTCGGAGGTGCCGGTGAGCCGGCGCTGTATCGCATCGAGCTCGGCGAAGCCGGGCTCCGGCGTGACGAGCACCGCGCAGGAGGCGCCCCGGAGCAGCGACGTCGTGACGCTGCCGACGAA
>DATJGU010000078.1:0-47844 GCA_035494615.1 Gemmatimonadaceae bacterium
TCAATCGAGCTCGATGCGCACCTTGATCGGCTCGTCCTCCGATTCGACGGCGAGAAGGTTGACGAGCGTGCGGGATGCGCGACGCACGAAGTGGAGCGCGACGCGCGAGCGGCCGACGGCGAGCCCGGTGATCGTCAGCTCGCCGAGAAATTCCGGGAGCACCGGGTTGCGGATGTGGAGCTCGCGGCGGGGGACGTCGGGCATGATGCCGAGCACGCCCTGCAGCATGAGAAAGAGCGCGCCGCTGGCCCACGCCTGCGGCGAGCAGCTCACCGGATAGAGCACCGGCCGCGGCGCGTCGCCGCGCGTCATCCCGCAGTAGAGCTCCGGCAGCCGGCTCAGCTCCACGGACGTCGCCGCCTCGTAGATGGCCGAGACGATCGGCGTCGAACGCGGCGCGACGCCGTAGTGCGACATGCCGAGCACGATGAGCGCGTTGTCGTGCGGCCACACGGAGCCGTCGTGATAGCTCATCGGGTTGAACACCGGGTGCCGCGCACTGAGCGTGCGGATCCCCCACCCGCAGTTCATGTCCGGCGCGAGCAGCGTCGAGGTGACGCGCTGCGCGCGCGCGACGTCGGGGAGCCGGCTCCAGAGGAGATGGCCGGCGTTCGACGTCACCGTGGGGAGCGGGTGCTTGTCGCCATCGAGCGCGAGGGCGAAGGTGCCGAGCTCCTCGATCCAGAAGCGGTCGAGCACCTGTGCGCGCAGCCGGTCCGCCTCCGAGCGCAGGCGTGACGCGGCGTCGTCGTCGCCGAGGTGACGGAAGAGCTCCGCCGCGCGCAGCTTGGCGTCGTACGCGTAGCCCTGCACCTCGACGAGCGCGATCGGCGGCTCGGGAAGCCGGCCGTCGGGATAGGGGACGCCGTCGCCGGAATCCTTCCACCCCTGGTTCACGAGGCCGCGCTCCGAGGTGCGCGCGTACTCGATCAGTCCGTCGCCGTCGACGTCGCCGTAGCGATCGATCCACTCGAGCGCGCGACGGAGGTTCGGGAGGAGCGAGCGCACGAGCGCGTCGTCGCCGGTCCAGCGCCAGGTCTCGTGGAGGAGGATGATCCAGAGCGGCGTCGCGTCGATCGTGCCGTAGTAGGGGACGTGGGGGATCTCGCCGCTGCGCGCCATCTCGCCGCGCCGGAGCTCGTGGAGGATCTTGCCCGGCTGCTCCTCGGTGTAGGCGTTCTCGACGCGTCCCTGCCGCCGCGCGAGGTAGCGCAGGGTGTCGATCGCGATGCGCGGCGTGAGGGGGAGCGTCTCGATCGACGTGATGATCGAGTCGCGCCCGAAGATGGTGGAGTACCAGGGCACGCCGGCGGAGACGACACGGGCGTCGTCGACGTGGACGTAGAGCGAGCGGAGATCGTCGGTGGCGCGCGCGAGGGTGGCGTCGAACGCTTCGACGTCGCTCGACCAGCACGAGCAGTCCTCGCGCCACGCCTGGTACTCGGCGCGAAGCCGGTCGCGCCGCTCGTCGAAGGCGCCGGCGGCCGCGCGCGCCGCGTCCGCCGCGGCGCCCTTCGCGCTCACGGCGCGCGCGGCCGCCGGCGAGGGCGAGCCGATGCGCCACTCCAGCTGCACCGGCTCGCCGGGCGCGAGGGAGAACACCCAGCGCGCGCGGTCGTGCTCGACGCTGTCCGGCGGCGCGCGGAAGCGGAGATCGCTCTCGATGACGGCGCCGTCGCGGCCGCGGTACGCGAACCGGACGCCGTCGTCGTCGATGCGCGGCGCGAAGAACTCGCCGCGCGCCTCGCGCTTCCAGCCGCGCACCTCGAAGATGTCGGCGAAGTCGCACCCGAAGAGCAGCTCGATCCAGTAGTCGATCGCGCGGGGCAGGTAGCTCGTGATCGTGAGCCGCTCGAGCAGGCCTTCGTCGAGCATCAACTCACGCCGCAGATAGATCGCGTTCTTCGGGTCCCAGTCGTTGCCGCCGAAGGCGTGGTCGGTGACGGCGAGGGCGATGGTGCCGCGGAAGGGCTCGATCACCTGCGCGGAGAGGCGCACGGGCGGCCCGCCCGCGGCGCGCAGCTCGTAGCGGCTGAGCAGTCTCGTGTCGTCCTCGAACAGACCGAGCGCGCAGTTGCCGGGCGGCGTGATGCCGCCGTGACGGTCGGTGAGCAGGAAGAGCCGGTCGTGCTTGAGCGCGAGCGCGTCGTCGACCGGGCTCTCGCGATCGCAGGGCAGCCCCGCGTAGCCGACCGCCTCCTCCATCGTGATGGCCGGGCGCTCCGCGGAGCGCGTGGCGTCCGCGCCGTCGTGCGCCGTCGCGGGGCGCGTCGTCGCGGCGCTCACCTCAGGCGATCGCCAGGGCGGGGCGCGCGCCGGCCGCGTCGGCGAGCCCGTTCGCGCGCGCGTACAGCGCGAGATGCTCGGCGATCATGCGGTCGCGCCCGAAGCGCTCGACCGCGCGCTCGCGGCAGCGTACGCGATCGAAGCGGTCCACCGCGCCGCCGGGGCGGATGAGCGTCACCATGTGCTCGAACGACTCGGCGACGAACCCGGTGACGCCCTCCTCGACCAGCTCGGGGACGCTGCCGCGCGCGAACGCGACGACGGGGCAGCCGGAGAGCATCGACTCGATGAGGATCAGGCCGAACGGCTCGTGCCAGGCGATCGGCGCGAGGAGCGCACGGGCGTCGCGAAGGAGCGGCGCCTTCTGCGGGAGCCCGATCGGGCCGAGGAAGCGTACCATCGGATGGACGAGCAGATCGGAGAGCTCGGCCGCGGCCCACGCCTCGTCGGGCGGATGGATCTCGCCGGCGACGCGGATCGGCACGCCGGCGGCGATCGCGGCGCGGATGGCGGTGTGCGGGCCCTTCACGCGCGCGAGGCGCCCGACGAAGCAGACATGATCGCCGGCGGCACGCGGGGCGTGCTGGTACTTGGTCGCGTCGAGCCCGTGATGGATGACGGTGACGTCGCGCAGCGGGATCTCCCGGCGCCGCTGATCGTCGGAGATGGCGATGTAGTGCGCATCGCCGCAATTGCGGTAGAGCGCGGAGAGCTTCTCGTCGCGCTCGTGGTGGATCGTGTAGACGAGCGGGACGCCGGGCAGGAGGCGTGCACAGGCGAGGGCGATGGCCGAGTGCGCGTGCACGACGTCGAAGGTGTCCCGCTCGGCGATCTGCTGCATCGCCCACGAGACGTGATCGAGGTCGACGAGCATCTCGGGCGGCCATTGCGCGACGTCGTAGAGCGAGCGCAGCTCGGCTCTCGTCCGCGAGTCGCCCGTGGCGAAGAGCGTGACGTGGTGACCGCGCTCGACGAGGCCGTCGGCGAGCTCGGCGACGATCAGCTCCGTGCCGCCGTAGAGGCGCGGCGGCACGGCCACGAAAGGCGTGGAGACGAGGGCGATGCGCATGCAGGCGGGTTCGGGTGCAGCGGCGGCTCGGGCCGACCGTGGGACCATCGATCGCACGGGGGTGCACGAGAGGGTTGCAGCCGTCGTGCCATCCACGCCGGGGAGGCGGCCCGCGCCGTGTGCGCTGGCGTCGCGGCGCGCACCGCGGCTCAGGCCGGAAGTCGCGCCGGTGCGCATGCAACGGTATCGTTCCTGCGGCGGGGCAGGCGGACACCAACCCGGAGCGAGCAAAAAATGATCTGGAGAACCATAGTGGTCGGTTCGGCATGCACGATCGCCATGATGGCGTGCGGTGGCGAGCCGAAGGCGGCGGACACCGGCATGGCGGCGACGAGCGCGGCACCGGCCGCGACGGCGGACACGTCCGCGACGGCCATGGCACCCGCGGGCTCGACGGGCGCGGCGGCGGCCGCGGGCTCCGCGGCGGCGAAGCCGGCCACGGGCAAGACGTGGGACGTGAAGATGCAGGGCGACGCGCAGGGGTATCGATTCGATCCCGCGAACATCACGATCAAGGCCGGCGACGCGGTGCGCTGGACGGTCGTCGATGGGCCGCCGCACAACGTCGCCTTCTGGGCGGACAGCATCCCGAAGGGCGCCGAGGCGCAGCTGCAGGCGAACATGCCGAATACGATGGGTCCGCTCTCGAGCCCGCTCGAGATGAACCCGAACGCGACGTACACCGTCTCGTTCGCCGGCGTCCCCGCCGGCACGTACAAGTACTACTGCACGCCCCACCTCGCGATGGGGATGAAAGGCAGCATCACGGTGCAGTAGCGAGCGACGCCGGATCCCACGAGCGCCGGCCGGCGCTCGTGGGATCCGCTGTCGGACCGCAGGCTCGCGCGCCCGAAGGGATCGAGAGCAGACGTGAACCTCAGCGGACACACCGTCCTCGTCACCGGAGGTGCGTCCGGGATCGGCCTCGCGATCGCGAGCCGGTTCCATGCCGCCGGAAGCCGCGTCATCGTGTGCGGCCGGCGAGAGAAGGCGCTGCGCGCGGCGTCCGACGAACATCCCGGCCTGATCACGCGCCAGTGCGACCTGGCGCGCGAGGAGGCGCGCGAGGCGCTCGCCGAGTGGCTGCTCGACGAGCATCCCACGCTCGACGTGCTCGTGAACAACGCCGGGATCCAGCGCCGGTTCCGGCTCGCCGAGCCCGAGCCGTGGGTCGACACGCGCGAGGAGCTCGCGGTGAACCTCGACGCGCCGATCCACCTCACGCTCCTGCTGCTTCCCGCGCTGCGCGCGTGCCGCGGCACGATCGTGAACGTCACCTCGGGGCTCGCGCTCGTGCCGATGGCGATCGCGCCGGTGTACTGCGCGACCAAGGCGGCGCTGCGGTCGTTCACGCTCTCGCTCCGCCATCAGCTTCGCGACGAGCCGGTGCGCGTGGTGGAGGTGCTTCCGCCCGCGGTGAACACCGATCTCGGTGGTCCGGGGCTGCACACGTTCGGCGCGCCGCTCGACGAGTTCGCCGACGCCGTGATGACGCGGCTGGCGAACGGCGAGACGGAGATCGCCTACGGGATGTCGGAGGCGAACGTGCGCAAGGCGCACGAGGCGTTCGACGACACGTTCGACCGGATGAACGGGGTGCGCGCGGGCTGAGTCGCGCGGCGGCCGTCGGCGATGGGTCGGGCCGCAGCCGCGTGTCGCACGGCGGGCCGCGCGTCGGGAGATCGCCTACGCGGCGGCGGCGCCGCGTCGGGAGTTCTTCTCGCGCATCGGCCGCAATCCCCGATGGTTGGACGCGTCGTCGGCACCGACCTTGGCTCACGTCCAATCGAGAGTCCAAGGAACCATGCCGACCGAGACGTTGGCGTATCCCGCGACCGATCCGGCGCGCGAGGACCGAGCGCCCCGCGCGATCACGACCCGGCGCGAGCACACGTTGGAGATCGTCTCCGACGCGGGTGAAGGCGCGCAGAAGTGCGGGCAGATCTTCGGCGCCGTCTGCGCGCGGATGGGCAACGGGGTCTGGACGGTGGAGATCATCCCCGCCGAGATCCAGCCGCCACCGCGAATCCCCGACGGCGCGAGCGGCTACCGAATCCGGTTCGGCACGGGTCCGGTGACCAACTGGGGGGACGAGACGCAGCTCGTCCTCGCGTTCAACGAACAGGTGCTGCTCGCGCGGCACCGGCTCGGCGCACTGGCGCACGACGCCGTGATCCTGCTCGACGACTGCTGGGCGTCGCACCCCGACGAGGACGTGCAGCGGGCCTGGCGCGACGCGCTCGACGAGCTCGGGACGCGCGACTACCGGGTGATCCTCGTCCCGATGGACGAGCAGAGCCGCGCGATCGTGGACAATCCTCGCAAGGGGAAGAACATGTTCGCGCTCGGCGTGCTGTCGAGCGTCTACGCGCGCGATCTCGACGTCGTGCGCGAGCAGATCGCGCAGACGTTCCGCACGAAGTCCGAGCAGGTGTACGCGACGAACGTCGCGCTGCTCGAGCTGGGCTACCGGTGGGCCGACGAACACCTCGACGTGCGGATCGACGTGCCGGCGACGGCGCCGTCGGGGCCGATGGTCGTGATGAACGGGAACGAGGCGCTCGGGCTCGGCGCGCTCGCGGCGGGATTCGAGCTGTGCGCGATGTATCCGATCACGCCGGCGACGTCGGTGTCGCACTTTCTCGGCGAGGCGTTCGAGCGGTTCGGCGGCGTGCTGCATCAGGCCGAGGACGAGATCGCCGCGGCGGGGGTGGCGATCGGCGCGTCGTACGCCGGCGGTGCGGCACTCACGGTGACGAGCGGGCCCGGCCTGGCGCTCAAGACCGAGTTCATCGGGCTCGCCGTGATGACGGAGACGCCGCTCGTGATCGTCGACGTCCAGCGCGGCGGGCCGAGCACGGGATTGCCGACGAAGGTGGAGCAGTCCGATCTGCTCGCGGCGCTCTACGGCCAGCCGGGGGACGCGCCGAAGGTGGTGATCGCGCCGGCGACGATCGAGGACTGCTTCCACGTGATGGTCACGGCGCGGCGAATCGCCGAGACCTTCCGGTGCGTGGTGTTCGTGCTGTCCGATGCGAACCTCGCGACGGGGGTGCAGCCGTTCGCGCGGCCGACGCTCGAGGAGCGCTGGATGCGCAGCACGCTCGACCTGGATCCGGTGCCCGACGGGGCGAAGCCGTTCGACTGGGATCCGCGGACGGGGCTGTCGCGCCGGCTGATCCCGGGACAGGCGAACGGGATGCACACGCTCACGGGACTCGAGCACGACGACCGGAGCCGGGTCGCGTACGGCGGCGGCATCCATCAGCACAGCTCCGCGATGCGCTCGCGCAAGCTCGCGGTGCTGCAGTCGATGCTGCTGCCGCCGCCCGTGTACGGCGACGACGCGGGCGATCTGCTGGTCGTCGGCTGGGGGAGCACGAAGGGAGCGATCGAGGAGGCGGTCGACCGGCTGCGCGCGGAGGGACATCGCGTATCGTCGACGCACCTCTCCTTCCTCTCGCCGCTGCAGCCGGGGCTGCGCGCGATGTTCGCGCGCTACCGGCGGGTGTGCACGGTGGAGCTCAACTACAGCGACGAGCCGAACGATCCCTACATCACCGACGAGTCGCGGCGGTACGGCCAGCTCGCGTGGATGCTGCGCGCGCACACGCTCGTGGACGTGGACTGCTGGACCCGCGTCGCGGGCGAGCCGCTGCGGCCCGGGGCGATCGCCGCGGCGATGCGGCTCCGGCTCGCGACCCTCCTTCCGACAGGTGACGCATGAGCGCCGGCCCGGTCTGTCCGATCCTCTGCGCCGGCGCCGACGACGATCGCGCGCTGGCGCTGTCCGACTACGAGGGCGCGACGGCGCGCTGGTGTCCCGGCTGCGGCGACCATTCCGTGCTCACGGCGGTGGAGCGACTGCTCGTCGCCGAGCAGCTCGCGCCGGAGCGCACCGTGTTCGTCTCGGGGATCGGCTGCTCGAGCCGCTTTCCGCACTACCTGAAGACGTACGGCTTCCACGGCATCCACGGCCGCGCGCTCCCCGTGGCGACGGGGATCAAGCTGCAGCGTCCCGAGCTCACCGTGTTCGTGGTGATGGGCGACGGCGACTGCACGTCGATCGGGGCGGGACACTGGATGCACGCGCTGCGCTACAACGTGAAGATGGTGGCGATGGTGCTGGACAACGGCATCTACGGGCTGACGAAGAACCAGACGTCGCCGACGACGCCGCAGGGGCATCCGAGCAACACGCAGCCGAGGGGCACCTACCTGCCTCCGCTCGACCCGATCGAGCTCGCGCTCGGCGTGACGAACGCGTCGTTCGTGGCCCAGACGGCGGAGTGGGTGCCGGCGCATCTCTTCGCGACGCTGCGCGCGGCGTACCACCACGACGGCTTCGCGTTCGTGCGGGTGCTGCAGCGCTGCCCGAAGTACACGGCGGACATCTATCAGATCGCCGTGCAGCGGCCGGAGGTGCTGGAGCTGCTGGTGCACGACGACGGCGTGGTCGTGCCGGAGCTCGAGCGCACGTACACGCGGCGTCTCGTGCACGACCCGCGCGACCTCGCGCGGGCGCGGGAGCTGGCGATGCCGGGTGAGCGGATCCGGCTCGGCGTCTTCTTCCGCGACGCGTCGCGGGACCGGTACGACCTGATCCGGCGCGCGACGCCGCGCACGACCACGGAGCGGCTGGCCCTTCTCGATGCGGAGCTCGACGCCCATGCCGTCTGACGAGCGCGCCGCGCGGGTGACCGCGCAGCTGGCCGGCCGCCTCGCGGCATTCCGCACCGCACTCGAGGCTGCGCGCGACGAGCTGCGGGGCTACCTCGAGCTGCATCGTGCGACCGACGACGTCCGCCTGGCGGGCGCGATCCGCTCGCTCGGCGGGTTCGCGGCGGGGCGCATCGACGCGGCGCGGTTCGACGCCGTGATCGCCGATGCGCGCGCCCTGCCCCCGGAGGCGGCGGCGCGGCTGGACGAGGGCATCGCGGTGCTCGACGAGATGCTCGGGCGGGGGGACGAGCTCGTGGTGCGGTCCGTGTCGTCCGGGCAGCAGCTTCGCCGCGTCGTGGACACGGCATTCGCCGACATCGGCCGCGCGTTCGGCGTCGCGCGGATGTTCCGCGCCGTGCGCGAGGGCTCCTACCACGGGACGCATCACGGATCGCTGCTCGTGGGGCTGCCGTTCGCTCGCTGGAGCCGCGCGGAGCGGGAGCTCGCGCCACCGCTCGTGGTCGACGTGGACGGCGCGGACCTCCGCGCGGAGCACCTCGTGGAGTACCTCGACGGCGGCGCGTGCATCGTGCTCGTCGTCCGGGGCGAGGCATCGCCCGCCCCGCTCGTCCGGATGATCGCTCCCACCACGCTCGTCGTGCAGGCGAGCGACGTCGCCGCACTCGCGCGGCTCGGGGAGTGGACGGGCGCGGCGGTGGCGGCGGTGCTTCCTCCGTCGTGCGCCGCGTTCGCGCACGATCCACGGCGCGGCGCGCGGCTGGAGGAGCGTCTCGAGATCGAGCGGATCCCGACCGCGGGCGCCTCGACGATCGGATGGCGCTCGGCGCGCCAGTCGAGCGAGGAGCTCGCGCAGCTCGTCGCGCTGGACGCGGTGACGCGTGCGGCGCGCGACGTCGCCGTCGTCGTGGCGCCGCTGCCGCCGCTGCCGGCGGGGGCCGAGCGGCCGGCGCAGGCGTCGGCGGTGGACGTGGTGGCGTCGTGGCTGCTCGCGCAGGCCGGTCTCGCCGCGGAGGGTGCACGGTGATTCTCCTCGCGGTCGCCATCCTCGGCGGGATCGGGCTCGTGTTCGCGGCGCTGATCGCGCTCGCGAACCGCAGGCTCAGAGTCTGGGAGGATCCGCGCATCGACGTGGTCACGGGCATGCTGCCCGGCGCCAATTGCGGGGCGTGCGGCGTGCCGGGCTGCCGCGCGTTCGCCGAGCAGCTCGTCTCGGGCGCGCGGCAGCCCGCCGGGTGCAACGTCGCCACCGGTGAGGTGAAGGGCGAGATCGCCGCCTATCTCGGCGTCGACGCCGGCAGCGCGGTGAAGGTCGTGGCGCGAATGCACTGCGCGGGAGGAGCGCACGTGGCGCGGCAGCAGGCGGAGTATCGCGGCCTGCCGACCTGCGCCGCCGCGGCCGCGGTGGCGGGAGGGGGGAAGGGATGCGCGTGGGGCTGTCTGGGCCTCGCCGACTGCGTCCGGTCCTGCACCTTCGACGCGATGACGATGAGCGCGGACGGCATCCCGCTCATCGACGTCGAGACGTGCACCGCGTGCGGCGACTGCGTCGCGGCATGTCCGAAGGACCTGCTCGCGCTGCATCCGGTCGACCGGCACCTGCTCGTGCAGTGCCGCAACCTCGTCTCGGGCGACGAGGCGCTGGAGGAGTGCCGCGTCGCGTGCACGGCGTGCGGCAAGTGTGTGATGGACGCGGCGCCCGGGTTGATCAGCGTGGCGAGCGGCGTCGCGGCGGTGGACTACCGGCTCAACGACATGGCGGATGCGGCGGCCATCGCACGCTGCCCGACCGGCGCGATCGTGTGGCTGCGTGGGGCGCAGTTCGCGCCCGGCACCGCGACCGAAGCGACACCATCCGCGCGTGCCCGCGTGGCACCGCAGCTCATCGGGAGCAGACCGTGATCAGATTCGGCTCGACCGCCGTCAAGGCGGAGCTCACGCCGCCCACCGCGCCGCGCTTCCCCGGCACGCCGGAGGCGATGGACGGCAGCACGGCGATCGTGCTGATGGAGACGGCCGCCTCCGAGGGCGCCGGGGCGTACCCGATCACGCCGTCGACGCAGATGGGCGAGGGGTGGGCGGCGGCGGTGGCGGAGGGGAAGCGCAACGTGAACGGCCGCCGGCTGCTGTTCTTCGAGCCGGAAGGCGAGCACGCCGCCGCCGCGGTCACCGCCGGGATGAGCATGACCGGCCTCCGCTCGGCGAACTTCTCGAGCGGGCAGGGCGTCGTGTACATGCACGAGTCGCTCTATCCCGCGGTGGGGAAGCGGCTCACCTACGTGCTGAACATGGCGGCGCGCGCGATCACGAAGCACGCGCTCAACGTGCACGCCGGGCACGACGACTATCACGCGGTGGACGACACCGGCTTCTTCCAGCTGTTCGCGAAGGACGTGCAGGAGGCGGCGGATCTCAACCTGATCGCTCATCGCGTCGCCGAGCTGTCGCTGAACCCGGGCATCGTGGCGCAGGACGGGTTCCTGACGAGTCACGTGATCGAGTCGATCCGGCTTCCCGAGCGCGAGCTGATCAAGCAGTTCCTCGGCGATCCGGCGGATCTGATCGACTCGCCGACGCCGGCGCAGCGGCTCGTGTTCGGCGCGCAGCGGCGGCGCATCCCCGAGCTGTTCGACGTCGACCTGCCGGCGATGCTCGGCGTGGTGCAGAACCAGGACAGCTATGCGCAGGGGGTCGCGGCGCAGCGGCCGTTCTACTTCGAGCACGTCGCCGCGCTCACGGACCGCGCGTTCGACGAATTCGCCGCGCTGACCGGGCGGCGGTACGCGCGCGCGTCGGGCTACCGGCTCGACGACGCGGAGTGGGTGATCGCGGGGCAGGGGAGCGTGGTGGCGAACGCCGAGGCGGTCGCCGACTGGCTGCGCGAGACGCGCACGCTCAAGGTGGGAGTGCTCGACCTGACGATGTTCCGTCCCTTCCCGGCGGATCACGTGACGCGGCTGCTGGCCGGCAAGCGCGGCGTGGTGGTGCTGGAGCGCACCGACCAGCCGCTCGCCGTCGATGCGCCGCTGCTGCGGGAGTTGCGCTCGGCGATGGGCCAGGCCGTGGAGAACGGTCGCGCCCGCGCCGCGGAGCGCGCCCGCACGAGAAAGCAGCGCGTCGACGAGCCGGCCCCGCTGCCCTATCCCGCGCTCGCGGCGATCGAGGCGGACGACGTGCCGGACTTCTTCTCCGGCTGCTTCGGCCTCGGCAGCCGGGATCTGCAGCCCGGCGACATCGTGGCCGCGGTGGAGAACATGCTGCCGTCGAGCAAGCGGCTCCGGCAGTTCTACCTCGGGATCGACTTCGTGCGGCCGGACACGCGCCTGCCGAAGCTGGAGATCTGGCAGCAGCAGCTGCTCGAGAGCTACCCGCGGCTCGCACAGCTCGCGCTGCCGTCGGCGGGCGATCTGGATCTGTCGCCGCCGGGATCGATCGCGGTGCGGATCCACAGCGTGGGCGGATGGGGCGCGATCACGATGGGGAAGAACCTCTCGATGACCGTGTTCGAGCTGCTCGGCATGCAGGTGAAGGCCAACCCGAAGTACGGCTCGGAGAAGAAGGGACAGCCGACGACCTTCTACGCGACCTTCGCGCACGACCCACTGCGGCTCAACTGCGAGCTGAAGCACGTGAACGTCGTGCTGTCGCCCGACCCCAACGTGTTCCGGCACTCCAACCCGCTCGCCGGGCTGAAGGACGGCGGCGTGTTCGTCATCCAGGCGGATGCGGAGCCGGCCGCGCTGTGGCATGCGCTCCCCGCAACCGCGCGGCGCGAGATCCGCGATCGGAAGATCCGCTTCTACGCGCTCGACGCGTTCAAGATCGCGGCGAGCGAGGCGAGCGACGTCGAGCTGCGGTATCGCATGCAGGGGGCGGCGTTCATGGGGGCGTTCTTCGCCACCTCGCCACTCCTCGCGCAGGAGGAAGTGGCGGAGGCGGACCTGTTCGAGGGAATTCGCGCGCAGCTCACGAAGAAGTTCGGCGCGAAGGGCGCACACGTCGTCGAGGACAACCTGCGCGTGATCCGCCGCGGGTTCGAGGAGTTGCGCGAGGTCGCGCCGACCGTGGAGACCGCGGAGGCTGCGATCGCCGCTCCGGGCGCGGTGCCGGCGATCCCGACGTCGCTCGACGTGCCGAAGGCGCAGCCGGGGATCGCCAACCCGGGCCGCTTCTGGGAGCAGGTGTGCGCGACGTGCAAGCTCGGCCAGGAGGTGATCGCCGATCCGTTCACGGCGATCAGCGCCATCCCGGCCGCGACGAGCGCGGTGCGCGACATGTCCGGCGTCCGCATGGAAGTGCCCCGGTTCCTCGCCGAGAGGTGCACGGGATGCGCGCAGTGCTGGACGCAGTGTCCGGACGCGGCGATCCCGGGGCTCGTGAGCGATCCCGAAGCGGTGCTCGCGACGGCGATCGCGGCGGCGCAGCAGACCGGCGGCGTCGACCGGGTGCGCACGATCGCCAAGCCGCTCGGCGCCGAGCTGCGCCGCGCGGTGGGGAGCGGCGAGTTCCGCGGCTTCGGCGACGCGCTGACGCGCGCGTGGGAGACGCTCGCCCCGAAGCTGTCGCTCGACGCGGACAGGCGGCGCGCGCTCGACGGCGAGATCGCGCGCGTCATCGATGCGTCGTCGCCGATTCAGCTCGCGCGGACCGCGGCGTTCTGGGACACCGCCGAGCGGAAGCAGCCGGGAAGCGGCGGGCTGCTGTCGATCACGGTGAATCCCGAGGCGTGCAAGGGGTGCAACCTGTGCGTCGAGGTCTGCCCCGACGGTGCGCTCGAGAGCGTGCGGCAGGACGACTCGATCGTCGCCGCGCTGCGCGAGCGGTGGGCGTTCTGGAAGCAGCTCCCCGATACGCCGACGCGGTTCGTCAACGTCTCGAACATCGAGGAAGGGATCGGCGTGCTGCCGACGCTGTTGCTGCGGAAGCAGAGCTACCGCTCGATGGCCGGCGGCGACGGCGCGTGCATGGGCTGCGGCGAGAAGACCGCGGTGCACCTCATCGTCTCGACGATCGAGGCGATGATGCGGCCGCGCGTGGAGGCGTACGTGGCCGAGCTCGACGCGATGATCGCGCAGCTCGACGCCAGGGCACGCGCGCTGCTCGCGTCGGACGCGGAGCTCGAGACGCTCGCGGCGCCGTCGCTCACCGACAGGTCGCCGGCGCCGATCGAGGTGCCGCTCGCGTCGGAGAAGCGCCGCGAGCTGGAGCTGCTGCGCACCTCGCTGCACGACCTCAAGACGCTGCGCTGGCGCTACGTCGAAGGGCCGAGCGGCAATGGGCGCGCGTCGATGGCGATGGCCAACAGCACCGGCTGCTCCTCGGTGTGGGCGAGCACCTTCCCGTACAACCCGTATCCCTTCCCGTGGGCCAACCACCTGTTCCAGGACAGCCCCTCGCTGGCGATCGGCGTGTTCGAGGGGCACATGCGGAAGATGGCAGACGGTTTCGTACAGGTGCGACGAGCCCGTGCGATCCTCGCAGGCGAGTACGACGCCGACGCGACCGAGCGCGAGCTGTCGGAGCTCGACTGGCGGACGTTCACGGACGAGGAGTTCGCGCTGTGCCCCCCGATCCTCGCGATGGGCGGCGACGGCGCCATGCTCGACATCGGGTTCCAGAACCTCTCGCGCCTCATGATGTCGGGGAAGCCGATCCGCGTGATCGTGCTCGACACGCAGGTCTACTCGAACACCGGCGGCCAGGCGTGCACGAGCGGCTTCACCGGCCAGGTGTCGGACATGGCGTGGTTCGGCTCGAGCCAGCACGGCAAGACCGAGGTGCGGAAGGAGCTCGCGCTCATCGCGCTGGCGCATCGCGGCGTGTACGTGCACCAGTCGTCGCAGGCGTCGGCGTCGCACCTCATGGCCGGCGTGCTCAAGGGACTGCAGAAGCGGCGGCCCGCCCTGTTCAACGTCTACACGCCGTGCCCCGTCGAGCACGGGTTGGCGGACGACGTCGCGCAGCATGCCGCGCGGCTCGCGCTCGAGAGCCGCGCCTTCCCGTACCTCACCTTCGATCCCGACGCGGGGCCGACGTGGGCCGAATGCCTGAGCCTCGACGGCAACCCGTCGCTCGACGACGACTGGCCGACGTACACGCTGGAGTACGCCGACGAGCAGGGCGCGCGGCAATCGATGGAGCTGCCGTTGACGATCGCCGACTGGGCGGCCACCGAAGGACGGTTCCGCAAGCACTTCAAGCCGATCGGCGCCGGCTCGGCGACCGACCCCGATGCGCTCGTGCCCTTCCACGAGTTCCTCGCGCTGCGCGCGGAGGATCGCGAGGGCAAGACGCCGTTCATCCACCTGCTCGGTGGCGAGCAGCGCCTCGAGCGGTGGACGGTGAGCGCGGAGCTCGTGCGGCTGGCCGAGGAGCGGCAGCAGTTCTGGGCGCAGCTCCGCGAGCTGGCCGGGATCGTCGTCGCCGAGCCGACGCGCGAGCGGGTGCGCGAGGCGCTGGAGGCCGAGCTGGATGCGAAGCTGGCGGCGGCGCGAGCGGAGTACGACGCGAAGCTGGCCGAAGTGGAGACGACGTATCCGGTCGTGATCGCGCGCCGGCTGGCGGAGGGGTTGCTTCGCGCGACCCGGACGGGGCAGACGGTGCGCGAGCTGCTCGCGAACCTGCCGGCGACGAACGCCGGAAGTGCGAGCGCACCGGCGTGGACGACGGAAGTGATGCGCGTGTCGAGCGAGGGGTCCGGAGTGACGGCGTCCAATGGGGCGCCGGGAACGACGTCGGCGGCCGCAGCGGTCGCGCCGGCAGTTCCGGCTGCCGCGGCAGCAGTCACTCCCCACTCCGCGCTCGCCACCGCGCCCTCCACGAACGGTGCGTCGGCGCCGACGGCGCAAACAACGCAGGCGGCGCAACCGACGCAGACGGCGCAGGCAACGCAGACGCCGCCGGCGCCGCAGACGGCCCAGCAAGACGCGGTGTCGATCGAGCCGTACATCGACTCCGAGCGCTGCACGACGTGCAACGAGTGCATCAACCTGAACAGGAAGATGTTCGCCTACGACGCGAACAAGCAGGCCCACGTGAAGGATCCCAAGGCGGGGACCTTCGCGCAGCTCGTGCAGGCGGCGGAGAAGTGCCCGGTGTCGGCGATCCATCCGGGCACCCCGATCAACCCGAAGGAGAAGGACCTCGACAAATGGCTGAAGCGCGCGCAGCCCTTCTGAGCCGCCTGGTTCGCGGCGCGGCGAGCCGCGCGAGCGCCTTCGGGTTCTCGCACGGGGTCCATCCGCCCGAGCACAAGGAGCTCACGGCGCACCTGCCGATCCGCCGGATGCCGTATCCGGACGAGGTCGTGCTGCCGCTGCGGCAGCACGCGGGGAAGCCGGCGACGCTCGTCGCGACGCCGGGCCAGCACGTGGAGCGCGGCGACCTCCTCGCCGCGGCGGACGGCTGGGTGTCGTCGCCCGTGCATGCCTCGGCGTCGGGATGGATCGCCGACGTGGACTGGTGGCCGCACCCCGATGGCTCGATGTGCCGGGCCGTGCGCATCCGGGTCGAGCGCTACTCGGCGCAGATCGCGCGCCCGCGGCTCGTCCCCGACTGGCACGGGCTCACGCACGAGCAGGTGCTTCGCGCCGTGCAGGACGCCGGCGTCGTCGGGCTCGGCGGCGCGGCGTTCCCGACGCACGTGAAGCTGCAACCGCCGTCCGACGCGCGCATCGACACGCTGGTGATCAACGGCGCCGAGTGCGAGCCGTATCTCACGACCGATCATCGCACGATGGCCGAGTACCCGGAGCGGGTGCACTTCGGTGTGCGGATCATGATGCACGCGCTCGGCGTGCGGCGCGCGGTCATCGGCGTGGAGCGCAACAAGCCCGACGCGATCGACGCGCTCGAGCGCACGCGGCCCGCCGACCTCGACGTCACGGTGCTGCCGCTGACGGTCAAGTATCCGCAGGGCGCCGAGAAGATGCTCCTCAAGGCCGTGCTGGATCGCGAGGTGCCCTCGGGCACGCTGCCGGCGTCGGTCGGCGCGATCGTGCAGAACGTGGCGTCGGTGGCGACGCTGGCCGAAGTGTTCGAGACCGGACTCCCGCTGATCGAGCGGATCGTGACGGTGACCGGAGGGGGCGTGGCGCGGCCGGCGAACCTCATCATCCCCGTGGGCACGAAGACGGCCGACGTCATCGCCTACTGCGGCGGGCTCACCGACGACGCCGCCGAGGTGCTGAACGGCGGCCCGATGATGGGGACGGCGTTGCGCAATCTCGACGCGCCCGTGCTCAAGGGCACCACGGGCATCGTGGCGCTGACGCGCGACGAGGTGCGTGACATGGCCCAGAGCCCGTGCATCCACTGCGGCCGGTGCCTCGACGCCTGCCCGATGTTCCTCAACCCGTCGCTGCTCGGCGACCTGGCGCGAGCGGGCCGCCACGACGAGATGGCCGAGGCGCACCTGGCCGATTGCATGTTGTGCGGATCGTGCAGCTACGTGTGTCCGTCGAACATCCCGCTCGCGCAGCTGTTCGGCGCGAGCAAGGCGGCGCTGCGCAGGCAGGCGGCGGCGAAGGCGGGGGCCGCATGACGACCACCGCCTCGCCGGCGCGCGGCACGCCTCCGCGTGCGCCATCGCTCGTCGTCGCGGCGTCGCCGCACCTCAAGGGGCGCGAGAGCGTCGCGACCATCATGTGGAACGTCGTCGCGGCGCTCGTTCCGCTCGTCGCCGCGTCGGCGTGGCTCTTCGGCGTGAGCGCCCTGCTCGTCGTGCTCGCGTCGGTGATCGGCGCGACGGCGACGGAGCACTTCGTCGGACGCCGGGGCACGCTGGCCGACGGCTCGGCGGCGATTACGGGCATCCTGCTCGGGCTCACGCTGCCCGCCGGAATTCCGCTCTGGGCCGCCGCCCTCGGCGGAGCGTTCGCGATCGGCGTCGGCAAGCTGCTGTTCGGGGGGCTGGGCTACAACATCTTCAACCCGGCGCTGCTCGGCCGCGCCTTCCTCATGGCGGCCTTCCCGGTCGCGCTCACGACGTGGCCCAAGGCCGGCACGGGTGGGTTCTGGGCGCTGCGCGGCGACAACTTCGCGTTTCCGTTCGCCGCCGCCGGACACACCGACGCCGTCACGGCGGCGACGCCGCTCGGCCTGTTCAAGTTCGAGCACCAGCTCACCGGCGCGTCCTCGCTCTTCTTCGGCGACGTCGGCGGCTCGCTCGGTGAGACGTCGGCACTGCTGATCCTGCTGTGCGGCGGCTATCTCGCGCTGCGACGCTTCCTCGACTGGCGCATCCCGCTGAGCGTGCTCGGCACCGTCGCACTCCTGCAAGGCGCCCTGCATCTCGCCGACGCCGCGAAGTACGCCAGTCCGGCGTTCGCGCTCCTCAGCGGCGGGCTGATGCTCGGTGCCGTGTTCATGGCCACCGACATGGTGACCGCGCCGGTGACGAAGCTCGGGCGCTGGGTGTTCGGCGCGACGATCGGCGTGACGGTGGTCGTCATCCGCACCTGGGGCGGACTGCCCGAGGGCGTGATGTACTCGATCCTGCTCGCCAACGCGCTCGTGCCGTACATCAACACGGTGACGCAGCCCCGCGTGTTCGGCGCGCGGCGCGCGAAGCGGGCCCCGAGCGAAACGAACGGGGTGGTGGCACGATGAGCATGGGGATGACCTCCGCCCCGCCGGTGGCGAGGAAGGACGTGCCCTCGTGGCGGCTCGTCGCGACGATGACGCTCGCCGGCGCCCTCGCCGGCCTGCTGATCGTGAGCACCTACGAGCTCACGTTGCCGCGCATCGAGCATCATCAGGCGGAGACGATGGCGGCCGCGATCCAGGAAGTCCTGAAGGCGCCGGCGCGCTACGACACCCTGTATCTGCACGGCGGCGCGCTGGTGAAGCGGCTCCCGGCCGGCGTCGACGCGAAGAAGGCGGAGCGGATCTACCTCGGCTACGACGGGTCGGGCCGGCGAGTGGGCTTCGCGCTGAGCGCCGTCGGCGTCGGGTTCCAGGACCCCCTGACGCTGATGTTCGGCTACGACGCCGCGAAGCACGAGGTGATCGCGATGCGCGTCATCGCGAGCAAGGAGACGCCGGGCCTCGGCAGCAAGATCACGAGCGACACCGCGTTCGTGGCGGAGTTCTCCCCGGTCGGCGTGCCCATCGAGGGAGTGAAGAAGGACCGCGCGACGGGCGCCGCCAACGAGGTCGTCATGATCACCGGCGCGACGGTCTCGTCGCGCGCCGTCATCCGGACCATCGACACGGCGATCGCACGCTGGCAGCCGCTGATGGACGCCTATCGGGAGGGGCCCACGTCATGAACGCCATCGTCGGGATCGCCCTGGCCGCGCTCTGCTTCGGCCTGTTCACATTGCTGCGCGCGCGCGACCGCGGCGGCTGCACCGGCGGCTGCGCCGGCTGCACGGGAACGGGGCGGTGCGAGAACGCCGCCGACCCGACCACGGAAGCGACTCACGGAGTGAAGTCATGATTCCCACGTCGAACGACACGGATCGCGGCGTCGTGCCCGCGCTCGGCCGCCGCGAGTTCGTCGGCCTCGGGCTCGGCGCGTTCGTCGCCGCGGCGATCCCGCTCGCCGTGCGCCACCGCGCCGGCGTCGTGCACCGGGCGATGCCCGTGATGGGCACGATCGCCCAGTTCGCGGTCGTGCATCGCAACCCCGCGGCGGCGCACGCCGCGATCGATGCCGCGGCCGCGGAGCTGCTCTGGGTGGAGCGCACGATGACGCGGTTCACCGACAGCTCGGACATCGGCCGCGCCAACCGGCTCGCGGCGCGCGACGGCGTGCTCGTCACCGCCGAGACGGCGCTCGTGACCGAGGCGGCGCTCGAGTGGGCCGACGCGCTCGATGGGCGGTACGATCCTGCGGTGGGCGCCGTGTGCGCGCTCTGGGACGTCCGCAACCGTCACGAGCCCCCCGCCGACGAGCGCGTCGCGGAGCTCGCCGCGCGCCGCTTTCACCGGACGGTGGAGGTGGGAAAGCGCGGCGGCGGTCACGTCATCCGCTTCCACGGCGAGGGGGCGCGCCTCGACCTCGGGAGCGCGGCCAAGGGCTACGCGGTGGATCGCGCCGTGAATGCGCTGCGCGCGCGGGGAATCGAGAAGGCGCTCGTCGTCGCCGGTGGCGACCTGTACGCCCTCGGTTCGGCCCCGGACGGGGAGCCGTGGGAGATCGGCATCCAGTCGCCGACCGACGAGCGCGCGCTCGCGGGCCGGCTTCGGCTCGCCGACCGCGCCGTGGCGACGTCGGGGACGTACCGGCAGTTCTTCCGCTGGCGCGGCCACAGGTACCACCACCTGATGGATCCGGTGACGGCGCGCCCGCGCGAGACGCCGATGCAGAGCCTGACGGTGGTGGCGGACTCGGTGATGCACGCCGACGTCGCGACGACCGCGCTGTTCGGGCTCGACGAGGCGACGATCGTCGGCACGCTCGGCCGGCGTCTGCCGGGCGCCGAGCTGGCGCGCGCCCTCTGAGGTGATGCCATGAGCATGGCCGTCAAGGCGTCCACGGGACCGAACACGCCGCATGCGGTGCTGACGCGCGGCCTCTGGCACGAGAACCCCGTGTTGGTGCAGACCCTCGGGCTCTGCTCGGCGCTCGCGGTGACGAACGCCGTGGCCAACAGCCTGGCGATGGGGCTCGCGACGACCTTCGTGCTCGTCTGCTCGAGCGCCATCGTCTCCCTCATGCGGAAGTACATCGCGCACGAGATCCGCATCACGACCTACATCCTGATCATCGCGACCTTCCTCGGCGTGGCGGACCTGTCGCTCGAGGCGATCGTGCCCGAGGTGCACAAGTCGCTCGGCGCCTACATCGCGCTCATCGTCACGAATTGCGTCGTGCTCGGCCGCCAGGAGGCGTTTGCGTCGCGCAACACCGTCGGCCTCTCGGTGCTCGACGCGCTCGGCAACGGCGCCGGCTTCACGATCGCGCTGCTGCTGATGGGGATCCCGCGCGAGGTGCTCGGCAACGGGACCTTCCTCGGCGCACGCGTGATGCCGCACGCCTTCGACCCGTGGGTGGTGATGATGCTCCCGCCGGGCGGCTTCTTCATGATCGGCGTCCTGCTGCTCGGCGCGAACTGGCACGATCTGCGGAAGATCGCGCGCGCGGCGCCGGCCGCTCGCGCCGCGGCGCCGGTCGCGGTGCCCGCGCGCGAGCCGGAGGAGGTCCTCGTATGAGCCAGCACTTCCTGATCTTCTTCTCGGCGGCCGTCGTCACGAACTTCGTCCTCGTCTACTTCCTCGGGCTGTGCCCGGTGATCGGCGTGACGAACAAGAGCGCGACCGGGTTCCGGCTCGGCCTCGCGACGACGTTCGTGATGGTGCTGGCGAGCATCGCCGCGTGGGCGATGAACTTCGTGCTCGTGCGGGCGCCGTATCTGCGCATCATCGCCTACATCGTGGCGATCGCGTCGATCGTGCAACTCGTCGAGCTGTTCATCAAGAAGCTCAGCCCGTCGCTGTACCGCGAGCTCGGCATCTTCCTGCCGCTCATCGCGAGCAACAGCCAGGTGCTCCTGCTCGCGATCTTCCAGACCAACCGCGGCTACACGCTCACGCAGGGGCTGGCGTTCGCGCTCGGCGGGGGGCTCGGCATCACCGCCGTGCTGGCCATCGTCGGCATCCTCCGTGAGCGGATGGCGTTCGCGCCGATCCCGGCGATCGCGCGCGGGCCGGCGCTCGTGTTCATGATCGTCGGGCTGCTGTCGCTGATCTTCATGGGGTTCGCGGGGATGGGAACGGCTTGAAGTGAACACTCGGCGCGGAGGGCGCCATGCGAGAACTCACGATCTACTGCTCGGCACGCGACCACGACGTGCACGTGGTGCTGACCGACGAGCCGATCCACGATGCTCAGGCGACCGTGCTGGACGCCGAGATCATCTGTCTCGAGATCGGCGAGGCGTGCACGGGCGCGCTGTGCCCGGTGTGCGCGGTGTCGTCCGACGCGATGGACGCGCGACTGGCGAAGAGCGGGCTCCGGCCCGAAACGCGGCGCAGGCTGGTGGCGCACTGCGACGGATGCGGGCGCGAGACCGAGCTGGTCCTGTCGTCCGGCGGCTACGTGAGCTGTACGGAGTGCGGCACCACGTGGCGCTGGAAGACGAAGTAGCCAGCCGCCGTCACTGCACCACGATCGTTCCGACCATGCCGAGCGCGAGGTGCGGCTGGCAGTAGTACCGGTAGCGCCCGCGCGGGAGGCCGGTGGTGGAGACGGTGTACTTCTCGCCGACCTGAAGGAGGAAGGGGCCGGTGAGCGGCGCGACGACGTCCGGCATCGCCTTCGCGAGCTTCGGGCCGGCGGCCTTCGGAATGCTGTCCGGCCAGACGACCACGTTGTGCGGCGGGCCGGACACGTTGTCGAAGCGGATCCGGTCGCCCGCCTTGACGGAGATCGTCGCCGGCGAGAACCGGTAGCCCTCGGTGTCGCCGAGCATCTGCACGACGACGACTTTCGGCTCCGCGCGGCGGACGGTGTCGTCCGATGGAGCGGCGGGGCGCGCGAGCCGGCCGAAGCCGGCCGCCGCGACGACGAGCGCCACGAGCGCGGCGCCACGCGCGGCAGGTGATGCGGACATCGGACACTCCTGTGGCTGAGGGGGCGGACACGGCTCCACGCATGCTAGCGTCGCCCGGTGGCGACGACCGTCGGGACTTCCCCCGTTCGCATGTCGGGCGGTCTCGGGTGTGACGTCGGGACTGCTCGCCAGCCGTGGCGCGGCGGCATAGCTTGACCGGGTGAGCGACGCGACCACCGTCACCGACTCCAGCGCCGGCGCCGCGCAGGCCCTCACCCAGCCGGCCGCACCCGCGCACCCGGCTCCGGCCGCCTCTCGCTACGACCGCTCGCTCGTCGAGGGGCCGCTGCGTTCGGCGGTGTGGAAGCTCGCCTGGCCCACGATGCTCGCGAACGTGATCGGCGGGCTGCAGGGGATGATCGACCACATCATGGTCGGCCACCTCGTCGGCTATTCCGGCAACGCGGCGATCGGCGTGGCCTGGCAGATCTTCATCATCGTCATCGTGTTCATCTCGTCCCTGTTCACCGGGATGAGCGTGCTCGTGGCGCGGTTCGCCGGGGCGGGGGATTCGGACAAGGTCGACCGCACGGTGTACCAGGCGTTCCTCACGGCGATCGGGCTCTCGCTGCTGGTGATGGCGCCGCTGGGATACGTGCTGTCGCCGAGGCTGCTCGATCTCGCGCACGCCGCGCCGCTGGTGAAGGAGGAGGCGCTGCCCTTCCTGCGGATCATGTTCCTGTTCGGCAGCGGGATGCTCGTGTTCTTCATGGTGGGCGGCGCGCTCCGCTCGGCGGGGGACGCGCGCACGCCGATGGTGCTCGGCATCGCCACGACGCTGTCGACGATCGCGTTCAACGTGGTGCTCATCCGGGGGCTCGGGCCGATCCCGTCGTACGGCACGGCGGGCGCGGCGATGGGGACCTGCGCGGCGTCGGGGCTCGTCACGGCGTACGCGCTGTTCAGGCTGTGGCGCGGAGGGTGGGTGGTGTCGTTTCCGCGGCACGGCGGCTTCGGTCCCGACTGGACGATCATCCGGCAGCTCTTCCGGTTCGGGCTCCCGACGGGGGTGCAGGGGATCGCGATGAACGTGGGCGGGCTGCTGATGCTCGGCTTCATCGGCTCGCTGGCGCAGAGCGCGGCCGCGCAGGCGGCGTTCGCGATCTCGTACACGCAGCTCTTCTCGCTCATCACGTGGACGTCGTTCGGGCTGATGGGCGCGGCGGGAGCGATGGCGGGGCAGAATCTCGGGGCGGGGAAGCCCGACCGCGCCGCGATGGCCGTGCGCGCCGCCGCGCGGCTGGGATTGATGGTCGCGGTGTGCGTCGGACTCGCGTTCGTGTTCATCCCCGGCTCGCTGCTCGCCGTGTTCGGGATGCGCGATCCGGTCGTCGTGCAGCTCGGAACGCAGCTCCTGCGCGTGCTCAGCGTGTCGGGGCTGTTCATCACGGTCGCGCTCACCTTCACCGGCGGGCTGCAGGGCACGGGCGACACGCGCAGCCCGCTCTGGATCTCGATCATCTCGCAGGTGGTGGTGCCGCTCGGCATCTGCTTCATCGTGCAGATGACCAGCACGCTGCATCCGATGCACATCTGGCTGGCGATCCTCGTCGGGCACGCGACGCGCTGCACGCTCAGCGTGCTCCGGTTCGATCAGGGACGCTGGCGGGAGATCCGGGTCGAATGATCTCGCGGCGAGCTGTGCTCGCGGCGCTGGCGATCGTGGCGGGTGCCGGTTCCTGCGCGCGACCCGCCCTCGGGCCGGCGGCGTCGCGGGCGTCCGCGGCGCCGGCGGGCGACGTCGACTGGCGCGTGACCGGGGGCGCGCCGGGCCAGACGCGCTTCTCCCCGCTCGCGGAGATCGACCGCGCGAACGTGAAGTCGCTGCAGGTCGCGTGGACGTATCACGCGGGCGACGCGTCGTCGGCCGATCACACCGAGATCCAGGCGTCGCCGATCGTCGTGCGCGGGGTGCTCTATGCCACGTCGCCCGGGCTCGCGCTGTTCGCGCTGCGCGCGGCGACGGGAGAGCAGCTCTGGCGATTCGATCCGTTCGAGGGACGCACGCGCGAGCGGCACGTCAACCGCGGCGTCGCGTACTGGGAGGATGGCGCCGAGCGGCGGCTGTTCTACGTGGTGGGCCGGCGGCTGTACGCGATCGATGCCGCCACCGGCCGCCCCGCGCACGGCTTCGGCGGCGAGGGATGGGTCGATCTCGCCGAAGGGCTCGACCGCGACGTGTCGCGCACGCAGCTCGTGGCGACGAGCCCGGGGGTCGTCTATCGCGACCTGCTCATCCAGGGCACGCGCGTCGGCGAGGGCGCGGGCTCGGCGCCGGGCAACCTCCGCGCGTTCGACGTCCGCACGGGGCGCGTGCGGTGGATCTTCCACACGATCCCGCGCACGGGAGAGCCGGGCGCGGAGACCTGGCAGCCAGGCGCGTGGCGCACCGCGGGCGGCGCGAACTCGTGGCCCGGCATGTCGCTCGACACCGCGCGCGGGATCGTGTTCGTCCCGACCGGGTCGGCGACGCCCGATTTCTACGGCGGCGAGCGGCTCGGCGCGAACCTCTACGCGAACACGCTGCTCGCGCTCGACGCGGCGACGGGACGCCGGATCTGGCACTTCCAGACGGTGCATCACGACGTGTGGGACCGCGATCTCCCGGCGGTGCCGAACCTCCTCCGGGTGACGCGCGACGGCAAACGAATCGACGCGGTCGCGCAGATCACGAAGAGCGGCTTCGTCTTCCTGTTCGACCGCGAGACCGGCCGGCCGCTGTTCCCGGTGGAGGAGCGGCCCGTGCCGACGTCCGATCTCGCGGGCGAGGAGACGTGGCCCACCCAGCCGATTCCGACGAAGCCGGCGCCCTTCGCGCGGCAGAGCATGACGGAGGCCGACGTCACGGACATCACGCCGCAGGCGCACGACGCGGCGCTGGCGCGCTTCCGCACGCTGCGCACGGGCAACCTCTTCACGCCGCCGAGCGAGGCCGGCACGATCGTGCTGCCGGGGTTCGACGGCGGTGGCGAGTGGGGTGGCGCGGCGGTGGACGAACGGTCGGGCGTGATCTTCGTCAACGGGAGCGACGTCCCGTGGATCGCCGCGCTGAAGGAGAGCGCGCGGGTCGCGGCGCCGAATCAGACGGGCGAGCAGATCTACGCGGCGAACTGCGCGTCGTGCCACCACGCCGACTTCCGCGGCGACGGCGGACGCACGCCCTCGCTCGCCGGCGTGACGCAGCGGATCACGGTGAACCAGATCCGCGAGATCATCGAACGCGGGCGGAACTTCATGCCGGCGTTTCCGGGGCTCACGGAAGCGCAGAAGAACGCGGTGATCGCCTACCTCGGCGGCCGCACCGTGACGGTGAGCAGCGCGGCGCCTTCGGCGTCCGCGCCCGCCCGCTCCGACGACCCGAGTGCATCGGGGCAGGCGACCTCGCGCTATCAGTTCTCCGGCTACGAGCGGTGGCGCGACGCCGACGGCTATCCGGCGATCAAGCCGCCGTGGGGGACGCTGAGCGCGATCGATCTCAACACGGGCGAGTACCGCTGGCGGATCACCCTCGGCGAGCACGCGGCGCTCACCGCGCGCGGCATCCCGCGCACGGGGACCGAGCAGTACGGCGGTCCGATCGTCACGGCGGGCGGCCTCGTGTTCATCGCCGCGACGATGGACGGGAAGTTCCGCGCGTTCGACGAGGACACCGGCGCGCTGCTCTGGGAGTACCATCTCCCCGTGCCGGGCTTCGCCACACCGAGCACGTACCGCGTCGGCGGTCGGCAGTACGTCGTGATCGCGGCGGGGGGAGGGAAGCTGGGGGCGGGGTCGGGGGATTCGTACGTGGCGTTCGCGCTGCCTCGATGAACTGCAACAGCGAGTACCGAGTAGGGGGTAGCGAGTAGTTGGTAGCGAGAGAACGACACGGCCTCGAGAAGCTCTCGCGTCCCGAGGCCGTGTTCTCGTACTCGCTACCCGATACTCGCTACCCGCTACCCCCTACTGGCCGTTGTCGTTCACGAACCCACCGTCTCGACCCGCAACCCCCTCTCGAGTGTCTGCTTCACCGGGCAGCGGTCGGCGATCTGATGGAGGCGGCGGCGCTGCTCGTCGTCGAGCGGGCCCGCCAGCTCGAGGCGGCGCGCGACGTACGGAAGCCCGACCTCGCTCTTCTCGCAGTCCGCGCAGTCCCTGGCGTGGGCGCGCTCGGTGCGGAGGTGGACGCGCACGCCCTCGAGCGGCCATCCCTTGCGGTCGGCGTACATGCGCAGCGTCATCGCCATGCACGCGCCGAGCGCGCCGAGCAGGAGCTCGTACGGCGTGGGGCCGAGTCCCGTACCGCCGAGCGCGACCGGCTCGTCGGCGACGAGGGCGTGCGGGCCGGCGCGCAGATCGGTGCGGAAGCCCGACGCGCCGACGCTCGCGGTGATCCACTCGCGCTCGTCCGTCGCGCCGCGCGCGTCGGTCGGATCGGCGATCGCGCGGCGGGCCGCGTCGTCCGGCGCGGTCACGATGCCGCCTCCTCCAGCGCGGCGGCGAACATCTCGGGCACGGCCCACTCACCGTCGTAGCGCCGTCCGTTGATGAAGAAGGTCGGCGTGCCGTTCACGCCGCTGCGCACGCCGTTCATGAAGTCCTCCTTCACGTACTCCTCGTACGTGCCCGCGGCGAGGTCGCGCAGGACGTCCGCCGCGTCGCCGCCGGCGCGCTCGGCGTACGCCGCCAGATGGCGGTCGTCGAGCGAGTCGGGGCCGTCGCTCTGGTGCTCGTACATCAGATCGTGCATGCGCCAGAAGCCCTCCTCGCCCACCGACGCCGCGACGCTCTCCGACGCTTCCGCCGCATGCATCGCGTCCGGGTGCGACGAGGTGATCGGAAAGTGCCGGAACACGAACCGCACGCGGCCGTCGAGCTGCCGGAGCACGTGCGGCAGCACGCGATGCGCGCGCGCGCAGTGCGGGCACTGGAAGTCGCCGTACTCGACGAGCGTGACCGGTGCATCCTCCGGCCCGCGCGAGTGATCGCGGTCGGAGACGTCGGGCCGCAGCACGGACACGTACGACGCGCTCATCGCGCCGCTCCCGACGGCGCCGGCTGGTGCGCGCCGAGCGCCTCGAGCGCATTGAGGATGCCGTCCGCGCCCGGGTTCACGCCCACCGGGGAGAGATAGCTCCAGCGGATCACGCCGTCGCCGTCGAGCACGAACAGCGCGCGCGCCGCCGTGCCCTCCTTCGCGCGATAGGCGCCGTAGCGCCGCGCGATCTCACCCTTCGGCTCGAAGTCGGAGAGCAGGGGAAAGTGCAGGTTGCGGCTCTTGGCGAACGCCGCGTGGCACCACGCGCTGTCCACCGAGACGCCGAGCAGCTCGGCGTCGTGCTTCCGAAACTCGTGAAGCACCTCGTTGTACAGCGACATCTGGTCCCCGCACACGGGGCTGAAGTCGCCGGGATAGAACGCGATGATCAGCGGCCGCCCACGAAAGTCGGCGAGCGACACCGATTGATCGGGCGTCACCCGGAGCTTGAAGTCGGGGGCCGGGGTTCCGGCGGGAAGGATCGTCGAGGGATCGGACATGCTGGGCTCCTGTGAGCTGGGTGCAGTGACTCAGTGACTTGGTGACTTGGTGACTTGGTGACTTGGTCGGTGACTTCGACACAGCAGTTGAACCAAGTCACCGTGGTTGAGTGCGGGAACGAGCGCCGGTGTGCATCCAGACGGAAGGTCTTGGCTTCAGCCTCACTGCTCTGCGGCCTCGACCCCGGCGCCCACCCACCCTGGAGTTCCCACGACGTGACTTGGTTCGGTCTCAGTGGCCAGTGCCATTCCGAGCCCCAAGTCACCGTCCAAGTCACCAAGTCACCAAGTCACCAAGTCACCGTCCCCTCAATGCACCGTAATCCGCACGCGCTTCGGCAGGTTCACGACCACCTTCTCGGTGCGGTGCTTCTGCACGTCGCGGAACCACGCGTCGTCCTTCTGGACGCCGGCGGCTTCCATCACCTGGCGCGCGAGCTTCACGGCGTCGGCGTCGTGCATGCGGATGGAACCGTGCGACGCGGCCTTGCCGATCGACGCGGGCTCGTTGGTGCCATGGATCGTGCGCGGCGGATCGTAGACGAGCTGCACGCGGCCGAGCGGATTGTCCGGCGCGCCGGGCGCCTTGCGCTCCGCCGACTCGGCCCACGCCTCGTCCTTGGGCGGGATCCATTCCGGGTTCCAGATCACCTGCGTGACGCTCCATTCTCCCGGCGTCGACGGCCACTTCGAGGTGCCGACGGCGATCGGATAGCTCGCGAGCTGGCGATCGTCCTCGAGCAGCGTGACGCGCCGCGCCGCGAGGTCGACGTCGAGCCGCTCGCTCGTCGCGGGGAGCGAGTCGGTCGTCATCGTCCGGCCGACGTCGACGCTGTCCGGTGACAGGCTCCCGTTCAGCGTCGCACTGTCCGCGGCGGGCCCGGTCGCGCTCGGCGTGCGCGCGTTCGTCGTGCTCGCGTTCGTCGCACCGGTTCCGCCGGCGTACGTCGCCGACACGTTGCCGGGCGGAGTCTTCGCCGTCGCCGCCGCGAGGCTGTCGGCCACGCGCCGGTCGCTGGCGTCCTCGATCGTGCACGCGGCGAGGAGCAGCGCCGCCGCGCCGCACCCCGCCGTCAACCGTCTCCGCATCGTCTCTCGCATCTCGTCGCCCCTGGTGGAGTGGCGACGTGAAGGGCAAGAGACGTGCGGGGAGGCTCAGCGACCGCTCGTCACCTGGAACTGTGCCGTGAGCGGACCGACCATCGCGTCGAACGCGCCGGGCTCGAGCACGAGCTTGTCGTCCCTTCCGACGAAGCTGAGCTCGCGGGCCGCGAGCGCGAACGTCACCGTCTTCGACGCGCCGGGCTCGAGCGAGACGCGCTCGAACCGCCGCAGCCGCTTCATCGGCGGGTCGATGCTCGCCACCTCGTCGCGCACGTAGAGCAGCACGGTCTCGTCGCCGGCGCGCGTGCCGGTGTTCGTCACCGTCACCGAGACGCGCAGCGAGTCGCTCGGCCGCAGCGCCGTGCTCGCGAGGCGCAGGTTCGAGTAGGCGAAGGTCGTGTACGAGAGCCCGTGGCCGAACTCCCATTCGGGGTTGTAGCCCTTGTTCGCCGCGGCCTCGGTGCCGCCGATGTCGGCGGGGAAGGCACGGTCGTACGGGTTGAGGATCGCGCCCGAGTAGCGCGGCCAGCTGAACGGCAGCTTGCCGCTCGGGTTCACCTCGCCGAACAGCACGGCGGCCATCGCCTCGCCGCCGTACGGGCCCGTCTCGTAGCCCGTGACGACGGCGCGCGCGCCGTCGACGACGTCGCGCACGATGCGCGGCCGGCCGTGATACAGCGCGACGACGACCGGCTTCCCCGCCGCCTCGACCGCCTTCGCGAGCCGCACCTGCGACGGCGACAGCGCGAGGTCGTCGATGTTGCCCGGCGTCTCGGCGTACGCGCCCTCGCCGAGCGCGAGGACGACGACGTCCGCCTCGCGCGCGGCGGCGACCGCGGCCGCGACGTCGAGCGTGTCGGTGAGGCTCGCGCCGGGCACGTACGTCACGTTCGATGCGCCGGCGCGATCGCGGATCGCGGCGAGCAGCGTCTTCACGTTCTTCGGGTACATCGCCAGCTCGGTGCCCTGCCAGACGTACGACCACCCGCCGTACATCGGGCGCGGGTCGTCGGCCGCGGGGCCCGCGACGAGCACCTTGGCCGTCTTCGCGAGCGGCAGCAGCCCGCCCTCGTTCTTGAGCAGCGTGATCGACTCGTCCGCCGCCTTGCGGCTCACCGTCTGGAAGCCGGGCGCGCCGATGTGCGCCACCATCTGCGGATCGGGAAGGTCGTTCTCGAACATGCCGACCTCGATCTTGAGCCGGAGGATGCGCCGCACCGCCTCGTCGATGCGCGACATCGGCACCGCGCCCTCCTTCACCAGCGCGAGCAGGTCGTCGGTGAACGACCAGCTGTTCGGCACCATGCTCATGTCGATGCCCGCCATCACCGCCTGGCGCACCGCGTCCTTGTTGTCCTTCGCGACGTGGTGCACGGTGTAGAGACGGATGATGTCTTCCCAATCGGAATCGACGACACCGGTGAAGCCGAGCTCACCGCGCAGCAGATCGGTGAGGATGCGATGATCGGAGTGGACGGGGATGCCGTTGATGTCTCCCGAGTTCACCATCACGGTCGCGATGCCGGCCTTCACCGCGGCGCGGAAGCTCGGCAGGAAGTACTCGCGGAGCTGGCGCTCGGGGATCCACGCCGTCGTGCGGTCCTTGCCGCTCAGCGGCATCGAGTAGCCGAGGTAGTGCTTCGCCGACGCGGCGACGAAGATCGACCCGCCGACGGCCGGCTTCGTCGCGCCGGCGCCGAGCAGCGGGCCGACGACCGGCCACGGATCGCGCTGGTTGCCGAGCGTCGCGGCGACGCCGAGCACGGAGGCGACGTACGGGTCCTCGCCGAAGGTCTCGTAGTAGCGCGGCCAGAGCGGCTGGCGGCCGAGGTCGAGCACCGGGGCGAAGTTCCACGGGATGCCGGCCGCGCGCGTCTCGTACGCCGTGATCGCGCTCGCGCGGCGCACGACGTCCGGGTCGAACGTCGCGGCGAGGGCGATGTTCTGCGGGAAGATCGTGCTCGTCGTCTGGTAGTGCTGCCCGTGCACCGCGTCGATCCCGTAGATCACCGGGATCTTGAGCCGCGCGCGCTTGGCGAAGCGCTCGATCATCGTGATCGCGTCGCTCCATTCCTGCGGCGACATGGCGACGTTGTAGACGTTGAGCAGCGCGCCGATCTTCCGGTCGACGATCGCGTGCTCGAGCTTCGCCGAGTCGAGCTGCACGGTCTCGGTGGGGGTGCCGGCGCGGCTCGAGACCATCTGGAGGGCGAGCTGGGTCATCTGCCCGACCTTCTCCTCGAGCGTCATCTGGCGCAGCAGCGACTCGACTCGGCGCCCCACGGCGTCGGTGGCCTGGCTCGCGGCAGTCCGTGGCGCGCCGAGTGTGAGCGCGCACAGGAGCAGGGCGAGTCTTGGTCTCGTCATGGCGAATTGCGGATGGTGATGGGAAGAGGCGTGAGCGGCGCGACGGCAGCGGCGCGGGTCGGGCAGCTCGTCCCCGAAAGAGAAACAGCGGATCGGCGTTCGGCGGCGGAAAATCTCGCGCGTCCGGCTGGCTCCGGTAAGGGGAGGACGGGGGCGGGATGCTTCCGGCTGCTCCTCGCGCTACGTGGTTCCACGCGGAGCCGCGGAGGGCCTATGGGCAGGCTCCTCGCGCAACGTGGTTCCACGCGGAGACGCGGAGGGCCTTTGGCCAGGCTCCTCGCGCAACGTGGTTCCACGCGGAGACGCGGAGGATGCGCGGAGGCGCGGAGAACTGCCATCGAGTCGTGAGTCGTGAGCCGTCAGGTGAGCCCAGCGGCGAGCCGTCGGCGGCGAGCGAGCAGCCGTCATCGACGCTGTCAGCGTGTGTCATTCCGAGCGGAGCGAGCACGGAAGTGCTCGTGCGGGTGCCCACGAAGGCGCATGTGGAATCTCCCGCCGTTGCTTCAACGCCGTTAACAGGGAACGACAACGGCGCGATTCCTCGACTCGCTTCGCTCGCTCGGAATGACAGGAAGGGCTTCGCTCGCTCGGAATGACAGGGGAGCGAGCGCGCTCCCCCCCCCGAGACGCCCGCGCTCTCGGCAGTTCCCCGCGCCTCCGCGTGTCCTCCGCGCCCCCGCGTGGAACCACCGGCGGTAGGAGCAGCGTGGAACCACCGGCGGTAAGAGCAGCGTGGAACCACCGGCGGTCGGAGCAGTGTGGAACCACCGGCGGTCGGAGCAGCGTGCAATCACCGGCGGTCGGAGCAGCGTGGAACCACGTTGCGGTCGTGGCTGAGTTATGGTCGCGCCCGAGCCCGATCGTGCGGTGTGCTCCTTGCTCCTCTCGCGAACCGAGGAACGCACCGGACACATCACCCGAAGCGATGGAGCGCGAATCCATGTCCGAACGGAACAAGCCTCACAACGGACGAGACAAGGACGGCAACTTCCGCGTGCGGCGCGTCGACGTCGACGACGTAGCAGCCGATCCCGACGGGACCGACGTCCTGCGCGACGACGTGCGCACCGGGGGCGCGGTCGCCGACACGGGGGCGCTCGCCGGCCAGCGCGCCGCCGAGATCGGCGAGCAGATCGAGGAGAACCGCGAGAACGTGCGAAAGCTCGCCGACCGCGAGCCGCCCGGCCGCTGACGGCTCGCCGTTCGACCGGATGCCACGGGGGAGCGCGACACGCGCTCCCCCGCGACGCGTTCGCGGGCCCGGCTGGCGCGGCCGGTTAGATTTCCGGTGTGAACGCCGACCCCGCCATCGCGGCCGCGATCGAGACGCGCCGCACCTTCGCCATCATCAGTCATCCCGACGCCGGGAAGACGACCCTCACGGAGAAGCTCCTCCTCTACGGCGGCGCGATCCACCTCGCCGGCACCGTGAAGGCGCGGCGGCAGCAGCGCCACGCCACCTCCGACTGGATGCAGATGGAGCAGGAGCGCGGCATCTCGGTGACGTCGAGCGTCATGCAGTTCGCCTACGAGGGCTACCAGGTGAACCTGCTCGACACGCCGGGCCACGAGGACTTCTCCGAGGACACTTACCGCGTCCTCATCGCCGCCGACAGCGCGGTGATGCTCCTCGACAACCGGCGCGGCGTCGAGGAGCGCACGCGGCAGCTCTTCGCCGTCTGCAAGCGGCGACGGATGCCGATCTTCACCGTCGTCAACAAGTGCGACCGCGTCGGCGAGGATCCGCTCAAGCTCGTCAGCGACGTCGAAGCCGACCTCGGCATCGACTGCCATCCCGTCACCTGGCCGATCCACGCCGACGGCGCGTTCGTCGGCGTGTACGACCGGCGACGCCAGCTCATCTATCGATTCGAGCGCAGCGAGGACCATGGCGCGACGCGCGCCGAGGTCGACGTGGCGACGCTCGACGACCCGTCGCTCGGCGAGCTCCTCGGCGCCGAGGCGCACGAGCGGCTCGTGCACGACATCGCGCTGCTCGACGCGGCCGGACACCCGTTCAGCCACGAGGCCGTGCTCGCCGGCACGCTGTCGCCGGTGTTCTTCGCCAGCGCGCTGACGAACTTCGGCGTCGAGCCGTTCCTGCGCGAGTTCGTCGAGCTCGCGCCGCCGCCCACCGCGCGCGAGTCGACCGAAGGGCTCGTCGATCCTGCCGATCCCGCGTTCAGCGGGTTCGTGTTCAAGATCCAGGCGAACATGGATCCGAAGCATCGCGACCGCGTCGCCTTCGTGCGCGTCTGCTCCGGCCACTTCGAGCCGGGCCTCCAGGTGACGCACGTGCGCACGGGGAAACCGCTCAAGCTCTCCTCGGCGCAGCAGTTCCTCGCGCGCGAGCGTTCGGCGATCGAGGAAGCGTGGCCGGGCGACGTGATCGGCGTGATGGACCGCGGCACGCTCCGCATCGGCGACACCCTCGCCGAGCGCGACGGGCTCGAGTTCTCGGGGATCCCGCGCTTCGCGCCGGAGCACTTCGCCCGCATCGTCGCGTCCGATCCGCTGAAGCGGAAGCAGCTCGACGCCGGCCTTCGCCAGCTCACCGAAGAGGGCGCCGCGCAGGTGTTCTACACGTCGGGCACCGACACGCTGAGCCCGACGCCGATCGTCGGCGCGGTCGGGCTGCTGCAGTTCGACGTCATGCTCCACCGCCTCGAGCACGAGTACGGCGCGCCCTGCCGCCTCGAGCGCATCTCGGCACGCTACCCGCGCTGGGTCGTCGGCCCGCTGCCCGAGATCGAGCGCATCGCCCGCGACCGCGGCCGCATGCTCCTCTTCGACGCCAAGGGCCACCCGCTGCTGCTGTTCGAGGATGCGTGGGGGATGAGGTGGGCGGTCGAGCACGAGACAGAGGTCACGTTTCACGAGGTAGCGCCTTGAGAACGACAACTGCGAGTAGGGGGTAGCGAGTACGGGGTAGCGGGAATGGCGGGCTGGCCACTGGGGAGACGTGGACGGGCCTCGACCAGAACCGCCATGTCGAACGTCGAGCAAGTCAGCGCCGTCGGACGTCTCCCAGTGGCGCGTATGCCATTCCCGCTACCACGTACTCGCTACCCCCTACTGGCAGTCGCAGCACCACGATGGCCCACCCCATGCGGCACTCCGCCGCATGGCCCCCAGCCCCCTCGAGATCCTTCGCAGCGCCGCCCGTCCGCTCGCGCGCGGCGACGGGGCCGATCCGCGGGACGTCGACGCGATCGTCGAGACGATCGGCGATGCGCGGATCGTGCTCATCGGTGAGGCGTCGCACGGGACGCACGAGTTCTACGCCACGCGCGCCGCGGTGACGCGGCGGTTGATCGAGACGCGCGGGTTCCGCGCCGTCACGATCGAAGGGGACTGGCCCGACGCGCGGCGCGTCGACCGGTACGTGCGCGCGCTGTCGTCCGACGCCGACGCCGGCATGGCGCTCTCCGGCTTCCGGCGCTTCCCGCAATGGATGTGGCGGAACACCGTCGTGCGCGAGTTCGTCGCGTGGCTGCGGCGGTGGAACGACGCGCGCGACGAGGGTGCGCGCTGCGGCTTCTACGGGCTCGACCTGTACAGCCTCCACGCGTCGATCCACGCCGTGCTCGAGTATCTCGAGCGCGTCGATCCCCGCGCCGCCCGGCTCGCGCGCGAGCGGTACGGCTGCTTCGAGCACGTCGGCGGCGACGATCCGCAGGCGTACGGCTTCGCCGCGTCGCGCGACCTCGTCGACTCGTGCGAGGACGACGTCGTGCGCCAGCTCGCCGAGCTGCGCCACTGCGCCGACGAGTACGCGGCGAGCGGCGGCGCGTTCGGCGCCGACGACTTCTTCTCCGCGGAGCAGAATGCGCGGCTCGTCGCCAACGCGGAGCGGTACTATCGCGCGATGTACCACGGGCGGATGTCGTCGTGGAACCTGCGCGACACGCACATGGTGGAGACCCTGAACGCGGTCGTCGAGCATCTCGAGCGCGACGGCGAGCCGGCGCGGCTCTGCGTGTGGGCGCACAACTCCCACCTCGGCGACGCGCGCGCGACCCAGATGGGGCGGAGCGGTGAGCTCAACGTCGGCCAGCTCGTGCGCCAGCGCTACGGCGACGACGCCTGCCTCGTCGGGTTCACGACCTACTCGGGCACCGTGACCGCCGCGCACGACTGGGACGAGCCGGCACATCGCCGCAACGTGCGACCCGGCCTCGCCGGGAGCACCGAAGCGCTCTTCCACCGCGTCGGCATCGCGAACTTCCTGCTCGACCTTCGCGAGGCGCCGGTGCAGGACGCCTTCGACGAGCCGCGCCTCGAGCGGGCGATCGGCGTCATCTACCGCCCCGAGTCCGAGCGGCAGAGCCACTACTTTCACGCCGACCTGCCCGCGCAGTTCGACTCCGTCGTCCACCTCGACGAGACCCGCGCCCTCGAGCCCCTCGAGCGCGGCGCCGTGTGGGACGACGGGGAGCCGCCGGAGACGTATCCGTTCGCGGTGTGAGTTGCAGCGTGACGCGCTGCACGGTCGACGGTTGTTCGGTAAACGGTTCCCGTCAGCGAGCGGGAACGGCGACGGCGCGGTGAGAAGCGTCCCGAGGCCGGCCGTCAACCGAAAAACCGACGAACCGTCGACGGGCTCACCTCAAAACGGATTCACCCCGACGAGAAATCGTCCGTCCGCCCCGCGGCTCAAGGACACGTCCAGCAGCTTCCGGTCGAACCAGTTCCGGGGATGGTCGTGCGAGTACCGCGTCACCTTGTAGCCCGAGAACACGCCCATGAAGGCGCCGGCGAGGATGTCGCTCGCCCAGTGCTGGTTGAGCTGGATGCGGGCGAGGCCGGGGAGCGCGGCGGCGGCGAAGAGCACGGGGGCGACGAACGGCGTCACCGTCTGGTGGCGCTCGTGCAGCTCCATCGAGATCACCGTCGCCACGGCCATGCTCGACGACGTGTGGATCGACGGGAACGCGCGGTACTTGAAGTTCCCGAATCCCTGGAACGGGTGAAAGTCGTACTGGTCCTCGTCCCCCGTGATGTGCGGGCGCGAGCGGCCGAGCGGGCCGCGAATGAGCTGGCTCGACAGGCTCGCGAGCACCACCGACTCCGTCGCGTGCAGCGCGACGTCGCTGACGTCGGGCGACTTCACCAATCGCGCGACGCCCCACGTCACGATCCCGCCGATCGTCAGCGTCGTCTCGTTGACCTTGCTGATGTCGAGCGCGAGCCCGTGGAGGGAGCTGCTCTGGAAGCGCGGCTCCTGCGACGCGCGCGCGATGTCGGGGTCCCAGTGCGAGAGCAGGGCGGTGGCGCCGAGTGCCACGCCGGAGATCGCGAGATCGCGCTTCGTGAGAAAGGTCTTCGCGCCGCGCGAGGCGCTGTCGGCGCGTTGAGCCATCGCGGGCGGCGCGACGAGCAGGACGAGCAGAGCGACGGGAACGAGACGCACGAAGAGCTCCGGACGGTGTAGAACGGGACGCGGCGTGCAATGCACTCGGCGTGCCCCGAGTGCTTCCGTCCGCCACGCCGGAGCCGTAGGATGCAGATGGCACCGACTGTGCCCTGTAGCACAATGATGGGAATTGGCGGGCGCGGCCGTGTGGCGCGAGAATACGCGACGGGGGGAAGGCGGAACGCCATGGGTTATAGAGTGTTCACGGATTCGCAGGGCACCGAATGGCAGGCCTGGGACGTGGTGCCCCAGCTCACCGAACGACGCGGGGTCGAACGGCGGGTGCAGGTGCAGACGGTGCCCCATGCCGACCGTCGCCGGTCGCCGGATCGCCGGATCATCAAGGGACGTCGGCCGACGCTCACGGCGGGACTCGACGCGGGGTGGCTGTGCTTCGAGAACGAGGCCGAGAAGCGTCGTCTCGCACCCATTCCGGCGGACTGGATGCGCTGCCCGCGCGAGCAGCTCGAGCGCTACTGCGCCGCCGCCAAGCGCGCGCCGCGTCCGTCCACCGCGGCGCAGCTCGGCGAGGGCACGCGCCGGCACTGAGCCGGCGTGGCCGGCTCCCTTTGCGGCCTTCGTTCGGGCGACCTTCAGCGGCGGCTCCGCGGTGCCGATACGAGAGAGCATGGGAGCCACGCTCGAGTCGCCCGTGCTCGCCCGCACCGCCGTCGTCGTCGACGACGAGCAGGTCGTGCGCATGGTGCTCCGCCGCTTCCTCGGCCGCCGCGGCTGGAGCGTGGTCGAGGCGGAGTCGGCGGAGCAGGCGCTCGACGCGATCGCCGGTGCGGGGGAGACCCCGGATCTCGTGCTCTGCGACCTGCACCTGCCGGGACTTTCCGGGAGCGCGCTCTGCCGCCGCGTCGGCGAGCTGCATCCGGCGCTCGCCGGCCGGCTCGTGCTGACGAGCGGCGACCCGCTCGCCGCCGCGAACGAGCTCGCGCAGGAGGGGCTCGACTGCCCCGTGCTCGGCAAGCCGTTCTCCCTCGCCGATCTCGACGCGCTGCTCGACACGCTCGGCGCCGCGCTCTGAGCCTCATCGCGGCGCCGCGGGTCGCGCCGCGTGCCGCGCGCGGTCATCTTTGTGCGACGATGACCGATCCCCGCACCCCGCGCGAGACCGTCCCGGCATCCGCAGGACGGCCAGTCGCGCACCCGCCGGAGACGACCGAAGGCTGGTACGCCTTCCACCAGATCCTCGCCGTCGACCGCGCCGCCCTGCGCGCGCTCCCGGACGGCGCGCGCGCCCGCCTGCGCGACGACGCCGAGCGCGCGCTCGCCGCGGCGGCGTCGCCGGCGGAGGGCGGCTGGAGCGCGGTGGTGCCGCTCGTCGGCTCGCGCGCCGACGTCATGCTCCTCCACTTCCGCCCGACCTTCGACGCCATCGGCGACGTGCAGCGCACCCTAGCCCGCGCCGCGCTGTTCGACTTCCTCCACCCGGCGTACACCTTCCTCAGCGTGACGGAGGCGGGCCTCTACCACGCCTCGGCGCAGCTCGCCGCCGCGGCGCAGGCGCGTGGCGGCTCGGTAGGCGACGACGAGCATCGCGCGGCGATGGCGAAGCGCGTGGAGGGCGAGCGCGCCACGCCGCACGTGCAGCGCCGCCTCTTCCCCGCGCGCCCCGCCGAGCTGCCGTACGTCTGCTTCTACCCCATGTCGAAGCGCCGCGCCGTCGGCCAGAACTGGTACGCGCTCCCGCTCGAGGAACGCAGCCGCCTGATGTACGACCACGGCATGACCGGCCGCGCCTACGCCGGCCGCGTCATCCAGGTCATCACCGGCGCCATCGGCCTCGACGCCTGGGAATGGGGCGTCACCCTCTTCGCCGCCGACCCGCTGACGTTCAAGAAGATCGTGACCGACATGCGGTTCGACGAAGTGAGCGCGGAGTACGCGGAGTTCGGCGATTTTTACGTGGGAAGGTTCGCCGAGCCGGCTGACTGGGTAAGGGGGATTCTCGGGCTCGAGGGGGTGACTTGGTGACTTGGTGATTTGGTGACTTGGTGACTTGGTGACTTGGTGACTTGGTGACTTGGTGACTTGGTCGGTGACTTCGACACGGCAGTTGAACCAAGTCACCGTGGTTGAGCAACCGGACCAGACGTGTGCGCGCATCGAGGCGGAAGGCCTTGGCTCGAGCCTCCATGCTCCCGACCTCGACTCCCGCGCCCAACCAGCCTGGAGTCCCCACGGCGTGACTTGGTTCGGTCTCCGTGGCCGGTGCAGTTCCGAGCCACCAAGTCACCGACCAAGTCACGAAGTCACCAAGTCACCAAGTCACCGCTTCATCGGATTTTCCACCGCAATCTCCCCCGTCTCCAACGCCCTTTCCGCGATCGCCTTCAATCGATCGTCCTGATTCGTTCGCAGCGCGCGCAGGTTCCGGCGCGCGCGGCGCATGGAGGCGGGGATGAAGACGCGGGCGCAGTCGAGCTCCGCGGCCGCGGCGGACTCGCTCCCCGCGCGCTCGATCTCCCACGTCGTGCGTGAGAGGACGGCGACCGAGAGGTAGACCTCGGTCGCGATGTTCGCGAAGCGCTGCTGGAGGAACTGTCGCTCGATCACGTCCTTGCCGTACGTGCGCAGCACGCGCTCCACGGCCACGGCGAGCGAGTGGATCATGTCGGCGACCGACTGCGCTTCGTCGGCGAGCGCGGGGTGCACGCGCGTGAACTGCGGCTTCGCCACGCCGCGCTTCGCTCGGCCGGCGACGTACGAGCCGATCGCGCCGATGGAACGGATCGGATCGCGGAACGCCTTGCCGAGCTCCTTCAGCCGCTCGCCCGGCTGCTGCAGCGCCATCAGCGCGATCAGCGCGCGCAGAATCTCGTTCGTCCCCTCGAAGATCAGGTTGATCCGCGCGTCGCGCACCGCCTGCTCGTACGGGTACTCCTTCGAGTAGCCGATCCCGCCGGCGATCTGGAGCGCGTCGTTCGCCGCGCGAAACGCGAGCTCGCTCGCGAAGATCTTGCACGCCGCGGTCTCGAGCGAGAAGTCGACCCCGCCACGGTCGACCATGCCGGCGGTGAGCATCCACGCCGAGTCGGCGGCGTAGGTCTCCGTCGCGTTCGCGGCGAACTTCGCCTGGATCATCCCGAACGAGCCGATCGGCCGGCCGAACTGCTCGCGCTGCTTCGCGTACGCGAGCGCCGTCGCCATGATCGCCCGCGCGCCGCGCGACGACGCCGCGGCGAGGCCGAGCCGTCCCGAGTTGAGGACCTCGAGCGCGATCTTGAATCCCTGGCCGACCTCGCCCAGCCGGTCGGCGGCGGGGACGCGCACGCCGTCGAAGGTCACCGTGCGCGTGTCGCTCGCCTTGATCCCCATCTTCTGCTCGGGCTGGCCGAGCGTGATCCCGGGGGCGTGCGCGTCGACGATGAACGCCGTCACGCGCTGCTTCGTCTTCCCGTCGACCTCGACCGGCACCTTGGCGAATACGGTGAACAGGCCGGCGTAGCCGGCGTTCGAGATCCAGATCTTCGTGCCGGTGAGCGTGTAGTGCGAGCCGTCGGCGTCGGGGATGGCGGTCGTCGTCATCGCCTGCGCGTCGGAGCCCGAGCCCGGCTCGGTGAGGCAGAACGCGGCGACGACCTCCCCAGTCGCGCAGCGCGTCAGCCAGCGCTGCTTCTGGTCCTCGGTGCCGAAGAGGGTGATTCCCTTACACCCGATGGACTGGTGCGCGCCGAAGTAGACGCACAGTGCGGGGTCCGTCGCGCCGATCTCGCCGAAGACGCGGTTGAACACCTTGGCCGACGCCCCGAAGCCGCCGTACGCCTCGGGGATGTTGAGCCCCATCAGCCCCAGCTCGGCCATCCCGGCGAGCACCGCCTCGGGGAAGCGCCCGTCGTGGTCGAACTGCCGGCTGTCGACGTTGTCGGCGGCGAAGGCGCGGAAGGAGTCGAGCACCATGCCGAGCGCCTCGCGCTCGTCGGCGGCGAGGGCGGGGAAGGGGAAGACGAGGTCCTCGCGGATCTCCCCGAGGAAGATCGCCTTCGTGAACGACGGGTTGAGGTCCGGGTTGGCGAGGTGCGCGGACGACGCGGCGGGCGCCGCCGAGGGGGCGATGGACGATGTCGGCACGGGAGGATGAGCGGAGGTGATCACCACAAACTGCAGACGATCCGCCGGTGCGCCAGCATCGGCACGACCATTGCGAGCGGGACCGTGAACCCGAGCCGCGGCGGGCCAACTCCCACAATGGACTCGATGACGCTTCGCCTGATGCTGGGCGGCCTGAAGAGCTACTTCCCCGCTCTCCACGCCCCGCCTGGTGGCGCCGCCGGACGCAGCTCGGCCGCCTACTGCTACTCGGTGTGGATGCGGCATCTCTCGATCATCGCGAGGGCGGTGCCGTCGTTCCGGCCGAGAGCCGTCGTCGAGATCGGCCCGGGCGATTCGCTCGGCGTCGGCTGCGCGGCGCTGCTCTCCGGCGCGGAGCAGTACGTCGCCGTCGACGACGTGCCGCGCGCCGACGCCCAGCACGACTCGCACGTCCTCGACGAGCTCGTGGAGCTGTTCGAGCACCGTGCGCCGATCCCCGATGCGCGCGTCTTCCCGCATCTCCTGCCGGCGCTCTCGTCGTACAACTTCCCCGCGCGGCTGTTCACCGACGACGGTCCGCGGCACATCGCGCTCGATCACCGGCGCGTCGAGTCGATCCGCGCCGCGCTGCTCGACCGCCGCGGGGTGCTCTACGACGACGTCCCGCTCGGCTACGTGACGCCGTGGGGCCCGCGCTCGCTCGACCGGCAGTCGGTGGATCTGGTGCTGTCGCAGGCCGCGCTGCAGCGCATCCCGCACGAGCCGGAGCGGAGCGAGCTCGCCGGCACCTTCGCGGCGATGTCGCGCTGGGTGAAGAAGGGGGGAATCATCTCGCACCAGATCGACTTCGGCTTCCCCGCCGGCGGCGTGTGGAACCAGCACTGGCACTACGCCGACGCGGCGTGGCGCGTCGTGCGCGGCAACCGTCCCGATTTCGCCAACCGCGTTCCGCTCTCGATCTATCTCTCGCTCTGCCAGGAGTACGAGTTCGAGGTCGTGTCGGTGAAGCGAGCGACGGCCGAAGGGCTGCCGCGCGAGAAGGTCGCGCCGCGGTTCCGCGACCTGCCCGAGGACGACTTCGTCACGTCGTCGGCGCACATCGTCGCCGTGCGTCGCTGAGCGCGGCGCGGGCGCGGCGCGGTGCTGGACGCCGCCCGCGCCACGCGCCAGACTGCACCCATGAGCCGTCATCGGACCCGCGCGCGGCGCGCCGCGTGGCTCGCCGCGTCCGTCGCCGCGCTCGCGTGCTCCTCGGCCACGAGCGGCGCCCCGCGCGAGGAATCGCACGCCGCGCCAACCGTCCCCGAGCGCCTCGCCGACAGCACCTTCTGGCGGATGATGACCGAGTACTCGGAGCCGTGGGGGGTGTTCCGCTCCGAGAACCTCGTGTCGAACGAGACGTCGCTGCAGTGGCCGATCCCCGAGCTGCGACGGCGCGTCGCGCCGGGCGGCGTGTACGTCGGCGTCGCCCCCGACCAGAACTTCACCTACATCGCCGCGCTGCGGCCGGCGATCGCGTTCATCGTCGACATCCGGCACCAGAACGCGATGCAGCACCTCATGTACAAGGCGCTGCTCGAGACGTCGCGGAACAGGGCCGAGTTCCTCGCGGCGCTCTTCTCGCGCGCGCCGCTCGCCGGCGTCGACAGCTCGTCCACCGCCGAGCAGCTCTTCACCGCGCTCGAGCGCCAGCCGAGGGACAGCGCGCGCTATCGAACGAACCTGCACGCCATGCTCGATCGGCTGACGCGCGTGCACCGGTTCGCGCTCTCCGACAGCGAGCGCGTCTCGCTCGGCTGTGTCTATGGCGCGTTCTACGCCGAGGGGCCCGATCTCACCTACAGCTACACCACGGAGTGCCGGAATCCCGGCGCGTACGGCAACCGGTTCGGCGGCGTCGGCGGCGGATTCGGGCGCGGCGGCTTTCGCATGCCGACGTACCGCACGATGCTCACCGGCGCCGACAGCGCCGGAACGAACTGGAGCTACCTCGGCAGCGAGCGCGCCTTTCGCGCCGTGAAGGCGATGGAGGAGCGCAACCTGATCGTCCCGCTGACGGGCGACTTCGCCGGCGAGACCGCGCTCCGCAGCATCGGCGCGTGGGCGCGGGCGCACGACGCCACCGTGACGACCTTCTACGTCTCGAACGTCGAGCAGTATCTCTTCCAGCAGGACGACGACGCGCGCCGGTTCTACGCCAACGTCCTCGCGATGCCGATCGACTCGACGAGCATGTTCGTCCGCTCGTTCGCCGGGGGCCGGTGGGTGAGCGACTCGACGCTGGCGCAGCGCACGCAGCGTCCGGGGCGCTCGCTCCAGCTCGTGAGCCCGATGATGAAGACGCTGCACCTGTTCCAGTCGGGCGAGCTCGCGTCGTGGGGCCAGGTGCTGGGGGCGTCGCATTGAGCGCGTGGCTGGTGCGAGTGGCGGGCAGGCTCGCGATTCCTCGACTGCGCGAGCACTGGCGTGCTCGCTCCGCTCGGAATGACGGGGGAGCGGTGTCATTCCGAGCGAGCGCAGCTCCCCGTAGGTCATTCCGAGCGAGCGGAGCGAGTCGAGGAATCGCGATCGTCCTCGCCCCGATGCTCGTCGCGCTCGGCGCTTCCGGCTGTCAGGGCGAGACGAGCGCCGCGGATGCCGCGCTCGTCTCGCGGATTCCCGAGCGGCTCGCCGACAGCACCTTCTGGCGCATGATGCGCGACTACTCCGAGCCCGGCGGGACGTTCCGGTCGGAGAATCTCGTGTCGAACGAGACGTCGCTCCAGTACGTGCTGCCGGACCTCGTGGCGCGGCTGCCGCGCGGCGGCGTGTACGTCGGCGTCGCGCCGGACCAGAACTTCACGTACGTGGCGGCGCTCCGGCCCGACATCGCGTTCGTCGTCGACATCCGGCACCAGAACGCGATGGAGCTCCTGATGTACAAGGCACTCATCGAGGCGTCGCGCGATCGGGCCGAGTTCCTCGCGACGCTGTTCGGCCGCGCCCCGCTCGCGGGGGTGGACACGACGTCGAGCGCCGAGGCGCTGTTCGACGCGCTCGACCGCCAGCGCCCCGACAGCGCGCGGTACCGCGCGAATCTGGGGGCGATCCTCGATCGCCTGACGCGCGTGCACCGGTTCGCGCTGAGCGACAGCGAGCGCACGCTCGTCGCGTGCGTGTACGGCGCCTTCTTCGCGCAGGGGCCGTCGCTCACCTACGGCTACTCCACCGACTGCCGCGCCGACGGCAGCGATGGCCCGTACGGCTACGCCCGATTCGGTCTCGCCGGCCGGGGACGGCCGGGCATGCCGACCTTCTTCGGCATGCTCGCCGAGACCGACAGCGCGGGGCGCAACTGGAGCTATCTCGGGAGCGAGCGCGCCTTTCGTGCCGTGAAGGCGATGGAGGAGCGGAACCTCATCGTGCCGCTGACGGGCGACTTCGCCGGCCCGAAGGCCCTGCGGAGCGTGGGGCAGTGGGCGCGCGAACACGACGCGACGATCCGGATCTTCTACGTCTCGAACGTCGAGCAGTACCTGTGGGACGACGGCGCCGCGGCGAAGCGGTTCTACACGACGCTGAGCGCGTGGCCGCTCGACTCGTCGAGCACGTTCATCCAATCGTTCGGCGCCTTCCGCATCTCTCCCGATCCCGCGCTGCTGTCACGTCCACACAGCCCGCGCGACCGATCGTACAACGTCTGGAATCCGATGCAGCCGGTGCTGGAGGCGTTTCGCGCGGGGAAGCTGCGGGAGTGGGAGGACGTGTTGAGAATGGCGCACTGACCGGTGTGTTGGTGTGTCAGGGTGTTGGTGTGTTGGTAGCGACCTCGGGACGCATCGGTCTCCCGAGGTCCGTCACCAACACACCCACACACCGACACACCGACACACCAACACACCAGCACACTCACACACATCCTGCCGCCACTCACGCCCGTCCGTGCACCACCGTCCGCATCCACGGATGAATGCAACACTGATACAGCTCCGTCCCCGGCTCCTCCACCTCGTCGTCCGCGTCGAAGCCGCCGGGCGGGATGAAGTCGTCGGCCTCGAGGGCGAGGCATTCGGGGGCGACCTGGGTGTTGCCGGAGAGGTCGTTGAGGAAGGGGACGATGCCGCCGCCGAACTGCTCGACCTCGGTGAAGGTGTGCACCTCGCCGCCGCGGTTGATCGCCATCAGCGTCTGGCCGACGCGCGCGTTCAGCTCACTCGGCGTGAACCGCCACGCCTCGGCGACCCCCTTCTTCGTGAGCTGGGCGATGAAGCGGTCGAATTTGACGCCGCCCGATCGTGTGCACGTGCCCGCGCCGATGGCGTTGTCGAAGCTCATCGGATCGCAGGCGTCGTGCATCTCGATGCGGCGGACGCTCCCCTCCGCGGACGCGCGCGCGTCGGCGGCGGCGGTGGGCGTGGGTCGAGTGACGATCCCCGAGTCGGTACACGCTGCCTGGAGCGCGACGACGGAGACCAGCGCGAACAGCGGAGTGATGCGACGCATTCCCATCCTCCCGACCTTCGCGGGCCACGGTGAGGACGCCGGCTCGATCGAGCACGAGGCGCCACCGCCCGCGCCGCCCGCACGGCGCGCCGGCAGGCGATGCGGACGGCGTCGGCCGAGAGCCTATTCCGCGCTCGGCCCGGTTGCTCTCGTCGTGCGCGCTGAGCGCGGCTGAGTCGTGTGGCGAGCTCGGCATTGCGTTCCAGAGGGGAGGGCCGCACCTTCGTGGCCGCGCCCTCACCTGCCCCCCATGTCTCCCCTCGTCACCCACGGCGTCGCGATGCGTCGCGGCCGCGCGTGCGCGCTCCTGGCCGTCGCGCTGCTCGGCACCGCCACGTCCGAGGTCGTCGCCCAGGCACGCGCCGACTCCGCCACGATCCTTCCCGGCGTTCGCGCTCCGGCGCGGCTCGTCGGCGCGTCGCGCGCCGTGATCGATTCGCTCGACATCGCCCGCTCCTCGGCGACGACGCTGTCCGAGCTGCTCCAGGCGCGTGCTCCGTCGGTCGGCGTGATGATGAGCGGTGGCCGGCTCACCGATGGAGGCCGCGTGCTGATCCGCGGCCCGTCGACGCTCGCGACGGGGGGCGCGCCGCTGCTCATCGTCGATGGGATCCGCGCCGACGAGCAGGAGGACGACTCGATCTCCACCGCGTCGCGGCTCGACGACATCGCGATCGAGGACATCGCAACGGTCGAGATCCTGCGCGGACCCGCCGCGGCGGCGTTGTTCGGCGGCGGCGCGTCGTCCGGCGTGATCCTCGTGACGACCAAGCGCGGTGGAGCGGGCGGCTGGCGCGTCGGCGGCCGAGTGCTCACCGCGGCTCGACAGTTTCGCGGGAGGCTCCCCGACGACTGGCAGCGGCATGGTACGACCCCCGAGGGCGGCCCCGTCGCGAACTGCCCGCTCGACTTCGTCACCTCACTGTGTATCCCGGGCGCGCTCGAGCGATGGAATCCACTCGCGGAGTCGTCGCTGCTGCACGCCGGGATGGACGGCCGTGCGTCGCTCGCCCTCGCGGGGGGAGGAGCAGGGCACACCGCGCGGCTCTCGGTCACGGGTCGCGATGCGGGGGGCGTCGTGAGCGACGAACGGGTCTCGCAGCTCTTCTCGCGCGTCGCCGTGGCGCAGCGCGTCGTCGGAGGCCTCGAGCTCGACGCCAGCGCCGCGTATGCGGCGAGCCGCTCGCAGCGCTCCGGGCTCGGCGACGTGCTGTCGCTCGCGCTGGCCGATCGGCGGGCGATCGACCCCGGCGTGCCGTTCCGGCAGCGCATGGAGAACCTGCTCCAGCAACCGCTGGAGGGACGGATGCACCATCTCAGCGGCGGTGCGGGCGCGACGTGGCGAGCGCGCGACTGGCTCACGCTGCGCGGGTCCATCACGCGCGACCGCGTGAACACCGACGCGACCCGTCACGACGCCGGCTGGACGTCGGACTACTCGACGCTCGCCGGGCTCACGCGCGACGACACCCACGAGGGGCGCAGCGTGCGCCGCGAGTCGCGGGGGACCGCCGAGCTCTCGCACACGCTCTCGCGCTCCGGGGACGTCACCGGCCGGCTCGTCGTCGGCACCGAGCGCACCGTGCGCGAGCGCAGCGTCGCCGACTCGTCGTTCTTCAACGCGCTGAACCTGAGCTGGAGCCGCTGGTGGAACCGGCGCGTGAACAATGCCGTCTTCGCGATGGGGCGGATCACCGTCGGCGACCGGCTCGCGCTCGGCGCCGGCGCGCGCCGCGAGCGTGACACCGGCGCGGACACCGCGTTCCGCGTGTATCCCAGCGCGGACGTCGTGTGGCTCTCGCCTCGGCGAGTCGCGGCGGGGACGCTGCGCGCGCGTGCCGCGTACGGTGAGGCCGCGCAGCCCTTCGCCGACTTCGAGCGGATCGTGGTCGCGCCGCCTCCGGAGTTCAGCTACGGCGGCTTCGCCCCGCCGCAGATCAGAATTCCGGAGCGCATGCGTGAGGTGGAGGGGGGCGTGGATCTCGACTGGGATTCGGCGGGCGCCGTCGGTCTCTCGTTCTATCATCGGCGAATCGCCAACCTCTTCTCGATCGTCCAGGGCCCGCTCGGCGCGAGCGTCGAGTCGCGGGGGGCGACCAGTCACGGGCTCGAGGTCGACGCACGCGTCACGGTGCTCCACCGATCGGCGGTGCACTGGGAGCTTCGCGCGCTCGGCGCGACGCAGCGCACCCGGGTCGTCGGCGGCGACTATGCCACGTACACTCCCTCGTTCGACGTGACGCGCAACGGTGCGCCGCTGCACGCCGTGACCGGCGCGCCACCGATCTATGCCGACACGAACGGGGACGGCCTGCTCAGCATCTTCGAGTTCACGCGACGGGCGGTGGACGCCGACCTTCGGCCGTCCACGCCACCCTTCCAGGGGGCGCTCCACTCCGTCGTCGCCATCGGCCGCCGCCTCGAGCTCACGACGATCGTGGACCGGCAATCCGGCCAGTACGTCTTTCCGTCGAGCGAGCTGACCCAGTGCGGGCCGCCGAACTGTCGCGAGGCGCAGGATCCGGCGAGCACGATCGACGAGCAGGCCCACCGGTGGGACCTGCTCACGCGGACCGCATTCGCCGACGCGAGCTTCACGCGCCTGCGCGAGGTCTCGGTCCGCTGGGCACTCGGAGGAACGCGGAGCTGGCGGGGCGCCACGGTCGTCGTCGCCGGCCGCGACCTCGCGTTGTGGACCAGGTGGCGCGGCCTGGATCCCGAGATCGACACGAATCGCCGGAGCGCGACGGTGCAGAGCGACGATCGCGGGGTGCCATTGCCGCGGCGGCTCACGGTGGGAGTGGAGCTCGGCGGCGGAGGCGGGCGGTTGTAGGTCGGTCGGCCGGGGGCTATACTGCCTTCCTGCCCGACGGCTCGGTGAATAGCCGCGGACGGGACGTAGCGCAGCCCGGTAGCGCACCTGAATGGGGTTCAGGGGGTCGCGGGTTCAAATCCCGCCGTCCCGATTATGGAAGTTGTTTGCATCACGCTATTTGCCGTTGGGGTCCAGTGAACGCACTGGACCCCTTGTCATTCGCAGGAAGCCCATAGGAAGCCAGCGAAAGCGGCGCCCCGAAATCGTGCCAAGTGCGGAGGACTTTCCACGAACAGCGCAGCCCATTTTGGCGCGCGCATGGACTTCGCTGGCGCCCGCCGTCGCCACAAGTTGAAGAGGCCCGCCTCGCTGGGTCTGGTACGGTCGTCCGAGGCTTCATACGTTTGCGACCCCTATCGACCACCGGCGAGTTCGCTTTCCGATGCCTCTAGATGGTCAGACCGGCTCTCTCTGAATTCAGTTTCGGCTTCGCGGTGACGGACGACTT
>DATJGU010000079.1:0-94724 GCA_035494615.1 Gemmatimonadaceae bacterium
ACGAACTCGCTCCCCAGCACGAACGCCTGCGCCAGTCCCTCCGGCTTCGGCTGCGCGACGTACGCGAACCGCATCCCCCACGACGCGCCGTCGCCGAGCAGCCGCTCGAACCGCGGCAGGTCGTCCGGCGTCGAGATGACGAGCACCTCCCGGATCCCCGCCAGCATGAGCACCGACAGCGGGTAGTAGATCATCGGCTTGTCGTACACGGGGAGAAGCTGCTTGCTCACGACGCGCGTGAGCGGATGCAGCCGCGTTCCCGCGCCCCCCGCCAGGATGATCCCCCGTCTGGCGCGCTGCGCGCCCGCGCTCGGCGCCGTCACGAGCCCTCGCCTCTCCGTGCGGCGGCCGGCGTCGCGCCGCGCGTGCGTTCGTGCAGCCCGAGTCGCTCGCCGGTGTAGCCCGTCGCGTCACCGCTCGAGCCGTTCGCCGCTCGGTACGCGCCCGACCGCACGCGCTCCCACCAGGTGCGGTGCTCGAGGTACCAGCGCACCGTGTCGCGCAGTCCCTCCTCGAAGGTGCGCGTCGGACGCCATCCCAGCTCGCGCGTCATCCGACCGCTGTCGATGGCGTACCGCATGTCGTGCCCCGGACGATCGGCGACGTACGTGATGAGCCGATCGTGCGGCCCCGCGGCGTCCGGCGCGAGCTCGTCGAGCGCGGCGCAGATCGCGCGCACGACGTCGATGTTCCGGCGCTCGCTGTCCCCGCCGATGCAGTACGTCTCGCCGGCGCGTCCCGATCGCAGCACGGTGAGCAGCGCGTGCACGTGGTCGTCCACGTGCAGCCAATCGCGCACGTTGAGCCCCTCGCCGTACACCGGCAGCGCCTCGCCGTGCAGCGCGCTCAGGATCATCAGCGGGATCAGCTTCTCCGGGAACTGATACGGCCCGTAATTGTTCGAGCAGTTGGTGAGCAGCGTCGGCAGCCCGTACGTGTGGTGCCACGCGCGCACCAGATGGTCCGAGCCGGCCTTCGTGGCCGCGTACGGGGAGTTCGGCCGGTACGCCGTACGCTCGCTGAACTTCCCCTCCGCCCCGAGCGAGCCGAACACCTCGTCCGTCGAAACGTGCAGGAACCGAAAGCCGTCGCGCGCGTCGCCGGAGAGCGACTCCCAGTACCGCTGCGCCTGGTCGAGCATGGTGTACGTGCCGAGCACGTTCGTGCGCACGAACTCCGCCGGCCCGGTGATCGATCGGTCGACGTGCGACTCCGCCGCGAGATGCAGGATCGCCGACGGCCGGAACCGCGCGAGCAGCTCGCCGATCGCCGGCGCGTCGCACACGTCGACGCGCGCGAGGTGATGGCGCGCGCCGCGCGCGGGCTCGAGCGAGTCGAGGTTTCCCGCGTAGGTGAGCCGGTCCACGGTGACGACGGAGTGCTCCGTCTCGGCGACGAGCGTGCGCACGACCGCCGAGCCGATGAATCCGGCGCCTCCCGTGACGAGAATGGTGGAAGCCACGACCGATGCGTTGCGGGTGAGCACGGATTCGGCGCGGAGCGGCCGACGCGATCCTCCAATGATCCACAGCGACCCGCCGCGACGCCACCCATGGCGCTCCCACCGCGAAGAACGTATTTCAACGTCCTCCGACCCGAATGGAGCACGCACTTGCCCGACGAGCGGGTGATTCCCGTGCCGCCCCCTGTCGCGGGCGCCGGTACGGACACCGGCGCGCGCCGCGCCCCCGCCTTCGCGCCGTACGCCGAGGCGGTCCTCGCGGCTTCGGTCGCCGCGCTGCTGTCCTGGCTCCTGCGCGAGAGCCTCCTCGCCACCCGCCTGCTGCTCTTCTGGGTCTCCAGCCTCTACGTCGCCTGGCGCGCCGGTCTGCGGCCCACGCTCCTCGCCAGTGCGCTCGGCGTCCTCCTGGCGCACTACACCGTCACGCCCAAGATCGGCACCTTCAACGTGCCGGGCGCGGCGGAGATTCTCTCGGCGACGATCTACTTCGGCGTCTCCGCGGTGCTCGGCACCACCTTCGATCGGCTGCGTCACTCCCGCGCCGTCGCCCTCGAGGTGGCCGACCGCCTGCTCGCCGCCGGCGAGGACCTCGCGCGGCAGGCGGAGGAGCTCGAGCACCGCCTCACCGAGAGCCAGCTCATGGCGGGGGAGCTCGAGCTGGCCAACCAGCAGCTCGGCGTGCTCGCCGCCGAGGCGCGCCGCGCCGAGTCGAGCCTCGCGCGAAGCCAGGAACGCTACCGCGCGCTCGTCGACGCCAGCTCGGTGTCGGTCTGGACCGCCGACCCGGCCGGTGCCGTCGACGATCTCCCCTACTGGCGCGAGCTCACCGGCCAGACCGCCGACGAGGTGCGAGGCCTCGGCTGGTTCGACGCCATCCACCGCGCCGATCGCGATGCGGTGCGCGGGCGCTGGGCCGAATCCATCGCGTCGGGCCAGCCCTTCGACGCCGAGTACCGGCTCATCCTGCGCGACGGCGGCGAGCGGTGGGTGCGCACGCGTGCCGTGCCGATCCGCCAGGCGGAGCGTGTCGTCGAGTGGGTCGGCGTGGTCGACGACACGCACGAGGCGCACCTCGAGTCCGAGCGCCGACGCACCGTCGCCAACGCGCTCGGCGTGCTCGGCTCCTCGCTCGACTACGAGTGGACCCTCGCCGCGCTGACGCGCCTCGTGGTCCCCGCCCTCGCCGACTACTGCAGCGTCGATCTCGTCGAGCCCGACGGCGGCTTCCGCCGCGTCTCCACCGCGCACGTCGCCGCCGAGAAGGAGGAGCTCGTCCGCGCGCTCTGGACGAAGTATCCCTATCTCCCGAGCGACCGCGTCGGTGTGCCCGAGGTGGTGCGCACCGGGGAAGCGCAGATCACCCCCGTGCTCGACCCCGAGCAGACCACACGCTTCGCGCGAGGTCCCGAGCACGAGGCGCTCCTCGCGAAGCTGAACCCGCGCTCGTACGCCTGCATTCCGATGTCGGCGCGCGGGACCGTGTTCGGCGCGCTCTCGCTCGTCTACGCCGATTCCGGGCGTCGCTATGGCGACGCGGACGTCGCGGCGGCGCGCGAGATCGCCGCGCGCGCGGCGACGGCGATCGACAACGCGCGGCTGTACGCCGCCGCGCAGATGGCCAACCGCGCCAAGAGCGACTTCCTCGCCACGATGAGCCACGAGCTCCGCACGCCGCTCAACGCCATCGCCGGCTACGCCGAGCTGCTCGCGCTCGGCGTGCGCGGCCCGGTGAACGACGAACAGCTCCGCGACCTCACGCGCATCCGCCAGAACCAGCAGCACCTGCTGGAGATCATCACCGACATCCTGAACTTCAGCCGCATCGAGGCGGGGCGCATCCAGTACACCCTCGGGCCCGTGCCCGTCCACGAGGTGCTCGCGCGCATGGAAGGGGTGATCGAGCCGCAGGCGCGCGCGCGCGATCTCGAGTATCGCTGCGAGAACGCCGCCGACGGGCTGGCCGTCGTCGCCGATCGCGAGAAGCTCGAGCAGGTGCTCATCAACCTGCTCGGCAACGCGGTGAAGTTCACGCCGCCCGGCGGCCGCGTGACGCTCTACGCCGACGCCGACGACGCGCGCGTGCGCATCCACGTGCGCGACACGGGCGTCGGCATCGAGCCCGCGCAGCTCGCGTCGATCTTCGAGCCCTTCGTCCAGCTCGAGTCGCCGTTCACGCGCACCTCCGACGGGGCGGGGCTCGGCCTGGCGATCAGCCGCCAGCTCGCGTGCGGCATGGGCGGTGAGCTCGGCGCCGCGAGCACGCCGGGCGCCGGTTCGGTCTTTACCCTCGAGCTACCGCGCGCCGGGTCCGGCGGCTAGCGCGTCGGTCGAAGGCGCGCGCTCGCCGAACAGCGCCTGCGCGTGTCGCACCGCGCGCACCAGCGCGTCGACGTCCTGCTCGTCGTTGTAGACGTAGAACGACGCGCGCGCCGTGGCCGGCACGCCGAGCCGGCGCATCAGGGGCTGCGCGCAGTGCTGCCCCGCGCGGATGCACACGCCCTCCCGGTCGAGCACCGTCGCGAGATCGTGCGGATGGATTCCTTCCACCGTGAAGCTCACCACGCCGCCCCGCTCCTCGGGCGGCGGTCCGTACACGTGCACCCCGCCGAGGGCGGCCAGCCCCTCCGACGCGAGCCGTACGAGACGCCGCTCGTGCGCGAGCACGGCGTCGAGCCCGATGCCGTCGAGATAGTCGCACGCCGCGGCCAGCCCGACCGCGCCCGCCACGTTCGGCGTCCCGGCCTCGAGCTTGTGCGGCAGCACGTTCCACGTGCTGTCCTCGTCGCGCACGTACTCGATCATGTCGCCGCCGAACTGGTAGGGCGGCATCGCCTCGAGGATCGCACGCCGGCCGAGCAGCCCGCCGATCCCCATCGGTCCGCACATCTTGTGGCCGCTGAACGCGTAGAAGTCGACGTCGAGCGCGTCGAAGCCGACCCGAAGGTGCGGCGCCCCCTGCGCGCCGTCGCAGACGACGAGGGCGCCGGCGGCGCGCCCCACCGCCGCGATCCGCTGCACCGGGTTCACCGTGCCGACCGCGTTCGACACGTGGCTGAACGCGAGCACACGCGTCCGCGGTCCCACCATCGCGCGCAGCGCGTCGAGGTCGACGCGGTGATCGGGCGTGAGCGGGCAGACGCGGAACCGCGCCCCGCGCGCCAGCGCGAGCTGCTGCCACGGGACGAAGTTCGCGTGGTGCTCGAGCGCCGTGACGACGATCTCGTCTCCCTCGCGCACGCTCGCGTGGCCCCACGCCGTCGCGACGAGATTGAGCGATTCCGTCGTGCCGCGCGTGAACACGAGGCAGGCCGGATCGGCCGCACCGAGGAATCGGGCCACCCGCTCGCGTGCCGCGTGATAGCGGTCGGTGGCGCGCGCCGACAGCTCGTACGCGCCGCGATGCGGGTTCGCGTTGTCGCGCTCGTAGAACGCGCGCTCGGCGTCGAGCACGACGCGCGGCTTCTGCGACGTCGCCGCCGAGTCCAGGTAGTGCAGGGCAGGGTCCGCGGCCAGCAGCGGAAAGTCCGCGCGCCGACTCATTGCACCGTCATCCCGAGCGAGCGCAGCGAGGCTGCCGTCATCCCGAGCGAGCGCAGCGAGTCGAGGGATCTGCACTCATCCATTGGGCGATCCCCGCAGCGCGGCCTGGAGCGTGTGCCACGGCATGCTCGCGCACTTCACCCGGATCGGGAAGCGCGCCACGCCGGAGAACGCCGCGAGCTCCCCCATTCGCCGCGCCTCCTCCTCCGTCGGCCGCACCGCGCCGGTGACGAGGCCGCGAAACTGCGCGAACAGCCGCTCCACCTCCTCGCGCGTCTTCCCCTTCACCTGCTGCGTCATGATCGACGCGGCCGCCCGCGACACGGCGCACCCCGCGCTCGTGAACCGCACGTCGTCGATCCGGTCGTCCGACATGCGCAGCTCCACCGTCACCTCGTCGCCGCAGTCGGGATTGCGCCCCGCCGCGCGATGGCTCGCCCCCTCCAGCGCACCATAGTTCTTCGGCCGCCGGTTGTGGTCGAGGATGATCGACTGGTAGAGCTCCTGGAGGTCGGACATCGCGCGCTACTCGTGCGCGGTGTACCGCTGCAGCGTCGCCGCCTCGAGCCCCTCCCGCACCTCGGCCAGCTCGATCGTCTCCAGCACGTCCGCGGCGAACGCGTAGGTGAGGAGCTCGCGCGCCACGCGCGCATCGATCCCGCGGCTCTTCATGTAGAAGAGCGCCGTCTCGTCCAGCCGCCCCACCGTGGCGCCGTGGGTGCACTTCACGTCGTCGGCGAAGATCTCGAGCTGCGGCTTCGTGTCGATCTGCGCCTTCTCCGAGAGGAGCAGCGTGTTGTTCGTCTGCTTGCCGTCCGTCTGCTGCGCCGCGGGGTGCACGTACACCTTGCCGTTGAACACGCCGTGCGCCGCGCCGTCGAGGATCCCCTTGTAGTGCTCGCGGCTGTAGCAGTTGGGCTCGACGTGCTCGATCCGCGTCTGGTGATCGATGTGCTGCTCGCCGTCGCCCAGATAGAGCCCGTTGAGCGTCGCGCCGCAGCCGGCGCCGCGCAGCTCCGTGTAGACGTTCGTGCGCGAGAGCGCCGCGCCCGTGGCGAAGCTGAACGACACGAGGTGGCTGTCGCGCCCCTGCCGCACGTCCACCGTGCCGACGTGGAACGCCTCGGGCGACTCGAGCTGCAGCTTGAGGTGCGTGAGCGTCGCGCCGTCGCCGACCACCGCTTCGGTCACGACGTTCGTGAAGTACTCCCCGTCCTCGAGCGCGGCGTACGACTCGATCACCGTCGCCTTGGCGAAGCGGTCGAGCACGATGAGGTTCCGCGGCTGCGCCATCCCCGCGCCCTCGCTCGGGTCGGTGAGGAACAGCAGATGGATCGGCCGCGCGAGCTCGACGTCGGCGCCCACGTGCACCACCGCGCCCTCCTCGAGGAACGCGGTGTTGAGGGCCGAAAACGTGTGCGCCTCCCATGCCGCGATCTTGCCGAGGTGCTGCTCGACGAGCAGCTCCGCCTCGTCGTACGCGCGCGCCAGCGGCAGCACCGTCACGCCGTCCGGGAGATCGGCACCACTCGAGAGGGCCTCGTCGTACCGGCCGTTCACGAACACGAGCGTGTGCCAGCCGGAGGCGCCGAAGGTGAACGGTGCGAGCCGCGCCGGCGTCACCGCGCGCGCCGGCGGCGCGAGGAGCTCGAACTCCCGCTCCGCGATCGGCTGCACGCTGGTGTAGTGCCAGTCCTCGTTCTTCTTCGTCGGGAACCCGAGCGCCTCGAACCGCGTGATCGCCGACAGCCGCAGCGCCCGCGCCCACTCCGGCGCGTCGGTGCCGTCCGACGCCGCGACTCGTTCGAAGCCCCGCAGGTACGTGTCGATCACGCCGCCGCCTCTTCGAGAAGCCAGTCGTACCCCTTCGCCTCGAGCTCGAGCGCGAGATCCTTCCCGCCGGAGCGCACGATCCGTCCCCCCGCCAGCACGTGCACGTAGTCGGGCACGATGTAGTTGAGCAGCCGTTGGTAGTGCGTCACGACGATCGTCGCGTTCTCCGGACGCTTCAGCGTGTTCACCCCGTGCGCCACGATCCGCAGCGCGTCGATGTCGAGCCCCGAATCGGTCTCGTCGAGGATCGCCAGCCTGGGCTCGAGCACCGCCATCTGGAGAATCTCGTTCCGCTTCTTCTCGCCCCCCGAGAAGCCCGTGTTCACGGAGCGCGACAGCATCGACGGATCCATCTCGACGAGCCGCATCCGCTCGTCCATGAGATCGGCGAACGAGATCGGATCGATCTCCTCCTCGCCCCGCGCTTTCCGGATCTCGTTGTACGCCGCCCGCAGGAAGTACGCGTTGCTCACCCCGGGAATCTCCACCGGATACTGGAACGCGAGGAAGATCCCCTGCTGCGCCCGCACCTCGGGATCCATCGCGAGCAGATCCTGGCCCTCGTAGGTCACGGTGCCCGCCGTCACCTCGTACGCCGGATGCCCCGCCAGCACCTGCGCCAGCGTGCTCTTCCCCGAGCCGTTCGGCCCCATCACCGCGTGCACCTCCCCGGCGTTCACCGTGAGGTCGATCCCGCGAAGAATCTCTCGATCGCCCGCGGTGGCGTGGAGGTTCTGTATTTCGAGCATTGTTCGAATGACGAGAAAATGTTTGTCGGTGTGTCGGTGTGTCGGTTGACGGTTTGTCGGCGCGCCTCGGGAAGCACCAGCCTCCCGAGGTCGCCCGTCAGCCGACGAACCGGGAACCGACGAACGGATCAGTCGGCGTCAGCCGACGGACCCTTCCAGCGTGATCCCCAACAGCTGCTGCGCCTCCAACGCGAACTCCATCGGCAGCTCCTTGAACACTTCCTTGCAGAAGCCGCTCACGATCATGCTCACCGCCTGCTCCGCGCTGAGCCCGCGCTGCTTGAGATAGAAGATCTGGTCCTCCCCGATCTTCGACGTCGACGCCTCGTGCTCCACCTGCGCCGAGTTGTTGCCGACCTCGATGTACGGGAAGGTGTGCGCGCCGCATTCGTTGCCTACCAGCATCGAGTCGCACTGCGTGTAGTTCCGTGCCCCGACCGCCTTCGGCATCACCTGCACCCTGCCGCGGTAGCTGTTCTGCCCGCGCCCCGCCGAGATCCCCTTGCTCACGATGTTCGACTTCGTGTTCCGGCCGATGTGGATCATCTTCGTCCCCGTGTCGGCCTGCTGCCGGTTGTTCACCACCGCCACGCTGTAGAACTCGCCCACGGAGTTGTCCCCCAGCAGGATCACGCTCGGATACTTCCACGTGATCGCCGAGCCGGTCTCCACCTGCGTCCAGGAGATCTTCGAGTTCGCGCCCGCGCACTTCCCGCGCTTCGTCACGAAGTTGTAGATCCCGCCGCGCCCCTCCTTGTCCCCCGCGTACCAGTTCTGCACGGTCGAGTACTTGATCGTCGCGTTCTCCAGCGCCACCAGCTCCACCACCGCGGCGTGCAGCTGGTTCGTCGAGCGCTTCGGCGCCGTGCACCCCTCGAGGTAGCTCACGTACGCCCCCTCGTCCGCCACGATCAGCGTCCGCTCGAACTGCCCCGTCCCCTCCGCATTGATCCGGAAATACGTCGACAGCTCCATCGGGCAGCGCACCCCCTTCGGCACGTACACGAACGAGCCGTCGCTGAACACCGCCGAGTTGAGCGCGGCGAAGAAGTTGTCCGAGTGCGGCACCACCGAGCCGAGATACTTCCGCACGAGCTCGGGATGCTTCTGCACCGCCTCGCCCAGCGAGCAGAACACGATGCCGAGCGCCTCGAGCTCGGTCTTCATCGTCGTCCCGACGCTCACCGAGTCGAAGATCGCGTCCACCGCCACGCCGGAGAGGAACTTCTGCTCCGCGAGCGGGATCCCGAGCTTCTCGTACGTGCGCAGCAGCTCGGGATCCACCTCGTCGAGCGACTGCTTCGGCTTCACCGACTTCGGCGCCGAGTAGTACGACTGCGTCTGATAATCGATCGGCTCGTACGTCACGTTCGCCCAGTGCGGCTCCCGCATCGTCTGCCACCTGCGATACGCGCGCAACCGCCAGTCGAGCAGCCACTCCGGCTCCGACTTCTTCGTCGAGATCAGCCGGATCACGGCCTCGCTCAGGCCCGGCGGAAGGGTGTCCGCCTCGACGTCGGTGACGAACCCGTACGCGTACTCGCGATTGACGAGGGTCTCGATGGACGAGCTCATGACTGCGTGTCTCCGGACGGAGTTGGCCTGTCGTCGCCGCGCGTGCGTCGCGCTCCGGCTCCCCTGCGCCGCGGCGACGTCACGCGGTCGCCGGCCCTGCGGCGATACTTGACTAAAGTAGTCGGTATTCACCTCGTAGTCAAACTCGCTCCGTCCCCGATAACGCTTTGGCCGATAACCAGTTAGCGGCCATGCAGCCGATGTGGGAACGACCCCGGGACCCGGGAACTTTTCCGCGCTGTCGGACGAACCCTCACACGACTCCGATTCCGCCCGTCCGACCCACCTCCTCATGGCGGGGCTCGTCCGCCTCCAAATCGCGGCGCTCGACTGCATCTGATCGCGGGGCTCGTCCGCCTCCAAATCGCGGCGCTCGACTGCCTCTGATGGCGGCGCTCGACTGCCACTGATGGCGGGGCTCGACTGCCTCTATCGCGGATCGGGCGGATGACAGCACGGATCGAGCGGATCTGCTCCTCTCGCGGTCGCGCTCCGCGCGCCGAGGCAGAGCTCTTCTCCCTGCACAGCCAAGAGTCTTTTGTTGGCTGCGGGGTCGAGATTCATGCGCCGGTGCGCCTCCCCCTCGCCATCCCCCCAAAGTCCTTGCTTTGGCCGCGGCGCGAAGATTCGTGCGCGATCGCGAGCGCTCTTTCGGGCCGGCGGAAGAACGCTTCCAAGCCAGTAGTGCAGATCCGCCTGATCCGTGCAGTCATCCGCCCGATCCGCATGAAGCAGTTCGGCCATGGCGCCCAGAACCGTCCACACTCGCTACCCCCTACCCCCTACCCCCTACCCACAGCTGCCGTTCACCCCCCCCCGCGCGTCCCCCCCCACCCCTCCGCGCCCACATTGCGCCCGTGCCCCACTCCGAAACCCTCCACCGGCACGTCGCCACTCGCTACGTCCAGCCCCTTCGCGAGGGAGGCTCGCTCCCCGCCGTGGTCGACACCGCCCGCGGCGGGCTCTTCGTCGTGAAGTTCCGCGGAGCGGGGCAGGGCGCCCGCGTCCTCATCGCCGAGCTGATCGTCGGCCTCATCGCACGCCGCCTCGAGCTCCCCGTCCCCGAGCTCGCCCTCGTCGACGTCTCCGACCGCTTCGGCCGCAGCGAGCCCGACCCCGAGATCCAGGAGCTCCTCCGACGCAGCCACGGCACCAACGTCGGCGCCCGCTACCTCGAGGGCGCCTTCAACTTCGACGTCCGCGCCGCCGGCGATCTCGTCGAGCCCCGGCTCGCCGCGCGCATCGTCTGGCTCGACTCCTTCACCACGAACCCCGACCGCACGCCGCACAACCCGAACCTGCTCGTGTGGCAGCGGACCCCCTGGCTCATCGATCACGGCGCTGCGCTCTACGCGCACCACGACTGGGCCTCGGTCGACGACGCGCGCACGCGCACCACGTTCCCCCTCGTGCGCTCGCACATCCTCCTCCCCGCCAGCGGCGACATCGCCGAGGCCGACGCCTGGGCCGCCGCACGCCTCTCCGGCGACGCCATCGCGAGCATCGTCGCCGCCGTCCCCGACGAGCTCCTCCTCGACCGCGCTCCCGGCGAGCGACAGGAGTTCGCCACGGCCGACGAAGCGCGCGAACGCTATCGCCACTACCTCGAGCGACGCCTCGAGGGCCCTCGTGCCTTCGCCGCCGAGGCGATCGCCGCGCAGGAGCAGGTGCGCCGCGAGCCGCCACGCCATCTCTCGGCGCGCCGATGACCGCTCCGCTCGTGGACTACGACTTCGCCGTCCTCCGCGTCGTGCCGCGCGTGCACCTCGGCGCATTCGTCAACGTCGGCGTCGTCGTCCACGCACGCACCGCCGAGTTCCTCGCCGTGCGCGTCGTCACCGACGTACGAATCCTCGCCGAGCATCTTCCGGGCGTCGACGTCGAGCTCCTCGCGCGCTATCTGCGCTCGTGCGAGGCGGTCGCCGCCGGCGAGGTCGATGCTGGTCCCATGGCGCTCGCCCCACCCTCCGAACGCTTCCACTGGCTCACCGCTCCTCGCTCCGACGTGCTCCAGAGCTCGCCCGTGCACGAGGGGATCTGCGACGATCCGCGTCGTGCGCTCGATGCGCTGTTCGACGAGTACGTCACCATCGGTCGTCGTGACGGTGCCTCACCCTCCCATGGCTGCTAGCTTGCAGGAAGAGCCGCACGACCGACCCCGACCACGGAGATTCCGATGAACGAGGCTCAGCTCAAGGCGCTCCTCAGGAAGACCCAGGCCGCGGCCGCCGCGAAGAAGCCGAAGAAGAATCGCACCTACGACGCGGCGCTCGACGCCACCCGTCCCCCCGTGGACGAGGAGACCGAGGCGGCGGACGCCGACGCGGCGGACCTGTTCGCCGAGATGAAGAAGCGGGAGTTCTGACCGCGCCGGCGCCGATGTCGCGCGCGTTCGTCAACGAAGACGCCGGCGGCGGCGCGCCGCGTCGCGGCTATGGCCTCCCGCCTCGCGACGATCCCGCCTACGACGCGGCCGCCGCCGATGCGCTACTCGAGGCGGCGCGCGACGGCGAGACCGAGAGCGCCGAGACGGCGACCGGCTACTACTGGGGCGAGCCGCGCCTCCGCGAGCACGTGCAGCGCATCCTCGCCCGCGCCCGCGCCGCCGGCGACGAACGGCTGATCCAGCTCGCCGAACGCTGGCTGCGATGACCGGCGACGGCGACCATGCGCCCGCGATCGAGCGTCGCGCTGGTCCGGCGCCGGTCCCCGCGGTCGTCACCCTCCGCGCCGACGACGGCGCCCTCGCACTGATTCATCGCCACGGCGCGCACGTCACCTCGTGGCGTCCCGCCGCCGACGGCGACGAGCGCCTCTACCTCAGCGGCCGCTCCGCCTTCGAGGGCGACGCGGCGATCCGCGGCGGCGTGCCGGTGATCTTTCCGCAGTTCGCCGCCGAGGGCCCGCTCCCCCGCCATGGGTTCGCGCGTACGTCGCTCTGGTCGCTCGGCGGCGTCGCCCGCGCCGCCGACGGAACCGCCGAAGCGGAGCTCGTGCTGCGCGACAGCGAGGCGACCCGCGCGATCTGGGACGCACGCTTTCGCGCGGTGCTCGCCGTGAGCGTGGCCGGCGACCGGCTCGCGATCGCGCTCAGCGTCGAGAACACGGGCGACGCTCCGTTCTCCTTCACCGCCGCGTTGCACACGTACTTTCGCGTGCGCGACGTCGCCGACGTGACCATCGTCGGCCTGCGCGGAACGCCCTATCGCGTCACCGGAGATTCCACCCTCGCGCGCGACGAGGCGGACGTGTTGCGTGTGCCCGGCTTCATCGATCGCGTGTACGTCGACGCACCGCCGCACCTCGAGCTGCGCGAGCCCGGCCGCGCGGTGCACCTCGACGCGGACGGCTTCCGCGACGCCGTGGTGTGGAACCCCGGGCCCGACGGCGCGGCGAAGTTGAAGGATCTCGATCCCGGCGGCGAGCGTCACTTCGTGTGCGTCGAGGCGGGCGTCATTCAGGAGCCCGTCACCATCGGGCCGCGACGCCGCTGGGCCGGCGCACAGCGGATGACCGTGGCCAACGGCTGATCGATCGCCGGCGTATTCGGTTCAGCCAGGAATGGCCCGCGTTCGGCCAGCGCGATCAGCTCTCCTACACGATCCCGCTGCAGTCCACCGAGGAGGGTCGCGGGCTCGGCGACGTGGCGCTGAACTATCGTCGGCAGGTCCTCGGGCACGACGAGGAGCCCGTCTGGTTCTCGCCGCGCCTGAGTGTCGTGCTACCCACGGGCAGCGTCGACCGCGGCACCGGCGCCGGCGGGATGGGCGTCCAGCTCAACCTCCCGGTGAGCGTGCGCGTCGGACGCGCGTGGTTCACCCACTGGAACGCCGGCGGCTCCGTTGGCCGTGCGCGGACGCAGCGCGGTGGGCGCGGTACCATCCGCTCGCTCACCGCGGCCGCGAGCGCGATCTATCTGCTGGCGCCGGAGCTGAACCTCATGCTCGAGAGCGTCGAGCACCCCTTCCACTGACGCGCGGAGGCCTACTCCTCGTCCGCGTCCTGCTCGAGCTCCGGAATGATCCCGCCCAGCGCGATGTCCTCGTCGCGCTGCGGGTCCCGCCGCCGGAGATCGCGCGTCTGCTCCTCCTCCGTCGCACCGTACGACGCGCCCTCGAGACTGCGTCCCTCGATCGACTCGCTCGTCGGTTCCCGTTCGCCCTTTCGCTCGCGATCGTCCATCCTTCCCTCCGGTACGGGTGTGCGTCCGCTCGGCGTAGGGGCAACGACCGTACCGCGTCCCGGGGAATCATCGTTGCCGTCACGTTCCGCGGCTCGTCTCTGAGCGACCCCCTCCCCCCGCTCACCGATCGTGCGACGTCTTCTCCTGCTGCTGCGCTGCTCCGTCCTCGTCACGCTCGCGACCGCGAGCGCATGCGCGGGCGACGTGCGCTCGGCGCGCGCGGCGGCCGACACGGCCGCGACCGCCTCGCCGCGCCTCGCCGCGTCGCCGGAGTCCGCCCGCGTCGAGAGCGTCGATCCCGTCGAGAGCGTCGACCCCATGAAGGCGCCGCTGGCCGCGGGTGCCACACCCGCCGCTCGTCCCGTAGCTCGCGCCGAGCGGCTCAGCGACGCGGAGCAGCGCGTGGCCGATCGTGTCGTCTTCGCACCCCGCACCGCGGAGCGGTTCGTCGTCGCGTCGCGGAACAAGCGCCTCCTGCTCGACGTCGGCCGCGTCGATCTCGACGTCAGGGGAAAGAGCGACGACCTCGCGCTCGTGCGTCGTGTCGCCGCCAGGATCGGCCCGCTCGCCGGCGTGACGCACGTGAGCGTGCACGGCACCTGGGGCGCGGAGACCGATTCGATCGTCGGCTACGACGTCTGGAACGGCCGCGCCGTCGCCGTGCTCCGCGTCGAACCCGGCACCGATTCGCTCCTCCGCCGCGGCACCGCCCTCGTCGGCGTCGCCACCCGCGTCCCGGCCCCGCGGGCCATGACCGTCACTCCGGCCGGCCAGCCCGCAGCGCCCGCCGTTCCCGCGTGCGTCCGCGACAGCGTGCCCGACGTCCTGCGCGCGCGCGTCACGCTCGTGCGCGATTCCCTCGTGCGCTGGATGACCGACTCCCTGCGCTCGCCCTTTCCGCGCCTGGCCCAGACGACCGCCGTGCGCGGCGACGCCGTGATCGGCTGCTTCGGCGCGTGGCGCGCCGTCGTGATCGCCACGTCGCGCACGCCGACGCTCGAGTGGAACGAGGAGCGCGCGCTCCTCGTCGCGCCCGACGGGAAGGTGTCCGCCGCGCGGCTGCGCGATCTCCGGCTGCGCGCGCACGAGCTTCCGGTCGTGCTCGACGCGGACGGCGACGGGATCGACGAGCTCGCGGTGCGCGGCCTCGCCACGCGGATGGGCGCGCTCAGCGTGCTCCGCCTCGACGCGGCGACGCGCCGCTTCTCGCGCCTCGCGTCGGGGTTCGCCTGGGAGGCGCGCGAGTGAGCCGCGGCCGCGCGGAACGTGCGCGCGGTCGGCCGTATAACTGACGGATGACTCTCGCCTCGAGCGTCGAGCGGCCGGATGCCGCGTCGATGCGCGGCCGCTTCCTCGCCGCGCCGGACTTCGCGTCGATGCTCGCGTCGGCGCAGAAGAACGTCGAGCTGTGGGAGGCGGTCTGGCGCCGCGCGCAGGTGGACGAGGCGTATCTTCTCCGCGTCGCCGCGCTCGCCGGCATGTGGCACCTCCTCGTCCTGAGCGAGGATTGGTGCGGCGACGCCGTCAACACGCTGCCCGTCGTGGCGAAGCTCGCCGAGCTCGTCCCGAACCTCGATCTCCGCGTGCTCGGCCGCGACGCCAATCCCGACCTGATGGACGCGCACCTCACGGGGAAGTCGCGCTCGATCCCCGTCGTCATCGTCCTCGACGAGGAGTTCCGCGAGCGCGGCTGGTGGGGCCCGCGGCCGACCGTGCTGCAGCGCTGGGTGTCGGGGCAGGGCCAGCGGCTCGAGAAGACCGCGCGCTATCGGGAGGCGCGGTCCTGGTACGCGCGCGACCACGGGCGGACGACGCTCGAGGAGGTCGTCTCGCTGCTGGAGCGAGTGGCGGCGACCGCGCCGCGCCAGCGCGACGAGCCGGCATGACGAAGGGGGCAGCGCCGTCGACGGCGCTGCCCCCTTTGTCGTGCGAGCCGGACTCGGTGTCCCGCTCGCGCCCCGTGCCGGAGTGAGGAGGTTACTCGACCGACGCGGTGACCTTGTTCGCGTCCGCGTTGGCGGGCGTCTCGATCACGAACACGACGCGGCGGTTCAGATCCGCGCCCGGCTGATCGCCCCACGCGCCGGCGTTGACCTGACGGTTCTCACCGTAGCCGACCGCGTTGACGAGCGACGCATCGAGTCCCTTGCTGGAGACGTACGCCTTCACGGCGTCGGCGCGGCGCTGCGACAGATCCAGGTTGTAGCGCTGGCTGCCCGCGGGATCCGCGAACCCTTCGACGGTCACCTTCGCGCCGTTGTAGTGCTTCGAGACGACGTCGGCGAAGCGGTCGAGCGCGGCGGAATCCTCGGTGCGCACGTTCGCGTCGTTGAACGCGAAGTGCACGGGGAAGGCGAACTGCAGACCCTGCGACACCTCGGTAATCTTCGCGCCGAACTCGGTGCGGAGGTTCTGCAGGTCGGTGCGCAGCGAGGCGATGTCGGCCTTCTGCGCCTCGTCTGCCTGGACGCGAGCGGTACGCTCGGCGTCGAGCGCCGCGGTCTGCGCCTCGAGTCCGCGCTTCAGCGCGCCCTTGGTGGCACAGGCGGAAAGCGAAAACATGCCGGCTGCACACAGCGCGAACGTTCTCATCGGGACATTCATCGTTCACTCCGGAGTTGGGGATGAATCGGACCTCGCAGCGGAATGCGAGATTCGTTCCAGTCTCCCAGCTTAGCGGGCCATTTTCGATTTTGTAAGTCTAAGGGCGACATGAAGTTGCATGTCGCCCTCCCGATGATCCACGTCACGCCAGCTTTGTGATTCAGCTCACGCTACTCCTGTGAGCCGTCCGCGCTTCGCTCCCCGTGGACCTGCATGTGCACGTCGGTGGGGTGCAGATACGTGGTCTTGTGCACGTACGTCGCCCACGTGATCAACGCGAGCGCGAGGAGGACGACGAGGGCGGCGATCCCCCAGCCCTCCTGCTTGAACGGAACGTGACGGCTTTCGGGCGCGGGCGTGGCGTCGTGCATGAGAGCTCCGGTGAGAATCGGGTGGCGCGGGAAAGCTATCGCCGCGACGCGCGGCGTGCACGCCCCTCGACGCGCGCACCGGTCCGACGCTGATTGGTCGCGCACGCGGATCGCCGCGCGCGGCCGGATTGTTGCCCCGAGCGCCCAGACACCACGTTGCACCGAGCCCACCCACCGACTCTCCCATGGCAACCGCACCGCGCACCAGCGCCGAGATTCCGCGCCGGCCGTTCGGCCGTACCGGCGAGACCGTTTCCGCTCTCGGACTTGGCGGCTTCCACCTCGGCCAGATCGGATCGGAGCGCGCCTGTACCGCGCTCGTGCGTCGCGCGATCGACGCCGGCATCACCTTCATGGACAATGCCTGGGAGTACAACGACGGGCTGAGCGAGCGGCGCATGGGCAAGGCGCTCGCCGGCGGATGGCGAGACAAGGTCTTTCTCATGACCAAGGTCTGCACCCACGGCCGCGACGCGAAGGTCGCCATGCGCATGCTCGAGGAATCCCTGCGGCGCCTCAAGACCGACCACGTCGATCTCTGGCAGGTGCACGAGGTCGCGTACTGGAACGACCCCGAGCGCCACTTCGCGAAGGGCGGCGTGATCGAGGCGCTCGATCGCGCGAAGGCGAAAGGTCTCGTGCGCTTCGTCGGCTTCACCGGTCACAAGGATCCCGCGCTCCATCTGCAGATGCTCGCGCACGGCTATCCGTTCGATGCGTGCCAGATGCCCCTCAACTGCTTCGACGCCACTTTCCGGAGCTTCGAGCAGCAGGTGCTCCCCGAATGCGCGCGCCAGGGGATCGCCGTCATCGGCATGAAGACCTTCGGCGGCGAGGGCGAGCCGGTGAAGAAGCGCGTCGTCGCCGCCGCCGATGCCCTGCGCTACGCCATGAGTCTCCCCGTCGCGGTCACCGTCACCGGCATCGACTCCGAGCGCATCCTCGACCAGGATCTGCGCATCGCGCGCGGCTTCCGCCCCATGCGCGCGCTCGAGATGCAGCGGCTGCGCACGCGCTGCGCCGCACAGGCGCTCGACGGACGCTTCGAGCTGTACAAGACGACCGCCAAGCACGAGGCCGACGTCGGGCGCAGGCAGCACGGCTTTCCGCTCCAGGCCGAGCTGGGCGGTTGAGCGCCGCGCGCGCCCCTCGCCCGCGCGCGGCGCGGTGTCTACCTTCCCGAAACGACCGGGGTGCCGGCGACACGTCCGTCGCCGGCTGAGAGAGTCCCGTTGAACCTGATCCGGTTCGCACCGGCGTAGGGAGTCAGACAGATGATCATGAGCAGCAGAAGCAACACGCAGATGCGGGCCGCGCGCGACGGCATCGTCACCGACGCCATGCGCACCGTGGCCGAGCGCGAGTCGCTCCCCCCCGAGCTGGTCCGCAGCGAGGTCGCGCGCGGCCGCCTCGTCATCCCCGCCAACGTCCACCATCTCGCGGGCTCGCTCGTGCCGATGGCGGTCGGCAAGGTCGCGAAGGTCAAGATCAACGCGAACATCGGCAACTCGGCGGTCTCCTCCGACATCGACGGGGAGCTCGAGAAGCTGCGCTTCGCCGTGAAGTCCGGCGCCGACACGGTGATGGACCTCTCCACCGGCCACGCCCTCGACGAGACGCGCGAGGCGATCATCGCCGCCTCGCCCGTGCCGATCGGCACCGTGCCGGTCTACCAGGCCATCCAGCAGGTCAAGGAGGTCACCGACCTCACCGCCGATCTCCTCCTCGAGGTGATCGAGCATCAGGCGAAGCAGGGCGTGGACTACATGACCATCCACGCCGGCATCCTGTTCGAGCATCTGCCCCTCGTCTACGGGCGCGTCACCGGCATCGTCAGCCGCGGCGGCTCGCTGCACGCCGTGTGGATGATGCATCACCGCAAGCAGAACCCGCTCTACGAGCGCTACGACGACGTCCTCGACATCCTGCGCCGCTACGACGTCACGATCTCGCTCGGCGACTCGCTCCGTCCCGGCTCGATCCACGACGCGAGCGATCGCGCCCAGTTCGCCGAGCTCGAGACGCTCGGCGAGCTCACGACGCGCGCGTGGGAGAAGGACGTGCAGGTCATGGTCGAAGGGCCGGGCCACATCCCGATGCACCAGATCGAGATGAACGTCCGCAAGCAGAAGGAGATCTGCCACGAGGCGCCGTTCTACACGCTCGGTCCCCTCGTCACCGACATCGCGCCCGGCTACGACCACATCACGAGCGCCATCGGCGCCGCGATGATCGGGTGGTACGGCGCCGACATGCTCTGCTACGTCACGCCGAAGGAGCACCTCGGCCTGCCGAACGCCGAGGACGTGCGCAACGGGGTGATCGCGTACAAGATCGCGGCGCACGCCGCCGACGTCGCGCGCGGCCGGCCCGGCGCCACCGATCGCGACGACGCGCTGTCGCGCGCCCGCTATCGGTTCGACTGGAACGAGCAGTTCGCGCTCTCCCTCGACCCCGACCGCGCGCGCGAGTATCACGACGAAGCGCTCCCCGCCGAGTACTTCAAGAGCGCGGAGTTCTGCGCGATGTGCGGGCCGAAGTTCTGCTCGATGCATCAGACCCGCACGATCGACGAGCAGATCGAGCAGCTCGCGCAGGAGCAGGGGCTCGTCCCGTCGGCTCGCGCGCCGCGCGAGACCGACTACGCGCGCGAGCTCGCCGGCGCAGGCGACTAGTCGAGCGTCGAACGAGCGTCCCGCCCGCGCGCAGAACGCTTGCCCCGAGCCGACCCGCTGATCTGATTACGATGCGATGCTCGCGTACTTCCGGATCTGCTTCGCCATCCTCGGGCGGCTCGCCCCGTCGCTCGCGGGACGGCTCGCCGCGAAGCTCTTCGCCCGTCCACGCCGGCACGAGCGCCCCCAGCGCGAGCGCGATCTGATCGCGCGGGGTACCCCGCTTCCGCTCCCCGGTGGCCTCCACGCCACCCGGTGGGGCGACGGCCCGATCGTGCTGCTCGTCCACGGCTGGGAGGGGCGAGGCGCCCAGCTCGGCGCGCTCGTCGATCCGCTCGTGGCCGCCGGCTATCGCGTCGTCGCCCTCGACGGGCCAGCGCATGGCGACTCGCCCGGACGCAGCACCTCGGCGCCCGAGTTCGTCGACGCCTTCCGCCGCACGCGTGAAACCGTGGGGCCCTTCGCCGCGATCGTCGGACACTCCTTCGGCGGCTTCACCTCGCTCCTCGCCATCGCGCACGGGCTCGACGCCGGCCGGCTCGTCACCATCGGCGCGCCCTCGTCGGTGCCCGAGGTGCTCCGACAGTTCCAGCGGCTCGTCGGCCTCCCCGAGCGCGCCTTCCCGGCGATGGTTCGCGCGCTCGAGCAACGTGTCGGCGCACCGATGGCGAGCTTCGACGTCGCCTCCTTCGCGCCGCTCGTTCACGTGCCCGTCCTCGTCGTGCACGACGTCGACGACGCCGAGGTTCCCTTCGCCGACGCCACGCGATTCGCCGATCTCCTCGGCGCTCACCTCGTCAGCACGCAGGGGCTCGGCCATCGGCGCATCCTGTACGCACCCGACGTCGTCTCGACCATCGTCGAGTTCATCGAGGCCGGGCGCGGCGCGCCGTCAGAGCGCCTTCCCGAGCTGGAGCGCCAGTCATGAGAGCGATTCGCGTCCACGAGCTGGGCGGCCCCGAGTCGCTTCGGCTCGACGTCGTCCCCGATCCCGTGCCCGGCCCGGGCGAGGTACTCGTCCGGCTGGAGGCGACCGGCGTCAACTTCGTCGAGACCTACCAGCGCAAGGGCGTCTACCCGATGAAGTTGCCGTACATTCCGGGCGAGGAGGGCGCGGGCACCGTCGCCGCCGTCGGGCCCTGCGTGGAGGACGTGCGCGTCGGCGAGCGCGTCGCCTCCGTCAACCTGCGCGGTGCGTACGCCGAGCTCGCGGTCGCCGACGCCAACCGCGTCGTCGCCATCCCGGACGGCGTGTCGGCGCGCGACGCGGCCGCCGTCATGCTCCAGGGGATGACGGCGCACTATCTCGCCACCTCGGTGCACGCGCTCCAGCCGGGCGAGCGCTGCCTCGTGCACGCGGCCGCCGGCGGCGTCGGTCTCCTGCTCTGCCAGATCGCCAAGCGCCGCAATGCGATCGTTTTCGGCACCACGTCGAGCGAGGTGAAGGCGCGGCTCGCGCGCAGGGCCGGCGCCGACGAGGTGATCGACTACACGACGCACGACTTCGCCGCCGAGGTCGCGCGGCTCACCGACGGCGAACTGCTTCGCGTCGTGTACGACTCGGTCGGCGCGACCACCTGGGCGCAGAGCCTCGACTGTCTCGCCCCGCGCGGCATGCTCGTGCTCTTCGGCCAGTCGAGCGGCGTCGTCCCGCCGATCGATCCCCTCGTGCTCAGCCGCAAGGGCTCGCTCTTTCTCACGCGCCCGACGCTCGCACACTACGTCGCCACACGCGACGAGCTCGTCTGGCGCGCGGGCGAGCTGCTCGGCTGGGTCAGCGACGGCTCGCTCTCCGTGCGCATCGACCGCGACGTCCCGCTCGCCGACGCGGCCGAGGCGCACCGCGCGATCGAGAGCCGGCGCACGACCGGAAAGGTTCTGCTCGTTCCCTGAGCGCCGCGCCGTTACGCGCGCCGCGACGACGCGTCACGATCTCGATGCGCATGCGCGCGACGCTCCTCCCACTCGTGCTCGCCGCCGCCGGCTGCACGCGAACCGTCTTCGTCGTTCCCGTGGCGACGTCGGCGGCCGCCTCCGCGCCCGCGTCGCGCGAGGTCGTCGGCACCGCGGGCGCCCTCTCCGGCTCCGAGACGGTCAACTACATCCTCGGGCGCGGGCTGCTCGTCCCCGTCGCCGGCGTCGCCGTCTCCCAGCTCTCCGACTCCTTCGACGAAGGGCGCGACGGCGGCCGCACGCACCGCGCGCTCGACATCCTCGCGCCGCGCGGCACCCCGGTCCTCGCGGCCGACGACGGAAAGATCCTCCGCGTGCGCCCCAACACCCTCGGCGGCAACACGGTCTACGCCACCGATCCCAGTGGGCGCGTCGTGTATTACTATGCGCATCTCGACGCGTACCGCTCGGGGCTCGCGGAAGGCGCCGCCATCGCGCGCGGCGACGTGCTGGGCTACGTCGGGACCACGGGCAACGCTCCGAAGGACACCCCGCATCTGCACTTCCAGGTCATGAGCATGCCGGCGAACGGGAAGTACTGGGACGGCGAGCCGATCAACCCGTACCCGCTCTTCCTCCTGATGCACGCGTCGCGGCGATGAGCCTGTCGTCGAAGGAGCGCGCCGCGCTCCGCGCCGAGGCCCACCATCTCGATCCGCTCGTGCACGTCGGCCATCAGGGGCTCACCGAGGCGCTCCGCCAGACGCTCGACGACGCGCTCCGCACGCACGAGCTGGTGAAGGTCGCGCTCGCGAAGTCCACCGAGGTGTCGGCGAAGGACGCCGCGCATCGCCTGGCCGAGCAGCTCGGCGCCGACGTCGTGCAGACCATCGGCCGGACCTGCACGCTCTACCGCGAGAATCCCGATCTCGAGCGGAAGAAGGGCGCACCGCCGCCCTGGCGCTGACGCCGCCCGCAATCCCGTTGTCGCCTCGATGAATCTGGTTATCTTGTCGAGGCGACTTCACTTCGCGGGATTCTTCGAGGAATCATGCCCTACGTCATCACCGAGGCCTGCATCGGCACCAAGGACAGAGCGTGCGTCGACGTCTGTCCCGTGGATTGCATCTACGAAGGCGAACAGCAGCTCTACATCCATCCCGACGAGTGTATCGATTGCGGAGCGTGTGAGCCGGAGTGTCCGGTGACGGCGATCTTCCCGGAGGAAGACGTGCCGGCGAACCTGAAGTCGTACATCCAGCTCAACCGAGACGTCTTCACCAGCGACACTCCGCCGGGCCGGCCCGTCCGCTGACCTGCGGCCGCAGGTGCGCAGGATGCTTCGCGCCCTGACCTTCGACTACTGGGACACGCTCTACGAGGGCGGCGCGCTACCCGAGCGCGTCGCCCTCCGTCGCACCGCGGTCGGCGCGCTGCTCGGCGCGTACGGCCGCGCGCTCCCGGAAGAGCAGCTCCGCCGGCTGTACGAGGAGTCGGGGCGCGAAGCGGAGCGCTGGTGGAGCGAGGAGCAGCGCGGCTACCACACGCACGACCGGCTGCGCTGGATCCTCGAGCGCGCCTCCGTCGTGCCGCGCGAGGGCTGCGAGCACGTCGCCGCCGCCGCCGACGCGGTCGACAATGCGCTCCTCATGCTCCCGCCGGCGATGCTCGCCGGCGCGTGGCGCACCCTGCGCCTCCTCCGCCGGCGCCATGCGCTGGCCATCATCAGCGACACGGGATTCGCGTCGGGCCGCGCCCAGGACCGGTTGCTGGAGAAGGACGGCGCACGCGGCTTCTTCGACGCGACCATCTACTCGATGGACGTCGGCCACGCCAAACCCCGCCCCGAGATCTTCGAGGCCGCCGCCTCCGCGCTCGGTGTCGAGCCACGCGAGATCCTCCACGTCGGCGACAACGAGCGCACCGACGTTCGCGGCGCACTGCAGGCGGGCTTCCGCGCCGTCCGCCTCGACGTCGTCCGCACCGGCGGCCCGAGCGAGGCGGAATACGTGGCGCGCAGCTTCGAGGAGTTGGTGGAGTACGTGGAACGCGGGTGACGGCAGGGAGGCGGTGAACGGTTGACGGTTCACGTCACGAGGCAGGAGTGGCGAAGAACGGTGAACGGTGAACGGTTGACGGTTGACGGTTGACGGTAGACGTCAGCAAGCAGGAACGGCGACGGCGGTGTGTGAGGCTCGAGAAGCGTCCCGAGGCCGACCGCAAACCGACAAACCGCCAACCGACGAACCCTTCACCGTTCACCATTCACCATTCACCCTTCACCGCCTCATCCGCCCCTTCACCACGAACGCCACCGTGAGCACGGCGTACTGCAGGAACGTGCTGATCTCGCTCCGCCACGCTTCCGCCCAGTGGTGCTCGCCCTCCGCGTCGGCGCCCGGGGGCCGCGGTACCCATCGCGGCGTGCGCGCCTTGTATGCGAGATACTCCTCCCCGAAGATCGACTCGAGCACTCCCTCTTCGTAGCGCACGATGAGCGTGTACTCCACGGCGAAGAGCACCACCGCGATCGGGATGAACCAGAGCACCCCGCTGATCACCGTGAAGCCGATCCAGATCAGGAAGTTGCCGACGTAGAGCGGGTTCCGCGTCCACGCGAAGATCCCGTACGTCACCAGCCGCTGCACCGTGCGCGAGCGTCGGCGCGTCACCGTCCCCGCGGCCGCCACGCCGGCGAGCCGGATCGCCTCGCCGAGCACCACGAGCAGCCCGCCGAATATCCAGTTCGTCGCCTCCATGACGCCCGGCACCACCAGCGGCACGAACAGGAAGGGGACGGGAAGCCATCCGCGATGACGGAACAGCACCGCGCCGATGCGCGCGCTCGTGCTCCGCTCGGCGTCGGAGATCTCGGAGCGCGCGGTGGACGTCGGCGGGGGCGGTGCGGAAGACGACATGACGGGCGGGTGGGCGGTGGGAGTCGAAAGCTCGCCGCCGCGTCTCGAATGCTCAAGCAGGCGCACGACGTGCCGAGTGCGCCGAGCGCCCCGCGCGCTCAGTCGTCGAGCAGCGCTTCGAGAAATCCGGCGACGACGTGATTGAACGCGTCGGGCCGCTCCATCGGCGCCACGTGCCCGCAACCCTCGAGCAGCTCGAGCCGGCTCCCGGGGATCGCGCCGGCGAGCGCACGCAGCACGTCGGGAGGGGTGATCGTGTCCTCGACGCCCCCAACGACCAGCGTCGGCACGCCGATCCGTGCGAGCTGCGCCGTCGAATCGGGCCGTTCCATCATCGCGTGCAGTGCGCCGATCGCGCCCTGCGCGGGCACCGACGTCATCATGTGACGCAGCGAGTCGAGCACCTGCGGACGCTCGGCGAGCGTCGTCCGGCCAACGCTCCCTTCGAGCTGGCGCGCCGCGAGTGCCTCCATTCCCTCGCGCTCGACGAGCGCGACGAGCCGCGCGCGCCCCTCGCGCGTCTCCGCCGTGTCCGGCGTCGCGCGGGTATCGGCGAGCACGAGGGCGCGGACGAGCGCCGCATGGCGCCGCAGCATCGCGAAGGCGACGTAGCCGCCGAGCGAGAGGCCGCACACCACCGCGCGCGGGATCCCGAGCGCACCGAGAAAATCGGCGAGATCGTCCGCGTACCGGTCCATCGAGTACGGCCCTCGCACGGTCGAGCCACCGAAGCCGCGAAGATCGGGCGCGAGGCAGCGTGCGTGCGTCGACAAGCCCGCGAGCTGTCCCTCCCACAGTCCGTGGTCGTGCGGGAAGCCATGGACGAGCAGAAGCGCGATCCCGCTGCCCGCCTCATCGTAGGCGAGCTCGAGCCCGTCGGGAAGTCGCGTCTTCATCGGGGCCGAACCGTCGCACTCATCGCGCCACGCGGTCCGCCGCCTCCTGATCGCGCGCGCCGGACTCCTCGCCGAGCCACCGGCCGTCGAAGGTGAGCCAGAACAGCACGCGCTCACTCGGCGCGCCACGCGCTCGGGCGAGCGCCGCGGCGAGCGCCTTGCCGCTGTAGGTTCCCTCGAGCGGCGGCCCGCCGATCGCGCGAACCTCGGCCGCCGCCGATCTCGCCGAATCCGTCTCCCGCGCGTACGCGCCGCCGTACTCGCGCTGCTCGATCGTCAGACGGGCCGGGTCGAGTCGCGCCGGCTGCGTTCCCGTGAGCCGCGCGAGCAGCGCGGCGGCGCGTTTCGCGAGTCGCGTCACCCGGCCATGGTTCGCGACGACGCGCGGGACGACGCGCACCGCGGCGACGCGCGTCGGCAATCCCGCGAGCTCGAGCCCCACGAGCAGCCCCGCCACGGTGCCGCCGCTCCCCAGCGGAACGACGAGCACGTCGGGCGCGCGCTCCTCGTCGCGCCCGAGCTGGCTCGCCAGCTCGAGCGCCGCGTCGACGTGCCCGAGCGCGCCGAGCGGCGTGCTGCCGCCCGCCGGTATCCACCGCACCCGCTGCCGCGTGCGGAGCAGCGCGGCGCGCAGCGCCGCCGTCACCGGCGAGCGCGCGGCGCTCACCCGCGCGAGCCCGCGGAGACGCGCCGCGGTGGCGCGCGACACCATGTGCTCCTCCTGCGGCCAGGTGATCACCCGCGTGCGCGCGCCGAGCCGCGCGGCGAAGTGCGCCACCGCGAGCGCGTGCGTCGAGCCGGTGGATCCCATCGTCAGCAGCTCGTCGTCCGGTCCGACGCCGGCGAGCAGCAGCTCGAGCGAGCGTGCCTTGTTGCCGCCGAGCGTCGGCGTCGACAGGTCGTCCCGCTTCACGAGAAGCGTCGCGTCGCCGAGGACCCAGCGCTCCAGCGGCGTCTCCCGGACGCACAGGTCCACCCGAGGCAGCGCGCCGCGGAGCAGGGGCCAGCGCGCGTAGAGCGCGTCCACGCTCAGCCTGCCGGCGCTCCGTCGAGCGACTCGTCGAGCTCCGGGTCGAATCCGTGCTCGGTGTGGGCCGGCGCGTCGTTCACGGTGCCGGCGCGCCCCAGATAGAGCACCTGAACCACCACCATCACCGTCGCGAGCATCGGCACCGCGACCATCAGCCCGAGAAACCCGAACACGAGTGCGAGCAACGCCTGCGTCATCACCGTGAGCGCCGGCGGAAGATCCATCCCGCCCTTCATGAGGAGGGGGATCAGGATGTGGTTCTCGAGGAACTGGATTCCCCAGTACGCCGCCGCCACCGTCAGCGCCTTCTCGGGTGAGTCGAGAAAGCCCATCGCCACGCCGGGGATCGCGCTCAGCAGCGGACCGACCGTCGGGATGAACTCGAACAGTCCCGCGAGCAGCCCGAGCGCGAACGCGGCCTGCACACGGAGCACGAGCAGCACGATCGTCGTCACGACGCCGATCACGACCATCGCGATGAGCTGCGTGACCAGCCACTTGCGCAGCACGAGCGTCACGCGGTCCATCACCTCCGCGCCCTGCGCGCGCCGGCGGTCGGGCAGGAGCGCGAGCGCACCTCGGCGATAGAGCTCCGGATCCGCCGCGAGGTAGATGCTGAGGAACACGACGATGAGGAACCCGCCCATCGCCTCGACCGTGTGCGTCAGGAAGGGAAAGAGGTAGCGCGTCGCGCCGCTGAGCTTCTCCTGGATCCGGTCGTGGAGCTCCGGCGCGCCCTTCGAGTTCGCCGTCGCCGAGTCCGCCGCGGCGGCCGCCACGGCCGCCCTGCTCGTGTCCCGCGGCGCCGTCGCCTCGGTGCCGCCCAGGAAGATGCCGAACACGCCGCTCTGCCGCTTGTTGATCCATTCCTCGACCCGGTCGATCGCCTCCGGCAGGCGCTCGCGCAGCTCGGCGCCCTGCGCCCGGATGGTCGGCGCGAGCCACGCGCCGAACCCCGCCAGCAGGGCGAAGAAGGCGACGACGATCAGCGCCGCGCCGACTCCCCGCGGAATGCGCAGCCGCTCCAGCCGGTCCGCGCCGGCCGAAACGGCGATCGCGAACAGCACGCCGAGGAAGCAGACGAGGAAGAGCGCGTTGGCGAACCAGAGCAGCCGGAGTGCGAGGTACATCGCCAGCACGAGGCCGGCCGCGCGGACCACGTCGCGGCTGCGCCAGCCGACCTGGCGGTGGTGCCGCACGTTGCGCCTCCCGCGCACGGGGGGCCTATCCAGCGCCTTCGGGTCCGGCGGCGCGCCGCGCGAGCGGGGGACGTCGCCGAGGTCGAGGATGGGTTCGGCCATGCGCTGAGCTCGGGTCGGATGCGGGACGGTCCCACCGTGTGCCGCACACCGCGTGACGCGCCGTGCGAGGCGCTACATTACCGCGAGATTCGATCCGCCAACAGAGTGAGGAGCCAGCGTGGCCGACCGCGCGAACGCCGCATCGTTCGTCTATCTCGACACCGTCGCCAGCGTCGAGCGGTTCACCTCCCGGATCGCCGGTACCGATCAGATCGCGCTCGACACCGAAGGGGCGAGCTTTCATCGCTTCGTCGACCGCGTGTACCTGCTGCAGCTCTCCACCCGCGACCGCCACGCGGTCATCGATCCGCTCCCCATCGGCGTGCCCGCCGGACTCGGCACGCTGCTCGAGGACCCTGCCGTCGAGGTCGTGTTCCACGACGCCGACTACGACCTGCGCCTGCTTCAGCAGGACTACGGCTGGCACGTCCGCAACCTCTTCGACACGCGCATCGCCGCGCAGCTCCTCGGCTACACCGCGTTCGGGCTCGCCGCGCTGCTCGAGAAATTCTTTCAGGTGAAGCTCGACAAGAAGCATCAGCGCGCCGACTGGTCGATGCGGCCGCTCACCGAAGGAATGCTCGACTACGCGGCCCAGGACACGCGCTATCTGCTCCAGCTTCGCGACGAGCTCTCGACGGAGCTCGAGCGCCTCGGTCGGACGACGTGGGCCCGCGAGGAGTTCGGGCTGCTCGAGGGGACGCGCTGGGAGGAGGACGAGCCGGGAAACGCCTTCCTGCGCATCAAGGGCGCGCGCGATCTCGCTCGCCGCGAGCTCGCCGTGCTCCGCGAGCTCGTTCCGTGGCGCGACACGGTGGCCGGTGCGCTCGATCGCGCGACGTTCCGCGTGCTCGGCAACGAGCAGCTCCTCGAGATCTCACGCGCGCAGCCCCAGACGAAGGAAGCGCTCGCCCGGGTCAAGGGAATGCCGCGCGCCATCCTCGAGCAGCGCGGCGCCGATCTCCTCGATGCGGTTCGCCGCGGCCTCGCCGTCCCCGATGCCGACCTGCCGCGCTTCCCAAGGGCGGCGCGATGGGACCGCGATCCGGAGTTCGACGCGCGCGTCACCGCGCTCAAGTCCGCGCGCGATGCCGCGGCGAAGCGCCTCATCCTCGATCCCGGCGTGCTCTGCTCGCGCGATCGCCTCGAAGCCGTCGCCCGCCGCAATCCGGCCACACTCGAGGAGCTCGTCGAAGTCCCCGAGCTTCGTCGCTGGCAGATCGCCGAGCTTGGACACGACTTTCTCACCGCCCTCGAGCCCCACCGCACCTCGAAACGCGCCCGCAAGCCGGCGGCGGAAGCGCCGAGCGGCTGAGAGAGTCGGTGTGTCGGTGTGTTGGTGTGTTGGTGTGTTGGTGTGTCGGTGTGTTGGTGAACGGCCTCGGGAGGCAGGAGCTTCCCGAGGCCGTTTCCAAGTCACCAAGTCACCACGTCACCAAGTCACAGCCCCATGTACGCCCTTACCCTCGGCTCGATCCGGTCCGGTGACCAGAACGGCGTCCACACGAGATTGATCGTCACCGTGCCGATGCCGGCCAGCCCCTGAAGCGTTCGTTCCGCGTCGCTCATGATCTCCGGGCCGCTCGGGCAACCGGGCGAGGTGAGCGACATGTCGATCTCCACGTCCCGGCCCACGAGGCGGACGTCGTATACGAGTCCGAGATCGACGATGTTCAGGTTGAGGTCGGGGTCCTTCACCTTGCGAAGGGCCAGCTTCACCTGTTCGAGGGTGAGCTCGGAAAAGGCGTCGCCGCTGCCTGGCGCGGGGGCCTGGGCCGCCGCGTTGGCGGCCGGCGCGCTCTGGGGCAGGGAAGGGTCGGTCGGGGTCGAGCCGTCGCTGAGCATGTCGTGCGCTCCGTCTGGGTCTCTCGCAGTATCACCACCCCGCGAGCCCATCGCAACGCGGCTCAGCCGTGCGTCGTGCGCTTCTTCTTCGAGCTCGAGCTGCTCGGGCGCTTGGCGCTCGACTTCGAGCTGGACGCGTGCGACGACTTCGCGCTCGCCTTCCGGCTGGACGCGTGCGACGACTTCGCGCTCGCCTTCCCGCTGCTCGACTTCTTCGCGGCGGTCTTCGAGCCGCTCGATGTCCTGGCCGACTTCGACGCAGTCGCCTTCGACCTCGTGTGCGAGCGCGTCGAGCGCTTCGCCCGGCGGCTCTTCGAGCGCGAGCGCGCCACATGGATCGGCCGGTTCCATCCCTCGGCGCGATCGGCGCGGAACGTCCGCGGCATGTCGAGCAGACCGCTCCGCGAATCGGTGACGGCGAGCGCCGCGGCGTCCGACAGGTCGGCGCGAACGTCCGCGATCACCTTGGCGGGGCGGCGCGCCCGCGCGGCGTGCACGCGGTTCGTGAGCAGGATGACGAACATCTCGCGATCCGGATCGATCCAGAGCGAGGTGCCGGTGAACCCGGTGTGCCCGTACGCCGTGGGACCGAGATACTTCCCGCAGCTTCCTTCGCCGTTGCAGGTGTCCCAGCCGAGCGCGCGCGTGCCCGCCGCGCGCTTCGTGAACAGCGCGACCGTGGAGTCGGCGACGATGCGCGTCCCGTTGTACGTGCCGCCGTCGAGCAGCATCTGCGCGAAGATCGAGAGATCGCTCGCGGTGCTGAACAGGCCCGCATGTCCCGCCACGCCACCGAGCGCGTACGCGTTCTCGTCGTGCACCTCGCCGCGCAGCGGATAGCCGCGGGGCGGGTTCAACTCCGTCGGGGCGATCCGCCCGCGCAGCGACGGGTCCGGACGGAAGTGCGTGTCGGACATCCCGAGCGGCACGAACACGCGCTCGTCGAGGAACTTGTCGAGCGTCTCGCCGGACACCGCCTCGACCACGAACCCGAGCATGTCGGCGCCGAGGTCGGAATACTCGTAGGTCCGCCCGGGAGGGGCGAACAGGTCGGTCGAGATGACGGCAGCCCGCGCCTCGGCGGGCGTGCTCGTCAGACGCCACAGGTCACGGCCGGCGGGAAGACCCGAGCGATGCTCGAGCAGCATCCGGATCGTGACCTGATCCTTGGCACCCCCCGTGAACTCGGGGATGAACTTCACGACGGGATCATCGAGGTGGATCTTCCCCTCGTCGTACAGGATCATGATCGCCGTCGTGGTGCCGACGACTTTCGTGAGCGAGGCGAGGTCGTAGATCGTCCGCTCGGGGACGACGGAACCGTCGTCGCTCGTCCACCCGAGGCGCCCGAAACCCTTCTCCCACACGGCGGCGCCCTTGCGCCCGACGACGACCGCCGCGCCCGGATAGCCGCCAGCCGAGATCCCTCGCTCGACGACGCGATCGATCGTCGCCAGGCGGGCGGCGGACATTCCCACCGCGCTCGGCGTCTTCACCGGCAGACCGTCGCCCGCGGCGGATGGCGCGGCGGGGGGCAGCGGATGAAGGACAGCGGCAGCGGCAAAGAGCAGGCTCAGCAACGCAGTGCTCCCTGGGGATCGACGGGGCCAAACGCGTTATGCCTGCCTCGACTGGCAGGATGCGTGCTCGGCCGTTTGCGTTCTTTGCACCGGGCGGGTGGGTGGAACGAACCCGGCAATGCCTAATACAATGTGACCTGGCGCACAGTTCCACGGTCACCGCGCGCGGCCGCCAGTATGGCGTCTGGAAGCACGACGAGCAAGAGGTTGTGCCGTCACGGGATAGGCTGTGTCCGCCGTAGCTCCTGCTGCGACGTATGTTTACCGGATTCTCGAACGATCTGCCCCGATCGGCGTGCGAGCTGGGCTCGCGTGCCGCCCCTGGCCGCGGCAATGGACTCTTCTGCAGAGCTCGCCTGAAGCACTCGGACCGGTGGCGCCGTAGAGGGAATGGCGCCACGGTGGTGACGCGCTCACACCACTTCCGCCGGACCGCCTCCCCGGCAACCCTCCCCATCCCGCCCGTGACCAATCCTCCGGACGTCATGGACAACGAACAGCTCACCGTACAGCGCGCCCTGGCCGGCGATCAGGCCGCCATGCGAGCCCTCTGGACCCGCCACGCGCCGCACATCGACGTCGTGGTTCGACGCCTCGTGGGCGGTGATCCCGATCTCGCCGCCGACGTCGCCCAGGAGGTCTGGATTCAGATCTTCCGAGCGCTGCCGAGCTTCCGCGGCGACTCGCAGTTCGGTACGTGGGCACATCGGATCGCGGTGAACAGGACGCTGAACGCACTGCGTCGCACGAGACGCATGGCTTCGCTGGAGGTGGAGGTGGAAGACGACACGGCCGCGGTGGAACCGGAAGGAGAGCGTGCCCTGCTCGCCGCATCGATCGAGGAAGCTGCCGCCAAGCTCTCCCCCGGTGCGCGTACGGTCTTCCTTCTCCATGACGTCGAGGGCTATACCCACGAGGAGATTGCCGCGGAGCTCGGGATCACGGCGGGCGGCTCGAAGTCCCAGCTCTTCAAGGCGCGCGCGAAGCTTCGCGTCCTGCTCGCGCACCTGATCGATGCACCCACGAGCACGAAGGTCCAGTCGGGGAATCATCATGTCGCACCTGTCTACTGATCGCCTCGCCGAGCTCGGCGACGCGGAGCTCACCGCGGCGGAGGCCGGGCACCTCGCGGAGTGCGTCGCGTGCGCGCGCGAGCGCGCGGCGTACCGCACGCTCGTCGCCATGGCGCACGACGAGCGGGAATCGATCGGCCTGCCATTGACGCGGTGGGATTCGATCGCGTCGGCGCTCGACGCCGGCGCGCGGCGTCCGATCGACGCGCGCGCCCCGGAGGCGTCGCCTGCCATGCGCCCGCGGCGGAGGCGGATCGCACGCGCCCCGCTCCTCCGTGCCGCGGCCGCCGTCCTGCTCCTCGGCGGCGGTGCCGTCGTCGGCCGGCTGTCGGCTCGGCAGAACGCCGCCCTGGACGACGCGGACGCCGGACGCTCCGTCGCTGGCGGCGCGTTCGCCTCCGTGGAGCAGGCTCGCCTCGCGCAGCTCCGCTCCGAGGCCACGTACCAGCAGGCGACGGCGTTCCTCGCCGAGCACGACACCGCGGCGCTGGTCGACGGCAGCCCGACCGCCTACCGGTCGCGGCTCGCCGCCCTCGACCAGGTGATCTCCACCACGCGAGCGGCGATGCGGCAGGCGCCGCACGATCCGGTCATCAACGGCTACTACCTGACGACCATCGGCCAGCGCGAGGCGACGCTCCGCCAGCTCAACACGGTGCTGCCCGCGAGTCTCCGCTCGAACAGCTTCTGAGCATCTCTCCGTTCGCATTCCGATGACGCACCCGATGTCCCGCTCTCCTCGTCGCTCGTTGTTCGCCGTCGCGCTCACGCTCGCCGGCGCGGCGGCGCCGCTCTCCGCCCAGCGGACCGAGGTGACGGCGCGCCGCGCCGCCGGCGACAACGACGCGCTGCAGATCAACGAGTTACGGCAGTCCGTCGACTCGCTGGTGCGCGTGTTCGAAGCGGGTGAGATCAGCGCGGCCGAGCGCGTGCGCGTCGGGCGCGAGATCGACGAGCTGGTGGCTCGGCTGAGGGCGCGGCGGGCGAGCGCCGCGCGCGCCGGCGCCGACGGCCCGGTCGTTTCCCCCCTGCTGCCGCGCGATGGGAGCGATCTCGATGTGCTCGTCCCGCGGCCCGCCATGGCTCGCGGCTGGATCGGCATCGTCGTGAGCGGTGCGCCGACCGTACTCCGCCTCCAGCGCGACGAGACGATGCTGCGCTATCTGACCTATCCCGAGATCGTGTCCGTCGACCCGAGCTCCCCCGCGCAGCGTGCCGGCCTCGAGCCGGGCGACACGCTCGTCGCCTACGATGGACGTGACGTCCGCGATTCGGAGATCTCGATGACACGGCTGCTCCGTCCCAAGGCGACGGTGCGCGTGCGCGTGCGCCGCGATGGTCGCGTGCGCGAGCTTCCCGTCGTCGTCGCGGAGGCGCCCGCGCGCATCAGGACTCGCCGCAACGACGAGATGCGCGACGCGCAGCAGAGCTGGACGACGTTCGGACCTCCGGTCATCGCGCCGATGCCGGGCTTCCCGCCGCCGCCGCGCTCGGCACGGGCAACCACGCCATCGTCGCCGATGCTGCCGCGGACGCCGATGACGCCGCTCCCTCCCGTCTTCGAGCTCGCCGCGAGCGGCGTCGCCGGCGCGCAGCTCGTCACGGTGTCGGAAGGCCTCGAGCGGAGCCTCGGCCTCCGCTCCGGCGTGCTCGTGACCTCGGTTCCGGTCGGCTCTCCGGCGGGCGAGTCGGGACTGCGCGAGGGCGACGTCATCGTGCGCGTCGATTCGCAGCCGGTGCGTACCGTGCTCCAGGTCCGCCAGCTCGTCGCGCGCGCGGCCGAGGACGGCGCGCGCGCGGTGGATCTCGCGGTGATCCGCGCCAAGCAGCGGAGGACGATCACGCTGCGCTGGTAGCCGCGCGCGCGGCGCTCAGCCCGCCGCGTGCTCGAGCTTCTCGAGCTTCCGGTCGTCGGGCACGAGCGACTTGTGGATCGCCAGCGCGGCGATCGCGCCGTCGGACGCGGCGGCGATCGCGAGCTGCGGGCCCGGCACGATGTCCCCCGCCGCGAAGCAGTTCAGCACCGAGGTATGGTACGCGTCGTCCACCACGATGTGGCCGTCCTCGTCGCGCTCGCAGCCGAGCTGCGCGCCGAGATCGTCGGCCGGGTACTGCCCGATCGCGAAGAAGATCTTGTCCGCGTCGAGCGCGAGGCCGCTCTCGAACGTGAGCGCCCGAACGCGCGCGCCGCTGTGTTCCACCCGCCGGATCGGCTCCTCGATCACCGGGATGTTGAGCGCGTCGAGCTTGTCGCAGTACTCGGGCAGGTGGAGATCCGCCGGACGGCCGTTCGTGCAGATGATGATGTCGCGCGTCCACGTCGTGAGGTCGAGCGCCATCCCCACCGCTTTCCGGCCCGCGCCGATCACGACGACCTTCTTGCCCACGCACTCGCGGCCGTCGCAGTCGGGACACACGTGCGCGTCGCTGCCGTACACGTGCTCGAGCCCCGGCACGTCGGGCCAGACGTCCTTGAGCCCGATGGCGAGCAGCACGCGCGATGCGTGGACGCGCCGCCCGGCGGCGAGCACGAGCTCGAAGTGCTCGTCGTCGTGCTTCGTCACCAGGTCGCACGTGCCCTCCACGAGCCTCACCCCGTTTCGCCGCGCCTCGTCGCGCCCCATGCGGCGGAGGTCGGCGGGCCGCACGTCGGGATGCCCGAGAAATCCGTTCACCCCTCGCGTCTCCCAGTTGCGCGGGTCGCCGGAGTCCACGAGCACGACCTCGTGCAGATAGCGCGAGAGCCAGATGCTCGCGCTCAGCCCCGCCGGTCCGCCGCCGATGACCGCGACGTCGTACCGCGCGTGCTCGCGAGGCGCATGCGGCTCCGAGTCGTTCGATTGCCCCTTCGCCACGTCACCTCCCTCGCGCGGCGTACGTCCGCGGGGGAGGGCAAGAAGGATTCCGGACGCCCGCGCTAGCGGACGGCGCCGGGCGGCAGCGTGTAGAGGAGGCGGACCGTCGCGCGGTCGGCGTCGGACAGCGCACGCACGCGTACGCGCGGCGCCATGATGCTCGTCTGATCCTCCGTGTGGTCCAGGCCGAGCAGGTGCCCCACTTCGTGAAGCGCCATCGCTTTCATCGACTCGTCGTCGAGCGCGGCGCCGCCGCGATGATGCACCGCGAGCACGATGTCCGCGCCGATGATCCACCAGTCGTCGTCACGCGCCCACTTCGTGCGGCCGCTGATGGGCTCGTCGAAATGGTCGATGAACGTGACGTGGATGTCGGCCGCCGCGGAGTCGGGCGAGAACGCGAAGCGCACGGGGAGCTGCAGCCCATCCCAGTCCAGGAACGCGTCGCGCACGAGCGTGACGTAGTCGGGGCGCCACTCGGTCACGTCCGAGGTCGGCTGGATCCAGACGGTGAGGGGGACGCCCCCCATGTCGCGCCAGCGCGCGAGCGCGCTGTCCCGTTCCGCCAGCATCTCGCCGATGTACGTGCCGGGTCCCTGCTCGGAGAGCTGGCGGCGCACGGCCGCTCTTCCGCGCGGCCCGGGACCCTTCGACGTCAGCTCGTTCGCGACGACGCCGCCGCTGGCCATGCTGGTACTGGTGTGCACGGGGCGCATCACGGACGACGCAGGCACCGCGGCCAGCAGGAGCGCGGCCGAGCCGGCCGCGAGACGGACGAGACGAAGGAATCGGAACGGCATGGACGACGGGGCCGTGACGGTCTCGGAAGGCGATCGCGATTGGGTCGTGCATCGGCCGAGGTGGGAGTCGCCCGAGCGAGCGGGGCGACGGACGGCCGCGGAGAACGGGTGAGGCGGGAGGTTCCAGCAGTCGAGCCTGCCAGCGATTCCCTAGCCGCCCCGTTCGCTTGGAGGACGAGTGGGTAGCGGAAATGGCACGCTGTGACCTCCGTCACAATCTACCCGGAGGACGCGCGAAAGTGCCCGTGGTTACACGACCTGCGAGTCGTCGCCCAAGCGTCGGCGAGCCGACCGGACGCTACAACCGGATGGTCTGGGGACCGGAGCGGAGGGGCATGGTGCGCCCCGCCCACTCGAACGTCCCCGTGACGCCGGCGGGCAGGTCGATCTCGGCGGATATCCCGGTCTCGCCGATGCGCCGGAAGGTCACGTCGATGTCGCCGCGCGGGTGCGGAACCCGCCCCGAGGCCTCGCGGAGTGGACCGAGCGCGGGGACGATGCGCACCGTCCGGAAGCCGGGTGATCCAGGGCGCACGCCGAGGATCGTCGCGAGCATGCCGTAGCTCGGATGCGCGGCCCATGCGTGGGTGTCCGACCGCGTCGGATCGCCTTGCTCCGGTGTCGACGTCAGGCCGAGCGCGAGCATCGCGTGCCACGGCGCGAGCTGCTCGACGTACCGATCTGCCAGCCCCGCCTTCCGCAGCGCCTCGAAGACGTAGAAGTCGAAGTAGTACGACGCCTGGACGAGCGCGGAGTCCGCGAGGACGCGCTGCATCAGCGCGCGCTGCTCGCCGGCGGGCACCGCGTCGGCGAGGATCGCCAGCACGTTCGTCTGCTCGCTGAACACCCCCGAATCGGGCGAGTCGCGGAAGAGCGCACGACGCGCGTCCCACGCTCGCGCGCGCACCGCGCGCCGCAGCGCGTCGGCGCGCGTGCGATATGCGGCGGCCATGCCGGGAACGCCCAGCGCGTCCTCGAGCGGCGCGGCGCGATCGAGCGCGTACGCGTAGAGGAGGCTGATCGTCGCCGAATGGCCGTCGTCCGCGCCGGGCGGAACTCCGCCGCGCCACTGCGCCGCCCAGTCCACGAAGTTCCAGAAGGGCATCGGTCCGAGCAGCCCGGTGGAGTCGACGCGGCGGCCGTACCAGTCGAGGATGCCGCGGATGCCGGCGAGCCGGCGGCGCACGAACGCGGTGTCCTCACGGTGCATGAAGTAGTCGTGCACCATCGCGACGTACACGAGCGAGAACGGCGGGATGAGCTGCTCCAGCTCCGACGGATACCGGCTCGCGGTGATCCCCTCGGGAATGCGCGACAGATCGAAGTGCTCGATCGCCTGGCGCATCAGCCGGTCGTCGCCAGCGACGTAGAGCGAGATCAGCGCCTGGAGCCGCGTGTCGCCCACGTACTGGAGCTGCTCGTAGTACGGCGTGTCCATGTACGTCTCGAAGGCACCGATGCGCGCGCCGTTCCAGTCGATGCGCCACACGTCGGCGAGCCACGCCGAGTCGCTCGAGAACCGCGCGCGCTCCACGAACGGGAAGGCGGTGAAGATTCCCGACAGCTCGTGCACACGGAGCGTCTGCGCGGCGGTGGCGACGTCCATCTGCACGTAGCGCCCCGAGCGCCAGTAGAGCGTCTGGAACCGCCGGTGGGGGCCGCCATCGGGGCGCAGCACGTCGTGCACGCCGCGGATCGTGCGCCCGTCCACGTCGTTGCGATTTCCCTTCCGTCCCGCGGAGTCGATCGCCGCCTCGGCGTAGGTGAGCGTGATCGTGCTCCCCGCGCCTCCGCTCGTCTCGAGAATCGTGTACGCGTTCGTCGTGCGGCCGTGGTCGAGCACGAGCGACGCACGCGTGTTCGGCGGGATCACGAGATCGCCCGCGCCGGCGAGAAACGCCTCCGTCGCGGCGACGCCGGTGGCGCGGCGCACCGCGGCGAAGCGCACGGGCGTCTCCTCCATCGGCGGGAGGTCTCGCGGCAGGAGCTGCCAGCCGCGCGGATCGCCGTTACCGCCACGCCCCGGCACGGCGCGAAGGGTCACGCCACCGACGATGGCGGAGTCGGTCGGCGCGCGAACCGCGTACCACGCGCCGTCGTCGTAGTCGGATCGTTCCCACCCCCACGGGTAGCGCGTGCCGTCGACGCGCTCGCCCTGCGGCGCCGCATAGTAGCCGCGCACGTCCGCCCACGTGACGCGCTCTTCGGCGTATGCCGAGTCACGGAGCAGCCGCCACCCCGGCCCGGTGTTCGCCGCCGCTTCCGCCGGGCTGTCGCCCTGCACGAGGAATCCCGCGCGGACGCTGTGCTGCGCGACGGGACGATGCTCGCCCCAGTCCCACACCACCGCGGCGAGCACGTTCGCGCCGGCGCGCAGGTGCGGCGCGAGATCCACCGTCTCGTAGCGCCAGTGGCTCTCGTCGGAGCGCTGCGGTCCAGACGCCACCGACACGCCGTTCACGTACAGGCGGTAGCGGTTGTCGGCGGACACGTGCACCACGAAGTGTGCGGGCGTCGCCGCGAGGTCGAGGTGCCGCCGCGCGTGGAACACGACGAACGAATCGGCGGCGATGCCCGGAGGCGCGATCCATCTCGCCTCCGGCGCACCGGAGAAGATCGTCGTCGGGCGCTGCTGCGCGGTCGCGCTCGAGGCGACGACCGTGACGAGCGCGCACGCGAGCGCGCATGCGAGCGCGCCGAATCTGGGCGGGGTGATGAGCATCGGGCCAACGTGCGGCGTGCGCTCGCGCGACGCCAGAGCGGGTCATCCGCGGATGCCGGCGACTGGTGTCATCCTTGCTGAGTTCCGACCCATGCGTCGTTCCTCGATCCGACTCCGTGTGCGTCGCGGCGTGCTCGGCGCGCTCGTGTGGCTGGCGTCGCTCGCCGCGTCACCGTCTCTCGGCGCCCAGCGAGACTCGACCGACGCGCAGAAGACCTTCTTCGTGCGCCGCGATCTCGTGGCTACGGGCGTCGCGCTCGCCGCCACGGCAGCGGTGAGCAGCGCCGACCTGCGAATCGCGCACTGGGCGCGCGGGAGCAACGTTCAGGGCGACTCCTCGCGGCGGCGTCTCGTCGAGCAGATGACGCGACTCAACGAGACGCCGCTCACGCTCGCCGCCCTCGCCACGTACGGTGTGGGGCGGCTCGCTCACTCCGCCACGACGGCCGACGTCGGTCTCCACACACTCGAGGCGCTGCTCCTCACGACGACGGTGAGCGAGGTCGTGCGCGGCACGCTCGGGCGCACGCGTCCGCGCGAGGCGCGCGAGGATCCGTTCGTGTTCAAGCCGGGCAACGGCTTCACCGCGTTCGAGACGCGATCGTTTCCGTCGCTGCACACGGCGGCCGCCTTCGCCACCGCGACGGCCCTCGTCGGCGAGATCCGCGAGCGGCGGCCCGGCGCGGCGCGGTACGCCGCCCCGCTGCTCTACGCCGCCGCCACCGTTCCCGGGCTCACGCGCATCTACCTCGACCAGCACTGGGCGAGCGACGTGGTCGCAGGTGCGTTCGTGGGTGCGTTGCTCGGCTCGCGCGTCGTGAGCTACGCCCACTCGCACCGTCGCTCGCGGCTCGACCGGGCCCTGCTCGGCGTGAGCGCCGTGCCCGACGGCTACGGCGGCGTGCTCGTGCTCGTGAGCGCGGGCCGATAGCGGCCCAGCCGCTCAGCGGTCGTCCTCGTAGAAGCCGATGCCGTAGAGCGCGTTCGCCGTCGCCACGTCGCGCGCCGAGAGCTGTCGCGCGACCACCCAGGGCGCCATGATGTCGCGCTCGTCCGGGCTGTGCTCGAGGCCGATGAGGTGTCCCACCTCGTGCAACGCCACGGCGCGAAGGGTCGCCGTGTCCTGCATCCCCCCATTCATGTTGCGCACGCTGAGCTCGACCATGGCGCTGCGAAGCCATCCCTCCGCATCCGCCTCGCGCGTGACCTGGCCCGCGCGCCGGTCGGGGAGCTGCCGGCGCCAGAACACGTGCACCACGGCATCCGACGAGTCGGCCACGAACACGAACCGTTCGGGCACGCCCGCCTGCATCCACGTATGGAACGCGTCGCGCGCGATGCGGCGTCGCGCCTCGGCGCGGTCCACGGGACCACGCGACGGCTGGATCCACACCGTGATCGGGAGGCCGTCGTCGGGCCAGCGCCGCAGCGTGGAGGTGCCGTCGACGCTGCTCGACAGATAGGTCAGCGAGTCGCTCCATGCGCCGCGCGTCTTGCCGAGGCACGGGCCCCCTTTGCGGCATCGCTTTCCGGCGACCGCGCTCCGCGCCGAGCGTTGCTCGCTGAGCAGCACCGTCGGGGGCGGATACCGCCATTCGCAGAGCAGCAGCGCGGACAGGAGCCAGAGCGCGGCACGACGAAACGCCGCGCGCCGCGACGTCGCGCCCCGGACCTTCCTGCCCTTCGGAGGCCGGGCGATTCCGGCCGCGCGATGCTCCATGACAGCGACTCCTGCCGTTGGTCCGCGATACGGCCCCGCGCGACGAATCTGATGCGGGTCCGGATGCTACACCGGAGTAGCCCGCGAGTGGCGCACGCGACACAATCCACGGCCGTCGCACCGGAAGCGGGCTATGTCGAGTAGACGAACGACCATCGTGAACGCATCCATAAGGGGGCCGCGGTGCGCGTGCCGGGCGGCCCGGCTCGGCGGAGGTTGGGCGGTCGTCTGCTCGGAGCAGGCAGAGCCGGCCGCGCCGTCCCTCGGGCACCGAGCGGTGCGCCGCTGCCGGACGTAGCTTTCAGGCCGTTCCACGATGCCGGACCGTGACGCCCCACTACGATGAGCGACCTCGACGCCGACGAAACGCTGTCCGACGGCCCCGCAGACGCGCGGGACGACACGCTGGAGCACCCAGCCGCGGGCGGCGGGTCAGACGTTCGCGCACACACGGCTGAGATCGCGCTTCGCCTGAGCGAGGAGCGATTCCGCATCCTCGTGCAGAGCGTGCGCGACTACGCCATCTTCGCGCTCGACGTGGACGGACACGTCATCAGCTGGAACGAGGGCGCACGGCGGATCAAGGGGTACGAGGCGGAGGAGATCATCGGAAAGCATTTCTCCGTGTTCTACCCGCCCGAGGTCGCCGCGTCCGGACACCCTGCCCACGAACTCGCGATCGCGCGCGAGGAGGGGCGCTACGAGGAAGAAGGGTGGCGCATCCGGAAGGACGGCAGCCGGTTCTGGGCGAACGTCATCATCACGGCGCTTCGAGACGACGATGGCACGCTGCTCGGATACGCCAAGGTCACGCGCGACCTGACGGAGCGCCGGCTCGCGCAACAGCGCGAGGTCGAGGACGCTCGGCGCATCGCCGAAGCGGAAGCGTCCAGCCGGGCGAAAACCGGCTTTCTCGCGGCGATGTCCCACGAGCTGCGCACGCCGCTCAATGCCATCGCGGGCTACGCGCAGCTCATGCAGGAAGGTGTCGGGGGCGACGTGAGTCCAGCGCACCGGGACTACCTCGCGCGGATCGTCAACAGTCAGCAGCACCTGCTCGCCATCGTCAACGACCTGCTGAACTACAGCCGGCTCGAAGCCGGTGGAGTGGAGTACGCACGGGAGACGATCGACGTGCACGAGCTCGTGGACGGGGTGCTGACGATGGTGGCGCCGCAGGCGGACCGGAAATCCATCGATCTCACGCATGGTCCCTGCGCCTCGGACCTGCACGCCACGGGGGACCGGCTCAAGGCGGAGCAGATCGTGCTCAACCTCCTCTCGAACGCGGTGAAGTTCACGCCAGCCGAAGGGGCGATCGCCGTGTCGTGCACCCGAGGCGACGGCGTGGTGTGCGTGTCGGTGCGCGACACCGGTCCCGGGATCCCCGCCGACAAGCTGGAGGCGATCTTCGACCCGTTCGTGCAGCTCGGCCGCACGCTGACGAGCGCACACGAGGGAGCGGGGCTCGGACTGGCGATCAGCCGCGACCTGGCGCGCGCGATGGACGGCGAGGTGAGCGTGGAGAGCGTCGAGGGGCACGGAGCACGGTTCACCCTGCGACTCCGTTCCGCCTGAAGGGGCAGCGATGACCCGCTCCTGGCAGACGCGGCTCATTCATTCGGATGCCGAGGTGCCGGCGGGGTATCGATCGCTCGTCGCGCCGGTATTTCGCGGATCGACGACGGTGTTCGATTCGTCGATGGCGATCACCGACAGCTGGCGGCAGCACGAGCTCGGGTGGACGTATGGACTGTACGGCACTCCGACCACCCTCGAGCTTGCGGCGAGGGTCGCCGAGCTCGAAGGAGGATTCCGGAGCTTCATCACGCCGGGTGGCCAGTCGGCCCTCGCGCTGATCAACCTGGCGTTCACGCAGGCGGGCGACCACGTCCTGATCCCGGACAGCGTATACAGCCCGCACCGGCAGCTCGCGGACGGGCTGCTCCGGCGGTACGGCGTCGAGGCCGAGTACTACGAGCCGACGGCCGGCGCGGGGATCGAGCCGATGCTGCGAGAGCGCACGCGGCTGGTGTGGTGCGAGAGTCCCGGGTCGATCACGATGGAGGTGCAGGACGTCCCGGCGATCGCGGAGGCGGCTCACCGGCACGGGGCAAAGGTGGCGATGGACAACACGTATTCCGCCGGCGTGTACTTCGACGCCTTCGGCCACGGCGTCGACATCGCGACCCAGGCGCTCACGAAGTACATCGGGGGCCACAGCGACCTGCTGCTGGGATCCGTGACCGTCCGGGAGCGGGCGGACTACGAGCGCGTCGGCGGCACGATGCAGATGCTCGGGATGTCGGTGTCGCCGGACGAATGCAGCCTGGCGCTGCGAGGGATGCAGACGCTGGCCGTGCGGCTGGAGGCACTGGAGCGCTCGACGCTGGAGGTGGCGCGATGGCTCGCCGAGCGGGAGGAGATCGTGCGGGTGCTGCATCCGGCATTGCCGTCGTGTTCGGGGCACGAGCTGTGGCGCCGTGATTTCACCGGCTCGACGAGTGTGTTCTCGGTGGAGCTCCGGCCGGAGTATCGCCGACCGCGGGTGCGCGCGTTCGTGGATGCGTTGGAGCTGTTCGAGATCGGCTGGAGCTGGGGCGGGGTGACGAGCCTGGCGGTGCCGGTGAATCCTCGGCGCACGGTGGCGGGTCGGCGGAGCGGCGCGCTGGTGCGAATCAACGTCGGGCTGGAGCGACCGTCGGATCTGATCGCGGATCTGGAGCGGGGGCTGGGCGCGTTGGCGGGATAGGGGATTTCTGCACATCTGCGCAGGAATGCGCAACTGTTCGAGAGTGACGCTCGGCACGATGCCGGAGTGAATGGTACTGCGGTCGGGCGACTCCGATGTAAGGAAATCCTGCTTGACAAAGGAAATCGGGGCTCGTAAAAAGGGGGGTCCTCCGAGCCGCCTCGGATTTCTGCACGCGGCAACAACCCGAAATACGTTCACGTTCCTCTTTCCCCCTCCCCAGGGAAGGATCGTACGCGTCTGTCTTCCTCGTACGCCCTGCCGGTCGGCGGTCCATTGGTGTGCGCTGCTTCCAGGAATGGAGGAGGGCGTGCGCCGCGGAGTCGTTCCGGAGGTGCCGAGCAGGTCTCCCTGATCGTCCGCGTCGGCACGAGTGGGACGGATCACGGCGTCGGTGGGGTGGAGTGATACGCCAGGCAGCGCGGACGTTCGGCGCGGGGTCGCGCCGCTGGCCGCGCGTGAGTGTTTTCGCGGAGTGCGGTTTCGAGTGACGGTGGGACGGCGTACCGGGGGGCTCGGCCTCGGAATGGCGCGCAGGAGAGCGAGACCGAGCGGGATCGACGTGACGGACCGGGATACGGGGGCGGTCTGCACGTAGAAGGATGCACGACCTGACGTCCATGTCACGACCCAGAGGACAACCACGTATGCGCGAGACCAGGGAGATCGCCATGGAGGAGACGGTGCCACGTAGGCATTCATTCAGGATCACCCCCCTACGCGGTCTCCGCGCGATGGGGATGGGCGTGCTGCTCACGATGCTGATGGCCGGCGTCGCGATGGCCCAGCAGATCGCCGTCACCGGCACGGTGACGGGCGCATCGGGCGCCCCGCTGCAGGGCGTCACGGTTCGCGTCTCGGGCACGGAGACGCGGGTGCTCACGAACGCGACGGGCCGGTACACGATCACGGCGCCGTCGAACGGAGCGCTGAACTACACCATCATCGGCCAGAAGCCGGTGCGCGAGGAGATCGGCGGCCGCACCCGCATCGACGTGCGGATGGAGCCGGTGGCGTTCCTCGAGGAAGTGGTGGTCACGGCCTACACGGAGCAGCGTCGTGCGGACATCACGGGCGCCGTGGCGAGCATCAACGTGGAGAGCGCACAGCGCCAGACGAGCGCCAGCGTCCTCCAGAAGCTCGATGCGGTTCCGGGGATCACGGTGGCGGCGAGCGGCTCGCCCGCGTCGCGCAGCACGGTGCGCATCCGCGGCATCAGCTCCTTCCAGAACAACGATCCGCTCTACGTGATCGACGGCGTGCCGGTGCAGGATTCGTACATCAACTGGCTCAATCCGGCGGACATCACGTCGATCCAGGTCCTCAAGGACGCCTCGGCCGCCTCGATCTACGGATCGCGCGCGAGCAACGGCGTCATCGTGATCGAGACGACGAAGCGTGGGGCCAGCGGGCCGCCGCGCATGACGCTGTCGGCGCGTCAGGGCATCGCGACGCCGGCCAGCTCGCTCAGCGACATCCTGATCACGAACCCGCTGGACTACTTCCAGGTCATCAAGGCGAGCGTGGAGAACGCGGGAAAGACGCTGGCGACGGACTACCCGGAAGTGCTGGCGATCTACGGCGATCCGAACAACCCGACGATCCCGGCGTACATCTACGCCGCGCCGAGCCTCGTCACGTCGACGGATACGTGGGGGCGCATCACCGGCGTCAACCTGGCCGGCTACTCCTACCCGAACAACCTGATCATGCCCGGAAGCTCGGGCACGGACTGGTTCAAGGAAGTGTTCGGCACGGCGCCGATCGGGGACTACAACCTGAACGTGTCGGGCTCGGGTGAGGACCACACGTACGGTGTGTCGGGGAACTACTTCGACCAGAAGGGCACGGCGGCGTACAACGACTTCCGCCGCGGGAGCCTCCGCGCGAACACGCAGTTCACGCGCGGCAAGTTCACCTTCGGTGAGAACGCGGCCCTCGCGACCGAGCGCAACTACGGCGGGATGGGCGATCCGACCGGATACGCCGAAGACGGCATCATGGGGAAGAACATCCTCATGGAGCCTGTGATCCCGGTGTACGACATCGCGGGCAACTTCGCGTCGGGGAAGGCGACGGGCCTGGGCAACCAGAGCAACCCGCTCAAGTTCGCCTTCGCGCGGCGCGACAACATCACGAAGACGAACCGCGTGTTCGGCAACGGCTTCGCCGGCTTCCAGATCCTGCCGGAGCTGTCGATCCGCTCGAGCCTCGGCTTCAACGTGATGCAGCAGACTTTCCGCGGGTTCAACCCGATCACGCCGGAGAACTCCGAGCCCGGGTTCACGAACTCGCTGAACGACCAGCAGCAGGGCAGCAACGACTGGACGTGGTCGAACACCGCGCGGTACAGCAAGGCGTTCGGTCCGCACACGGTGAACCTGCTCGCGGGCCAGGAAGCGAACCACAGCAACTTCCGCGGTCTGTACGGCTCGATCGCCGGCCTGCGCTCGGAGGACGTGAGCGCGCAGTACATCGACGACGCGCTCGGCCAGGCGAACACGAAGAGCGTGAGCAGCAACGGCAACCAGAGTGCGCTGCTGTCGTACTTCGGCAAGGCGGACTACAACTTCCAGGACAAGTACGTCGCGAGCGCCACGGTCCGTCGTGACGGGTCGTCGCGCCTCGGTCCGGACCATCGCTGGGGCACCTTCCCGGCGTTCGGCCTCGGCTGGCGCATCACGAAGGAGCCGTTCCTGGAGAACAACCACATCCTGTCCGACGCGATGCTCCGCGTGGGCTACGGCGTGACGGGGAACCAGCAGATCCCGGCGGGCCGCATCCTGCCGCAGTTCGGCGGTGGTCTGGGCGACACGTACTACGACATCACGGGCTCGAACAGCTCGATCGCGCCTGGATTCCGGCAGACGAAGATCGGTAACGTCGATCTGAAGTGGGAGGAGAGCCGTTCCACGAACGTGGGCGCCGACCTCCAGCTGTTCGACAACTACCTGAACGTCATCATCGACGTCTACCAGCGCCGCACGAACAACCTGCTGTACGATCCGGACCTCCCGGCGACGGCGGGCGTGGCCGATCCGCCGATCGTGAACATCGGCAAGATGAAGAACAACGGGTTCGACTTCTCGGTCGGACACCAGGGTGACCGCTGGAACGCGACGTTCCAGGGCAGCCACTACAAGAACACGATCGTCTCGATCAACGGCGCGCAGGACTTCTTCTACGGCCCGATCGCGACGCGGTTCGGCAACCAGGTCATCAACCAGGTCGGCCACCCGATCGGGGCGTTCTTCGGGTACATCGACGAGGGGCTGTTCCGCGACGACGCCGACGTGGCGGCGCACGCGACGCAGGACGGTGCCGCGCCCGGCCGCATCAAGTTCAAGGACACGAACGGCGACGGGAAGATCACGGCGGACGATCGCGTGATCATCGGCAGCCCGCATCCGGACTTCACGGGCTCGCTCGACCTCGGCTTCCGGTACGGCAACTTCGACCTGAGCGGCACGATCTTCGGTTCGTTCGGCAACGACATCTTCGACGCGCAGAAGGAGTTCTACGTCTTCCGTCAGTTCTCCACGAACGTCCGCAAGGACCTCCTGGCGAACTCCTGGACGCCGGAGAACCCGAACGCGAAGTATCCGCGCCTCGACGTGACCGATCAGTTCAGCCACCAGCTCAGCAGCTTCTACGTGGAGGACGGCAGCTACGTCCGGATGCGGAACATCCAGCTCGGCTACAACGTTCCGCCCTCGCTCGCACGCTGGCTGACTGGTTCGACCCGCATCTACCTGCAGGCGGAGAACCTGTTCACGATCACGGGTTACGAGGGTCTCGATCCGTCGCTGCCCGCGGCCGACGTCAACGGTGCGGCCGGCGACATCCGCGATCAGTATCGCGGTATCGATCGCGGATCGTATCCGACCAGCCGCATCTTCAGCATCGGCCTGACCACCTCGTTCTAACCCATGAATCACATCAAACAGAGGGCCCCAATGAATAGGGCATCGAGGCAGCCTCTGCTCCTCGGGACGGCGCTGATGTTTCTCGCGGCGGGAACGCTCTTCGGCTGCAGGGAGAGCTTCCTGACGGATGCCGCGGTCGCCCAGGGAACATTGGATCAGAACGTGTTGGCCAACGCCGCCGGCGTGGAGGGCAACCTGATCGCGGCGTATCGCGGTCTGGACTACACCTCCACGTACGGCGACCAGGCCGAAGCACCGAGCAACTGGATCTGGGGAAGCGTCACGAGCGACGATGCCTACAAGGGCACGGAGCCGACCGACTTCACCTCGATCAACGACATCGAGCTGTATCACTGGTCGACGGCCGCCACGTCCGGTGAGCTGAACAACAAGTGGACGCAGATGTACGAGGGGATCAGCCGAGCCAATTCGACGATCCGGCTGCTCAAGCAGGTCGCCGAGGCGAAGCCGAACGAGCTCACCCCCGATCAGCAGGCTGGGATCGAGGGTGAGGCCACGTTCCTCCGCGCGTACTATCACTTCGAGCTCTACAAGTTCTTCGGAAGCGTGCCATACATTCGCGAGGACGACACCGATCCTCGCAAGGCGTCCGAAGACGCGGCCGCGGTGGCCGCGGACGTCATGGCCGATCTCGACAAGGCGATCTCGCTGCTTCCCGCGACGCCGCGCAACAACCAGGTTGGACGCGCGACGTCGTGGACGGCCAAGGCGTACAAGGGGAAGCTGCTGATCTACATGGGCGACTTCGCCAACGCCAAGACCGTGCTGCAGGACGTCGTCACCAACGGCCCCTACGCGCTCGAAGACAGCTACGACAAGGTCTGGACGGGCTTCAAGAGCTTCGAGAACGGGAAGGAGACGATCTTTGCCTTCCAGGCCTCGGCGAACGACGGTGAGCCGAACGGCAACAACGCCAACTACGGCGAGCGGCTCAATTTCCCGCACTCGGGAAGCCCGTTCGGCTGCTGCGGCTTCCACCAGCCGTCGCAGAACCTGGTGAACTCGTTCAAGACGGATCCGGTGAGCGGCCTGCCCACCATGATCACCGATCCGGCCAACTGGAACTCCGACAACCGCGATCTCACGGGGAAGACGACGGCTGCCATGTCGCTCGACCCGCGGCTCGACTGGACCGTCGGTCGCAACGACGTGCCGTTCAAGGACTGGGGGATGCACGATTCCACCTGGATCCGCAGCATCTCGAACGGCGGCACGTACAGCGCGAAGAAGAACGTGCACGAGAAGGCCTCGGGCGCGCAGAGCAGCGTGGGTTGGGTGAACACGCAGCTCAACTCGGTCAACATCCACATCCTTCGGTACGCGGACGTGCTGCTGATGCTCGCCGAGGCCGATGTGGAGACGAACGATCTGCCGGGTGCCCTCGCGCTCGTGAATCAGGTCCGGACCCGCGCGGGCGCCACGGCGCAGGGCTGCGGACTGCCCGCCGATGCGGGGCCCGCCGCGGCGGAAGTCGCCGCGTGGCCGCAGTGCGCGAACGACTCGCGCCTCGCGGTGCCGATCAACGATCCATCGATCGGCTGGGCGAAGTACAAGGTCGGGCTGTATCCGTCGTTCCCGAGCCAGACCTACGCCCGCGACGCGGTGCGCGCGGAGCGCAAGATCGAGCTGGCGATGGAAGGTCATCGCTTCTTCGACCTGCGCCGCTATGGCGAGCCGGTCTTCACGTCCACGCTGAACTGCTACCTCGGCATCGGTGACTGCCCGCAGGGGACCGCCGGTGGCAGGGAAGCAGCGCGGCGCACGTGGCTGGCCGACGCCGAGCCCGTGACCTCGCGGCACATGCTCTATCCGATCCCGACGCTGCAGGTGCAGCTCAGCACCGTGGACGGCGAGCAGCGAGTCCCGCAGAACCCCGGCTGGTAAGCCGGACCGCAACAACCAAGGGGGCACCGGACCAGGTCCGGTGCCCCCTTGGGCTTTCCGCCATCCAGCTGCCGAACGTGAAGCCGTTCCGCGCGGGCCGACGCTCGGGAGCCGCCGATCGGCAGCCGCCGCTCGATGAGCGGCGCGGATCAGGCAATCAGCGGATCAGTGGATCCCGTCACGCGTGTCGCGTCGCGCTCACTTCTTCGCGGCGGCGATGCGCGGTGCGCCGCCGGGGGTGGTGATCATGAAGGTCTGCAGCGAGTCGCCCGTGTTGGCGACGAGGAGCGACGTGCCCCGGGGAGTGCCGAAGAGCGCGAGCCCGGACACGTCGAGCGGCGCGAGCAGGCCGCTCTGGCGCGACGGTACCGGCGTGAAGTGCCCATGCCCGTCGCCGCGGAGCCAGAGTCCGTTCCCGGCGTCGGCGCGCGGCATGTTGGCCTCCATGTCGTAGAGGTTCCCCGCGACGACGAGGTCCGGATGACCGTCGCCGTCCACGTCGTGCACGACGATCCCGCGGATCGGCGCGATCTGCGCCGGCGTCGGGAGCTCGGTCGCGGTGAACCGGCCCCCGCCGTCGTTGTGCAGCAGCAGGCTGGCGAAGGTGTCCAGCTCGTAGTGGACGGCCTTGTCGAGCTGCGCCGGCGTGAAGAGCTGCTGGATCGTGGCGCGCGAGAAGGCGCCGTAGGTGGGGAACTTGATCGAGAGGGTATAGATGTCGCGGCCCAGCGGCACCATGCCGCCGAGTGGGTACTCGGTGTTCCCGACGCGCTGGGTGAGCACGACGTCGGTCTTCAGGTTCCGGGTGAAGTCCGACGCGTACACGCCGAACACGCTGTCCTTCGACGTGGTCCACCCGGAGTTGAGGCCGAGGTTGCCCGCGACGAGATCCGGACGGCCGTCCCCATCGACGTCGGCGACGGCGAGGCTGCACCACCAGCCGCGCGTGGGCGGGAGCGTGGTGGAGGCGGTGACGTCGCGCAGGCGGCCATTCTCGTTGCGATAGAACCGGATCGGCGCCCACTCGCCCGCCGTGACCAGATCGAGCTTGCCGTCGCCGTCGAAGTCGACCCACACGGCATCGTCGACCATGCCGCCGGGCCGGATGAGATCGGGCGCCACGCGCTCGGTCACGTCAACGAACCGCCCCCCCTCGTTGTGGAGGACGAAGCTGCGTGTCGGGAGGGGATACTCGCGCGGGCGCACTCGGCCGCCGACGAAGAGATCGAGCTCGCCGTCGCCGTCGAAGTCGCCGGCCCGGACGGCGGCGGTGGCGGAGAGCATGACCGGGAGCGCGGCGGAGTCGCGCGCGAAGCGCCCTCCCCCCTGATTCACGTACAAGCGGTCCTGCAACTCGGGGGCAGTCGGCGCGAGCTCGTACCCGCCGCTGGCGACGTAGAGATCCGGGCGGCCGTCGCCGTTGGCGTCGAAGAAGAGAGCGCCCCAATCCTGGCGCAGGCGATCGGCGTCCCACGGCTGCGATGGTGCTGCGACGAAACCGCCGTCGCGCCGCTGGAGGAAGAGCCGTCCCGGCGCGCCGTTCCCGCCCCCCGCGAAGACGTCGTCGAGGCCGTCGCCATCCACGTCGGCGACGGCGAGGGGCGGTCCCTGCCGCGACGGCATGTAGGGGAGGAGCGACTGGGCGCCATAGTCGACGGCCGTCGAGAGCTGGTGCTTGTACGCCGGACCGTCGCCGGAGCGCGCGAAGGGTGGAGCGGAGGCGGGCTGCGGACGGAGGTCGCCGCCGTCGCGCTTCGTGCGCGCGTCGGCCTGGCGAACGGCGATCCGGTGGTCCGCGGGGAGGGCGGTGAGCAGCTGATAGCGGCCGTCGGGCCAGAGCACCTCGAGGCTGTCGACGCGCACGGCACGACCGAGGCCGAAGTGCGCGCCGTCGTCCATGGTGGACATGAAGCCGCGGTAGGGCGAGTAGTAGAGGTACTGCTTCTGCCCACCCGCGGTGACGACGAGCGAGGTGCCGACGCCTCGGCTGTTGGGGAGGTCGCCGCGGAGGTCGATCTGGAGCCAGTGGTGCGCCTCGTCGGGCGGCTGGACGTTGTGATAGACGAAGGCAGGGGCGTCGATGTTGTTCACGACGAGATCGAGCCGTCCGTCGCCGTCGAGATCCGCGTAGGCGGCGCCGTAGGAGAAGCTCGGACGATCGCCGGCCCACGACTTGGACACGTCGGCGAAGGTGAGGTCGCCGCGGTTGCGGAAGAAGTAGTTGGGCTCCGCGTAGGCGGGGAGCTGATCCAGGATCTGCATGCCCGCCTTCCGGCTCCCCGCCGAGCTCCCGGGAATGAGGGCGGCGGACGCGGTGGTCATGTAGTCGAGATCGTTGACTCCCTTGGGATAGCCGTTGCCGATGAAGAGATCCTTCCAGCCGTCGTTGTCGAAGTCGGCGAAGAGGGCGCTCCAGCTCCAGTCGGTGTGGGCGACGCCGGCGATACGGCTGATGTCGCTGAAGACGAGGTCACCGGATGGGGTGACGCCCGTGCTGAGCTGCAGCGTGTTGACCGAGTAGTCCTCGAGGTAGCCGCGCCGGAGCGAGCCGGTGACGCTGCCGTAGGTGGCGTAGCCCATGGTGCGCTTCCGCCGCTCGAGGGAGCGGGGCATCATGTCGACCTGCATGACGTCGGGCCATCCGTCGTTGTTGTAATCGGCGACGTCGATGCCCATGCCGGCGAAGCTCGCGTGCCTGAGCCACTCCTTGCGCTTGTTGGTGAAGGTGCCGTCGCGATCGTTGACGTAGACGACGTCGTTCGTGACGACGTCGTTCGAGACGTAGATGTCGGGCCAGCCATCGCCGTTCAGGTCGGAGATGGCGATGCCGAGTCCGTAGCCGGCGGACGTGAGGATGCCGGCCTTCGCGGAGACGTCGGTGAAGTGGCCATGGCAGTCGTTCCGATAGAGGAGATTGATGCTGCCGGGCGTGTGCGCTGGGACGCCGCCTGGAAGGCTGGCGACGTCGCCGCGCGTGAAGTCGGTCGGCGAGTTGTTGAGCAGGAAGAGATCGAGGCAGCCGTCGCGGTCGTAGTCGAGGAAGGCGGCGTGCGTGGCGAAGCCGCCGTCGGCGATGCCGAAGCGCTGCGCCTGCTCGGTGAAGTGTCCCTTGCCGTCGTTGACGAAGAGGAGATTCGCGCGCTGGGCGGGGGTGGACCACTCGGGTCCCGAGACCGAGACGTAGATGTCGAGGTCGCCGTCGCCGTCGATGTCGACCATGGAGGCGCCGGTTGCCCAGCGGTTCGTGGCGACGCCGGCCTGGTCGGTGACGTCGTCGAAGCGCATGTCGCCCCGGTTCAGGTAGAGGCGGCTGGAGACGCGGTTGCCGGAGAAGAAGATGTCGGGGCGCCCGTCACCGTTCACGTCGCCGACGGCGACGCCGGCGCCGTTGTAGACGTAGACGTCGGTCTGCACGTTCAGCGAGTCGTTCGTCTCGATGGTGTTGGCGAAGGAGATGCCGGTGCGCCGGGCGCTCAGGAGCTCGAACATCGGCCGCTCTCGCTCGCCGGTGCAGGCGGCGGACGACAGGAGGGCGAGCAGAGCGGCGCGGCGGGCGAGGCGGGGCGCGGACTTCGCGGGATGCATCAGGGGAGGGGGCGGGGGACGGCGTAATCTAGAGCCGGTCGGGGGGATGGGGGCGTTTCGAACGGCAACTGCCGGTAGGTGGTAGCGGGTAGTGGGTAGTGGGTAGTGGGTGTGGACGGTTCTGGCGCCATGGCCGAACTGCTCCTTGCGGATCGGGCGGATGACGGCGCGGATCAGGCGGATCGCTCCTCTGGGGTCGCGCTCCGCGCACCGACGCGAAGCTCTTCTCCATGCACAGTTCAAAGTCTTCGTTGGCTGCGGGGTCGAGATGTACGCGCCCGCGCACCCTTCGCCTCCATCCACCTCCATCCACACCTTCCAGAGTGTTTGCCTGCTGGCTGCGGCGACGAGATCCGTGAGCGAGCACGCGCGGCCCGCCCGTGAGGCTGCTGCCGCTTCCGCGTTCCCGACTGCCTCTCTGCGGCTCCGCGGGCCGCTCCTGTCCTGAACGGCCGCGGGACGCATCCAGGGCAATAGCGGCGATCCGCCCGATCCGTGCAGTCCGTCCGATCCGCGTTGGAGGCAGTTGAGCCGGGCACGAGAGAGCGTCTCTCGAGTCACGCCACGCAGAGCGTCGGACGTCGGGTACGCCGAGTGGGGAGACGGTGGCACGAGGAACGAGGAGTGAATACACCGCTCCGGGCGTGGTGTCGCCGGAGCGCGTGGTGACGTTTCGGGACGATTCGTATATTCACGCCATGGACACACATCTCCCGATCTCGCGGGTGGTCAATCTGATCTCGGATGAGAGCCAGCGGCTCTGGACGACGACTCCGGAGGCGGCGCGCACGCGGCTGCTCGGGGAGGACCTGGACGGCGTGCTCGCACTCGACGGATCGTTCGCGCTCGTCGCGCAGGATGGCCAGCGCGTGGTGCTCGCGCGGAGCCTGGACCGGCCGCTGCGGTACTTCCTCGCGAAGGCGGTGGACGGACCGGTGCTGATCGTGGCCGAACGGATCGACGAGATCGCGGAGGAGCTCGCGCGGCGTGGCTGGAGCGGACAGTTCCATCCGAGCTACACGCGCATGATACCCGCGCATCACGTGACGACGCTGCGGCTCGTGGGGTGCCCGGATCCGAACCCGGTGCACCGGCGCTTCTTCGATCCGCCGCGCGGCACCCTGCCGGCCGATCTCGACGTGATCGGGCGGCACTACGTCGAAGCGGTGTACGAGGAGCTGCGGCGCTGGCTCGCGGCGCAGGACGCCGCCGCGCCGATCGGCATCCCGTTCTCGGGCGGGATCGACAGCGGCGCGGTCCTCCTCTGTCTCAATGCGCTGCTGCTGAACGAGGGACAGTCGCCGGCGCGGCTCAAGGCGTTCACACTCTCGGTCGACGGCGCGGGCGCGGACGCGCGCCAGGCCCGCGAGTTCCTCGCGCGCACGAACCTCGAGATGCTCGGCGAGACGATCGACGTGTCGTCGAGCGCGCTCGATCCGCTGCGAGCGGTCTCCGTCATCGAGGACTACAAGCCGCTCGACGTGGAGTGCGCGGCGGTGAACCTCGAGCTGCTCGCCGGGATCCGCGCGCGCTATGCGGAGTGGCGGCTGCTCGTGGACGGCGACGGCGGCGACGAGAACCTCAAGGACTATCCGATCGAAGAGAACAGCGAGCTCACGATCCGGAGCGTCGTCAACAACCGGATGTTGTACCAGGAAGGGTGGGGGGTGGAGTCGATCAAACATTCCCTGACGTATTCGGGTGGATTGAGCCGAGGATGCGTTCGCGGCTACGCGTGCTCGCGCGCGTACGGGTTCACGGAGTTCAGCCCGTACACGCGCCCGTCGGTGATCGCGGTGGCGGAAGCGATCCCGTTCGCCGAGCTGACGGAGGGCTCGCACGAGCGGCTGTACGCGCTCAAGGGAGAGATCGTCTCGCGCGGCGTGCGCGCGGTGCTCGGCGTGGAGATGCCGGTGTTCCCGAAGCGCCGCTTCCAGGAAGGGGCGCTCGAGGAAGGGGAGGCAGGCCGGCTCTTTCCGCGGGACGAGGGGCGGTACCGGAGCCACTTCGAGTCGCTGCACGCCGCCGCCGTGTGAGCGGGACCGCCGACGACCGGCGGATCCGGAGCCTTCGTCCGGCGAAGCCGTACGTCGACCCGTATCGCGCGCACGGGACGCTGCTCGAGGAAGAACGCCGTCCCGGCGGGCGGATCGAGCGGGCGCTCACCGTGTTCCTCGCCGGCGCGGAGTGCCCGTTCACCTGCTCGTTCTGCGACCTCTGGCGGTACACGATCGAGGGGCCGACGCCGGCGGGCGCGCTGACGCGCCAGCTCGAGCGGGCACTCGCGTCGATCGAGGGACCAGCGCCCGATCGGCTCAAGCTCTACACCGCGAGCAATTTCTTCGACCGGCGTGCGGTGCCGCCGGAAGACCTCGACGATCTCGCGCGGCTCTCGGCGCCGTTCGCGGGAGTGACGGTGGAATCGCACGCGCGCACGATCGGCGACGGGGCGCACGCGTTCGCGCGGCGGCTGGACGGCCGGCTCGAGGTGGCGATGGGGCTCGAGACGGTCCATCCGGTCGCATCGGCACGGATCAACAAGCGGCTCGACTCGGCGCAGTTCGATCGCGCGGCACAGCGGCTGCACGACGACGACATCGACCTCCGCGTGTTCGTGCTGCTCGGCGCGCCGCACGTGCCGGCGGCGGAATCGGTGACGTGGACGTCGCGCACGGTGGCGCACGCGGTGGATCGCGGCGCGAAGACCGTGTCGATCATCCCGGTGCGCGGTGGTAACGGGGAGCTCGAGCGGCTCCAGGCGCTCGGCGAATTCGCGCCGCCGACGCTCGCGGAGCTCGAGGATGCGCTGGACGCCGGACTCGGGTTCGCGCGCGACGCCGTGGTGACGGCGGATCTGTGGGACGCCGAGCGGCTGCCCGGATGCACGCGATGCCGCGCGGCGCGGATCGCGCGGCTGGCGCGCGTGAACGTCACGGGGCGCGCCGAGCCGCGCGTGGTGTGCGCGGAGTGCGCCGCGGCGTGAGCGCCGACTCGTGCGAGGTGGCGATCGTCGGAAGCGGGTTCGCCGGCTCGCTGCTGGCGCGCGTGCTCGCGGTGCAGGGCTACGACGTCGTGCTGCTCGAGCGCGGGACGCATCCGCGGTTCGCGATCGGCGAATCGACGACGCCGCTGGCGAACCTCTCGCTCGAGCGGCTGGCCGCGCGGTACGGGCTGGCCGACTGCCACCGGCTCGCCGCGCACGGCAGGTGGCTCGCGCATCACGCCGAGCTGCGGCGTGGACTGAAGCGAGGCTTCACCTTCTACCGGCACCATCCGGAAGAACCGTTCGCGGATCGCGGGCTCGAGTCGGAGCGGCTGCTCGTGGCGGCGAGCCCGCACGCCAGGGTGGCGGACACGCACTGGCTGAGAGCGGACGTCGACCATCACTTCGTGCGCGAGGCGATCGGCGCGGGAGTGGACTACCGCGACCGGACGGAGCTGACGGGGGCCGACCTCGGCGACGACGGGGCGGTGCTGTCGGGGAGCTGGCGCGGCGCACCGCTGACGCTGAAGGCCCGTTTCGTCGTCGACGCGTCGGGGCCGGCGGGCTTTCTCGCGCACCAGCTGGGGATCGCGTCGGCGCTGGAGCGGACGTCGACCCGATCCTCGCTCCTGTTCGGGCATTTCGACGGGGTGCGCACGATGCGCGAGCTCGTGCCGGGGCTCCCCGAGGGGCCGTACGCGGACGACTGGGCGGCGGTGCACCACCTGATCGAGGAGGGGTGGATGTACTCGCTCCGATTCGACGACGGGGTGACGAGCGCGGGGTTCCTGCTCACGCCGCGGGGCGCGGCCTCACTCGGCGCGGGGAGCGGAGAGGCGGCCAGGGTATGGTCGGCGCTGCTCGAGCGCTATCCGACGATCGGGGGAGCGTTCGGTGGAGCGCGCGAGATCGTGCCCTTGCGGTACGTGCCGCGCGTGCAGCACCGGCTGGCGGCGGGGACGGGCGCGCGCTGGGCGCTCCTGCCCCACGCGTTCGCGTTCGTCGACCCACTGTACTCCACGGGGATCGCCTGGTCGCTGCGCGCGGTGGAGCGATTGGGGCTCGCGTTCGAGGAAGCGGCGGCGACGGCGCGAGTTCCGGCGGCGGAGGTGCTCGCGCGGTACGGGGAAGCGATGGCGGCGGAGGCGGACCAGATCGACCGCCTGGTGGCGGGAGCGTACGCCTCGATGGCGAGCTTCGAGCTGTTCGCCGCGCACGCGATGCTCTACTTCGCGACGGTGTCGTTCGCCGAAGTGGGGCAGCGCCTCGTGCCGGTCGCGGACGCGGCGTGGAGCGGATTCCTGGGGGTGGGCGATCCGGTACTGGAGCCGCTTCCGGGGGAGGCGCTGCGACGACTGCGAGCCCTCGAAGCCGGACGCGACCGGGACGGGGCTGCGTTCGCGGCGTGGGTGGCCGAGTCGATCGCGCCGAGGAACGTGGCCGGGCTGGCGGATCCCGCGCGGAAGAAGCTGTATCCGGTGGATCTGGAGGTGCTGCTCGATCGCCACGCGCTGCTCGGGCTCGACCGCGCGCAGATCGTCGAGGGACTTCCGAAGCTCAGGGGCTCGGCACCCGGCGACGTGTGACCTGGGAGGGCGGCGGCGGGGTCGTTCTCCCTTCGGGTGCGCAGCGCCCGACGCTCACGCCCGACGCCCCTGGGTCGGGGGCGTCGGGCCGCATTCTCCCCCCTCAGCCTTCCCGGAGCACTCGTGGCCCACGCCTCCCAACTCAGCTTCGCCGGCGGGCCGTCGGCGAGACCGATGGATCGCCTCAACTCGAGCTGGCACAAGGTCGCGCTGCAGACGTTCATGGCGATCGTGCTCTTTCACTGGGCCGAGCACATCGTGCAGGCCTACCAGGTCTTCGTGCTGCACTGGCCGCGACCGATGTCGATGGGGATCCTGGGGATGTACTACCCGTGGCTGATGAAGAGCGAGATCCTGCACTACAGCTTCGCGCTGGTGATGCTGATCGGCCTCTGGACGCTGCGGAAGGGGTTCACGGGGACGTCGTACCGGTGGTGGATGGTCTCGTTCTGGATCCAGTTCTGGCATCACATCGAGCACTTCATCCTGCTGTATCAGGCGCAGACGGGCCACTACTGGTTCGGCGGCTCGGTGCCGACGAGCGTGGGCCAGATCTGGATTCCGCGGATCGAGCTGCACCTCATCTACAACACGCTCGTGTTCATCCCGATGGTGATCGGGATGTACCAGCATCTGTATCCTTCGGTGAGCGACGCGGCGAAGCTCGTGTGCACCTGCTCGCGGCATCGTCACGCGCTGCCCGCGGCGGCGTGATCGATTCCGATCCGGGCGACGGCGCCGATCCGCACGCGCCGTTGCGCGAGGCGGCGCTCCGGAGCGTGCTCGAAGGGCCAGGCGACACCGACCCCGCGCTGCGGCAGGCCGCAGCCGCGGGGGAGGGTCTCCCGACCGACCTGCAGCCGCTGGTGGACACGATGCGCCGCCACGCCTATCGGGTGACGGACGAGGAGGTCGCGCGGCTCCAGGCGACGTACGGCGACGACCGGATGTTCGAGATCATCGTGAGCGCGGCGATCGGCGCGTCGCGGGACCGGCTCGTCGCCGGGCTCCAGGCGCTGGAGGAAGCATGAGACTCCGGAAGGTTCACGCCGGGCACCGCATCCGCGACAAGGCGCTGCTCGCGGTGATCCGCCTGGCGCAGGGACACGCGCCGGGCGTGGTGCGGACGCTGCTCTACCGCAAGGAGTTCTTCGGCCGGCCCTGGTCCGCGCTGACGCAGGAGGTGATGCGCGGTCCGTCGGAGTGGAGTGTGGGTGAGCGGGAGACCTTCGCGGCGGTCGTCTCGCGCTTCAACCAGTGCGTCTTCTGAACCAACGCCCACTCCGCGGTCGCGGAGGCGGCACTGGGAGAGGGGAGCATGGCGGCGGTGCTCGCGGACTATCGCACGGCGCCGATCGACGGGCGAATGCGGGCGATGCTCGGGCTGCTGGAGACGTTCACGCTGCGTCCCGACGAGCTGACGGCCGCCGACGTGCGCGCGGTGCTCGACGCCGGCGTGTCGAAGGCGGCGATCCGCGACGCGTTCTACGTCGCGTTCCTCTTCAACACGTACGACCGTCTGGCGGACACCCTCGGATGGGAGCTACCCGAGGACCGCTACTACGCGAAGGCCGGCCAGTTCCTGCTGAAGAAGGGCTACGGCTAGGCCGACGCGGGCGCGGGCGCGGGCGCGGGCACGCGTGACGCGGGCGCCGCGCGGCGCAGGTCGAGCCACTTCGCGATCGGGCCGACGATGAAGAGCGCGAGGAGCGGCGGGGCCGCGTTGAACGCCGTCGGGAGCGGGACGCCCGTGTCGGACGCGACGCGGATGAGCTGATCCGCGACGGCGATGATCACCGCGACGACCATCTGCGGCCGCTTGCCGCGCACGATGGTGCGGGGATCGGTGATCATGAAGAACAGAAAGAGCTGATACATCGGCCCCGTCACCGGCGCGATCTCCGGCAGCACGGGCTGGCCCATGACGGTGGCGCGCACCGTCGAGAGGAGGAGGAAGGCGGCGAGATAGGCGACGGTCACGTGGACGACGCCGACGCGCGCGACGATGATCAACCCGAAGGTCCAGATCACCAGGTTGGTGGCGAGGTCGTTGCCGAACTGGTGGCTCAGCACCGACACGTGATCGGGCGCGATGAGGAGGAGCGCGCAGATCGCGAAGTTGGTCGGGTTGAAGAGGTGGTTATCGCGATAGCGGACGACGTACTTCGACGAGATCGCGAGGAAGCCGCCGATGACGAAGGGCCAGAGCGCGGCGCCCTGCGGCTTGGTGAGCAGGGTGAGCGAGATGCCGCTGATGTACGCGCTCTGGAGATTGACGACCTTGCCGCGGTCGAACCAGGAGAGCACGGCTTCCGCGGCGGTGCACACGGCGAGGGCGACGACGAGGCGCTGGTATCCGCCGACGAGGTGATAGCGGAACTGCGCGACGAGCAGGACGAGCGTGATGAGCCCCGCGATGAGGTAGCGCGGGTCGATCTTCCTGCCGAGCTGCCAGGAGCGGACGATGGCGTTGGGCTGCGCGGGGATGGCGCGGGTCGCGTCGCTCACGATCAGCGCTCCGGTTCGGTGACGGTGAGGATCCGGTCGATGGCGGGGCGCGTGACGACCTGTCGCGTGCCGGATGGCCAGGAGATGACGAGGCGGTCGACCCACTCGTGCGAGCCGAGGCCGAAGTGGAGCCGCCGATCGTTCTGGCTGGCGAACCCGGAGCCGCCGTCGACGACGCGGCGCTGCCGGACGTCGCCCGTCTCGAGCAGCACCTCGGCGCCGATCGCGCTGCGGTTGCTGCGCGTGCCGACGAGGTGGAGTCCGATCCAGTGGTTCGCGCTGTCGGGGAAGTCGCGGTAGAGGATCGCCGGCTGGTTCTGGTTCGCGACGACGACGTCGACGGCGCCGCGGTTGGAGAGATCGGCGAGGGCGACGGCGCGTCCGTCGTACAGATCGGTCGCGCCGACCGTGCTGGCGACGTCGATCCAGCCGGCCACGCCGCGGTTGAGATACACGCGCGACGGCTCGTAGCCCGAGAGGCTCGCGTTGCCGAAGGCGGGCCACGACGAGGCGTCCTCGAAGAGGGCGCCGTTCGCGCCGGCGATCTTGGACATCGCGTACCAGTAGCTCTTCCCCTTGTCGGCGGAGATGAAGCCGTTGGCGACGAACAGCTCGTTGGCGCCGTCGTTGTTGAAGTCGCCGAACTGGGCACCCCATGCCCACCCCGCGTCGGCGATGGCGCCTTCGGCGACGTTGCGGAAGCGGCGCCCGTCGGGCATGTCGTTCAGGCGGAGGTTGTTGTTCTGGAAGATGTAGCCGCGCTCGGAGATGTTGGTGACGAACGCGTCGAGCCGTCCGCGGTTGAACGCGTCGCCGAGGGCGACGGACATGCCGCTCTTGGATTCCGCCTCGAGCCCAGCGGTGGTGAGGGTGAACTTCTTCCCGTGGTCGTTGAGGTAGAGCTCTTCGGGCCCGTAGTCGTTGGCGAGGTAGATGTCGGGCCAGCCGTCGCCGTCGAAGTCGGCCGACGCGGCGGCGAGGGTCCAGCGCGTGCTGCCGACGCCCATGCGATCGGTGACGTCCTCGAAGCGGCCGTTGCCGAGGTTGTGGAAGAGGAGATTCTTCCCGCCGTTGGTGGCGTACTCGAAGCTGTCGTGCATGATCCGCGTCGTCGTGAGGTGCCAGAGGTCGACGTCGCGGAAGTACGCGGTCACGTAGAGGTCGAGCAGGCCGTCGCGGTCGTAGTCGAGCCAGATCGCGCCGTTGCTGTTGATCCAGCGATGGAGCCCCGCCTGGGCGGTGACGTCGACGAAGCGCTTGCCGTCGACGTTGCGGAAGAGCGAGAGGTAGCCGTACCGGTAGACGAGGACGTCCTCGCGGCCGTCGTTGTCCATGTCGCCCCAGACGGCGCCCATGGAGACGCCCTCGCCGGGCGCGTTGAGATCGGCGAGGCCGGCCGCGGCGGCGACGTCGGTGAAGGTGCCGTCGCCCCGATTGCGGTAGAGGGCGTTGGGTGCGCCGAAGCGGCTGTTCGTGAAATAGAGGTCGGGCCAGCCGTCGCCGTCGACGTCGGTGACGGAGACGCCGGCGCCGACGCCGGCGACGTGCGGCTCGATGCCGGCGATCCTGGGATCGAAGCTCGCGCGGCGGTGCACGAACCCGATGCCGGCGGCGGCGGTCGCGTCCTGGAAGGCGAAGCCCGGATGCGCGGCATCGGCGCTCGAGCGGAAGGGGCCCCGGTCGAGGCGCGCGGCGATGAGCAGCGCGGCGACGAACGGGATGGCCATGACGGCGCGCCGGACGGCGGGGCGGGGGCGATGCGGAAGGGTGCTCACGCTCATGGGGCCCGCGGCAAGGGAACGGGCGAGGGGGGGACTGCCCGCAGTATAGCCGGAAGGGCCGGCCCGTGCGACCGCCGCGGTGCGGTCGCGCCCCCTTCAGGGATTCGCGGACGGCTCGTGGCGGGAACTCCCGACTGTCAGGGGACCCGGCGCCCCTAGCTTGGCCCCGCCATGTCGACCCCACCGCCCCAGAGCCGCGTCACGCCCGCGAAGCCTCTCGAGTGGCAGCGACAGCTCGCGCGTGTCGTGTCCGGCCTGCTCGTCTTCGAGACGCTGAGCGGGCTGGTCGTCTATCTGCTCCCGTTCAGCGTCTCGAGCCAGATGACGGTGCTGTTCCACACGGCGGCGGGGCTCGTGTTCGTGCTCCCCTACCTGTGGTACCAGCTGCGGCACTGGCAGCGGTACCGATCGACGCGGCTCTCGCACGTCGTGCTCACGGGCTACTTCTCGATGCTGGCGAGCCTCGTGCTCGTGGTGTCGGGCGTCGTGCTGACGGTGCAGGCGCTGTTCGCGACGCGGATCAGCTACGCGTGGGATCTCGCGCACGTGATCGCGACGTTCGCGCTGATCGCCTCGGTGGCGCCGCACGTGGGGACGCTGCTCGTGCGCGCCGCGCGGGCGGGGGCGACGGCGGCGGGATCGGCGCTGCGCGCGTCGTCGCGGCGATTCGTGCTGGCGACGGCCGGGCTCGCGGCGGCGCTGGCGGGGATCGTCGGCCTCGCGACGCTGACCTACCGGCCGCCCGCGCTCGTGAACGAGCTGCCGAAGGACTACAGCTTCGTGTTCGGCAAGGAGCGGCCGTTCGCGCCGAGCCTCGCCACCACGTCCACGGGGGGCGCGTTCGACGCGCGCACGCTCGGGGGGTCGGCGACGTGCGGCCGGTCGGGATGCCACACGCAGATCTACGAGGAGTGGCAGGTGAGCGCGCACCGGTACGCGGCGATGGATCCCGCGTTCCAGAAGGTGCAGAACGTGATGGCCGAGCAGAACGGCTCCGAGTCGACGCGCTACTGCGGCGGGTGCCACGATCCCGTGTCGTTGTTCTCCGGGACGAAGAACATCTTCGCCGCCGACCTCACGGGGCAGATCGGCTATCAGGAAGGGGTCTCCTGCATCGGGTGCCACGCGATCAAGCAGACCGACGTGAAGGGGAACGCGGCGTTCACGATGACGCAGCCGGCGCGCTACCTGTTCGAGATGGACAGCGGGGCGACGGCGCGCGTCGTGAGCGACTATCTCATTCGCGCCTATCCGAAGAAGCACGTGGCCGAGCTGGAGCGGCCGCTGGTGAAGAGCCCGCAGTTCTGCGCGGCGTGCCACAAGCAGTTCATCGACGAGGAGATCAACCGCGTCGGCTGGGTGCAGCTCCAGAACCAGTACGACAACTGGCGCAAGAGCCGGTGGAACCATCCGGGTGATCCGAAGCGGACCATCGAGTGCCGCGAGTGCCACATGGTGCTCACGCAGTCGGACGATCCGGCGTCGGGCGACGCGAGCGACTACAACCGCACGCCCCGCGACGGGATGCACCGGAGCCACCGCTTCCTCGGCGCGAACCAGTTCGTTCCGACGGCGCTCAAGCTCGTCGGGGCGGAGGAGCACGTGCGGCTCACGGAGCAGTGGCTGCGCGGCGAGATCGCCGTGCCGGAGATCGCCGACAAGTGGCGCCGCGGGCCGGCGGTGCCGATCGAGCTGAGCGCGCCAGACAGCGCGTTGCCGGGCGCGCCGATCGTGCTGCAGGCGGAGCTGACGAACAACAAGCCAGGACACGATTTCCCCACCGGGCCGCTCGACATCATCCAGGCGTGGGTGGAGATCACCGTCACCGATCAGGCGGGGCGGCTCGTCTTCCAGAGCGGCCAGCGCGACTCCTCGCACTTCATCGCGCCGGGCAGCTTCATGTTCAAGGCGGAGCCGGTGGACCAGTACGGAAACCTCATCGACCGGCACAACCTGTGGGAGATGGTCGGCGTGCGGTACCGGCGCGCGCTGTATCCCGGCTCGTCGGACCGGGAGCAGTTCAGCTTCGTGTGCCCGGGCTCGATGGTCTCGGGAAGCACGGCGGAGATGGAGCGCGCCGGACGAGGAGGCGCCGCGTCGCTCGACCGCGCCGACACGCTCGGCGTGCCGCGCGGCTCGGTGACCGAGCTGCACGCCACGGCGCGGCTGATGTACCGCAAGACCGATCAGTTCCTGCTGAACTTCCTGTTCGGAAAGGAGTCGGGGATGACGGCGCGGGTGACGGTGATGTCGGAGGACCGGCGCGTGATCCGCGTCGTGGCGGCGAAGTAGCGGTGCGGGGGAAGAAGCTGACGCGCCGGAGCCGCCTGCTGCTGATCACGGCGGCGGGCGCGGTGGCGTTCGGCGTGGCGGCGACGATCGCCGCGACGCGGTGGGCCGGCGCGGCGGCGGAGCCGGTCTACCGGCCCGGCGACGACGTGGACGGCGTCACGGCGGAGCTCGCGCGCTCGCTTCCGCCGGACTATCCGCGCGTGCGGTTCGCCGACGTCACGCGTGCGGCGAAGATCGACTTCCGGCACTTCCACGGCACGCGGCGGAGCTGGCTGCCGGAGGACATGGGCTCGGGCGCCGCGTGGGGCGATTACGACGGCGACGGATGGCTCGACCTCGTCGTCGCCAACGAAGCGGGCTCGATCGACGACGCACCCGCGACGCTGGCGCGCTCACCCGCGCGGCTCACGCTGTATCACAACGACCGCGACGGTACGTTCAGCGACGCGACCGATCACGCCGGCCTCGATCTGCGCGGATGGCTGATGGCCGTCGCGTGGGCAGACTACGACGGCGACGGCCATCTCGATCTGCTGGTGACGGCGCAGGGACACAACGCGCTCTATCACGGCAACGGCGACGGCACGTTCACCGACCGCAGCGCGGCGTCGGGGCTCGGCGGGCCGGAAGGGTTCTGGGCGGGCGCGGCGTGGGGCGACTACGACCGGGACGGCCGGCTCGATCTCTACGTGACGGGCTACGTGAAGTTCACGCGGAAGAGCACCACGACGGGCGTGACGGGCAAGTACGACGTGGAGAATCCGTCGAGCATCAACCCGCTCGCGTTCCCACCCGAGCGCAACCTCCTCTTTCACAACGAGGGCGACGGCACGTTCACCGAGCGCGCCGCCGCGGCGGGGGTGACCGACCTCTCGGGACGCGGGCTGGCCGCGACGTGGACCGATCTCGACGAGGACGGCTGGCCCGACCTGTACGTGGCGAACGACGTGTCGCAGAACTCGCTGTTCCGCAACCGCGGCGACGGCACGTTCGAGAACGTGGCGGAGACGGCGCACGCGTCGGACTACCGCAGCTCGATGGGGATCGCGGTGGGCGACTGGAACGGCGACGGCGCGCAGGACCTCTTCCTCACACACTGGCTCGCGCAGGGGAACGCGCTGTACGACAACCAGCTGCACCGCCCCGGTGCCGCGCACCCGGGGAAGCGCGCGCCGCTGGCGTTCATGGACGAGTCGGAGCGCTACGGGCTCGGGCAGATCTCGCTCGACTACACGGGATGGGCGACGTCGTTCGTCGACTACGACAACGACGGCCGGCTCGATCTGTTCGTGGTGAACGGGAGCACGCTGCAGAAGCGCGACGAGCCGAGCGCGATGGTGCCGATGCAGAGCAAGCTGTTCTGGAATCGCGGGCCGAAGGAAGGGTTCTTCGACGTGTCGCCGGTGGGCGGGAGGTATTTCCAGACGGCGTACGTCGGCCGCGGGGCGGCGTTCGCGGACTACGACAACGACGGTGACGTCGACGTGTTCGTGGTGAACCACGGCGCGACCGGCGTGCTGCTCCGGAACGAGGGGGGCAACCGGAACCACTGGGCGGAGCTCGCGCTGCGCGGCACGCGGAGCAATCGCGCGGGGATCGGGGCCACGGTGCGGCTCGTCGCCGGCGGAGTCGCACAGGTCCGCCAGATGGGATCGCAGGCGCCGTACCTCTCGCAGAACGCACCGATCGAGAGCTTCGGGCTGGGCACGGTCGCGCGCATCGACACGATCGAGGTGCGGTGGCCGAGCGGCGCGCGCGACGTGCGCACCGGGGTGGCGACGAACCAGCGCGTGACGATCGAGGAGGGCGCCGCGCCGGACGCGACGCAGTCCGCGGAGCGCGCGCGCGGCGAGACGGTGCCGACCGCGCCAGCCGCGGCTGGCGCTCCGCCCGCCGGCGCCGCCGCGGCCGGTGCACCGACCGATCGTGAGCGGGTGCAGCGGTTCTGGGCGCTGTATCGCGAGGCGAGCACGTTCCGGATCGGGCACGACGTCCAGCGCGCCGCCGACGGCTACGCGCGCGCGCTCGAGCTCAACCCGCGCCACGAGGACGCGCTCTACTACGCCGGCAGCATGCGGGTGGAGCTCGGCGAGTACGCCGCCGCGGCGGACGCGTGGCGGCGGCTGCTGGCGGTGAACCCGGGAAGCGCGCGCACGCACTCGCAGCTCGGCGCGCTGTACGCCTGCCTCGACGGCGAGGCGCCATTCCAGCTCGACTCGGCGGAGTGGCACCTCCAGCGCGCGCACGACCTGAACAAGGAGGAGAACGGGCCGCTGCTCCACCTCGCCGAGGTGGCGCTGATGCGCGGCGACCGCGCGTCGGCTCGCCGGTATCTCGGCGCGGTGCTCAAGAACGACGTGTCGAACACGTCGGCGCACTTCTACATGGGCTACCTCGCGCTGCGCGACAAGGATCTCGCGCGCGCGCGCGAGGAGCTGCGGCGCGCGAGCACGGCACCCGCCGCGGCGCCGAAGCCCAAGGGGGCGGCATCGGGCGAGGGCGACACGAAGCTCGGCGTGACACCGCTCCGGCACGACGGCACGCGGTGCGACCAGCTCCGCGCGGCGGCACGGCACGCACGCGCACTGGGGCCCACGGTGGATCCGGGGGAGCGCTACCGCGATCTCGAGTCGCTGCTCACCGCGGCGCGCCGCCGCGTGCACTGATCCGCGCGGGAGCCGGCGCGCGCCGATCGGCGTGGGTGATCAGCGGGCGGCGCGGGGCGCGGGGCGGGGAGCGAGCCGCTCGGCCAGCGGAGGCGCAGCGTCGACGACGCGCGTCTGATACTCGCGGAGATAGCGCTGGTGCGCGGCGTCGGTGGGATAGGACTCTCCCGGCGCGTACGGATAGGACCGGATCGCGTGGAAGGGGAGCGGGCCGACCGTCGTGCCGAACGCCGTGTTGAGATCGGAGTCCTTGATCCAGCCGTCGGTGTAGAGCAGGAAGTCGCGGCGCCAGCCGGCGGGCAGCGAGTCCGCCGAGCGGGCGTCGAACTCGATCGTCGCCTCGTCGCCGGGCGCCATGACGACGTACATGTCGTCCGGGTGGCGGAGCAGCGGGAGCACGTCGCCGTAGCGGGTGAACGCGCCGGTGATCGGGCGCCACGGTGCGCGCGTCGACACGCTGTCGTAGTCGAACCAGTAGGGGCCGTAGCGGCCACCCTTGCGATAGGTGCGCGAGAAGCCTCGCGCATGCAGATCGACGGCGAGGGGCGAGAGCGTCGTGAGCTTCACGTCCCGTCGCGCGGGCTCGCGGGCGACGAACGCCTGATCCCAGTAGATCTGCATCGTCGTGCGGATGCGCACGTGATGATCGGCGGTGGGGAACTTCCCGGCGAGATCGATCACGAGCGTCTTGTCCTTCCCCGAGGGGAAGCCGATGTCCGGGATCACCGTCCGCCACGTCCCGCTGGCGTCGCGCACCTCGAGCGAGGGCGGGGCCACGCGGATCGTCGACTGCTGCGCGAGGGCGACGTTGATGCTCGCGTCGGTGGGATAGATCCAGCCGCGCAGATACAGGTAGCTGTCGCGCGCGCCGGCGTCGGGGCCGAGGTCGAGCACGAGGTCGTGCGGCTCGACGACGCCCTGATAGCGGGTCGGGACGAAGTTGGAGACGAAGACGTCGTCGGCGGCGCGCAGCGCGGGGAGCACGTCGGCGCCGCGCTCGTCGACGGCGGAGCGCGGGAGCTGGCGCGGACCGACGTGATAGAGTCTGAGCGAGAGTGGCCCGGGAGGGACGAAGCGCTCGTCGACGAAGACGTCGACCGAATCGGGGTGATCGACGGCGACGAGCTTGACCTCGTCGGCGTAGGCGGTCTCCCAGAGCTCCTCGGTGAGCTGGAGGACGTAGCGCCCGTTGCGCGGCCGGAGCGCGTCGCCGGCGATGCGGACGTACTCCTGCGACGCGCCCGCCGGGGCGAACGCGCTCGCGCCGCCCATGAGGCCGAGCGGCATGCCGAGCGCGCTTCGCCACATGGCGTCGGTCACGAAGCGGAAGCGCGTGCCGTCCCACGCGTACGCGAACGCGCAGGAGCCCTTGAGCAGCTCCTGCTCGACGACGCTCTGATCGGTGCCGGGGAAATAGACGGTCTGCGGCACGCCGTTGGGCCACTCGATGCGCAGCACGTCGGCCTTGAGATGCGCGCCGAGCCCGAAGTGCGTGCGCCGCGCCGTGGCGACGCGGGTCTGGAACAGCTCGGCGGCGCGGAGATCGAGCCGCGCGCCGATGCCGTAGGAGTTGTTCTTCCCGCTCCCCGCCTCGAGACCGCGCAGCACGACGTTCACGGCGAGGTTGCTGTTGCCGCCGTCGTTGCGGATGATCCGCGGCGCGCCGGTGCCGTCGACGAGCGCCACGTCCTCGTCGCCGTCGTCGTCCATGTCGAGCGCGGCGAGCGCCGACGCGCCGCGCGCGCGCACGGAGTCGGGGAGCGCCGAGGTGCGGTCGACGAAGTGGGTCGAGTCGTTGCGGAAGAGATGCAGGCCACCGCCCGCGCCGGCGGAGCCGGCGAGGAGGTCGATCCAGCCGTCGTTGTCGTAGTCGACGAAGAGCGCGGTGGCCGCCCCGCGCGCCGCGCGGAGCACGGCGGCGGCACGGGCGTCGCGCGTGAAATGCCCGCCTCCATCGTCGTGCCAGAGCGACGGCTCGCCGTTCGGCGCTCCGCCGACGAACAGGTCGAGCCGCCCGTCGCCGTCGTAGTCGGCGACGTCCGCCGCGCTGCCCGCGGCGCCCGCGAGCCCGCTCGCCGCGCTGACGTCGGAGAAGCGCTGCGCCCCGCCGTTGTGCAGCAACGTGCCGCCGGACGGCGACGCGAGGAAGAGGTCGACGCGCCCATCGTCGTCGAAGTCGGCGAACACCGCGGACGCGGCGCCGGGACCCGCGAGCCCGAGCGCCGCCGCCGACTCCGTGAAGGTGCCGTCCATGTTGTTGCGATAGACGGCGCGCTGCGCGCCGCCCAGCAGGAGGAGATCGAGATCGCCGTCGTGGTCGAGGTCGACGAAGACGGCGCGCCGCGCGCCGCGCACGTCGGCGACGCCGGCCTTGGCGGTGACGTCGGTGAAGCTGCCGGTGCCGCCGTTGCGAAAGAGATGGCCGCGGCCGTCGCCGCCGATGGCGAAGAGGTCGAGCCAGCCGTCGTTGTCGGCGTCGGCGAAGGTGGCGAACACGGCGCCTCGCGGCAGCGTGATTCCGGCGCTCGCCGTGGCGTCGCGCACGCCGCCGGCGCGCACGCGGTAGAGATGCACGTCCGCCGCGCCCGCGCCGGACATCGTCGAGACGAACAGGTCGTCGGTGCCGTCGCCGTCGACGTCGCCGACGGCGAGCGCGCTCGGCGTGTTCGGCCCTGCCGCGGCAACGCCGCTCGGCACGAGGATCCCCGCGTCGGCCGTGGCGTCGACGAACTGCGTGCTGTCGACCGTGGCGCGCTCGCGCACGCCGTGGAGGGTGACGAACGACTTGGGGACGAAGGTGAGGATCGGACGGCCGGGCAGGGGCGCCTGCGGCGAGCGCACCTCGTCGAGCGACGCCTGGTAGGGCGACGTCACCTCGAGGAGGCCGAGCAGGCGGTCGAGCGTCGAGCGGACGCCCGCGGCGCTGCCGGCGCGCAGGAGCTGGATGGCGCTGTCGAGCGATGCGCGCGCGACGGGAGGCGGCTCGGGAGGGATGCGGCGGATCTCCTCGAGATACTTGACCGCGCTGTCGCTCTCGCCGCCGCGCACGAACGCATCGACGAGATCGAGCCGCACGGCGAGGTTCGCCGGCGCGACGGCGAGCACGGCGCGCAACGCGTCCCGGTATCGCGCCGCCACCGTGGGATCGTTCTGCGCCGAATCGAGCTCGGCGAGCGCGTAGAGCACGTGCGCGTTGCGCGGCGAGCCGCCGCGCAGCTTCTCGAGGAGCTCACGCGCGTCGCGCGAACGGTTCGTGAGCGAATACAACCGGGCGAGCGCCAGCCCGACGTCGACGTTCGACGGGTCGAGCTCCCGGGCGCGATCGAGCTGCTTCTCCGCCTCGGCGTAGCGGCCGCCCTGGAGATAGACGAGCCCGAGGTTCGCGAAGCCGAGCGGATCGTCGGGGGCGAGCTTCGTCAGCTTCAGGAACTCCGTCTCCGCTTCCTGGAGCTGGTTGCGCTGCAGGTAGCTCACGCCGAGCATGCGCGTCGTGTAGAGCTCCTCGACCGAGGCCTGCTCGCGACGGCAGGCGAAGGCGGCGAGGGCCGCGGCGGCGAGCGCGACGGACGCCGCGGCGCGCCAGGCGGCGCGGGTCAGACGATCCTCGGCGCGCAGGGGCGCGGAGCGGGGCGAGGCATGGAGCAAATATCTCGCGGCGCGCGCGAGAGGCAATCGGGGGAGGGAGGACGACCGCCGGCGCGCCGCGCCGCCCGCGGGACGCGTCGCGCCGGCGGCCGGCCGGCCGTCACGCCCGCAGCACGACCTTCTCGCAGTTGTCCTGCTTCTCGTTGAACATCTCGTACCCCTCGGCCGCCTGGTCGAGAGGGAGGTGATGCGTGATGATGAACGTCGGGTCGATGTCGCCCTTCTGGATCCGCTCGAGCAGGGGCTTCATGTACCGCTGCACGTGACACTGTCCCGTCTTGATCGTGAGCGAGCGGTTCATCACGGCGTTCATCGGAAACTTGTCGATGAACCCCGTATAGACGCCGATCACGGAGACCGTTCCCCCGTTCGCGCAGGAGTAGATCGCCTCCCGGAGCGCGATCGGCCGGTCGGTCTGCATGCGCATCATCTGCTTCATCCGGTCGTGCGCGTACATGATGCCGTGGCCGTGCCCTTCGACGCCGACTGCGTCGATGCAGTGATCGGGGCCGCGGCCGGCGGTTAGGTCCTTCAGCACGTCGGGGACGGAGTCGACCTCGTCGTAGTCGATCGTGATCGCACCCGCCTTCTCGCGCGCGAGGTCGAGCCGGTAGCCGAACCGGTCGATCGCGATGACGCGCTCCGCGCCGAGCATGTACGCGCTCGCGATCGCGAACTGGCCGACCGGGCCGCAGCCCCACACCGCCACGGTGTCGCCGGGGCGGATCCCGCACATCTCCGCCGCCATGTAGCCGGTGGGGAGGATGTCGGAGAGAAAGAGCACCTGATCGTCGGTGAGATCCTCGGGCACCTTGATCGGTCCGACGTCGGCGAACGGGACGCGCGCGTACTCCGCCTGGCCACCAGCGAAGCCGCCGGTGAGGTGCGAGTAGCCGAAGATCCCCGACGGCGAGTGACCGAGCAGCTTCTCGGCGATGTAGGCGTTGGGGTTCGAGTTCTCGCAGATGGAGTACGCGCCCGCCTGGCAGGGGCCGCAGTTGCCGCAGGCGATCGGGAAGGGGACGACGACGCGGTCGCCGACCTTCAGGTTCTTCACCTCGCTTCCCACCTCGACGACCTCGCCCATGAACTCGTGGCCCATGATGTCGCCCGGCTCCATCATCGGCAGGAACCCGTTGTAGAGGTGCAGGTCCGATCCGCAGATCGCCGTCGACGAGATCTTCACGATCGCGTCGCGCTTGTTGAGGATCGTCGGGTCGGGTACCTCGCGAACCTCCATCTTGCGGGGTGCCATCCAGCAGGTGGCTTTCATCGTCACTCCTCCGTCGGGGCGGCGCGCGGCCGCCCGGTGCGTCGTCCGTGGGTCAGAGCTCGACCGGCTCGTCGTTCGGCTGCGCCGGATGCGGGCCGCGCTGCTTGGTCGCGTCGGAGAGGAGGATCTCTCCGGTCTCCAGTACCTGCTTGAGGTGGCGCAGGTCGTCCATCACCTGCTGGCCAGGCTCCTCGCGGAAGAGCATCGCGACCTTCGATCCGATCTTGCCGAGGGGCGGCTTGTACTCGAGCTCGACGCGCACTTCGGTGCCGCGGTCGCCCGGTGCGCGACGGAAGCGGACGGTGCCGGCGTTGTAGACGTCGGAGCCGGGCAGCGAGCGCCACGAGATCAGCTCGTTCGGCCGGTCCTCCAGCGTCTCGGCGTCCCACTGGACGGACTGGCCGGCGGGGGCTTTTGCCTTCCAGTGCGACCGACGGTCGCCGGTGACGGTGACGGATTCGAGGTGGCGCATGAATCGCGGCAGGTTCTGGAAGTCGCGCCAGAAACCGTAGACTTCCTCGACCGGCCGGTTCACGGTGATCGCGCGACGCGTGCGGATGATGCCCGAATCGGCGCCTTCGTTGGCGACCGTCTGCGGCTGCATCGAGAGCTGGCGGGCGCACATGACGTCGAGCGCGGTCACGGCGAGGACGTTCGCCGTGGCGAAGAGCGTGCGGCCGCGGTTGTTCTCCGGATTCGCCATCACCTTGCCGAGGAGCGCGAGGTCGAGCGCGTCGCCGGCGACGCGCGACCAGACCGCCTTCTCGGGCTGCTGGCGCGACAGGATGGCGAGCCCGTGCGAGATCTCGCGCGCGCCGAGCGCCCGCATGACCGACCGATTGCCCTCGGCGTCGCTGACGCCGCAGACCTTCGACATCGTCTCGGGGGCGATGACCTGCGCGAGGCCGAGCCCGATGCTGAACATGCCGAGAAAATCCGCGAGGCTCTCGCCGCCGGTGCCCCGATCGCGGTTGGCGATGCGCTGATAGGGCACGGTGGTGGTGACGCGAGGTCGCAAGTCCTCGCTGAGGGCCGTGCCGAGGGCGCCGGAGCCGCCGTCGCCGCCCGCCGTGCTCGTTCCCGTCTCGTATGTCGCTCCCATGCTCCACTCCTTCCGCGAAGACCCGATGCGCGCGATGCGCGATGGTGCCACGCCACTCACCGTCGAGGGCGGGGCGCACCGCAGGCGCAGTTCACGTGCCCGCGCGGCGCGAGACGTGCGGGACTGGTGATCCACGTTACGGCGCGCATGGGGTCCTCGGTGTTTCCTGCGCGCGACCGCGCAGTCCGGCAGCGGCGTGGTCCGCGGCGACGACGCCAGCGACTGCGCCGCGCCGAACCACCCAGACGCAGAGTGATGCAGGATTCCGTCGAAGCACCAACGCCGAAGGCGCTCGCCGATCTCGTGGCCCGGTGCGATCAGATCAACCGGTTCGCGATGCAGCTCACCGCGGTCGAGGAGAACCGCATCGCGGCGCTCGCGGCGGCGTTGCTCGTGATGCGCCAGGTGCTCGAGCTCAAGCCGATCGATCCGGACCGGCTGCCGATGCGCCAGGGCCGGATCCAGCACTGGGCACTGACGGGCGGGCATCTCAAGGAAGCGGAGACGCCGGCGATCCACGCGTTGCGCGGCCGACTCGTGCTCGACGAGCACGAGCAGGTGAAGGTGCTGGCCCACCGCACGTGGCGCGGGCAGTGGCGCTCGGTGACGCTGTGGAAGAGCGCCGAGCACAAGATCCTCCCCGCGGCGATGATGGAGTATCTGGCGCGGCTCACCGAGTTGGCGCAGCGCCGGGCGCCGGACGCGGCGCGCGCGCTTCTCGCGCGGAGCGAGGCGGTGACGGCGACGCAGGCCCTGCTCGCGGCGGGGCCGCGCTCGCGCGGCGGTTGAGGGAACCGGCGCGCGCCGCCGCGCGCGTCAGCTCACGAAGACGACGTCGCCGTCATCGTCGATGCCGATCTCCTGATCGAGACCGCAGACGCCGCAGATCTTGGTCGCGACCCACACCGCGCCGAGCTCCTCGCGGAGCGCGGCGGCGGCGGGTTTCACGACGAGCTTCTTGAAGCTGTACTCGCCGCAGCGCTCGCACGCATGCGCACGGGCGATCCGCTCGGCTCGCTCGCGCGTGATCGGCGCCAAGCTACAGATCCGCGACGGGATCGCCGTCGGTGCGGCCGTCCCCAGCGTCGGCGGCCTCGTCGGCCGTCGTGCCGGCGCCGAGCTGCGGCGGTGTGGGGCGGCTCGGCGGGGAGCCGGACGGTCGAGCCGCGCGGGCGGCGCCGGCACCCGATCCCGCTCCGCCGACGGGCCCACGCCCACCGCCGGCGAGCAGTTCGCGGAGCGACCCGATGGCGCCCATCACCCCGCTCGCCTCGACGGGGAGGAAGATCGTCGTCCCCGGGCCCTCGGTGATCTTCGGCAGCGCCTCGAGATACTTGATGCCGAGGAGGTACATCGCCGCTTCGCCTTCCGGGAGCGCGCCGCTGATGCGCTCGAGGGCCTGCGCCTCGGCCTCGGCCATGGCGAGCCGCGCCGTGGCGAGACCCTGTGCGCGGAGGATCGCGGCGTCCTTCTCGCCCTCGGCGCGCCGCACCTGTGCTTCGCGCACCCCTTCCGACTCGAGGATGGCGGCGCGCTTGGTGGCTTCGGCGTTGGTGACCGCGGCGCGACGCTCGCGTTCGGCGCGCATCTGGAGCTCCATCGACTGCTTGATGTCGCGTGGGGGCTCGATCGCCTGGAGCTCGACGCGGGTGAGGTCGACGCCCCAGCCGATGGCGGCCTCCTCGATGACCTCGCGCATGCGGGTGTTGATCGCGTCGCGGCTGGCGAGGGTGGCGTCGAGCTCCATCTCGCCGACGATGTTGCGGAGCGTCGTGCGCGTGAGGGTCTCGAGCGCGTAGGGGAGGTTCTGGACGGCGTAGGTGGCCTTCTGCGGATCGGCCACGCGGTAGTAGAGCACGGCGTCGATGTCGATGGTCACGTTGTCCTTCGTGATCACCGGCTGGCTCGGGAAGTTGAGGACCTGCTCGCGGAGGTCGATGCGGGTCGTGGAGCCCGAGGTGATCTTCTTCTGGCCGCCGACGGCGACCTCGAAGTAGCGCACGTCGATCGAGCGGGGGCGCTCGATGAGGGGGATCAGGATGTTGAGCCCCGAGCGGGCGACGCGATGGAAGCGGCCGAGCCGCTCGATCACCATGACCTCGGCCTGACCGATGATCTTGAAGGTCGCGACGCCGAAGGCGACGGCGAGCACGAGCAGGATGAGAAGACCGATCGCCATACGAGCTCCTGGAGGGTTCGGTGATGTTACCCCGCTCGCTGGATGCCAGCAACGTCTCGCTCGGCTCGGTGCGATCGACACCGGGAACGACCGAACGGTGACGGAGAAGCTCTGCGTTCCGTCGTGGCGCCGCCCTCGCTTCCGTCGCCGCCACCACCTTGACGGAAAACAATCTCAGTGCTAAGATAATTGGAGCACGCTGCGAACCGCTCCGAACCGAACGGGGCGGGCGGCTCGCACGACGGGGGGCACCGACATGGGCATCGAACTGAAAGGGATTCATCACCTCACGGCGGTTTCGGCGCGGATTCGCGACAACCACCGGTTCTACACGAAGACGCTCGGCATGCGGCTCGTGAAGCGGAGCGTGAACCAGGACGACGTGAGCGCGTACCACCTGTTCTACGCCGACGCGAAGGGGACGCCGGGCACGGATCTCACGTTCTTCGACTGGCCGGTGCCGCCCGAGACGCGCGGCTCGCGGTCGATCACGCGCACGTCGCTTCGCGTCGCCGGGCAGGCGGCGCTCGAGTTCTGGCGGGCGCAGCTCGGCGAGCAAGGGGTGCGCACGGGGGAGATTCGCGAGCGCGACGGCCGCGCGACGCTCGACTTCGAGGATCCCGAGGGGCAGCGTCTCGCGCTCGTCGACGACGGGGGATCGGGCGAGGCGTTCCCATGGGAGGGGAGCCCCGTACCCGCGGAGCACCAGGTGCGCGGACTCGGACCGATCGAGCTGAGCGTGCCCGTGCTCGCGCCGACGGACGCGGTGCTGCGCGCGATCGGGATGCGTCCCGTGCGGGAGCACCCGCATCCGGAGGGTGGGGGGGACACCGTGCACGTGTACGAGATGGGTCCGGGCGGGCCCGGCGCCGAGCTGCACGTGGCGGTGCGGAGCTCGCTGCGGTCGGCGCGACCGGGTGCCGGCGGCGTGCACCACGTGGCGTTCCGCTCGGCGGACGCGGATTACGACGCGTGGGCGGACCGCCTGAACACGCTCGGCATCGGAAACAGCGGCAAGGTGGATCGCTACTGGTTCCGCAGCCTGTATTTCCGCGAGCCGAACGGGATCCTGTTCGAGATCGCGACCGACGGCCCGGGCTTCGCCGTGGACGAGGATCCGGCGACGCTCGGCGAGACGGTGGTGCTCGCGCCATTCCTCGAGCCGCAGCGCGAGCAGATCCTGGCGAATCTGAAGCCGATCGATTGAGGGCGGCGAGCTGGTGACTTGGTGACTTGGTGACTTGGTGACTTGGTGACTTGGTCGGTGACCTGGTGACTCGGAAACGGCCTCGGGAAGCTCCCGCCTCCCGAGGCCGCTGTTCCTGCCGGCACACCGACACGCCGACACACCGACACACCGACGTGTCGACGTAGTAGAATGTCCTACCGTGCCTTCGATCACATCGACCTTCGGCCTGAGCCGGCTGTTCTCGCTCGTGGAGGATCTTCGCCGGCGAGAGGACCGATTGGCGTTGGCGTTGAGTCTGGTGATCGGCGCGCTCGTCGGACTGATCGTCGTCGCCTTCATCCTGCTCACGGGGCGACTCGCGGCCCACATGTACCCGGCGGGGGGCGCCGCGTGGCGGCGCGTCCTCGTGCCGACGCTCGGCGCGCTCGTGACCGGGATCCTGCTCGCACGGGCGTTTCCCGATGCGCGGGGAAGTGGGATTCCGCAGACGCGCGCCGCGATCTTCATCCACGACGGCTGGATCAGCATGCGCACCGTCGCGGGGAAGTTCCTCTGCTGCTCGGCGTCGCTGGCGAGCGGGATCGCGCTGGGGCGCGAAGGGCCGGCGGTGCACATCGGATCCGGACTGGCGTCGGTGATCGCGCGGCGACTGGGGCTCGGCACGGTGCAGGTACGCTGGCTGGTGCCGGTCGGCGCGTCGGCGGCGCTCGCGGCGGCGTTCAACACCCCGATCGCCGCCGTGCTCTTCTCGCTCGAGGAGATCATGGGCGACCTGCACGCGCCGATCCTGGGCTCGGTCGTGCTGAGCTCCACGACGTCGTGGATGGTGCTCCATCTCGTGCTCGGCGACGAGCCGCTGTTCCACGTGCCCGCGTACCGGCTCGTGAGCCCGTCGGAGCTCGGCGTCTACGCGGTGCTCGGGATCGTCGGCGGACTTGGCTCGGTGGCGTTCGTGAAGCTGTTGCTGCGCATGCGCCGATGGTTCATGTCGCTGCCGAGACGGATGGCGTGGCTGTATCCGACGGCCGGCGGCCTCGGCGTGGGACTGATCGGCTGGTTCGTGCCGCAGGTCCTCGGCGTGGGCTACGACCAGGTCGACCGGGTGCTCGGCGGGGACGTCGTCCTCTCGATGGCGATCACGCTCGTCGGACTCAAGATCTTCGCCACGGCGCTGTGCTACGCATCGGGGAACGCGGGCGGGATCTTCGGCCCGAGCCTGTTCATCGGCGCGATGCTCGGCGGCGCGGTGGGTGCCGTCGCGGAGCGTGTGTTTCCGGGCGCCTCGGCGGGGCCGGGCGCGTACGCACTCGTCGGGATGGGCACCGCGTTCGCCGGGATCGTGCGCACGCCGCTCACGTCGGTGATCATGATCTTCGAGACGACGCGCGACTACACGATCATCGTGCCGCTCATGATCTCGAACATGATCGCGTTCTGGATCTCGCAGCGGCTGCAGCACGAGCCGATCTACGAGGCGCTTGCGCGGCAGGACGGGATCCATCTTCCCACCGGTGCGTTCCGGGAGCAGACGCGCGCGCTCACCGCGAGCTCGGCGATCCGCGAGGCGCCGAAGCCGCTCGCTTCCGCGCTCGAGGCGCGCCACGCGCTGGAGCGCATCGGCGACAGCGCGCTCGATGCATGGCCCGTCTCCGACGACGCGGGCTTTCGCGGGATGATTCTCCGGCGGCGCCTCGAGGATGCCGTCGCGCGAGGGCGGGCCGAGGTGCCGGTGTCCACACTGCTCGAGGAGGAAGAGGGCGTCGACGAGCGCGCGACGGCGCACGTGCACGGCGACCAGCCGCTGGCGCACGTGCTCGCGCGAATGGGTGAAACGCACCGTTCCGTGCTCCCCGTGGTGAGCCGCGCGGACGTCCGGCTGCTGCTCGGCGTCGTCACGCTGCCCGACGTGCTGGCCGCGTACGGCGTGGAGGGCGACGACGAGGGCTCGGGGCGAAGCGCGGCCGAGGCGCGGCGCGATGGCTGAGGCCTGGCCGCGCACCGCGCCACGTCCGACGGCGACGACGCCCGAGTTCCTCGCGACGTTCGGGCTGATTCTCGCCGCGATTCTCGCGTTCGGCGCGTTCGACGTGTGGCTCGCGCACGTCGACGAGCGCGAGTCGCGCCAGCACGCCGCACACCAGTACGAGGACGGGCGCGCCCAGCTCGCGGCGGGGCATCCGCGTGCGGCGAGCGATCTGTTCGCGTCGGCGATGGCGAGCGAGCGAACGAACGTGCAGTACGGCACGGCGCTCGGCGAAGCGCTGCTGGCGGCGGGGGAATACCCCGAGGCGGAGTCCGTGCTGCGCACGCAGCTCGCGCGCGCGGAGTCGGACGGGCAGGCGAACCTCGTGCTGGCGCGGGTGCTGGAGCGTGAAGGGCGAGCGGACGACGCCGCGTCGTACTACCATCGCGCGATCTATGGACGGTGGGAGGAGGGCGCACCGGCGCGACGGCTCGAGGCGCGCATGGCGCTCGTGGATCTGCTGGCGCGCTCCGGAGCGAGGCAGGAGCTGCTGGCCGAGCTGCTCCCGCTGGCCGATTCGACGATCGGCACGCGGGCACTGCGGCGGCGTGTGGCGCACCTGTTCGTCGTGGCGGGTGCGCCGGACCGGGCGATCGCGATGTTCCGCGAGATGCTGCGCGCGGATGCGAAGGACGGCGACGCGTACGCGGGGCTCGGTGAAGCGGCGCTCGAGGTGGGGAACTTCGAGACCGCGCGCGCCGACCTGCTCGAGTCGGCGCGGCTGCTCGGCGACACGGCGCGGACGGCGGTATCGCTCGCGGTGGCGGACAGCGCCCTCGCGCTCGATCCCACCCTGCGGCGGCTCGACCCGCCCGAGCGGCGCGCGCGCGCGGCACGCGTGCTGGCGCTCGTGCTCGACGCCGCCGCGCGATGCACGCCGGCGGCGCCCTCGGCGGCGACCGATTCCGCGCGCGCGATGCTCGCCCCCGTGGCGCCGGATTCGTCCCTGCGAGCGGGGACGGGACGCGGCGATCGCACGGCGTCACGGCTCGCGACGGCACGCGAGGAGGCCGAATCGATGATCGCGCTGGCGAGCGCGATCTGGGACTCGCGTGGCGGGCGATGCACGACGTCGCCATCGGCGGTGGGGGAGCGCGCGCTGGCGCTCGTGATGGCGAAGCTCGCGGACTGAGCGCGGACCGAGCGCGGACGAGCAAGGACCGGGAGCCGCGCGCGCGTCAGCGCGACGTCGCGTGCGCGCGTCGGGCGTGATGCGGCTCGACGAACGTTCCGTTGGCGCTGCGGCGCGGCGTGGCGCGGCGGTCGGCGCGCTGGAGGTTGAACGCCGTGCTCACGAGGGCGACGTGCGAGAACGCTTGCGGGAAGTTGCCGACCTGCCGGCGGAGCACCGGATGATATTCCTCCGCGAGGAGGCCGACGTCGTTCCGGATCGAGAGCAGCCGCTCGAAGATGCGGCAGGCTTCGGCGTGGCGGCCCTGGAGGAGATAGTTGTCGGCGAGCCAGAAGGTGCAGGCGAGGAAGGCGCCCTCGCCGGGCGGGAGGCCGTCGTCGGTGAGCGCCGAGTCGTAGCGATACACGAATCCGTCGACGAAGAGCCGTTTCTCGATCGCGGCCACGGTGCCGCGCACGCGCGGATCGTCGGCGGGGAGAAAGCCGACGAGGGGCATGAGGAGGAGGCTCGCGTCGACCTCCTTCGAGCCGTACGCCTGCAGGAAGGTGCCGGCGTCGGGATCGTAGCCGCGCTCGCAGATCTCGTGGTGGAGCTGGTCGCGGAGCGCGGTCCACCGCGTGACGGGACCGTCGAGGCGACAGAGCTGCGCGCTCCGGATCGAGCGGTCGAGCGCTACCCACACCATGAGCTTGGAGTGGGTGAAGTGCTGCGGCGGGCCGCGCACCTCCCAGATGCCATGGTCGGGAAGATTGCAGATCCGCTCGAGGTGCGAGACGAGCGCCCGTTCGAGGTGCCAGGCCTCCTCGCTCTCCGGCATGTGCCCGCGGCGTGCCTGGTGCAGGGCGTCCATCACCTCGCCGAAAACGTCGAGCTGGAGCTGGCCGTGCGCGGCGTTGCCGATGCGCACCGGCCTCGAATCCTCGTAGCCTGGAAGCCAGCCGACCTCCCACTCGGTGAGCCGGTGCTCGCCGGCGAGCCCGTACATGATCTGGATCTGATCGGGGCTCCCCGCCGCGGCGCGGAGCAGCCAGTCGCGCCACGCGAGCGCCTCGTCGTAGTAGCCGCCGTCCATGAGGGCGACGAGGGTGAGCGTCGCGTCGCGCAGCCAGCAGAGGCGGTAGTCCCAGTTGCGGACCCCGCCGATCTCCTCGGGGAGCGACGTCGACGGCGCGGCGACGATCCCGCCCGTGGGACCGTAGGTGAGCGCCTTGAGCGTGAGGAGCGAGCGGAGCACCGCCTCGCGGAAGTCTCCCTCGTAGCGGCAGCGTGACGACCACTCGAGCCAGTACTGCTCCGTCTCGCGAAGCGCGGACAAGGCGTCGATCGGATCCGGCGGCGGCTTGTGCGAGGGGCGCCAGATGAGGGTGAAGGTCCGGGTCTCTCCCTCACGGATCACGAAGTCGCCGACGCTGGTGAGGTTCTCGCCGTGGAGCGCGACGTCGCCGTGGTGGACGACCATGTCCGGGCCGGCGATGGCGCGGAGGCCGGTGTCGCCCTGCCGCGTGACCCACGGGACGAGCGCACCGTAGCCGAAGCGCAGCACGAGCTCGACGTGCATGGGCACTTCGCCGCGGACGCCGCTCACCATGCGAACGAGCTCGGACTGCGGCCCGACGGGCGGCATGAAGTCGGTGAGCGTGGCCGCGCCGGACTCGGTGACGAACGTCGTCTCGAGGATCATCGTATCGCCGCGGTAGCGGCGCTCGATGTGGGTGACGTCGCAGGAGGGCGCGATGCGCCACCGGCCGTGCTCGGGGCCGCCGAGCAGCGCGGCGAAGCAGGCGCCCGAGTCGAAGCGCGGCCAGCAGAGCCAGTCGATGGAGCCATTGCGGCCGACGAGCGCGCCGGTCTCGCAGTCCCCGATGAGAGCGTAGTCCTCGATGAGCATGTGCCGGGTCTGCTGGCAGGATCGGGACCAGCAAGGCGGTGTGTTGGTGTGTTGGTGTGTTGGTGTGTTAGTGGGTGCGCTCGGGGATTCGAGAGGTAAGTTCATCGCGCCCCGAATTCCCCGCGGAGCTCCGCATGCCGCACGAGACCTCTCTCATCGCCACGATCTCGCTCGCATTCGTCGCCGCGCTGATACTGGGCGTCGTGGCGGCGCGGCTCAGCCTGCCACCGATCGTCGGCTACCTGCTCGCGGGGATCGGGATCGGCGTGATCGCGCCTTCGCTCGCGGCGAGCGGCGGCGTAGCGGCGCAGGCATCGGAGCTCGGCGTGGTGCTGCTGATGTTCGGCGTCGGGCTCCACTTCTCGCTGCGCGACCTGATCGCCGTCCGGCGAACCGCGGTGCCGGGCGCGCTGCTCCAGATCCTCGTCACCGCGAGCGTGGGAACGGCGATCGGGCGCGCGTGGGGGCTGTCGGCGGGCGGGGCGCTGGTGCTGGGGCTCTCGCTGTCGGTCGCGAGCACGGTCGTGGTGCTCAAGGGGCTCGAGGCACGCGACCGGCTCGATTCGCCCGAAGGGCGACTCGCGGTGGGGTGGCTCGTCGTCGAGGACCTGGCGATGGTGTTCGTGCTCGTCGTGCTGCCGGCGGTGGCGCCGCTGCTCGGCGGGTCCGCGAGCGGCAGCGCGCCGAGCGCCGCGGGCCTCGGCCTCTCGCTCGCCCTCGCGCTGGGAAAGGTGGCCGCCTTCCTCGTGCTGATGTTCCTCGGCGGGCGGCGCGTCGTGCCGTGGCTGCTCGAGCACGTGGCGCGGCTCGGCTCGCGCGAGCTGTTCACGCTGACCGTGCTCGCGATCGCGCTCGGCGTCGGGACGATCGCGTCGCTGCTCTTCGGCATGTCGTTCGCGCTCGGTGCGTTCGTGGCGGGCGCGGTGGTGAGCGAGTCGGAGCTCGCGCACCGCGCGGCGGCCGACGCGCTCCCGCTCCAGGACGCGTTCGCCGTGCTGTTCTTCGTCGCGGTCGGCCTGTTGTTCGACCCGCACGTGCTCGTGCAGCAGCCGGGGAAGGTGCTCGCCGTGCTCGCGGTCGTCCTGGCGGGAAAGTTGACGGCGTCGTTCGTCGTGCTGCGGCTGCTGTCCGTGCAACCGCGCGCGGCGCTGACGCTGGCGAGCAGTCTGGCGCAGATCGGCGAGTTCTCGTTCATCCTGACGGCGCTCGGCGTCTCGATCGGATTGATCGACCGGGAGACGGAGGCGCTCGTCGTCGCCGCTGCGCTCATGGCGATCACGGTGAACCAGCCGCTGGGCGCGTGGCTGCGACGGGCGACGTCGGCGCGCGCGTCGAGCGGCGACGGCGCGACGCGGGAGACGTACGACTTCAGCATGCTGACCGGGCACGTGGTGCTGGTCGGCTACGGCCGTGTGGGCAGCACGATCACCGAGGCGCTCGACCGCGCGGGGGTGATCCACATCGTCGTCGAGGAGCAGCCGAGGGTGGTGGCGGGACTCCGGAGCCGGGGGGAGCACGCGGTGTCGGGGGATGCGACGCGATCCGACGTGCTCGAGCGCGCCGGCGTGGAAGGCGCACGGCTGATCGTGGTGACGGCGCCCGAGCCGATCCGCGCGCGGCGCATCGTGGAGGTGGCGCGGCGGATGAATCCGGGGATCGCGGTCGGGGTCCGCACGCACAGCGCCGTGGAGCAGGCGTTCTTCGAGTCGCTGCTGCACGCGCCGGGGGGGGTGGGTCGCGCGGTCTACGCGGAGCGCGAGGTGGCGCTCAGTCTCGCGCACTTCACGCTGTTGGCGGTGGGCCGCTCGGACGACGAAGCCGACGCGTTGATCGACTCGATGCGCGGCCGTGCCACGTTCCCGACCGAGACCTTCGCCGCGCTGCAAACGCGCGAGATGGAGGCATGGGCGGGACGGTCGAATTACGGGAAGGGGGAGGGGTCGTGAATGTGAACTGCCAACTGCGAGTATCGAGCAGGGAGTAGCGAGTACCTGGTAGCGAGAGACGACACGGCCTCGGGACGCAAGAGCTTCCCGAGGCCGTGTCGTGTCCCGCTACGTCGTACTCGCTACTCCCTACCACCTACTCGCTGTTGCAGTTCGACGACGCTCTCAATCCCTCAAGAAATGACACGTGTACCCGCCGGGGTTCTTGCGCAGGTAGTCCTGGTGATAGGTCTCGGCGCTGTACCAGGTGCCGGGGGGCTCGATGGAGGTGGTGATGGGGCGGCGCCATTTGCCGGAGGCGCTGACGCGGGCAATCACGCGCTCGGCGGCGGCGCGCTGCTCGTCCGACTGCGGAAAGATCGCCGAGCGGTACTGGGTGCCGATGTCGTTCCCCTGGCGGTTCAGCGTGGTGGGATCGTGGAGACGGAAGAACCAGTTCTCCAGCAGATCCTCGTAGCTGAGCACCGTGGGATCGAAGGTGATCCGGACCGATTCGGCGTGGCCGGACTTGCTGTCGTGGGTGTCGTGATACGTGGGGTTCTCGAGCCAGCCGCCGGTGTAGCCGACGTCGGTGTCGAGCACGCCGGGGACGTCGCGCAGGATGTCCTCGACTCCCCAGAAGCAGCCGCCGGCCAGCACGGCGACCTCGGTCTTTCGATCGGTAGCGACGGCCGAGGCCGCCGCGGGCTCGCGTTCGCTCATTCTCCTTCCTCCTCGCGTGAACTGATCGAAAGATCGCCGCGGAGCGCGCCCGTGTGAATCGGGCGCCGGCGCCCGCGCTCAGACGGCCTGTGGCGCGGCGGAGGAGATCGGCTGCGGGGGGCGCGAGACGCCGGCGCGCTCGGCGTGCGGGAGCGCGAGGGTGAACGTCGAGCCGGCGCCGACGGTGCTGCGCACGGTGACGCTGCCGCGCATCGCGGTCGCGAGCTGGCGCGCGATCGCCAGCCCGAGGCCGGTGCCGCCTGCGCGGCGCGTGAGCGACGAGTCGGCCTGCACGAAGGGCTCGAAGACCGCCTCGAGCTGGTCGGCGTCGATCCCCGGACCGGTGTCGCGCACGTCGAGGTAGACCATGGCGCCGTCGACGCGCGTGTCGACGCGCACTTCGCCTCCCGGCTCCGTGAACTTGAGCGCATTCGAGAGCAGGTTGAGCACGACCTGCTGCATCTTCGCGTGGTCGGCGCGCGCGATCGCATTCGCGGGCACGGCCGACACGACGAGCCGGACGCCCTTCGCCTCGATCTGACGTCCGACGGCACTCACGACGTCGCCCAGGAGCGGCGCGACGAGCACGGGCTCCAGCTCGACGGTGAGCACTCCCGCTTCGGCGCGCGTGAAGTCGAGGATGTCGCCGATGATGGACAGGAGGAGGTCCTTGTTGCGGCGGATACGGCCCAGGTCCTCGACCTGCTCGGGCGTGACGGGCCCACGCAACCCGAGCTCCATCAACTCGGTGAATCCGCCGATCGCGTTGAGCGGCGTGCGGAGCTCGTGGCTCATCATGGCGAGGAACTGTGCCTTGGCGGCGTTGGCGCGCTGCAGCTCGGCGTTGCGCTCTGCCAGTTGGGCGTGGGCGTCGCCGATGGCGGCGGCCATGCCGTTGAACGTCGAGCCGAGGGTCGCCATCTCGAGACCGCCGCCGCTCACGTCGACGCGCCGGTCGTACTTGCCGTGGGCGAGCGAGGCGACGGCGGCGGTGACGTCGCGCAGCGGCCGGGTGACGTGGCGGCTGAGCAGCCACGCGCCGAGCGTCGCGACGGCGAGCACCAGCAGGCCGGCGCCGACGAGTCCGCGCAGGAACTCGTGCGGCCGGCGCAGCACCGATGCCTGCGACTGGAAGAGCACGACGGTCCATGGCGTCCCCGGCACGGTGTTCTGCACGGCGAACGCGCCATCGTCGCCAGCCTGCACGCGCACCGCCGTTCCCTGCGTGGCGGGCAGCGCGAACGGCGCGCTCACCGGCCGGCCGCGCGGGGACGCCCACTCGCGGGAGCCGAGGCTGGTGAAGAGCATGCGCGCGTCGTCGTCGACGATGCGGCGGATGGTCGCATCGGCGCCGGCGTTGTCGCCGACGCGCCGCAGCGCGGCGAGCGTGCCCACGGCGCGGCCGCCGACGAGGATGGGCGTGGCGACCCAGGCGTGCACGCGATCGCCGACGGCGTAGAACGGAGAATGGCGCGTCGCCCCGGACTCGATCACCGCGCCGGTGAGGGCGGACAGCGCCGCGGAGTCGGCCGGAGCCCACGCGACGCCGGTCGAAACGCGGGGCTCCCCCGCGACCGTCGCGATCTGCCAGGCGAGCAGCGTCGAATCGGACGGGTCGCGCGCCGCGTCGAGCCGCGCGGCGACGCCGGCGGTTGCGGCGACCCCGGCGACCGCGTTCCGGATGAGCGGCTCGTCCGCCAGCGCGCGGAGCGCGTCGTCGCGCACGGCCGTGGCGCGGGCCGCGGTCTCGACGAGCTCGCGACCGACGCGCTCGAGCCGCTCGGACGTGCGATCGATCGCCGCCGAACGCGTCTCGCGGTACGCGGCGAAGCCGAGTCCTCCGACGACGCACGCGACGAGTACCGAGATGAGCACGGGGAGCCGGCGCTCGAGCGACCACGCGACTGGCGCGGAGCGCACCCGCGCGCCGCGCACGCTGCCGGTCAGTCGTCCGTCGCTCGGGCTTGCAGGAGTCTCCGCCACGTCTCGCGTGCGCTGGGATCGTCGGACCTCGGAGCTCGGCGCGGCCGGCGCAGGGCGAGGCATCCGCGCCTGCGGGGCGCCGTCCGCGCAACGTGCTCGCGATCGAAGTGGAGCGCAAGACCGGCATCGCGCCGCGCCCGAGGCTGGGCACGTGGCTCCGGGCCGAGTACGTTCCCTTCGCTCCGCCGGCGCCACGGGCGCCGGATCAGGCCATCACCTCCGTCGTGGATCATGCCGCCAGTCAACGTCGCCGTCATCGGTTCGGGCTTCATGGGCGCCGCCCACGTCGACGCGCTCCGCCGCGTTCCGGGCGTGAACGTCGTCGCGATCGCGTCCGTCGACCTCCCGCGCGCGCAGGAGCTCGCCGCGCAGTTCGGGATCACGACGGTGGTCGACGACTGGACGAAACTGCTCGGACGCGACGACGTGGACGCGGTGCACAACTGCACGCCGAACAACCTGCACTTCGAGGTGAACAAGGCGTTCCTCGAGGCGGGGAAGCACGTGCTCTCGGAGAAGCCGCTGACGATGACGTCGGCCGAGTCGGGAGCGCTCGTGCGGCTCGCGCGCGAGACGGAGGTCGTGACGGCGATCAACTTCAACTACCGCGGCTATCCGCTGGTGCAGCAGGCGCGCGGGATGGTGGCGCGCGGCGAGCTCGGCGACCTGTTCCTCGTGCACGGGCACTATCTGCAGGACTGGCTGCTGCACGACACCGATTACAACTGGCGCCTGGAGTCGAAGGTGAGCGGGGCGTCGCGCGCGATCGCCGACATCGGCTCGCACTGGTTCGACCTCGTGCAGTTCATCAGCGGGCGGAAGATCACGCGGGTGTTCGCGCACCTGTTCCGCGCGCACGAGCAGCGGAAGAAGCCGAAGCACGACGTGGAGACGTACAAGGGGAAGGAGCTCGGTGCGCCGGAGGAGTACGACGTCGTGTCGATCGACACGGAGGACGGCGGGTTCGTGCTGATCGAGCTGGAGGGCGGGCTGCGCGGCTCGCTCGTGGTGTCGCAGGTGAGCTCGGGCCGGAAGAACCGGCAGTGGATCGAGGTGGACGGGAGCCGGAGCGCGCTCTCGTGGGACCAGGAGAACCCGAACCATCTGTGGATCGGCCATCGCGACGAGCCGAACCAGACGCTGATCAAGGATCCGTCGCTCATGGATGCGAACGCGCGCACGTTCGCGCACTATCCGGGCGGACATCCGGAAGGGTACCCGGACGGGCCGCGCAATCTGTTCCGCAACCTCTATCGGTACATCGCGGCGGGAAAGCGGCCGGCCCGCGACCCGGCGGACTTCCCGACGTTCGAGGACGGCGACGCGGAGGTCCGGATCGTGGAGGCCGTGCTGGCGAGCAACGAACGACAAGGATGGGTGGCAGTCCAACCTCAGGAGGGATGAGCCCATGACACCTCGCATCGCGCACCACGCACTGATCACGATCGCGACGGCGGCGGCGCTCGCCGCCTGCGCATCGAGCGGGACTACCGCGAGCGCGCCGGCGGCGGCCGCGAGCGCGAGCATGCCGGCGGGGACGAAGCCGTTCGTCGTGCGCACCGGCTTCGTCGCGCCCGAAGCGGTGCGCTACGACCCCGAGCAGGACATCTACTTCGTCGGCAACTGGGGGCCGGGAAGCGCCGGCGAGACGGACAACAACGGCTACATCAGCCGGATGAAGCCCGACGGCCAGATCGAGACGCTCAAGTTCATCGTCGGCGGCACGAACCACGTGGTGCTGCACTCGCCGCGCGGGATGTACATCGTGGGAGACACGCTGTGGGTCGCGGACGCCGACGCGGTGCGCGGCTTCGACCGGCACACGGGCGCGAAGCTCGCGAGCATCGACTTCTCGGGGCTGGACCGCGGCTTCCTCAACGACGTCGCCGCCGACGCGACGGGCACCGTGTACGTGACCGACACGGGGCGCAACAAGCTGTACAAGGTGCAGGGCGGGCCGACCCTCGTGCTGGCCGACAGCGCGCTCGGCGCGCCGAACGGGATCACGTGGGACGCGGCGAACAACCGGTTCATCATCGTGCCGTTCGGTGGATCGCACTCGATCCTCGCGTGGGTGCCGGGGAGCACGACGCTCACCAGCGCCGGGACGAGCACGGGCGCGAAGTACGACGGCGTGGAGGTGCTGGGGAGCGAAGGGATCCTCGTGGCGAGCCAGGCCGACACGAGCCTGCACCTGTTCACGGGGACGTCGGGCCACGCGATCCTGCACACGGAAGGGCCGCCGGCGGACATCGCCGTGGACACGAAGCGGCACCGGGTGGCGGTGCCCGTGGTTTCGCAGAACCACGTCGAGATCTACGACCTGCCGCGTTGAAGCGGGCCGGACGACGGTGCGGGCGCGCGCCGGTGAGCATCGCCTCCACCGGCGTGCGTTGAGCGCGACGAGCGGGAACCCACTGGACTGATGCCCGGGTTCCCGCCCGTCGTTCTGGCGGTGGCGTTCGCCACCCTGGTGGTGGCCGTCACGGCAATTGCGCGCCGGCTCCCCGTGCCGACGCCGGTCCTGCAGGTGATCGCGGGGTTCCTCATCGGGCTCATCCCCGGTGTGGAGCTTCCGCGCCTCGACGCCGATCTCGTCTTCTTCGTCTTCCTGCCGCCGGTGCTGTGGGCGGCGGCGTTCTTCACCTCGCTGCGGGACTTCACCGCGAACCGCCGCCCGATCGGCCTCCTCGCGATCGGACTGGTGCTCGCGACGTCGGCTGCCGTCGCCATCGCGGCGCGGATGCTCTTCCCCGGCATGCCGTGGGCGGTGGCCGTGGCGCTCGGGGCGATCGTGTCGCCGCCGGACGCGGTCGCGGCGACGTCGATCGTGTCGCGGCTGCCGGTGCCGCATCGCGTGATCGTCGTGCTCGAGGGCGAGAGCCTCGTGAACGACGCGTCGGCGCTGATTCTCTATCGCACCGCGGTCGCCGCGGCCGTGACGGGGGTCTTCAGCTGGGGCGAGTCGATCGTCCACTTCTTTCTCGACGCCGGCGTCGGCGTGCTGATCGGACTGCTCGTCGCGTGGGTCGTGCTCCGGCTGCTGCACTGGTCGAAGGACGCGATGGCGGAGACGCTGCTCACGCTCGCGGCGCCGTACGTCGCGTGGCTCAGCGCCGAAGCGATGCACGTCTCGGGGGTGCTCGCGTGCGTGGCGGGCGGCCTCTACCTGCGGCGCCATTTCTCGGGGGCGATGGCGCCGCTCTCGCGCCTGCACAACCAGTCGATCTGGGACCTCGTCGTGTTCGTCCTCAACGCGGCGATCTTCCTGCTGCTCGGCATGCAGTTCCGTACGCTGCTCGCCGACGTGCCCGAAGGCACGCGCGGATTGCTGCTGCGCGACGGCGCGGTGATCGGTGGCGTGGCGATCCTCGTGCGGCTCGTCTGGGTGCCGATCGCGACGCTGCTGCCGCGGATGGCGAGCCGGCGCGTGCGGCGCAGGGATCCGCTCCCGTCGTGGAAGGCCGTGACCCTCGTGGCGTGGACGAGCATGCGTGGCGTCGTGTCGCTCGCCACCGCGCTGGCACTGCCGTACACCATCGCCGGCGGCAAGCCGTTCCCGTACCGCAGCGAGATCGTGGTGATCACGGTGTGCGTGATCGTGATTACGCTGGTGATGCAGGGGCTGACGCTCGCGCCGCTGATCCGCGCGCTCGCGTTCACCCCGGACCGGCGCCACGACGCGGAGGCGCGCGCGGCGCGGCTGGAGGCGCTGCGCCGCGGCGCCGAGGCGCTCGAGGATCTCTCGCGGGAAGACTGGGTCGACGCGCGCGACGTGGAATGGCTGCGCGCCGAGCTGCGCGACCGGATCCGCCTGCTCGAGCACCACGCGGGCGAGCCGGCGGAGCGGCGGCGGCTGCGCGGCGAGATGCTGCGCGCCGAGCGTCGGATGCTCGTGCGGCTGCGGAACGAGGGCGCGATCTCGGACGACGTGCTGCGCGAGCTGGAGCTCGAGCTGGATCTCGAAGCGGTGCGCGCGGGGGCGGGGGAGGAGCGCTAGGGGGAGGGAGCGTCCGCGAGTTCGATCGAGGCGGGGACGCTCGTGGCGCCGGGCGCGAGGCGCTCGAGGCGGTCGAGGCGCTCGACGTCGATCGCGAGCGCCTCGTCGGGGGAGCTGGCGAAGATGCTGGCGAACTTCGCGTCCCAGCGGATCTCGTCCCACCAGTAGGAGGCGCGCGCGGTGACGCGCGTCGAGAAGGTCTCCTCGTGTGCGTTGACGAGCACGAGCAGCTCGACCTGATCGGCGCGCACGCTCTCCGGCGTGGCGCCGGCGAGCGGACTGTCGGGCGTGATCGGATGGACGACCGTCCAGTGCAGCGTGAACAGGTCGACGGAGGTGCGCTCGAGGGCGAGCGGGTAGAAGTTGCGCTCGCGGCCTCCGTCCGCCTCCTCGAACCGCGCGAGGCTGACGCGCACCTGGACGTCGCTCAACTCGGCCGGCTGGACGTTCACCATGCGGAACATGAGGCCGCGCCCGCCCTCGTACGGGGCGACGACCGCGGACTCGCTGAAGCGGAGCCGCATGCGCGGGCGCGTGAGCCGCGCGATGAGCAGGCCGGCGGTGGCGACGAGGACGAACGGCCCGAAGAAGGACTCGAAGACGACGAGCCAGTGGGTTGTGCTGCCGACGGCGTACATCTGCCCGGTGCCGCTCGTCGTGAACACGCCGACGCTGAACGCGAGCGCGCGCAGGAACGGGTCGCCGACCCCGAGCGCCTCGCCGCCGCGCAACGCCCCCTCACCGAGCGCGAGATAGGCGAGGGCGAAGAAGCCGTTGAGGAGGAGGAGCGCGCCGAGGCCCCAGGCGAGGAACACCGGGAGCGGCGTGGCGAGCGCGCGGAGATAGCCGCGCTCGAGGCGCTGGCCGCCGAGGCCGTACTTCCGGCTCGTCGGCTCGCCGGTGTGGGTGAGGAACCGGCCGCGCACCTGCTGCGCGACGACCCGCCCGAAGCCGAGGTCGGTGTAGCTGCGCGTGCCGGGGACCGGCGTGAGCGCGTCGCGATCGTCGATCGATGGCTGAGTCACGACGGGATGATCGACGCGCGCCGCGAAGGGCGCAAGGCGCGCGGCAGCGTGCCGACGCGCGCCGATCATTCCGACGTGGGCCGTTACGGACCCCCGGTGCGCGACGCGACCTCGACGACGGTGAGCGTAGCGATCGGGCGAAGCCGCTCGCGGGACCGTCGCTCGTCGGGTGAGCGCTGCTCGCCGCCGGCGCGCCGCTGGTCGCCCGCACCGAGCACGCCGCTCGGGCCGCGGCCGTCGGCGGCGTCGGCGCTGCTCCGCGCCGCGGTGCGCTCGTCGGCGAACGGCAGCTTGCGCTCCGCGTCGGAGGCGAGGCCGCGCGGCGCGTCGACGGCGCGGTAGGCGAGCCCCGCCATCTCGAGCGCCTGCGTGCCGAGGCAGATGTCGTGGTGGTCGTCGTCGATCTGCGCCGCGCCGACGGGGACGAGCACGTGCTGTAGCGGCTCGGTGCGCGGATCGAGGGTGTCGTTGGCGCGCGCGAACTTCGACGCGACCTCGTCGTCGAGCTTCACCTCGAGGTAGCGTACCTGTCGCGCGCCCGTATCGACGATGAGGCCGACCACCTCGCCGAGCTTCTGACCGTCGTCGGCGGTCACGTCCCACCCGCGCAGGTCGGGGGTGCCGTCGGCGAGGCGGAACCCGTCGAGGTCGTCGAGGTGGCGCAGCTTCCCCCTGGACGTCGTGTCCAGCGAGTCGGTGTTGCCGAGCGAGACCGCCCTGTCGCGGTCACGGTCGTCACGATCCGGCATGATGTCCTCTCACTCGTGGGTACGTGGTGGCTGGTGGGCGGGTCGTCAGTCGCGTTTGCGGCGGATGGCGTCGATCAGCTCGGCTTTGCGCATCGAGCTGCGCCCGTGGATGTGCTCCTTGCGCGCGATGTTCTCGAGCTCGTCCTTCGTGCGCGCTTCGAGCGACGTGTTCGGGTTGCCGCTGCCCTGGCTGTGGCGGCTCGGCGTCTCGTCGTGCTCGCGGCGCTGCTTGTTGACGGTGCGCGCGGCGATCTCCTGCGCGGCGTCCTCGTCCTTGCCGCGATCCTCGTAGCCCTTCTTGATGTGCTGGTACTCGCGCTCCTCCTTGTTCGACCATGACGGCATGATGCCCTCCGGAGTGGCGAGGGCGGGCCTCGCCCCGTGCGCGGCCCGCCCTCGATATGGGGTGTCCCCCGCAAATATCCGGCCGCCCGCGTCCCGGGCGGCCGAGCAGGCGGGTCAACCGCTCCGGTCGCCGCCGACCACCGGGGCGATCTCGCCCGCGGAGGGCGACCATGTCCCCAGCTTGCCCGAGCCGCGGGACTGCGGCGCGAGATCGGTCGAGCTCCGTTCCGACGTCGCACCGCGTCGGCGCGAGGTCTGCCGAGTCCGCGTGACGCGCGTCGTGGGATTGTGCTCGCTCGGAATGGCAGCGAGCCCAGTGTCATTCCGAGCGCCGGGCCGCAGGCACGGCGTCGAGGAATCGCGAGGTTCGCGACAGAGAGGCCACGGTGTCGGGACGAGCGCGATTCCTCGACTCGCTGCGCTCGCTCGGAATGACGGAGGGGGCTGCGCTCGCGCGGAACGACGGAGGCCAGCCCGCGCTGGCGGCGCGCGTCAGCGCGAGAGGATGACGCCGATCGTCGCGGCGACGGTGCCGAGGAGGAGGACGACGATGTGCACCGTGATGAACAGCCGGCCGCGTACCCTCGGCTTGGGAACGCGCCGGAGCAGGGGCAACGCGGTGAGGAAGACGACCACGAGCACGGCGGCGACGCCGAGCTTCACGTGGAAGAGCCGCGCGCGGAATGGATCGATCGGTGCGGTGCCGCCGATGTAGCCGCGGAAGTGCGCGAGCGCGAGCCCGCTCGCGACGAGCATCGCGACGGCGACGCCGACGACGCGCACGAGCCGCGCGCGGATCGCGGCGATGAGCTGGTACTGCACGTGCCGCTCGACGCCGGAGCTCCGGAACGCCGGCCGCAGGATGAAGAGGTAGTACGCGACCGCACCGAACCAGACGACCACCGCCGCGATGTGCACGACGACGGTGGCGCGATACGTCCACGCGAGGGTGGCGGGGGACACGCCGCGGCGTCAGCCCGCGCTGCCGGCGCCCGCCGCCGCCGGCACGATCCCGCACTCCTCGTCGGTGAGGTAGCAGCCGGGATCCTCGGCCCACGGATCACCGTGCACCTGGAGCGCACGCACGCGGAAGCTGCCCCCGCAGATCTCCTTCCATTTGCACGCGCCGCATCTGCCCGTGAGCCGCGGCGCGCGATCGCGCAGGCCGGCGAGCAGCGGATCGGAGAGGTCCTGCCAGATCTCGCTGAACGGCCTGTCCTTCACGTTGCCGAGGGTGTGCTGCATCCAGAACTGATCCGGGTGCACGTTGCCGAGGAAGTCGATGTCGGCGATGCCGACGCCGGAGCTGTGCAGTCCGCCGCCGTTCCACTGCAGGAGCGAGAGCACCTCCGCGGCGCGACCCGGGTCTTCCTGGAGGAGCTTGAGATAGAGGTACGGCCCGTCGGCGTGGTTGTCGACGGTGAAGATCTCCTTGCGCAGCCCGCGGTCGGCGAAGTCGCGCGTGCGGCGAAGGATGGTGTCGATCGCGGCGCGTGCGACGTCGGCGGTGAGCTCGTCGGCGCTGTTCCCGCGGCCGCTGTACACGAGGTGGTAGAAGCAGGCGCGGTCGATCTCCTCCGCTTCGATGAAGTCGAAGATGCTGTCGAGGTCCTGGCCGTTGCGCTTCGTGAGCGTCATGCGGAGGCCGACGCGCTGGCCGACGGCCTTGCAGTGCCGGAAGCCGGCCATCGCCTTGTCGAAGGCGCCCTTGTGGCCGCGGAACCGGTCGTTCGTCGCGCCGATGCCGTCGAGCGAGATGCCGACGTAGCTCACCTCGTGCGCGCGGAGCCGCTCGGCGACGTCGGCGGTGATGAGCGTGCCGTTGGTGGAGAGCGTCGTGCGGATGCCGCGCGAGCGGGCGTACGCGATGAGCTCGAAGAGGTCGGGACGCATCAGCGGCTCGCCGCCCGAGAGGAGCAGGACCGGGATGGCGAAGTCGGCGAGGTCGTCGAGCAGCGCGAACCCCTGCTCGGTGGTGAGCTCGCCGGGATACGCGCGGTTCTCCGAGTCGGAGTAGCAGTGGACGCAGTGCAGGTTGCAGCGGCGTCCGACGTTCCAGACGACGACGGGGCGGCGCGCACCCGCGTGCGCCGGCGGCGTGTTCGTGACGACGTCGCTGGCGCGGATGCCGTCGAGGCGCTGGCGGCCGTAGCGCAAGCCGTCGGACGGCGTGTTGCGGCCGGCGTAGAGTGTGGTGATGCCGATCATGACGCAGCTCGCGAGAGGGAGGTGAGGTGCTGATTGCGCTGCCAGGCGGGCGGGATGTACGCGCACATGGGATCCGCCTCGAGCGGGTCGCCGGTCATGGCGTAGGCGCGGGCGCGCGAGCCCCCGCAGACGCTGCGGAACTCGCACGCGCCGCACTTCCCCTTGAGCCGGTCGCGATCGCGGAGCGCGCGGAAGAGACTGTGCGTGCGATAGACCTCGACGAGGTCGTCGGCGCGGACGTTGCCCGCGCTGAGCGGGAGGAACCCCGAAGGGTAGATCTCGCCGCGATGGTTGATGAACAGGAAGCCGTCGCCGTCGTTCACCCCCTTCGCCCGGCCGACGCCGTCGGGGAGACTGAAGCCGACGCCCGCGGTGAGCGGCACCGGGGGCTCGTCGCGCGTGCCGGCACGGCGCTCGGCGCGCTGCCGCTGCATGACGACGCGGCGGTAGTGCGGCGCGGCGGTGGTCTTGATGTCGAACGGCGCGCTGGCCGAGAGGTCGTACAGGCGGTTGAACACCGTCTCGAACTCGTCGGCGGTGGTGAGGTCGTCCGGGCGCGCGCGTCCGACGGGGACGATGAAGAACACCGACCAGAGCGCGATCTCGAGGCGCTCCATCAGCGCGATCAGCCGCTCGAGGTCGTGCACGTTGTGGCGCGAGATCGTCGTGTTGATCTGCGTGGAGAGTCCGAGCGCGCGCGCGGCCTCGAGCATCCGGATCGTCCAGTCGAACGAGCCGGCGACCCCGCGGAAGGCGTCGTGCTGCTCGGCCGTCGCGCCGTCGAGGCTCACGGCGAGCCGAGAGAGGCCGGCACCGACGAGCGCCTCGAGCACGGCGGGGGTCATGAGCGGCGTGCCCGACGGGGTGAGCGCGACGCGCAATCCCTGCGCGACGCCGTAGCGCACGATCTCCACCGTGTCGGGCCGCTTCAGCGGGTCGCCGCCGGTGAGCACGAACAGCGGGCGGCCGAAGCGCCGGATCGTGTCGACGAGGCCTTTCGCTTCGTCGGTGGTGAGCTCGCGCGGGTCGCGACGCGGCACGGCGGACGCGCGGCAGTGGAGGCAGGCGAGGTCGCACGCCTGCGTCGTCTCCCAGATCACGACGAACGGCGCCTGCGCGAAGTCGACGTCGGCGAGGCTCGGACGAGCGGAAGGAGTCGGCATGGGAGAGGCCGGTGACAGGGGTGAGATCAGCCGCGCGCGAGGCGCACCGCGGCGGCGACGAGGAAGAGCCCGACGATGGCGTTGAGCCGCGCGAGGTGCGCGGCGTGCTTCCGCATGGAGACGGCCCGCGCGGAGCCGGGCTCGGCGCGGCCGGCCGCGGGACCGAGCATGAAGTCGTGTACGGCGCTGACGACGATCATCGTCGTCACGGCGGCGAGCTTCCAGGCCAGCGCGGTGCCGAACGTCGTACGCCAGAAGTCGCGCGAGCCGAACACGCCGGACCAGTGCAGCAGTCCGCGCGCGTGCAGGATGAGCACGCCCGTGGTGACGAGCACCGCGATCGAGATCCAGCCGACGGAGCGGAAGCGCAGCCCGAGCTCCTGGAACAGCCGCTGGCGCAGCGCGGGCGGCTCGATGGCGCGCAACACGGGCGCGCCGACGACGCCGAGGAAGAACATGCCGCCGAGCCAGAGCAGCGCGGCGAGCACGTGAACGGTGACGAGGAGATAGTAGGACCAGGACACGGCTACGGTGCCTCCGCGGCGGGCGACGTCCAGCGACCG
>DATJGU010000080.1:0-18347 GCA_035494615.1 Gemmatimonadaceae bacterium
CCCTCGTATTCCAGCTCGATCTTGCCGGTGATCGCCGGCTGCGCCGCGTAGACGTCCGAGATGCGCGGAACCACCTCGCGCTCTTCGGTGACGATCGCGCGCCGCTCCGCGTTGGAGACGACGTTCTCCATCACGGTGATCGGCATGCGCTGCGACACGCCGGAGCGCTTGTCGATCCGCTTGTCCGTGCGCGCCTCGAACGCGACGCGCTCCACGACTTCGGCGATGAAGTCCGGAACGCGCACCGGCCTCCCGTCGCGCGCCGTCCACGCTTCCTGCTCGGTGATCGCCATCCCGAGCTCCACGGTCTCGGGATAGTGCGTGATGATCTCGCTCCCGATGCGGTCCTTGAGCGGCGTGATGATCTTGCCGCGCGCGGTGTAGTCCTCGGGGTTCGCCGTGAAGCAGAGCTGCACGTCGAGCGAGAGCCGGACGGGATAGCCCTTGATCTGGACGTCGCCCTCCTGCATCACGTTGAACAGCCCGACCTGCACCTTGCCCGCGAGATCGGGAAGCTCGTTGAGGGCGAAGATGCCGCGGTTCGCGCGCGGCAGCATCCCGTAGTGGATCGTGAGCTCGTCGGAGAGGATGTGACCGCCCCGCGCCGCCTTGATCGGGTCGAGATCGCCGATCATGTCGGCGATCGTGACGTCCGGCGTGGCGAGCTTCTCGATGAACCGCGCGTCGCGGCCGACCCAGGCGATCGGCGTGTCGTCGCCCGCTTCCTGGATGAGATTGCGCGCGTAGCGCGAGATCGGCGCGAACGGATTGTCGTTCACCTCGCTGCCCGCGACGATCGGCATCGCCTCGTCGAGCAGTCCGACGAGCGCGCGCAGGATGCGCGACTTCGCCTGTCCGCGCAGTCCGAGCAGGATGAAGTTGTGGCGCGACAGGATCGCGTTGACGAGCTGCGGCATGACCGTCTCCTCGTAGCCGATGACGCCGGCGAAGAGCGGACCGCCTTCGGCGAGTCGTGCGAGCAGGTTCTGGCGCAGCTCGTCCTTGACCGAGCGCGTGGAACGCTCCGGCGCGCCGAAGGGCGAGCGCGCGAGAGCGCCGAGTGTTTCCGGGTACGACGGCACGGAGCCTCCAGGGGAGACGGGGCGCGGAGTCAGCCCCACTGATTGTATGAAGCGGTGCCGCGCACGGGCACGCAAGGCCGCGTGCCGGCGCGTGCGCCGCACGCACGCGCGTCGCGGTTCACGCCGCTTGGCGCCGGCGCGCAGCGCGGCGGTCAGGGCCCGGCGTCGATCTCGACCTGGTTGTCGTAGAACACCGGCCCGTGGCCCAGATCGGTCTCGCGCTGCGACGTCGTCTGGTTCGCGTTCGCGCCGTCGCCGGCGAGCTTTCCCCACCACACCGACGGCGCCCACGCGACCCCTTCGCGGATCGACGGCTCGACGCGCGCGACCGCCGCGAACGCGCCGCGATCGTTGTGCACCGTCACCCGCATGCCGGGGGAGATGCCGCGTCGCTCGGCGTCGGCGGGATGCAGGAGCACCTCGGGCTCGCGCGCCTGCCGTCGGAGCGACGTGACGTTCACGAACGTCGTGTTGAGGAAGGTGTGCGCGGGCGACGAGATCAGCGTGAGCGGGTACCGCTTCACGAGCGCCGCGTCGCGCTCGGCGGACTCGTACGGTGGCGTGTAGGTCGGCAGCGGATCGAACCCGAGATCGGCCATCCGCTGCGAGAAGAGCTCGCACTTCCCGCTCGGCGTCGGGAACGCGCCCTCCGCGTACGGCAGATAGGGTGTCGGTACGTTCAACCGCATCCACCCACGCTCGAGCAGCGCGTCGAACGTCACCCCCTCGAGCTTGGGCGATTGCGTGTCGAGCGCCTGGCGGATGAGCGTGAGATCGTCGTCGCGCAGCGCGGCGTCGTCCATCCCCATGCGCGCCGCGAGCCGGCGGAAGATCTCCGTGTTCGGGAGCGCCTCGCCGAGCGGCTCGATCGACGGGCGGTTGAGCGACGCGTAGTGGTGGCCGTAGGCGAGGTGGACGTCCCAGTGCTCGAGTTGGGTCGTCGCGGGAAGCACGATGTCCGCCCAGTCCGCCGTGTCGGTCTGAAAATGCTCGAGCACGACGGTGAAGAGGTCGTCGCGCGCGAGGCCGCGGAGCACGGTGTTGCGGTCGGGCGCCACCGCGGCGGGGTTGCTGTTGTAGACGACGAGCGCCTTCACCGGCGGCCCGCCGACTCCCGCGTCGGGCTCGGTGAGCGCTTCGCCGAGGCGGATCATGTTGATCGTGCGCGCCGCGGCGCCGAGGTCGGGCCGCTCGAGCACGGCGCGGTTGAACGCGAAGTTCGCCGACGTCGAGAGCTGGACGCCGCCCCCCGCGCGGCGCCAGTGTCCGGTGATGGCCGGCAGGCACGCGATGGTGCGGACGGCCATGCCGCCGCCCCCGTGCCGCTGCAGCCCGTAGTTCACCCTGATGAACGCGGCCCGCGCGCGGCCGTACCGCTCGCCGAGCGAGACGATGACCTCCTCGGGAAGTCCCGTCACCCTCGATGTCCGCGCTGGATTCCACTCGCACGCGCGCCGCCGCAGCTCGGCGTGGCCGAGCGTGTGGCGCTCGAGATAGTCGCGGTCCTCGAGGCCCTGCGTGAACACCACGTGCATCATCCCGAGCGCGAGCGCCGCGTCGGTGCCGGGTCGGATCGGAATCCATTCGTCGCACTGCGCCGCCGTGCGCGTGCGGATGGGATCGATGCACACGATCGGCGCGCCTCGCTCGCGCGCCTGGAGCACGAACGGCCAGAGGTGCGGGTTGGCCGTGAGGGTGTTCGTCCCCCAGAGGAGCACGAGGTCGCTCTCGGGCAGCCCTTCGGCATCGGCGCCGATGTTCGCGCCGACGGTCATTCGCATCCCCACGGTGCCAGCCATCGAGCAGATCGTGCGATCGAGCCGCGACGCACCGAGCCGATGGAAGAAGCGGCGATCCATCGAGGAGCCCTGGAGCAGCCCCATCGTGCCCGCGTACGAGTACGGCAGGATCGCCTGTGGTCCGTGCTCGGACTCGGCGACCGCGTGCAGCCGATCGGCGATCTCGCCGAGCGCCTCGTCCCACGAGATCGGCGCGAACGCGACGCCGCCCTTCGCGCCGACGCGGCGCAGCGGTGTGCGCAGGCGGTCGGCGTGGTAGGTGCGCTCGACGTAGCGGTTCACCTTCGCGCAGAGGAATCCCTGCGTGAAGGGGTGTGCCGGATCGCCCGCGACGCGGACGGCGCGGCCGTCTTCCACGGTGACGAGCATCGCGCACGTGTCGGGGCAATCGTGCGGACAGGCGCCCCGCACGATGCCGTCGCGCGGCGTGGCCGTGTCCGGAGCCGTACCGATCGAGGAGGTCATCGTCGTGATGGGTGGAGCGCGCAACCTATCACGAGCGACCGCGCGAGGCCACGCGCGGTGTCGCCGGCGCGCGTCGGCGGCGCGGACGGGGTTCCGGTGGCGCGCTGACGCGCGAACGGTTCGATTGGTAACTCGTTGATCATGCGCGCGTTACGAGCGAGGTAGAAACGCATGTTGTCCATGCGGCCGCACGGTGGTGCTCGTATTGTCGCGACTGGCGTCGAAACCCCTTGACGTGTCGTAACTTGGCGCGAAATTCGCTCTTGACACCCGGAGGCAGAAATCTAAGTTTCACGCCGCTAACCGGGCACCCGATGCGTGCGCGGACCAACGCGTCATCTTTCCCCCAAGACCTTCTCAGGAGATTCACATGAAGCGCCTGGCCCTTGTCGCCGCTGTGCTCGTCGCCGCCGCCTGCAGCACGAAGGAGACCCCGAAGGCTGACACCGCCGCTCCGGCGATGGCGCCGGCTCCCGCGGCCGCGGACACCGGCATGAAGATGGATTCCACCATGAAGATGGATTCGGCCGCCGCGAAGATGGACACGGCCGCGAAGGCCGACTCGGCGAAGAAGTAAGCGACTCCCTTCGCACCGACACGGGGCGGCGCACCATGGTGCGCCGCCCCGTGTCGCGTTCGCGAGCCTCGCGCCGTCGTGCGACGCTCGCGCCGGCGGCCATCACCGGTGCGCCGTCCACCAGCGGAACGCATCGACGATCCCGCGCTCCGGATCCACCGGCGGTTCCCATCCGAGCTCGCGGCGCGCACGCTTCGAGCTGAACGGATTGTCGCGCCCGAGAAAATCGAGCGACGCCGACATCGTCGCGGTGAAGCGATCGCCCATCACGATGGGCGCGATGGTGCGGATCGCGCCGAAGACGGCGCGCGCGACGCGCCACGGCACCGACACGACGCGCACGCGTCGCCCGAGCCCCTCCGCGGCGAGCTCGAAGAACGCGCGCGCGCTGACGCTGCCGTCGTTCGCGAGATTGTACACCTTCCCGTTCGCGTCGTCGTGCTCCGCGGCGCGCACCATGCCGTCGGCCACGTTCGCGGCGTGCACGATGGCGAGCGTGTTCGTGCCCCCCGCGATCACCGGCGCGACGCCGAAGCGGAGCAGCCGCCCGATGCGCGGCACGAACTGCCGGTCGTGCGGGCCGTACAGCACGCAGGGTCGAACGGCGGTCGCCCAGAGGCGTCCCGTGCGCTGCGCCTCGAGCACGAGCGCTTCCGACTCGCGCTTCGAGCGCGCGTAGTACGCGTCGTCGGGGATGCGGCCCGGCGGCGTCGATTCGTCGGTGGGCCGCCCGTCCGCCGAGTAGCGTCCCGTCGCGCCGTACACGGCGACACTGCTGACGTGCACGAGCCGCGCGCCGGCGCCGCTCGCCGCGGCGATGGCGTTCGCGGTGCCGTCGACGTTGGGGCGGCGATACGCCTCCCACCCCCCGCGCGGCGTGATGACCGCCGCCGCGTGGAAGACCGCGTCGCATCCGTCGGCGGCGCGCGAGAACGCCGCCGCATCCAGCACGTCTCCCTCGACGAGCGCCGCATCGCCGAGCCCGATCGTGCGTGCCCGCGCGACGTCGCGCACCAGCGCGCGAACCGACCAGCCGCCATGCCGCAGCCGCGGCACGAGGTGCATCCCGACCAGCCCCGTCGCGCCGGTGACGAGGGCGGTCGGCACGTCTACACGGCGAATGGCAGCGTCGCGACGTCCACCAGCCGCTCGATCGGCGGACCGTCCTCGCGCTCGGTCCAGCGCGCGACGAGCGTCGTGCCCGGCTCGACCTCGCGGCGGATCATCGCGAGCGCGATCGTGCCGAGCCGCGGCGAGCGCACCGTGCTGCGAACGTCGCCGACCTGCGCGCCGTCGGCGGCGTGGAGGGTCGCCCCCGGCTGCAGCGGTTCCAGCCCCGCCGCGCGCACGCCGCGCAGGTGCCGGTTCACGTGGCCCCGGAAGTGCACCCGCGCGACGGTCTCCTGGCCCACGTAGCAGCCCTTCGTGTACGAGATCGCATGGAGCTCGTCGAGGTTGGCCTCCTGCGGGATGGTGTTGTCGTCGATGTCGACGCCCCACTCCGGCCGCCCCGCTTCGACGCGCGCGATCTCCCATGCCTCGAGACCGGCCGGCTTCGCCCCCGACGCGACCGCGCGCGTCCAGAACGTCGTGAAGGCGTCGGCGGGAACGAACAGCTCGAATCCCTCGACGCCCAGCTCGGGGACCTTCGTCACCGTGATCGGGACGCCGTCCACCTGCACGCTCACGTGCGCGTACGGCGCGAGCGCCGCGAGCGCGGGCGACTGCACGCCGGTCACCTCGCTCGCGACGTGCCGCGCCGTCGCGCCGAAGATCCCGAGATCGCGCAGCGTCGCGCTCTCGTCGACGTGCGGCGCGAGGCGCGGATTCACGAACTTCTTCACCATCGCCGCCCAGCCGGCCCACGCGCGAGGCGGCGCGTCGACGAGGATGCCGTCCTCCTGGACGAACACGCGAAGGTCGGCGACGATCTTCCCCTTCGCCGTGAGCGCGGCGGCGTAGCAGCCCTGCCCGGGCGGCAGCGTGGCGACGTCGTTCGTCACGAGCCCCGTCACCATCTCTCCCGCCTTCGGCCCCTGCACGCGGAGACGTCCGCGGTGGCTGCGATCGAACACGGCGGCGCGCGTGAAGAGCGTCTCGTACTCCGAGGCGACGCTGCCGTACGCCAGCACCACGCTCCGGCCGCCGACCTCGCCGATCGTCGGACCGGCGTCCGGCAGGGAGCGGGTGCTCATGCGGGCCGCTCCGACGCGCCGCGAAGGAGCGCGTCCAGCGCGTCGACCGTGACGCCCTCGAGCGAGGCGATCGCCGCGTCCGCCTCGACCGCGACGTGGGCGGCGACGCCCACGGCCACGCTGCGCAGCCCCGCCTCGCGCGCGGCTCGAAAGGCTGCTCGCGTGGTCCCGAGCACGATCAGGCGATCGCGCCGCACCGGCCGACGGCGCGCCAGATGCACGAGCGCACGCTCGAATGCCTCGCGCGACGGCGCATCGCTCACCTCGTCCGCCGTGACGATCGCGGCGAAGGTGTCGAGCAGTCCCGCGAGCCGGAGCGCCGCGTCCGTCTCGGCGCGGCCGGCGGAGGTCACCACGACGACCGGACCGCGGAGCTGCGCGCCCTCGATGAACCGCGTCGCGGGCGAATTCAACGCGAACCCCTGCGCGAGCCGCGCGGCGAGCTCGCGGCGTGCGCGAGCGACGATCAGATCGACGAGCGTCGGATCGGCGAGACCGCCGGCCGCACGCACCGCGGCGGCGTGGAAGGAACGCCCCCTCGCCTCGTCGTCGGGATTCAGGCCCTCGGCGGCGAGCGCAACACGGAGCGCGTCGCGGCGCGCATCGCCGGTGTCGGCGAGCACTCCCTCCCAGTCCAGCAGCACGCCATCCGCCATGTCCGTAAATAATCGGCGCGCCGCGACGGGCGCCACTACGGTGCGGCGTCGCCCTCGGCGCGCGCGTGCGTGGAGCGCGGACCGCCGGGACCGGACGCACCGTACGAGGCGTCGAGCAGGTCGACGACGTGCGCGACACGAACCTCGCTTCCCGCGCGAATCAGCCCCGCGCCGATCTGCATGAGGCAGCCGGGATTGGCCGTGGCGACGAGCGACGCGTGCGTGTCGGCGATGTGCGCGAGCTTCGGAGCGAGCACGGTGTCGCTCACGTCGGGCTCGATGAGATTGTAGATCCCCGCGCTGCCGCAGCAGTGCTCGCTACCCTCGAGCGGCACGAGCGAGAGGCCGGGCACGGCGCCGAGCACGCGGAGCGGCGGCGTGGCGACGCGTTGCGCGTGCAGAAGGTGGCACGGTGCGTCGTAGGTGACGGTGCGCTCCACCGGCGATCCGCCGTGCGGGCCGGCCAGCGCGAGCAGCTCGGTCACGTCGCGTACCTTCGCCGAGATCGCCGCGGCGCGATCGCGCCATGCGTCGTCGTGCGCGAGGAGCTGATCGTACTCCTTCATCATCGCGCCGCATCCCGCCGCGTTGACGACGATGTAGTCCGCGCCCGTACGCTCGAACGCCTCGATGTTCCGCCGCGCGAGCCGGCGAGCCGCTTCCTCGTCGCCCGCGTGCGCGTGGAGCGCGCCGCAGCATCGCTGGCCGCGCGTCGGTACCATCTCGAAATCGTTCGCGGCGAGCGTTCGCTCCGTGGCGCGGTTCGTTCCGGTGAACAGGCCCTCCATCACGCATCCCGTGAGCAGGGTCGCCCGTCCGCGCGATCCGTCCCCTCGCGCGTCGTACCCCGCACGCGGCAGTGGCGCGCGGGTCGACTCGAGCATCGCCATCGCGAAGCCGAAGCGGCCGGGCACCCGCGCGAGCAACGCCGAGAGCCGGAGCGCTCGCGTGAGGCGCCCGCCGAGCATCGCGAGCGCGAGCAGTGCGGGGCGCGCGAAGGTGAAGAGGATCGCGCGCGCGATCGGCGCGTTCGGCTGTCGTGCCGTGAGCGTGGCGCGCGTCGCCTCGAGCAGCCGGCCGTACGGCACCCCCGACGGACACGCCGTCTCGCACGCGCGGCAGCCGAGGCAGCGGTCGATGTGCGTGCGCACGTCCGGATCGTCGACGGCGAGCGAGCCGTCGACGACGGCGTGCATGAGCACGATGCGGCCCCGCGGGCTGTCGTTCTCGTCCTGGAGCGTGAGATACGTCGGGCACGCCTGCAGGCAGAAGCCACAGTGAACGCATGCATCGATTCCGGCGCGCGCTTCCGCGAGCGGCGTACCGGGGATGGCGCAGGCATCGGGCGTTCTGGACGGAGCGGTCACGCGGGTGGGCCGAGAATGCCGGGATTGAAGATGCCGTCCGGATCGAAGGCGCCACGGACGCCGATGGAGAGCGCGTCCGCGGCTGCGGGGGGGAGCCCGGTCCAGACCGCCGCCGGCGCGCGCTCGACGATGCGCGAGCCCGGCGAAGGAACGTGCGCGATGATACCCCGAAGCCGCGCGATCTCTTCGTCCGACGCCCTCGCCGCGCGCGGCACGACGCACCGCACCACGCCGCGCGCCACCGTCGCGTGCGCCCAGCCACCCATCGCCTCGGCGTCGCGCACCGCGCGCGCCCATACGGGGGCGAGGCTGGCCGGCGCCGCGCCGAGCCGGAAGGTCGTCGCGCCGGCCGGCTCGGCGAGGCGGAGCGCCTCCCAGACGGCGGCGTCGGCGTCGTGCGTCGCTCCCAACTCCGAGACGGAGCGCGTCGCCGCTCGCACCAGCGGCTCGTTTCCACCGAGCCTCGCGAGCAGGATCGCGCGCTCGCCGTCGCCGATGCCGAGCCGCGCCGCGAGCGCGGGGGAGCAGAGCTCCGCGGCGAGCGGGGTGAACGCGCTCGCGCGGAGCCAGCGTCGCACGGCGTCGCACGCGTCCGCGCCCGACCCCTCGATCGCGACGGCGATCGTGCGATCCACCTCCGGCAGCGCGCGGAGCCGCACCGTCACCTCGGTGATCACGCCGAGCGTGCCCCACGCGCCGGTCATGAGCCGCACGAGATCGAAGCCGGCGACGTTCTTCACCACGCGGCCGCCGGCGCGAACCACGTCGCCGAGTCCCGTCACCACCTCGCACCCGAGGACGTGATCGCGCGGCGTACCGAACGCCGAGGCGAGCGGACCCCACGACGCGGTGGCGACCGTGGCGCCGATGGTGCCCGCGGCCGAGCCGAACGGGCGGAGCGTGAGCCAACGTGCCGCGCTCGCGACGGTCTCGTCGATCTCGGCGAGCGAGGTGCCGGCGCGAACCGTGATCGTGAAATCGTCGGGCGCGAACTCGGTCACGCCGCGCAGCGCGCGCACGTCGAGCGAGTGCGGGGCGGCGCAGGGACGTCCCGCGTCGAGCCACTCGCCGGCGCCGACGATGCGGAGCGGCTCGCGGCGCGCGCGCGCATCGCGCACGCCTGCGGCGAGCGCCTCCGTGCTCTCGACGGAAGCGGAGCCGATCACGCGCTGCGCCCGCGCGCGGAGGGCGCGGCGTGCCATTCGCGACAACTGTGCACCGGCACGACCTTGCCCGGATTCGCGCGGCGGTCGGGGTCGAACACGTCGCGCAGCGCGCACATCGCGGCGAGCGTGTCGGGCGTGAACAGCCGATCCATGTACGGCAGCTTGTCGAGTCCGATGCCGTGCTCGCCCGTGATCGTGCCGCCGGCGGCGATGCAGGCGCTCATCACCTCGCTCATCGCCGCGTGGACGCGCCGCGCCTGGACCGGATCGGATCCGTCGTACGCGATGTTCGGATGCAGGTTGCCGTCGCCGGCGTGGAACACGTTCCGGATACGGATGTCGTGGCGCTCGCCGATCCGCGCGATCTCGGTGAGGATCTCGGGGAGGCGCGTCCGCGGCACCACCGCATCCTGGACCATGAGATGCGGCGCAAGCCGGCCCATGGCACCGAACGCCTTCTTGCGCCCCTGCCAGAGCCGTGCGCGCTCGGCGGAGTCGGTGGCGCTGCGCACCGTGCGCGCGCCCGCCTCGGTGCAGTAGCGCGCGACGCGCGCGGCATCCTCGTCGAGACCGGCCGCGGCCCCATCGAGCTCGATGAGCAGGATGGCCGCGGCGTCGGTGGGATAGCCCCCTGCGTAGATCGATGCCTCCACCGCCTCGATCGTCGCGGCGTCCATCATCTCCAGCGCGGCGGGCACGATCCCGGACGCGATGATCGCCGACACCGCCTCCGCCGCCGCGTGCACCGAGGAGAAGTCGGCCAGCAGCGTGACGATCGACTGAGGGATTCGCTCGAGCTTCACCGTGACGTCGAGCGCGACACCGAAGCATCCCTCCGAGCCGACGAACGCGCCGAGCAGGTCGTAGCCATCCGATTCGCCAGCCGCGTTGCCGAGCGTGACGATCTCGCCGCGCGGAAGCAGCGCGGTCACCGCTAACACGTGATTGAGCGTGACGCCGTACTTGAGGCAGTGCGGCCCGCCGGCGTTCTCGGCGACGTTGCCGCCGATGGTGCACGCCGTCTGGCTGGACGGATCGGGGGCGTAGAGCAGTCCGAACGGCGCAGCGGCACGCGACAACGCGGCGTTGACGACGCCGGGCTCGACGACGGCGCGCGCGTTCTCGGCGTCGATCGAGACGATGCGCGTGAGCCGGTGCAGTCCGAGGAGCACGACGTCGTCCGCGAGCGCGCCGCCGGAGAGCCCCGTCCCCGCCCCGCGCGGTACGTAACGGATGCCGCGTTCGGCGAGGAGCCGCACGACGGCGACCGTCTCGTCGCGCGTGCCGGGAAAGACGGCGAGGGCTGGCCGCCGCTGGTAGCCGGCGAGGCCGTCGGACTCGTAGGCGCGGAGCTCGCCGGGGCGCGCGAGGACGCGGCGCTCGCCGACGATCGCCGCCAGATCGCGGGCGAGGTGCTCGTCGAGGAGTGGGAGAGTTCCGCCGGGCGCGGAGTCGGAGGGAGCTGCGACGGGATCGACGCGCACGAGCGAAAGCTAGGCCGGCGCTCCGGGGCGGACCAGTCGCCTCAGGAGGGGCGAGCGTCACCCGGGGGAGGCTCCGGAGCTGGGCAGACGACGTGCAGCGCGTCGCGCCGCAACTCGTAATCGAGCGGAGCGCGCATGGGAACGAGCTCGCCGTCCAGCGCGACGATCAACGAGCGGCGCACCGTGATGCGGCAGCGCTCGACGATGAAGCTGTCGAGCTCCGGCGTGCGGGACACCGCGTGGACGCCGCGCGCCGCCGCGGAGAGCGCGATCGCGAGAAGGCGTGCGCGCGAGCGGCTGCGCACGACCATCACGTGCAATCCGCGCCGGCCGGTCGGAACGCGACTGCCGAGCGAGGGAAGCTGCAGCTCGCGCTCCCCCACGCCGATGAACACGAGCGGCGTGCGGTAGACGCGTGGCTGGCCGTCGACCTCGAGCTCGACGGCGAGGAGTCTGAGCTGAAACAGGATGCGCAACGCGGCGAGGGCCGATGCGAGCCGGTATCCGAATCGGCGCTCGAGGCGCTCGCGAACGCGCACGAACCGGGTGTACGCGCCGACGCTGCTCGTGTTGAGAAACACACGCCCGTTCACGAGGCCGACGTCGACACCGCGCAGCGTGCCCTCGACGGCCAGCTCGAGGGCCTCGGAGGCTTCGGCGCTCACGCCGAGATCGCGCGCGAAGTGGTTGAGGGTTCCGCCGGGAAGGATCGCGAGCTCCGCGGGGCGCTCGAGGAGCGCGGCGGCGGCGGTGGCGATCGTGCCGTCGCCGCCGCTCACGAGCACGCGGCGCGCGCCGGCGTCGACGACCTCCGCCACCGTGCGCGCGATGGCGTCGGGCTGGACGGCGTGCACCTCGAAGGCGTCGCCGGCCTCGAGGACCTTCCGTGCCTCCTCGGCCGAGCCGGAGGCGATGTTGACGATGGCTGGAATGCGCTCGCTCACGTCAGTCGTGCGAGGATGGCGCCGGAACGAGAGCGGGGCGGGGATCATGATCCCCGCCCCGGCACACCGAGAGGCTGATCTGGCGCGGCCGGCCCGTCAGGCCGCTTGCCAGAATCCGGCCAGCGCGCGGCCGTCGGGGGACTCGCGCAGCTTCTCGAAGGCGCGCTCGCGGATCTGCCGGATGCGCTCGCGCGTGACCCCCATCAGCGCGCCGATCTTCTCGAGCGTCATCGGCTCGCCGCTCTCGTCGAGGCCGTAGTAGAGGAAGAGGATCTTCCGCTCGCGGGGGGTGAGGTATTTCCGGAACACGCGCTCGATGAACTCCTTCATGAGCTTGTAGTCCGTCGTGTCCTCGATCTCGGTGCCGTCGACGCCGGCGAATCGCTCGCCGAGGGTGGAGGCTTCGCGGTCCGAGCGGTCGATCGGCGCGTCGAGCGAGACTTCCGTGCTGGACATCTGCTTGGCGGCGCGAACCTGCTCGGGGGACTCCTCGAGGAGCCGGGAGATCTCGTGCTCGGTGGGGTCGCGTTTGAGGACCTGGGCGAGGATCGTCTCGGCGCGGGCGAGACGAATGAGCTGCGAGTTCTGGTTGAGCGGGATCCGGACGCTGCGGGTCTGCTCGGCGAGGGCCTTGAGGACGGCCTGGCGGACCCACCACACGGCGTACGAGATGAACTTGACGCCTTGGTCGGGATCGAACTTCCGGACCGCCTTGAGGAGCCCCTCGTTTCCGATCGCGACGAGCTCGGAGAGATCGAGGCCGTGGCCCTGATACTTCTTCACGTAGGAGATGACGAACCGGAGGTTCGCCGTGACGAGCCGCTCGGCGGCGGCTTCGTCGCCCTTCTGGGCGAGTCGGGCGAGGCGCCGCTCTTCGGCGGCGTCACTGATGAGGGGGAGCTTCTGTATGTCGTGCAGGTACTGATCGAACGCGGTGGAAGGAGACGAGCGGAAATAACCCTTGGACCTGGTCTCGGTCGCTTGCTCCATACACACCCCTTGCCTGCGCGGAAGGTGGTCGATCGCCGCAGTCGCAGCGGACTGCGGGCCCGGAGGGTTTCAGCGGGAGGGCACAATAATGTGGAGGGAAAAACCCGTCAACAGTGAGTTTGCCAGAATGACCCCATGCTCAGATTTGTGATGGCGCTAACTGCTGCAATGACAGAAAGTTGAAGGTTACTCGGAACGCCGACGCGGATGGAATGCGCGATCGGGCGACGGGCCGTCGAAGGGCCCGTCGCCCGATATCAGGTCGAAATGACTTACGAGCTCAGGCGGACGGCGGCGCCGGCGGGTCCTTCATCTTCCCGCGGGTCGTCGCCATCAGGACCCCGATTCCGATCATGACGATGGCGCCGACGACGATCCACATCGTGGGCACGTTGAGCAGGTACGCCGCGATCGCCAGCCCGATGATCAGGATGATGAAGCCGAGCAGATAGGTGCCGAATGAGGACATGGGGCTCGTCCGATGAGGTCGTCGTCATGGGGAGCAAGGACGGGACCAGCGGACGGTCGGCGGCCCGGTGGCTCAGTGCTGCGCGGGACCCTGGAGCTGGCCGGTGAGCAGCGTGTCCGCGCTGGCTCCGCGCGGCCGCGGGACGAGCACCGCCGTCCCGCGCCGCCGGCCGAACCGCCGCGCGTCGCGGCATTCCGGGGTCCAGACGTCGAGGATGCTCCCCTGGATGCGATCCCCGGTGTCGTCGACGAGGAAGCGGCCGACGTACCGACTGCCGACGTACAGCTCGACGAACCTGCCAAGCGGGAAGAGCTGCGGATCGGCGGCGACGATGCCCTGGCGCACGTACCGGTCGCGCCGCGTCGTTCCCCTGAGACAGTAGGCCGTCAGCTCCACCGGCACGGGGTCGCCGTACCGAACGGGGCCCGCGCGGCCGAGCGCCCAGCCGCGGGCGGCGCCGCGAACCAGTGCGCCATCGAGCCTGATCGGCGCGAACACGAGCGCCGGCGCGACGCGGAGGAGGGTCGGCACGCGCGCGACGTCGGCGGTGCGAGCCCGCACCGTGCCGGCGGTCGCGGCGCCGACGAGCGCGACGGCCGCGACGAGAGTGACGGGCACCCCGACGCGACGGCGGCGCTCCGGGCGATCGGAGGCGCCGTTCCGGCGCTCGCTCATGCGAGCACCTCGTGCACGAGCTGATCGTCCACCGGCAGCGCCCAGCCGGTGCCGGCGCCCGCCATGGCACCGATGCGGGAGGGGAGCGCGTACTCGACCCGGCCGCCGCGCGCCTTCTTGTCGAGGCGCGTCGCGTCGACCACGGCGCCGACGGGAAGCTCGCGTGGCCGCTCCGTGGGCAGTCCCGCGCTCCGCACCACGTCGGCGATCCGTTCCGCCGTTCCGCGCTCGGCGACGCCGAGCCGCTCGGCGATGCGCGACTCCAGCACGATGCCGATGGCCACGGCCTCGCCGTGAAGCAGTGCGTAGCCGCTCACGTGCTCGAGGGCGTGCCCGAGCGTGTGGCCGAGGTTGAGCGTCTTGCGGCGACCGTGCTCGCGCTCGTCGGCGCGCACCACCTCCGCCTTGATCTCGACGCTGCGGGCGACCGCGTCGAGCGTGGGCGCGGGATCGGCGTCGAGCAGGGCGGGCAGCTCCGCCGCGAGGCGGTCGAAGTACGCGGCGTCGGCGAGCACGCCGTGCTTGATCGCTTCGGCGAGTCCGGCGCGGCGCTGTGCAGGCGACAACGTGCGCAGGGTCTCGACGTCCGCGAGCACGGCGGCGGGGGGATGAAACGCGCCGACGAGATTCTTGCCCGCGTCGGTGTCGACCCCCGTCTTGCCGCCGATGGACGCGTCGATCATGGCGAGCAGGGTGGTCGGACACTGCACCACCGGCACGCCGCGCATGAACGTCGCGGCGACGAAGCCGGCGAGATCGCCGACGACGCCCCCGCCGAGCGCGACGACGGTGGTGTCGCGCCCGCAGCCGGCGTCGAGCATGCCGTCGGTGACACGCGCCCAGGTGTCGCGCGTCTTGTGCGCTTCTCCCGACGGAATGACGTGCAGCGACACGGGTGCGTGCTCGGCGAGCGCGCGGAGCAGGGGCTCCGCGTAGCGCGGCGCGACCTCGACGTCGGAGACGATCGCGTAGTGGTGCGCCGGGGCCGCGTCGGCGATGCGGCGCGCATACTCGTGGCGCAGTCCCGCGGCGACGACGACGCGGTAGCCGCCCGCGTCGATCTCGCGCACTCCGGCACGTCCGGGCTCCGCGCTCGCGCGCGCGGTCACGCTACCAGGTCACCTCTCCCACGCCGGCGCGCACATTGGCGAGCCTCGCGAGGGTGAAGAGGAGGTCGGACAGCCGGTTGAGGTAGATGACGCCGAGCGCGGGGAGGTCGACGGTGCGGTGCAGGTGAACGACGCGACGTTCGGCGCGGCGGCAGACGGTCCGTGCGAGATGCAGCGTCGCCGCCTTCGGCGAGCCGCCGGGGAGCACGAAGGCTCGAAGCGGCTCGAGCTCGGCGTCGGCGTCGTCGATCGCGCGCTCGAGCTGCGCGATGCGCGCGTCGTCGATGCGGGCCTTCTCGAGGTGCTGCGCCATCTTCTCGCGGTCCGGAGTGGCGAGCAGCGCGCCGAGGGCGAAGAGGTCGCGCTGCACGAGCACGAGTAGCTCGTCGATGCGCGGCATCGGCTCGACGGCGCGCGCCATCCCGAGGACGGCGTTGAGCTCGTCCACGTCACCGTACGCTTCGACGCGAGGGTCGTCCTTCGGCACCCGACCGCCTCCGAACAGCCCGGTGGCGCCGGCGTCTCCCGTTCTCGTGTAGATCTTCACGGGAGGAAAGATAGTCGGGCGGGCTGACGGGAAACGGTCAATGGTTCGCCGGTCGACGGTACACGTCAGCGGGCAGGAACGGCGACGGCGGCGCGAGAAGCGTCCAGAGGCCGGCCGTCTACCGAAAAGCCGTCAACCGACAAACCGTCAACCGTTCATCGTCCGAACCACTTCACGAGCAGCCCCGTTCGGGCGGCGCTCATCGTGACGGCGCGCTCGAGGGCGGAGAAGCCGGTGTCCGTCTCGTGCGGGTCGTCGCGCGTCGGCGGACGGAAGTCGTGCGGGAAGAGCGCGGCGAGGTGGGTCTGGAGCTGGTCGGGCGACGCGTACGCGTGCTGCGACGCGATCCAGCGATCGAGATCGGCGCCCATCATCGCCGCGGTGGGCCGGCGCGCCGGCTCGTGGTCGAGCGCGAGGCGAAGGATCGTCTCGAGCGCGGGATCGAGCCCGTGGATGCGTCCGCGCAGGTCGGGCAGGGGATTCACCGCGACTTCCTCGACGATGTTCGTCGTGGATTCCTCCACGAACAGGAGGTCGAGGGCGAGGAGCTCGTAGAGCACGACGCCGAGCGAGAAGACGTCGGTGCGCGCGTCCGCGTCGAGGCCGAGGATCTGTTCGGGGCTCATGTAGTGCTTCTTGCCCATGCGCATCCGACCACCGTTCGCGAGGTCGGCGGAGCTGCGCGCCTTGGCGATGCCGAAGTCGGCGAGCTTGATGTGGCCGTCCCACGTGGCGAGGATGTTCCCCGGGCTCACGTCGCGGTGCACGATGTCGAGCCGCTCGCCCCCCGGAGCGACGAACTTGTGCGCGAAGTCGAGCGCGCGGCAGACGCGGCTCGCGATGTACGCCGCGAGCGGCGCGGGCATGGGGCGCCCGAGCGCGCGGTGCCGGTCGATGAGCTGCCGCACCGTCGGGCCCTGGATGTACTCCATCGCGATGAAGTAGTCGCCGCCGACCTCACCGAGCTGGAAGATCTGCACGATGTTCCCGTGCATCAGGTTGGCCGAGAGCTTGGCCTCGTCGATGAATGCGCGGAGGAACGCGCGCCGCTTCGCGTAGCGCGGGTGGATGACCTTGAGCGCAACGCGTTTCGTGAAGCCTTCCGCGCCGAGCTGCTCGGCTTCGTAGACGGTTGCCATGCCGCCCTCGGCGATCTTGCGCACGAGGCGAAAGCGACCGGTGAACTCGAGCTCCGGATGTTCCATGGGCGTCGTCCGCGATGAGTTGCCGTTCCCTTGATGATCGGCTGCTCACCGGCGAACCTTCAGCCCATGGACCACGAAATGAAGGACATCACGATCATCGGCGCTGGGCCCGCGGGGCTGTTCGCCCTGTTCTACGCCGGCATGCGCGGGGCGACGGCGCAGATCGTCGACGCGCTTCCGGAAGTGGGGGGCCAGCTCACGGCGCTGTATCCCGAGAAATACGTCTTCGACGTCGCCGGCTATCCGAAGATCCTGGCGAAGGATCTCGTGCGGTCGCTGCGTGAGCAGGCAGCGCAGTTCAACGAGCCGACCCATCTCGGACAGCAGGTGACCGCGCTCCGGGAGGAGAACGGCCACTTCGTGCTCGAGACGGAGCGCGACCGGTTCCCGTCGCGCGCGATCATCATCGCGGCGGGGATCGGCGCCTTCTCACCGCGCCGGCTTCCGCACGCGGCGGCGCAGCCGTGGTACGGACGCGGGATCTACGACACGGTGACCGACCCACAGGACTACCGCGACCAGCGCGTGGTGATCATCGGGGGCGGCGATTCGGCGTTCGACTGGGCGACGCAGCTCGCGGGCATCGCGGCGCACGTGTGCGTCGTGCACCGGAGCGACCGCTTTCGCGCGCACGGCGCCACGGTCGCACTCTTCCAGGCCAACGTCGAGGCGGGCCGCGCGTCGCTCTACACCTTCCACGAGCTCGCCGACGTGATCGGGCACGAGCAGGGCGAGCGGTTCTCGCACATCGTGCTCAGGGACGTGAAGGCGAAGACGACGTGCGAGGTGGAAGCCGACGTCGTGTTGCCGATGCTCGGCTTCGTGAGCGACATCGGACCGATCGGCGAGTGGGGGCTGACGTTCGAGAAGGACGAGATCGTCGTCAATCAGGTGATGGAGACCGGTCGCACCGGCATCTGGGCGGCGGGCGACGTCACCACCTATCCCGGGAAGCTCAAGCTGATCGCGTGCGGGTTCGGCGAGGCCGCGACGGCGGTCAACCAGGCGGTGCACTGGATCTACCCGGAGAAGAAGGTCGCGCCCGGGCACTCCAGCAACATGGCGATCTTCGGCCAGAAAGACGACTGAGCGCCGGCGGGCGCGAGAACTCAGCGCCCGTCCGTCGCCCGCGCGCGGATCACTGCTCTTCGTTGTAGAGCACGACGATCACCGGTCCGCCGTTCGCGTTGAGCCCGAACCGCGCCTGGGCCTCCTCGGCGTTGAGGTAGCGCACGCCGATCATGCCGTAGGTGTTCATGCGCTTGAGTGCATCCGTTCCCTGAAGCGGCCCGTAGTCGAGCGAGAGATGGGTCGAGCCGGCGGCGGTCGCGAGGAAGCTGTTCGGCCCGTGATAGGTGAAGAAGGCGGGCCGCAGGTGCCGGATGGCGGTGAGCGCATCGCGCGAGACGATCTGCGGATCCGCGAGCTCCTCCTTGGAGATCAGATACGGATCCCGCTTGACCGGCGCCTCGTAGACGATCGAGGACGGAGCCGGCTGGTGATACCGGCCGACGCACGCCGAGGCTGCGGCCAGAAACGAGATCGAGACGAGATGGCGGGTCACACGCATGGGAATCACCTGTAGTGGGGTCGCCGCGGCGCGTCCAGCGTGGGACG